>CAZIKB010000173.1:0-10592 GCA_964539665.1 uncultured Cytophagia bacterium
TTTAGTCAGAGAGCCCATGCGATTGAATGATCCGGTTGAATTCTTTGGTCCAGAGTATCTGACTGGATTTCAATAAAATGTAAATTAAGCTAATGCAAAATATCATCCTATCCCGATTTTACTTTATGCATAACAATATTGAATGTCGGGATAAATCGGGAATCCATGTGCGTGAAGCCTGCATTCCCGCTTAAAAATACGGGAATGACAAAAAATAAGAAAGTTGGGAAAAAGTAAGCGGTTGTGAAATTCAATTATCAATTTTAAATATAAACAGGTTGTTAAAAATGAAAATTGCTATTGTATGTTATCCCACACATGGTGGTAGTGGAGTTGTTGCGTCTGAGCTGGCGCTGGGTTTAGCGGAACGCGGTCATGAAATTCATATTATCAGCTATGCCACGCCTTTTCGATTACGCTCTTTTAGCCAGAGAGTCTTTATTCATGAAGTGGAAGTGGCTTCATACCCTCTGTTTAAATTTCCACCTTATGCTCTGGGCCTGGCAACAAAATTAGCCGATATTGCCGAAGAATATAAGCTGGATTTGATTCACGCCCATTATGCGGTACCGCACGCTGCCAGCGCTTATTTGGCTAAGAAAATTCTTCGATCAGACAAATTGAAAGTCATTACCACCTTACACGGCACCGATATTACCCTGGTGGGCGCAGATAAATCCTTTCACCGTGTTATCAAGTTTGGTATTGAAGAGTCAGATGGAGTTACTGCTGTTTCCAGGTTCCTGCAAAAGCGTACTATCGATGAATTTGATATTCAAAGAGAAATACGCGTTATCTACAATTTTATCGATACCGATCGCTGCAGTCAAACATTACAGAAATGCCAAAGAGAATGTTACGCCCCCAACGGTGAAAAGATTCTCATGCATGCTTCCAATTTTCGACCAGTAAAACGACCCAGTGATGTTGTGCGAATATTTGCCCGGGTTCGGGAGCAAATACCAGCAAAATTGTTGTTAGTTGGTGAAGGCCCCGAACGCTTGTTTGTTCAGCAATTGACCAAAGAACTCAAACTTACAGATGACGTGTTTTTTCTGGGAGAACAGGATTATATCGAGAATTTGTTAAATTGTGCAGATTTGTTTATTTTACCTACCGAACAAGAGAGTTTTGGATTGGTGGCATTGGAAGCTCATTCGTGCGGAGTGCCGGTAGTTGGGGCTGCAACCGGTGGATTGCCAGAAGTAGTGGCTGATGGCGAGACAGGTTTTCTACTGCCTGTAGGTGAAATTGCTGAAATGGCGCAAAAGTCACTTGAAATTTTAACCGATGAACAAAAGCACATAATTTTTCGGAAACAAGCAAGAGAACGTGCAATTAAGTGTTTCGACAGTCGGCGAATAATTCCACAGTACGAGGCATTTTATGAGGAAATTTTGAATAAGTAAGACATGTGCACTTTTTCAATTCGTTCCCGCCTGATATTTCTTTTTATTTTGCAAATAGTCATCATCTTTTTAGCCGGTGGTATTTATCTCGATTGGCAATTACGACAGACTTTAGAAAAAGAGCTTGCTGAAAAGCTGGAAAGATTGGCTAAAGTAGTGACTCTGCAAATTGATGGGGAGCTCCTCCAAAACCTTTTGCCTGGCGATGAAGATACACGTACCTATAAAAATTTAAAATCCCAACTGCAATCAGTAAAAAGTGCAACCGATGTTCGGCGTATTTATCTTTTTACCAAGGATCTCCGCAGTCTCGTTGATACCAAACCAGAGACTCCAATTGGCTCAGAATATGTTTTTTTGCAATTTAGTCAAAAGGAACTGACTAATCTATTTGCTGGAAGTACCACGAATTCCCCTCTTTTTGAAGGCAGCGATGGCCGTTTGTACAAAACGGGATTTTCACCGGTAGTTTTAAATGGTGAGGTCATTGCAGGACTTGGACTGGAAGGCAGTGCTCAAACCCTTGAAGCCATTCAAACCGTTCGCCGTGATCTTTTGATTTTAGGAGCGGCTGTTTTGATTGGGTCTGTGATACTTGGATTTTTCTTTTCAGAAAGGATGACTACTCCCATTAACCGCCTGAAAGTTGCTGCTCAAAAGATTGCCAGAGGCGATTATGAAACCGCCGTTCAAATAAAAGGCAAAGATGAAATTGGCTTTTTGGGGCAAACCATGGAGGAAATGCGGCGTGCCATTGTGCAACGGGATATCAGGCAGAAAGCCATGCTTGCCGGCGTGGCCCATGAAATTAGAAATCCATTAGGCGGCATTGAATTGTTTGCAGGGCTTTTGGTCAGTGAATTAAAAGATGAAAAAGAGAAAAAAAGCGCAGAGACAATATTAAAAGAGGTGAGAAATCTAAATAAGATTGTGCAGGATTTTTTGGATTATGCCCGACCAAACATACCTGAAAAAGAAAAGTGCTGCGTTAAAGAAATATTCAGTGAAGCACAAATGCTGATGGCACATGAGCTGAATGGCTACAAAATTGAATTCGAAGAGGAAAATAAAAACCTGGAAGCCATGGTCGATCCACAACATTTAAAACAAATATTTTTGAATTTAATAAAAAATTCAGTCGAGGCTATGTCGGGAATTGGGAAGATTAAATTGACAGTTACATCCAATAGCAACGCCGTAAATTTAATTTTTGAAGACATCGGACCAGGCATTCCGCGGGAAATTCAAAAACAGATTTTTGAACCGTTTTTCACGAATCGGAAAGATGGCACCGGCTTGGGACTGGCAATTGTGAAGAGTTTGGTGGAAGAGAATGGCGGGGAGATTCGAGTGGTTGAAGGTGACGGAGCAGTATTTGAGATTGTACTTGCAGCGGAATGATAACCAGCTCCAATTAATTACATTAGCAAAATAATTCTGGACAAAATAATTACAAGACTATTGTAAAAAAATGACCATATGCTTCTTATGGCTGATTTTCTATGATTAATACTCAATCTGTCATTCAGAAGGAATCCTGTTAGCGATTCAGTATATAGTTTGCAATTATATATAAAAACAGCATCTTATCGCTCAATAAAAAAGATTCTTACAGAATGATAGGCTGAACAACTATTATCTTATAAAACATAAAAAACGATTTAATCAAACTTACACTATTTTCCCCCAAATTTAAATCCTTGATAAATTTAAAACTATTTGGTATTTTTACAATGAAAAAAAGTGTACGGATTTTTCTGGATTCGATAGAAAAGCACGGATAATAATTTAGAAAATTCGTGAAAATCTGTGTAATCCGTGTCATCTGTGGTCCATTAAAAATGCAGGTAATCAGTGGACGCAAATAAATTTAAAATATTAATCGTTGAAGATAACGACACCATGCGCGAGGGCATTTCGCGGGTGGTCCAAAAGATGGGTCATCTAACTGTGGAAACCTCAGATGGTGAGCAGGCATTATCGGAATTTGCTAAGACTCAATTTGATTTTATGATAACCGATTATAAACTTCCTGGCATGGATGGTATTGCTCTGCTGCAGAAACTAAAAGCAACATCTCCTGATACCGAAGTCCTAATTATCACCGCGTATGGAACCATTGAGCTGGCGGTGGAAGCCATGCAAAAGGGTGCGGCGGATTTCATCACCAAACCGTTTCCGCCAGAAGAATTGAGCCTCAAAGTTAATAAAATTCTGGAGCGTATCAAAGAGCGGGCGGAAATGGATCGGATTTCAGAAGAGAATCTTTATTTGCGTGACCAGGTGGATGTGCAGTTCAACTTTGGCGAAATCGTGGGCCAGTCGCCAGCGATGCAGAATGTGTACCGTACTATCGAAAAAGTGGCCAGAGGCGATTCTTCGGTCATCATTTACGGTGAAAGCGGCACCGGCAAAGAATTGATTGCACGCGCCATTCATAAGGCCAGTCCACGCAGGAATCGGGCTTTCATTCGGGTGAACTGCGGAGCCTTGGCAGAGGGAGTTCTGGAGTCGGAGCTTTTTGGCCATGAGAAGGGCGCGTTTACCGGCGCCGTAAAGCGAAAAAAAGGTCGGTTTGAATTAGCCCAGCACGGCAGCATTTTCTTAGATGAAATTGGCGATATTCCTTTGCAGACCCAGGTAAAACTCTTGCGGGTTTTGCAGGAAAAAGAATTTGAACGCGTCGGCGGAGAAGAGACTTTATCAGTGGATGTACGAATTATTGCCGCGACTAATAAAAATCTCCAGGAAGAAATCGAGAAAGGTGATTTTCGAGAGGACCTCTATTATCGGCTGCATATCATCCCTATTTATCTACCACCTTTGAGAGAGCGCATGGCAGATATACCAATTTTAACCGAGCATTTTATCAGCAAAATTAGCAATGAATTGAATGTTGCAAATTTGTCCATTGACAATTACGCGGTCGAAAAATTGAAGGATTACGAGTGGCCTGGAAATATTCGCGAGTTTGAAAATGTGTTGGAAAGAGCCGCGGTGCTTTGTGATGAAGGATATATTAAATTGGCCGATCTACCGATATTTACAGATAGTCGAGCAGTTGGCGACCTGCAATCTACGAGTGATTTGGATTTGAATATGGCGCTTGAGTCCCTTGAAAAACAACTTATTGAAAAAGCATTAGACCGGGCTCGTGGAATAAAAACTGAAGCTGCAAAAATTCTAGGTATCAAAACCAGTGCGCTTTATTATAAATTAGAAAAGTATGGTTTGATTTAACCTGGCATGAAAATTGTACAAATGTAAAATAAGCAAAGAAAAAGTGTAAGAAGTTGAAATTTGTACAAAAAGAGTACCTAAAGAAATGTTAAATTTTAAAAAACAATATATTTTATTCGGTTTAGCTGTATGGTTGGTTTTAGTCATTTCTGGAAGTCAAGTGATATCTCAGGAATCTTCTTTTGAGTTGGTGAAAAAGGAATTCAACCGGATTGAATCAAATATTACTCAGCTTGATTCTCAGCGTGCACAGCTGTCGAAGCAAGTACAATCTTATTCACGGGAAATACAAAAATTAAAGAGCAACGATAATCTGAATTATTTTCAACAACAAAAGTTAGAAGGCCTGTTGAAGAATTCGCAGGATATTTCCAACCAGATGGAATCCATAGATTCTGAGCTCCATTCAGCATATAAATTGTATAAAGAAACCGGTCAAAAATTGATTAGTTTCTATGACTCCAAGATTAAAAAAAACTTAAAACTTTTAGAAAATAAGAAAATATTAGAGGAGTTGCGAGATACCTTAATTAAAGAACTTGATACTCTGCGCTTACAAAAAGAACAGATACAGCAAAAAACAGGCTCTATGCAGCTTATAAACATAATAATTACAAAACTTCAAATTGAACCAGACGACTCACCCAAACAAGTTGAACAAAAAGCGGATTTGCTTAAAGATCAGGAAGACAAACTTCGGCGTTTCCAAAGACAATTAAGTCACCGGACTAAAGAACTACAAAAGGAACTGGAGATTCAAACTCGTATGAGTGACTTTGTGACGGATATTGCGTTCTTTGACCAGCAGGAAGAAGCCTTAGGCGATGTGAGTAAATTGCAGGAAGAAAAAGCATTAAATGTTGTGGGTGCAGAGGATTTTTTTGATCGAGGTGTTCAAGACCTTAATGTACGTATCGAAAGGAATCTGTTAGTGGGGCAAAAGGATTTTGATTTTTCAAATCTCTCTATTGAGCAACTGGAAGATGTAATTGATGATTTTAATAAAAGAGAACTGCGTGTGCAAGCCCAGGCAGACAGCTTAGCTCAACAAGCGGAAGTATTTTATAAGGCTGCAAAAAAGATGAAAAAACAATAGATTTTTCTGGTGGAAAATAATCGTCAAAGATTTTGGATAGTATTTATTTTTTTTATAACAGGCTTATTCAGCCTTGAGAATGTAATTGCCCAGGAAAAATCAAAGTGGCGCGTAAGAAATCGTCTGCAAGCTTCTTACGAATTTGATAACAATATCCGAGAGGCATCTTCTGATACGATAAAATCAATTGAAGATTCTTCAGTTAGATTTCTGTTTAACTCCCGAGCAGTACGAATCAGTCCTAAAACCCGAATAGTATTTTCATACCGCGGGGGTCTTCAAACCTACTTTCAAAATGCGATTGAAAATAAGCTCATTAACGAATTTGATCTTTCAACTGGCCTCAAAATGCAAAAAATGGTATTAGGAATCAGAAGCGCAGGACGACTGAAGATTTATTTGAACGATATTACAGACTATGTGTCCGGTTCGGTTGAAGGATATCTGCAATTGCCGCCGTTATTTAATATTAAGAATGAGATTGCTATTAATTTTGCTGGATTAAATTATCAGACATTTTCTGTATTTAACTATTCTGAAAACCAAATCAAGTGGTCTATTTCAAAAAAGGTGTTTTCAGGATTAGGCGGTGTGTTTGAATTTTCTGGCAAGCAGGTTAATTACAATCGCCCGGTTAATGACAGGTCAGAATTTGCAAATTTGGCAATAGAGCAGAAAGACCATAATTATAAGTTATTATTTCAATTAAATTATTCAAAAACTTTTTTAATTAATCTCAATTATGCTTTTCAGCAGAATAATTCTAACAGTCAGGGTTATGCATACAACAAGCATCAAGTAACTTTAGTGTTTGGATTACCAGTGTCCAAAGGCGTCTGGCTTCGCAGTTACGGAGCATACCAAATGAAGAACTACGATGAAGATATAATAACCATGTTTCCACTGGATATCGATACTGAGCGAGATGAAAGTAATTTTATCATCATTGATATTTCAAAAGATATAAATTCGAACTTGAATGCGCTCGTTCGTTTTGCCTATTATAATAATGAATCTATTATCCGCAACCGCTTCTACAACAAATCTCTCATCAGTTTTGGTTTCGATTATCGTTTTTAGTATCAGATTTCTGACACAATTTTCAAAAAACTGATACCTTCGTAGGGAAATCAATAATTAACCTCATACCTCTGCACTAATTATCACGGAATTTACACGGATTACAACTGGAATCTACTGTTACATGCACTGGCTCCCCGATAAAAGCACTCGGAAATGGTATTTTGTGACAGCAAATAGTTTTGACAGAATGATTAACTAAAGTTTGAAGGGTTTGGCACAGGCGTTGCAATAAATAAAAGCAGAGTAAGTATTGTTCTTTAATCTAATAATAGAAGGTGCTCGAATGAAAATTATATTTTCTTTATTGTCAGTATTTTTAACGCTTATCTTTATGGCTTGTGATTTTCCCTCCATCCTCAATGGAGATAAAGAGTCCCTGGATTCTGAAAAAAGCAGTGTTGCCGAGAACCTGTTATTCGTGGAAATCTCAGGTGGTTTTGCCGGTGTAAATCAGCGTTTGGCGGTTGATGAATTTGGTCGCGTGGTTTTTGAAGACAGCTTTCATCCAGGCGCTAAATGGGTTGTTCAGCTTGCAACAAATGAATTGGACAGCCTGGTTAATTTGTTTGTTGATAATAGTTACTTTCAATTAGATTATCAGCATTTTGACTCGCGAGTAGCCGATGCTTTTGTTTATGCCATTTCTTTTGCCCATGACAATACATCACAGACAGTAACGACGGACTACTTTGGCGCTCCGGACAATCTTAAAAGAATAGTCGATGGCGTGGTTCTTCTGATAACCAGAGTCAAAGAAAACGGTCTGGAATTGGTGTTGGAATTGAACAAGAAAGAAATAATGGTCGGTGAAAAGTTGGATTTAAAGCTAATAGTAACAAATATTAGTGATAAATCCCTGATTCTGCATTTTTCTTCAGGACAGATTTTTGATTTCATCGTCGTCTCCGAACCGACAAATGCAGTGGCCAATGAAGGTGACCGACTAATATGGAATTGGGCGCACGATAAAGTCTTTACAGCACATACCTGGGATTTAATTTTAGAGTCTGGAGAAAATAAAACCTATCAAATTGCCTGGGATAGTCGGAATAATTCTGGTATTACGATAAATGGAGAAATATATATTGCGGCACAGCTTGTCTCCTTGCCCGGTGGCAGTTCTGAACAACAAAGACTGATAATTAACAATGCGGCCAATGATTAATCATTTGAAGATTACTTCCATGAGGATAACAATTCAATTTATAATAGCGTTTTTCGTAGTTTTGGTGAGCGCCTGTGACCGAAATCCAGCAGGTTTCTCTGGTAATTCCTATTTAGTGTTCGGCCATTTTTACGGAGAATGCTTTGGGGAATTGTGCGTTGAAATATTTAAAATCCAGAATGAACAATTGTATGAGGATACTCTGGATAATTATCCTACTGTCAGTAATTTACCTCATGTTACAGACTACAGGCAGCGATCATCTGATGAATATGATAAAATCAAGCATTTACAAGTTCTTATTCCAGAGTTACTTTTTGAAGAAAGCTCCATCCTAATTGGTCAGCCTGATGCAGGTGACTGGGGAGGATTCTATGTTGAAACTGATCAATCAGGTGAAAAAAGGTACTGGTTAATTGATAAAATGAAAAGTAATATTCCAGAATATCTGTATGAATTTACAGATTCATTGGATGCAGCAATTAGCGGATTGAATTAGACAGCAATATTAAACAAAACGGAAAATCAGAAATGAGGAGTAAATTATGATCTCGAGAAATTTTTTTATAACCTTGTTATTAATTTCGGCCTTTTTGATTTCAAGTGTGGGTAGTTCAGTGTTTGCGCGCAGCTCAAAATCATCACCGCAAACTTTCAAAAAAGAGCAAATTATCCATTCTATAAACTTGCTCCGGGCCAGGCAAAATCAGCAGCCTTTAACTTATAAAGAATTTGATAAAAATCAGATAACTGTGCAGACTTTAAATTCTGCCGGAGCGCGCGGAGCCATTGCAGGTACGCTGACCGGTATTTTTGAGGATTACTTTCGTACGGCGGTTGTGGTCGCCTGGTCTGTTGACTCAACATCAAATTCAGCTACGGCCAATTTTGCTAAAGTTGACCGCAACGGTTCTTATTATATTGATAAGCTTGATTCAGGAGATTACTACATCGTTGCTTTGGCTGATGGTTATATACCCAAATTTTATGACAATGTTATTGATTTTAGAGAGGCAGCACCAGTTCCGGTGTTTGCAGACTCAGTGACTAAAGGTATTGATTTTGAGATGGAAAGATTTCTACCAGGTACTGCGAGTATTTCAGGTGTTGTTTTAAGTGAAAGCGATAGCTCTGCAATCGAGAAGGCCACTGTGACGGCGCACTCAATGGACAATCCTTTTCTGTATGGCTGGGCTGAATCTTCGTCCGATGGCAGTTATCGAATCACAGGTTTGAATGATGCTGAATATTATATCGGCGCCCGGGCTGAAGGATATTTGCAAGAGTTTTATTCAAATGCCACCTCTTTTGAGGAGGCCACGCCTGTTGAAGTCGTCGAACCAAATGAATACAGTAATATCGATTTTACTTTGAGTCGCGGCGGCAGCATTGCCGGTGTTGTTGTAAATGACGACGGATTAACTATCGAGGGAGTCTTTGTAGAGGCTATGTCAGATTCCATCTGGAGCCCGGATTCAACAAATACAAAACCACCAGAATTCTATTTCAGTTATGGTTCAGCCGTAACAAATGAAAACGGTGAATATGTAATAGAAGGATTGCAAGCGGGCCGCTATTTAGTTATTGCGCATGCAAGGAACCAATGGTCCTACGCAGTAGAGTGGTACGACAATGCGTTATTACCGGAAGATGCTACTCCGGTACCTGTGGAAGTCGGCGAAGAGGTCACTGGAATAGACTTTCAACTATCACTTCCGATAACAATTGGTGAGATTGTTGGTAAAGTTACCGATTTGCAGGGCCAACCCATCGAAGGTGCGTATGTACAAGCACAATCTCCGTTCCAATATCCCGAAGGTGGAGTCAAAGTTTGGGCTTATGCTTACACCGATAAAGACGGCAACTATCGCATTGGAGACTTACCTAATGGCCGATATCTTGTTTCTGCTTCGGCCCAGAGTGGCTGGCAATTTGTGCAGCGCTGGTGGCCGGACGCTGAGACGCCTGATCAGGCAGAACCAGTTGAGGTTAATGGTCACACAGATCTCACTTCCATAGATTTTAAACTTCCCATTTCGGTAGGTTCAGCAACTATTTCCGGTAGAGTACTGTCTGGTTCTGGCTTGCCAATTACTTCTGCGTATGTGCAGATAAGTCCAACGGTTATGGATTCCGTAGATTCTTCTTTTGGTGTATGGGCTTACGCTTATTCTGATTGTACGGGATACTATCAAATTGATCGTTTACCAGCCGGAACCTATTTTGCACATGCACAACACTGGGAGGACAATAGTTTTGGTCAACAATGGTATGATCATACCGACAGTCGTTCTAATGCAACGCCAATTGTTCTGGTAGATGGAGACGATCGCAGGGACGTCAATTTTGAGTTAACATTACGACCATTTTATGGAACAATTGCCGGTACTGTTACGGATGATGAAAGTGGTCTGCCAATTCAGCGCGCCTATGTTGAAATTTCAGTTATCGAGAAAAATAACCTTTCCTTTGCTCCCATCAGGTTCTGGCCGTATTATGCTGTAACTGATGAAAAGGGTAATTATCAATTTGATTGGCTGCCGGAAGGTGAATATCTTGTTTCGGTTTATACTCAAGGCGCATTTGAGTATTATGAAAA
>CAZIKB010000174.1:0-10557 GCA_964539665.1 uncultured Cytophagia bacterium
GGTTGATACTTTCATCGATTCGATTGTCACGTGCCAAAGTCCTGGGAATCCTCGGTCTGAGTAACACATCGCAACTGGGTTTAGAGAAGAAAATTTCGGGATCGGTTTTCCAGCCAAGAAGTTTGAGGAAATATGGTTCAAGTTGGGACCGAAATGGAATTTTTCTATTTCGTTCGCTTTTAATAGACTTGGCGTGAATCGCGAATACAAAATCGGCTTCTTCGGAATAGAGGATTTCCGTATCCAGTGGGTAAAATATTGCTCCGTCTGCTAACTTCATGCCTCCAAGCTGCTTTTCTTCTAACAGCAGCGGCATGGCCAAACTTGCACGGACAGCATCGAACACGCGCCCATGTCGTAATATGACACTTTTTTGCGATGCCTTGTCGGATGCCAGGACAAAAAAAGGGATTTTCAGTTCATAAAATTCTGGATCCCAGCCTGCCATTTTTCGTAATTCCTTGGTTAGTTGTTCGCCATTAGAACGGCCAAGACCATAGAGGCTCTTGTCGGTTTTTACTGCTTGAACAACGCCGTCTCTTTCAAACAACTCGATTGCAAATTCACGAATCTCTTCAGGTGACAGACCGCTCGCATAAAGAGCACCTACAACTGCTCCCATGCTTGTTCCAGAAATCATATTTACTTCTATCTTGTGCTCTTTAAGTGCTATCAGCAAACCAATATCCGCAAGGCCACCTGGGATTCCAGGGCCTAATGCCACGCCAATTTGATTCGCTTCTTTCAGCCTACCTGCATTGGGCGAAATGGTAATGCGAGTACGACTATGCAATAATGTGCTCATCTATTCCCTCCTTGTTTTAGAAACTTAACTTGAACAATTATTGTTTACTTTCAAAATCCAATCTCAAATCCCAAACGCACAGACATCGGTGGTTGGTATCTCGTTGGTAATTTATACAGCGGATTGGCATTGATCTGGTTACCATTCTCATCGACGTTGAAGAAATGGACTTGGTCAAAGTCGACCGGATCGCTTAGGCTGCCAATGTGCAGTATATCTAAAATAAGTCTTTGGTTCCATTTTGTACCAGCCAGCCTCCCAACATCATAAACAAAGCGTAAATTCCAATCCCAAATGGATGATGTCCGGCCCACAGTACCGCGTGGTTGAAGGAAAGTGTAGAACGGTGGTCCAATCTTAGAGCCCCCGAACTCGTTAAGAGGCGTTCCACTGGACCACGAGAAAATAGTACCGACCGTAAATCCGAAATCAAACTTATATGAGCCGGAAAACTTCAGAACATGTGTTCTGTCATTGGGCAGGAGTCCGTCAGCGTCGACCAACGTTTCCAATTCGCTAAAAGAGCCACTTGCATTTGGAGCCCACCAAGCGAAATCTGAATTAAACAGTCCGGAATAGTTGCCTTCTGTTCTCGATAGGACATAGGACGTCAAAAAGTTAAATGGGCCGGCCCGAGAGGTCGCCAGTGACAATTCGAAGGCCTTATACTCTCGTCTGACCTTTGGGAATACGGTCATTCGTCCGTATCCCGGGTTGCCAACAAGATTTTCGCGTGTCTCAGGGTGACGCCCACCTTCGATCGTTCTGCGCAATGTGCGATAAATACCCCGGATACCCAATTTTAAAAAGGCGCCAAACTGGCGTTCATAACCAAGAGTGAATTCATCGAAGTGATTGCCTTCTAAATCTTCTATTTTTGGTAAGATCGTACTGGATCTTGCTACAACAGTATCGGCTCCCGAAGTGTCCATACGTGGATCCTGAGAATAATTAATTCGAAAGACCTGAACTCCTCCATTATGGTTAATATGAGAAAACCAGGTTGCTAACTCCTGATAAAAACGGCCAAAAGATCCAATAATCTTCTGTGAGCCAAGCTCTCCAGGCTGAAAGATGAATCCAACTCGTGGCTGGTACTGATCCAAAATCTCTTGCGCTACATTGCCATCACTGTCTATCAGATATTGCCCGTCCCAGCGCAAACCGAAGTTTAACCTTAATCTCGGATGCACTAACCAAGAATCCTGCACAAAAAGCGATGGACATCGGTGGTGAAGTGTTCCATGTCTACTCGACTTCCAAATTTGGAAAAATGATTCGCCAAACTTTTTAATGGTTAGGCCGCGATTATTAACGTCGAGCCGATTGTTTTGAAATGCTAATCCAGCTTTTACTATATGGTTGTTCAACATCATTGTAGCAGTGAAGCCAACTTCAGTAAAGATGCTCAAGTCGTCGGGGTTAAGCGGGTAGCCTCCAGAAGCGATGCCTGTGGTGGCATCTAAGAAAAATGGCTCTGAACGACCCTGGTCTGTGGCGGCTACATTCTTTTCCTTACGAGTAGAGTGGGAAATAAATGCATCTAGCAGAATATTCTTGTTTAAAAGGTGAGTTGTTTTTAATGAAACATTAATACCACCACGTTCTATGTCGCCGAGAAATGGATCTGGATTCTCGAAACTACCGATTGTCCCAACACTCCCAAACCACTCCCCTACTCCTCGACGGTCGCTTGGGTCTCCGAATATGGTAAATATGAGGTTCGTATTTTCCGTTGGCTGCCAAGTTAGTTTTCCCGCAAAAATGTGAGATGTTGTGCGATCCTCAAAAAAGCCGACTCCTGGTATTTGAACGTCTTCTCGTTCAAATGTGGGATTGTAAGCCGCAAAAAACCATAACTTGTCACGCACAATAGCCCCACCAATCCCAAAACCGAAATCAAATTGAGAAAAATCACCCGTAACCGGCTCGGTTACACCCTGTCTGGGATCACCCGAAAATCGGTTATTGGCAAAGAAACCAAATACCCGGGTCTCCAACTCATTCCCTCCGCCATGGGTTACCACGTTAACGAGTCCACCTAACGAACTGCGATATTCCGCTTCGTAACCTCCAGTCTTGACTTCGACCTCTTTGACAAAATTGTAGGGAAGGTTGGTGCCCGTCATTCCTCGAAATGGATCGGTAGCGTTAACTCCATCGATAAAGTATTTGTTTTCCAAACCAGTACTACCGGCGAAGTTTGTTTCATCTCCCAGAAAGCTCGTGTTTGTATGAGCAAGCAAAGCCGTTATACTTCTATAATTCCTCTCAACTGGTAGAGTTGAATACACTTCTACCTCCAGGTTGTCGCCATAAGCCGTGCTGTTAGGGTCGATAACTGGCTTAGTACTCGTTACGATGACTTCAGACATTTCAATTGTGCGCTGCGCAAGGTGAATTTCTCCCAGAGTGGTAGTTTTACCAAGACGGATTGGGACATTATCATACTGAATTTCATGATGTGCTATGTGTGTGATCTTGACTTTTGCTAATCCAACCGGCAGTGAAAGCACCCTGAACCAACCCGCCTTGTTGGAAGTCGAACCCCGGACACCCTGGATATTCTCTCCGGTTACGGATATATTGCAGGTTGGCAGCGGCTGGCCTTGCCCATCATACACGCGACCTTGTAAGTTACCGGTTACTTGTTGTGACCAACTGAGTGCCGGCAGCAACATGGTTACGGCTATAAAATATACATGTCTGTTCATAATGGCCTCCATTACTAGAATAAATATATTGTTTCAACAAACTGTCCTAGCGTAAAAAGTAAAATCAATGGGTGTTTCAACTTCTCTGACAGAAAACAATAGTTTACACAATCACTCACCATGGAAAAGAACTCATTCGTCCCATCCGACTTTTTTTAGTAATGCTCTAAACCTTGGCTCTGAACGCAGACTGTCCCACACTGGAGAAATAATCAGACCTACCATCCTCTCATGTTCAAGATAGGCAGTCTCAAGCAAATCTAATGCTCTTTCCTTTTGTCCCAGGCCCAAGTACACCCTGCTAAGCTTAGTTTTCCTGATTTTCGGACACAGCTCAGGATTGCTCAGCTTATCCAGTATCTGTCCGGCCAGTTTTTTTTTGCCAGCGACGGCATAAGAATACGCCAGGAAAACTGAGGCCATACTACACTTCTTTCCCAAATTCAATTCATTGGATTTCTTAAACGCCGCTATCGCTTCATCATAGAGACCTTTATGTAGGTAGGCCAAACCGAGGTTGTAGTGCGCCAGGAAATAATTGGGATACATTTCAAGCGTCTTGTTGAATTTTTCAATAGCCTTGTCATGTTCACGTGCATAAAGGTATGGCCAGCCCTGCTTGGTCATAATCTCCTTCGAAAGTGGGTCGAGCTCCAATGCAATTTGAAGCTCTTCACTGGCTTCTTCGAATCGTCCTGCTAGGCATAAAAAAGTGGTAGCATATACATCGTGGGCATGGGCGTAACTGGGATTGAGTGTTATTGCATGTTTATAATCCTGTTCAGCGCGGCGCCAATCACTTCCGTCTGACATTAGTAATGCTTTCGCGACATAGGCCTCTGCCAGTGTACTATCAATTTTAATAGCCCTGCTAACTGCCAACATGGCTTTCTGTTTCGCTTCCGAGGCTGAAATGGTGCTTCCAAAACCTGACTCAAATGTGTACGCCTCGCAGAGGCCTGTGTAAGCTGCTGCGTATAGCGAATCTATCGCAATAGCTTTCTGGAAATACTCAATGCCCTGCCAGTATTTTCTATCTGCGAGTTGCAGCCGCCCTTTGAGATATGCTTCATGTGCTTCGGGATTGACTTCCCGGACATTTGCAAAACGACTTTCCTCAGCGGGCCTGAGCTTAACTTTTACCTGCCTGGCAATTGCCTGCGCAATTTCTGCCTGTAACGTCAAGATATTGCTCATTTCACGTTCATAATTTTCTGCCCAGACATATTCATTGGTCTGGGTATGAATCAGTTTTGGAGATATCCGAACTGTTTCACCCTGCTTCATGATTGTCGCTATAATCACATACTCGACATTTAACTCCATCGCAATTTCCGCTATCGGCTTGGGATTGTTTTTGTACTGCATTACTGAAGACTGGGCAATAACACGTAAACCCGCTATCTTGGTCATATCTGTGATCAAGGCATCCGTCATGCCAAAGGTGAAATACTCATCCTTAACTTCCTCGGTCGGACTCGTCAACGGCAGAATCGCAATCGAAACTGGTCTTGCCTCTATCGCTGCGGTGCGCAATAGGTAAAACGCCAGAGCAATTAACAAAACCGTGGTAGCTGCGAGCGAACGAAAGAGCTTAATACGCTGTTTTCGCGTCAGCCTGCCCAGGCGGCGTTTTTTTGCCATGCCATCTCTGAGGCCTTCTCTCGCCGCCTCCAGGTCTCGGAGCATCTCCAAGTTCTGGTGACGATCATCAGGATTTTTGGATAAAGCCCGTTCAATTATCTGGGCTATTTCATTTGGGATATCAACAGGCAAAACCTCCGGTTCTTCATGCAAAATAGAATAGACCACCGCCTGCTCATAATCTCCTTTGAAAGGCTGCTCACCAGTGAGCATTTCGTAAAAAACAACTGCCAATGACCAGATATCGGTGCGGTGATCCACGGCTGCCCCTTGAGCCTGTTCCGGCGACATGTAGGCTATATAGTACCCATGGTCATGCCGCTTTTGGTAAGCTGTGTTCGTCCAGCTAATTTGGCCAGTCCAAAATCAACAATCTTCACTTCATCATCTTCGGTGATTAAAATATTGGCAGGTTTGATGTCGCGGTGAATTATATCCTTCGAATGGGCTTTCGCTAAACCAGAGGCGATCTGCATGGCTATGCCAATGGCTTCGTCCGTTGGCAGTGGACCACGTTCAATTCTGTCCTTCAGGGTTTCGCCGTCATAATACGCCATGGCGATGAACATTTGCCCATCGGCTCCCCAGGGGCAGGCTTAGTTTCATCAATTTCATAGATAGTACCAATATTTGGATGATCCAGCGCAGAAGACGCTTTGGCCTCGTGGATGAAGCGTTTTTTTTCATTATCGTTTGCACTGAGATGATGTGGCAGAAATTTGAGAGCTACAAAGCGGTCAAGTTTGGTGTCCTCGGCTTTGTAAACGACACCCATGCCGCCTTCGCCGAGCTTCTCCAAAATCCGATAATGTGAAACGGTCTTTCCAATCATTGAAACAAACCTTCTCAATATGTGGATTTGCTATCTTAATGAAAAATAGAAAAATTACCTACGGACTGTGTCAGGAAAGAATCGGTGAAACTCGCAATCAGAGTCGATAAGGGAGATCCAAATCTCCCAACCATTTCCAATATCAGAGTAAAAATCGCAAGGAATTCAGGCTATAATATATGATTATGAATAAATTGTTAAAAAGTCAAGGATAAATTTAGGCGAGTTTAAATTTAATTGTCTGAGATAAGTTGATTAACATCGTACAAGTCAATTGTATTTCTTTTCATTTTATTACAAAACCAGTGCAAAAATTGGACACCATGAATTATTTTAGGAACTCAGTAAAGATAATCACAGAAATATCATTCTTTGGAATCATTTTGCTAAATTACTTTAGATGTTGTTATTCATACTTCAACACATCAATCCAGAAAAAAGCTCATAATCTTTGGCTTTCTATACTACTCGTATCTGAGTCCCATCACCGGATTAGCCAACGCAGCTTTGGCAGCCTGATTTAAATTGACAGTAGGCAGTACAGACCGATTGCTAATTACAATCTGTCAAATGAAAACTTTACTCATATCGCAACACCAGCGCAGGATTAGCCGTTGCCGCTCGAATCGCCTGGTAACTCAGCTTAAGTAATGCAATAGCCAATGCCAGTGCACCTGCCAGCAAAAATGTCCACCAGCCAATATTGATCGGTAGACAAAGTTCTGCAGCCATGTGTTCAAAGCATAATTTGCGATGGGCCACATTGTATCTCAACACCCTTCAAAACACTATTGACTTTTATCGTAAAAAATGCTGAAAGACAATTGTATTCTAACACTATTTATGTTAAAATCCAATGGTGTTTTCTGAGGCCAAGGCGCCTGGAAACTATCAAGTGTCATTTTCTTTTGGTTTTGTGCAGACCATCACATTATTCGTTGGAAAAATGTGATCATATTCACATTTTAATAAGATTACTTGAAATAAGACAGTATTTTATTTCTGCTGACTGCCAACTGCGAACTGTCAACTGAAAACTTTACTCATATCGCAACACCAGCGCAGGATTAGCCGTTGCCGCCCGAATCGCCTGATAACTCACTGTCATGAAAGCAATGAGCAATGCTAACGCTCCTGCCATTACAAATATCCACCAGCTAATATTAATCCGGTATGCAAAATCTTGCAGCCATAGATCCATTTCTTTATTTTTGGGCTTGCTTTAATGTGATAATTTATTTATATTAGTGCATAAATTATCAGATAATTTATGCACCGTGTGACAATTATTGTCGAATTGGTTGTTATATTATTACATGCAGTTCAATATTGTATCAACTATTGAATTCACACCAATTATAAAAAGAGTGTCCAATGATAAAAGAACGAGAAATATATAATGAATTACTAAAGCATTTGAATAAAAAAGAATGTTCAATCATTATTGGTGCTCGGCAAGTTGGCAAAACAACGCTTATTCGAAAAATGTATTCAGAATTAAAGCAATCAAATACAGAGGTATATTTTATTTCATTTGAGGATTACAAAATCCTTCAAGACATTAATCAGGATTTTGATAATCTCTTTTATTATGCCAAACATCCAGGCAATCCATTGTTATCTAAAAAGAAAGAACGAATTATAGTATTTATCGATGAAATACAGTATGCAAACAATCCATCCAATTTTTTGAAATATCTTTTTGATACATACCAGGATAATTTAAAAATTATTGCTACCGGAAGCAGCGCTTTTTATTTAGATACAAAGTTTAAAGATTCACTGGCCGGCCGTAAAAGAATCTTTCATCTAAAGCCTCTCAGTTTCAATGAATTTCTACATTTCAAAGATGCTTTGGACCTAAGAAAAGAATTAATCCAAATCAGAGAAGATGAACAGTATATTTCAAGTTATTATAAAGAAATACTTTATTATTTTAATGAGTATTTGACATTTGGCGGTTACCCTAAAATCGTATTAGAAAATGATACTCATGAAAAACAATTATATTTAGAAGAATTAGTCTCATCATTTTTCAAAAAAGATATTTACGAATCAAAAATTGAACAGGAACAAAAATTTTATAACCTGTGTATTGTATTGGCTGCACAAATAGCTCAGCTTATAAATAAAAATGAATTAGCCAATACCCTTAGTTTAAACATGCGGACGGTTGAAAAATATTTGTTTATTCTTCAAAAATGCTTTTATATTGACCTATTACCTCCGTTTTATAAAAATATCAGAAAAGAAATTATAAAAATGCCAAAAGTATATTTTAATGATTTTGGCATCAGGAATAAGCTCTTGAACCGTTTCTTCACTTTTCATGACCGAGAGGATAAAGGCCAACTACTTGAAAATTATATTTTTATTCGATTGAAAGAATTATATAGTAAAGAACAAATAAATTTTTGGCGTACTGCCGATAAAAATGAAGTTGATTTTGTTGTCACTGAATCTTATGATATTGGAAAAGCCTATGAAATAAAATTCAATGACAAAGATTTTCGGGGAAAATATTTCAAAAAATTTAATGATACTTATCCGGCATATCCATTAAAATGTATTTCTTATTTAACACAAAGTAATGGAATACCTATCTTAAAAATTTAACTATCATCTGTTTGATGAATTAATATTTGTTTTTTTACCATAACGCTTCTAATCTGTAAAAACTCGCTCTAACACCGTTCGATACTACTCATATTTCAACGCTGTGACTGGATTAGCCATAGCAGCTCGAATAGCCTGGTAACTCACAGTCAGCAATGCAATCACCAGAGCCAGAGCACCTGCAATTAGAAATGTCCACCAGCCGATGCCGGCTTTGTAGGCAAAATTCTGCAGCCATTGGTCAAGACCGAGATATGCGGCGGGCCAGGCAATGATATTGGAGATAACTATCAAAATGATGAACTCATGCGACAGCAATTGAACAATGCTGGGAATCGAAGCGCCAAATACCTTTCGAATACCGATCTCTTTTATCCTCTGTTCGGCTATGAACGCTGCGAGTCCGAACAATCCAAGTCCGCCCACGAAAGTGGCGATTAGACAAAAAGCAAGTGAAATGTGCTCCAATTGTTCCTCAGCACGGTACATGGCTTCTAATGAGGTATCCAGAAAGAAATAGTCGAAGGGACGGTTCGGAACCAGCTCCTGCCATTTTTGCTTTAACAATCCCATGGTTTGGGTGAGAGTTTTGGGTAAAATTTTAACGGCTAAAAATTGGATGCGCAGGACATCGTTGAAAATAATCAGGGGCTCAATATGGCGGTGAAGAGAAGCAGAATGAAAATCCTGCACAACACCGACAACCTTCATTAATTTGTTCTGCTCCTTCGAAAACTTGACGGTGAATGTCTTACCAATGGCATCTGTCCAACCGAATTTTTTGGCTGCCGTCTCGTTGATAATAACAGCTTCCATGGGATCCGAGGACAGTTTTTCTGAGAAATATCTTCCAGCAATCAATTTCACACCCATTGTCGAAAGGTATTGTGCATCGGTAAAGAGCTTTTCCCCCATCTGCGGTTGATTCTCGGCAAACCCTTCAGGAAACATTATTGCTTTTTGAGTACCCCTGCTGGGAACCAGTGATGCACCACCGACATTGATGATTCCGGATATCTCCATCAATTCGTGACGTAACGCAGAGAAATTATGTTTACCAACGCTTTGGCGTACTCCCGAAATGATCACTACTTGCTCTTTTTTAAAACCAAGTTCCTTGTGCTTCATAAAGCGGATTTGATTTGAAATTGAAATCGTACCAATGATGAGTACGATGGATATGGCAAATTGAAACACGACCAGACCATTGCGTAAACGAGATCGAGATAGCCCTGAAGTAAGTCTTCCCTTTAGAACCCGAAGCGGTTGGATAGCAGAAAGATAGAAAGCAGGGTAACTACCAGCAAAAATACCCACGAACAGGGCCAGTCCGACCATCCCCAGTACTAACCAAAATGGATTTGAGATGTGGAGTCCCAGCTCCCTGCCAATTACAGACCGAAATAATGGTAAACTCAAAAATACCAAAATACCAGCCAGGATTACGGTAAAAAGGCTGTAGATGACAGCTTCCCCGGTAAACTGGCTTATCAGCTTGTAGCGGGGAGCGCCCAGCGTTTTTCTCATCCCGATCTCCCGGGCCCGGACAGCAGAGCGAGCTGTTGCCAGATTGATAAAATTTATGCAGGCAATTACCAGGACAAACAGTGCAATCCCTGTAAAAAGATAGACATAAGCTATATCGCTCTGGGGCGCGATTTCGCCTCCCAAATCGGAATAAAGATGAATTCTTGAGAGGGGCTGGAGAAATAGCTCGAGAGAGCCGCCGATGGATTTAAGCAGAGAGCCCATGTGCGACTCGATAAAAGCCGGGAAATTTTCTTCAAGTTTGTGAACGTCCGTGTTTTTCTCAAGAAGGAGGTAAGCGTAAAACTGGATGTGAAACCAGTTTTACATCGCCTGGCGATTTTGTGCGTACAATGTCTCGAAGGAACGAACCATATTAAAACGAAAATGGGAATTTCGTGGAACGTCTTTGATTACAC
>CAZIKB010000175.1:0-10490 GCA_964539665.1 uncultured Cytophagia bacterium
CATTCCTCGGAAATCAAAGAGACACCACGCCAACTCTCATATTTCATTTTTGGGGCTTCAATTTATCTGTTATTTTGACATTTTAATACATATTCGATAGAATGCATACTGCCATTACAATGTTGCAGATTTTATGATGTGCCGCACTTGTGCATGTTTGGGCAAGAAGTGGGTCGATACCAGTCAAGCAATCCAACCTCAATATATTGGGCACTCTGGGAAAAAACAAAAAGTAAAACGATCGAAACGATCTATGTGAATCACACAACTAAGATCGTTGAACTTGCAAAATAATTTATTTTGAATGTCACTGTTTTTTTCCTTTGGATCTCCTCTTTTTCGCTATTTCAAAGGATTGTGAGCACACAGCAGAACGTTGAATGTCCGCTGGGAACTTAATAAACCGATTTAGTAGACGTGGCGTCGAAGATATGGAGGTGATTGAGGTTGAAGGCCAGTTTTATCTTCTCATTAGGGTGCACTGCCCTTCTTCCCCCGCATTTTCCGATTATCTTCAAACCACTGACATCAACGTGCATATAGGTTTCGCTACCTAAAGGCTCGGTAACTATTATTTCGCTGTCAAATTTCCAGTCTTCCGGTATATCGTTGCTATCTTCCTCTAAGAAAATATCCTCCGCGCGCAGTCCCATCACGATTTTTTGTCCTTCGCTAATTTTAGCGTCAGGTTTATCAGGAATCGGTAGTTTAAATCCATCCGGGAAGCTAATGTTTAATCTTTCGCCGTTTTTGGTAATCGTCCCATCGATCTGGTTCATAGGCGGGGTTCCAATAAATCCCGCCACAAACGTATTCACCGGATTCTGGAAAAGCTCGATAGGATCCCCGATCTGCTCAATATAACCATCTTTCAAAACAACGATTCGGTCACCTAATGTCATGGCTTCCACCTGGTCGTGCGTTACATATATGATAGTGTTTTTCACTCGTTGATGGATCTCTTTGATCTCCACTCGCATTTGGGTTCTTAATTTAGCATCAAGATTTGACAGAGGTTCATCAAACAGAAAAATATCCGGATTTCGAACGATGGCTCTTCCCATCGCCACTCTTTGTCGTTGACCACCGGAGAGCTCGGATGGCTTTCTGTTAAGGAGTTCCTCGATATTTAAAATCCTGGCGGCGTTATTCACCCTTTCTTTGATTTCGGGTTTAGGTACTTTTTGAAGTTTTAACGCAAACGACATATTGCCAAAAACATTCATGTGAGGATACAAAGCGTAGTTCTGAAATACCATCGCTATGTTTCGATCTTTAGGCAGGATGTCATTCACCACGCGATTGCCAATCACGATCTCTCCCCCGGTGATTTCCTCTAAACCCGCGATCATGCGAAGCGTAGTAGATTTACCACATCCCGAAGGACCCACCAAAACGATAAACTCAGCGTCTTTAATCTCGAGATTGATAGAATGTACCACTTCATGGTCGCCAAACTTTTTAACTAGGTTTTTTAATGCTATGGTCGTCATAATATCACGGTTCCGATTGCTCTGTAAATAATGGTGTTATGTTGTTCTCTTTGATATCTTGATGCATTACTTCATCACTGGGACGTTGGTGAAAGTGACTGGCCGCTTCCAGTACTTTTGGCAATAGGTATGTATCTCCCACCGAATTTAGGAACACACCAGGATTACCTAAAACCCAATGAACCGAGTGTTCAATGGCAGATTCATTTTCGATGGGATCGTACCATACTGTTCGCACCTTTTCTTGATCTCCTAAGCAGCCGCGGGCCAAGGCCTTGATAGTCTGAATGGCAACGTTCCTTTGATTACATATATGGGATAATTTATTGAAATCTGCTGCGTACTGCGGATTTTGCATCATTAAATAATTATAGGGCAACAACACCGTATCAAAGTCAAACCGCTCAAGGCTACGAAGATGAATCGAAGGCGCAACAACACCATGACTCGTCACACCCAAATATTTGACCAGTCCTTTTTCTCGGGCTCCGATGAATGCTTCCAATGCCCCATTGGGCCCCATAGCGGTTTCCCATTCTCCAGGATCAACCAGCGCATGAATCTGCCATAAATCGACATAGTCGGTTTGCAACCGTTCCAAAGACTGTTCCAATTCTGCTTTTGCTTTAGAGTAGGACCGTTCCTCAGTTTTTGTGGCTAAGAAAAACCTATTGCGATGCCTTTTCATCCATGGTCCGAGCCGTAGCTCGGCATCTCCATAACTGGCTGCTGCGTCGATATGATTGATACCGTGTTTTAATAGAATTTCCATGGTGGTATCGGCCTCATCTTGTGTTGCCTCCAAAAAGGCTACAGCACCAAAAATCACTCGTTTACTTTTGTGACCTGTACGACCAAACATTTTATCGGGAATCATGATGTCTCCAAAATTAAATGAATGATGATTGATGAGAGAAAGTTTTTTCGGTGAAAAGAGTATCGCAACAAAAGGCAATTTTACAAGTGCTAATTGCAGATTTAATTAAAAACTCTGTTTTTCTTATGGCAAATTACAGAATTTTCTGCTAGGCTCGGTGCATACGTTTGTATAATTTAAGATGGAGACTAGTCATGAATGAGGATAAAAAAGATTTGGATATGCAAGCGGCTGAAAACCGGCTTCAGGGAGAATTACCAAAAATTGGTATTCGTCCTACTATCGATGGACGTCTGGGAGGGGTTCGAGAGTCGCTTGAAGAGCAGACAAGACAGATGGCGTTTAATGTTGCCCGCTTTTTATCCGATAACTTGAGGCACCCCGATGGAAGCCCAGTCGAATGTGTGGTGGCTGACAGGTGTATCGGCGGGGTGGCTGAATCGATAATGGCGGCCGAAAAATTCAGGCAAGAAAATGTGGGTGTATCAATAACGACTACACCGTGTTGGTGCTATGGCAGCGAAACGATGGATATGGATCCCAATATTCCCAAAGCCATCTGGGGATTTAATGGTACGGAACGACCTGGGGCGGTCTATTTGGCGGCCACTTTAGCCGGTCATAACCAAAAAGGTTTACCAGCATTCAGCATTTACGGCAGGCATGTTCAGGATGCTGGAGATACGGAGATTCATGAAGATGTCCAGGACAAGCTGATTTCTTTTGCAAAATCTGGTTTGGCGGTGGCCACCATGAGAAATAAATCCTATTTGTCTATGGGCTCTGTTTCCATGGGAATCGCTGGTTCAATCGTAAACGAAGATTTTTTCCAGGAATATCTCGGAATGAGAAACGAATACGTCGATATGAGCGAGTTTACCAGACGGATCGAGGAGGAGATTTATGACGCTCAGGAATTTGAATTTGCTTTAGATTGGGTAAAGAAATACTGCAAGGAAGGTTTGGATAACAATCCTGGTGCTGCCCAGAAGTCACGAGTCGAAAAAGATCTGGATTGGGAAACGGTCGTAAAGATGACGATGATTGCCCGGGATTTGATGGTTGGCAATCCAAAATTGACTGACTTGGGTTATGGAGAGGAAGGACTGGGGCATAATGCGATTTTATCCGGTTTCCAGGGACAACGACAGTGGACCGATTATTTTCCGAACGGCGATTTTATGGAAGCCATACTGAACTCTTCATTTGACTGGAACGGTATCAGGCAGCCGTACCTGGTAGCTACTGAAAATGACTCCTTAAACGGAGTTTCCATGCTATTCGGCCATCTTTTGACGTGTACGGCACAGGTGTTCTCGGATGTGCGGACGTACTGGAGCCCGGAGGCAGTAAAACGAGTAACCGGAAAAGAATTGGAAGGCAAAGCTCAAAATGGCATTATTCATCTGATAAATTCCGGCTCGTCCGCTCTGGATGGTTCGGGTGAACAGACGGTTAACGGCAATCCTGCGATTAAACCTTATTGGGAAATCACTTCCGAGGAAGCAATTCGGTGTTTGAAGGCGACCTCATGGTGTCCCGCGATTAGAGACTATTTCAGGGGCGGTGGTTATTCCTCCAAATTTGTAACGAGAGGGGGGATGCCGATAACGATGTCGAGAATAAACCTGATAAAAGGAGTGGGTCCTGTGATGCAAATCGCCGAGGGTGAAACGGTGGAGCTTCCGAAAGATATGCATGATATTTTGGATCAACGAACCAACAGCACCTGGCCAACAACCTGGTTTGTTCCGAGGCTGACAGGCCAGGGAGCATTCAGGGACGTATATTCGGTTATGGCTAACTGGGGAGCGAATCATGGTGCTTGCAGTTATGGCCATATCGGGGCGCAGTTAATTACTTTGGCTTCGATGCTGCGCATTCCGATCTGCATGCATAATGTTCCCACGGAGAAGATCTATCGACCTAGTGCCTGGAGTGCCTTCGGCATGGATTCAGAAGGATCCGATTATCGGGCTTGCGCTAACTTTGGTCCTTTATATGGATAGATTCAAGATTTTTTTAAATAGGGTGGTCTAACCTTGCCGATGATAACTCAAAATGACATCAATCTCCAATTCCTCGCTTTGGACTTCGGAGCCGAAAGCGGTCGCGGTGAGCTCATTACACTGTGTGAAAATAAGATTCAAATTGAAGAAATCCATCGTTTTCCCAACAGACCAGTAAATCTTTGTCGAACGCTATTCTGGGATTTTCCTTTTCTTTTTGCAGAATTGCTCACAACCTTGCGAGTGTGTGCGGATAAAAACCTGTCTTTAAACGGAATTGGCATCAATACCTGGGGTGTTGATTTTGGTTTGCTGGGAGAAGATGGGAAAATTCTGGGCAATCCCGTTCATTATCGTGATGCGCGTACCAATAAAATCCATGAATATTCGGACTTGATCATGTCCAGAGAGGAGATATTCGCGGCGACGGCCTGCGAACCATGGACCATCAGCTCGTTATTTCAATTATTAGCAATGCAGAGAGACAATTCTCCCATCCTAAAAATGGCCAGTTCTTTTTTAAATATGCCTGACCTGTTTAATTACTGCTTGACCGGAAAAAAAGTCTCAGAGCGTTCTATCGCAAGTACCTCTAATTTAATGCGAATAGACGGTGATTGGTGTCATGATATCATTCACCAATTCCAATTACCCGACATTTTTGAAGAACTGGTAGAACCGGGAACGGTAATTGGCAACATGAGCCCTGAAATCGCCCCCCAGCCAAATATGGCAAATGTTCCAGTCATTGCAACCTGCAGCCATGACACGGCCGCTGTAGCGGCTGCTGTCCCTGCTATCGGCGACAATTGGGCTTTTTTAAGCTCGGGAACCTGGAGTATTCTGGGCAGGCTTCGTTCTGAGCCGATCACGACCCCGGAATTCCTGGAGAACGGATTTAGTAATGAATATACGCTCGGTGGTTGGTTTTTGTGCCGTAATATTATAGGTCTTTGGTTGATACAAGAGCTTTACCGAAAGTGGGATACATCGGCCGATCCCTGGAACTACAATCGTATGATGGAAGAAGCCTCTCAAGCCAAATCCGGACCCATAATAGATGTAGCCGATAAGTGTTTGCTGGCAGCGGATGATATGGAAGAATCCCTGTTGGATTTGGCGCATCGTTTTCAACAGCCTTTACCTGATTCCCACGGAGAGCTTATTCGGTGTGTACTTGAAAGCCTGGCGCTAGAGTATGCATATCGCTTGGAATTATTATGCTCTCTGAGTAAGGAAAGCGTGGGTTCATTATTCTTGGTTGGCGGAGGAAGCGCCAATAAATTACTTTGCCAGTTAACGGCCAATGCCTGTAGAATACCCGTATACGCCGGAGCACAGCAATGTACTTCACTAGGCAATGCCTTAACCCAGGCCTATGCCCTTGACATAATCAAGGAGCCTGGTGAAATTCGCCACATTATGCGCAATAGTTTTGAACTTACAACTTATGAACCGATGGATTCTTCCTTTTGGATTGACAAGCTCGGCCAATATAAACTCCTGAAAGTTAAATAGCCGTCTGGAATATTGGAATATTGGAATAGTGGAATGTTGGAATATTGGGCATGAAAAGCGGAAAACGGGTTACCCAGCAAGAAATGTTGAGTCGACAGTATTTGATGATGCACGTTAGATATCCGTTTTCTGCTTTTATCCTAATAGTACTCCAGCAAAACTAGACAATCAATGTAAAAATATGGGCTTTGATTTTTCCTTTAAACCCATCATTCCATTATTCCAGCATTCCACTATTCCAATTGTGAGCGAAGCGAACTAACTTACAGAGACGACGGAGCAGAAAACATTAACTTGAAAAATCACCGATTGGCAAAAGGATATATGAATAAAGTCCTTTATGTTAATCTTAGCGAAGAGTCTTATCATTCAGAACCGATTGATCCAAAAACCGCAGAACTGTTTTTTGGCGGCCGGGGTTTCGGAATCTGTTTTCTTTTTGAACATTTTAAGAAACTGCAACAAGAAGGCAAATATAAGAATCCCTTTGCCGAAGTAAACCCGCTTTCAGCCGACAATGTGATCGTCATCGCAACCTCTCCCGCAACGGGAACCAAGATGCCGACTTCCGGAAGAGTTCACATGAATTATAAATCTCCCTTAACCGGGGCCTTGGGAAGTACCAATGCCGGTGGGCGCTGGGCGGTTGAATTTAAGAAATCGGGTTATGACTTGCTGGTATTGACCGGCAAATCTCCAAAGCCGGTCTATCTCGTGATTTCAAGTGCCGGCGTTGAGTTTGTTGAGGCCGAGTCCCTTAAAGACCTGAGTTCAATCGAAACCAGGACTGCCATTAAGGAAAAGCTTTCCAAGAAGGCGCAAGTCCTGACTATCGGAGCAGGAGGAAAAAACCTGTCCTATTTTGCATCCGTATTGAGTGACCGAGGTAAAGCTTTAGGCAGGGGCGGAGGTGGCGCCGTTTTTGGATCAAAAAACCTCTATGCCATCGCTGTCCTTCCTGGCCGGGAAATGGCCATCGAAGTTGCCAACGAAAAGAATTTACAGCTTAAAAATAAAAGCGGGGCTTCTTATCAGGCAAGGTTGAAACTTAATCTAGGCAAATTCACTAAAAAGGAAGAACATTTCGGAATATTGTCTTCCATGGGGTCGTTAGGAATTTTGGGAATGGTCGACAATTTTGGCCAACTTGTTCATAACAATATGCGGGATACTGACCATAACCCAGCCGACATTAGAAAGATCAACGGTGAAGCCTTGAGAAACCACGCTAAAAACGCAAAACCAGGTGAAACCAGGATTGAGGTCAAGAGAGGCACCTGTTTTAACTGCCCGATTACCTGTAAAAGAGAAACCAGGCTCATTGATGGTAAGGGAAACCTAATCGAGGCTGGCGAAGGGCCAGAATTTGAATCGACAGCCCTGATGGGGGCCAATTTGTCCATATATGATCTGGCAATCATAATCCAGGCCAATTATCTGGCGAATCATTACGGCCTGGATACCATTTCCCTGGGTGCAACCATCGCCTCGTTTTTTGATCTTTATGATGTTGTGGTTGAAAAGGCCGAAAATCTTCAATTATTGGAAAAAAAGTTTTTGGAGGAGGTAGAGGATTTTATTTCGAAATATGGAACGCCTGGTTTTGGAAAATCGGAATTACTGATTCCATTGGTGCACTTGATCGGCAAAGCGGAGGGAATCGGCAGGCACCTGGCCAAGGGCTCTTATCGATTCTGTGAACGTTATGGTCATAAAGAACTTTCGATGAGTGTGAAAAAACTGGAGCTGCCGGCCTACGACCCTCGGACGTCATTCAGCCAGGCTTTGTGTTATGAGATGAATAACCGGGGAGGATGCCATTTGGAAGGCGGTTACACGGCTCCGCACGCTTACTGCGCGGGTTATGCCGAATGGCCTGCCAACAGAATAGAAGGTACGCCCCTGATAGCCAAAAACGCCACCCTGAAAAACACGGCCCTGGATGTCATCGGTGCTTGTGCTTATGGATCATTCTCTTTAAATCTGGATGAATATGCTGCCTTGATAAGGGCAGTTACCGGACTTGAATACAATTCAGGAACTCTCAAAAAACTCGCCAGTCGGGTTATCACTCTGGAAAAAGTCTTTAACATTTTGTGTGGATTGACTCAGGACGATGACTGGCTGCCGGATAGGTTTTATTCGGAAACCATCCAGGTAAAGGGCTCTACGGCAATGTGCCGCCGGGAAGAATTTCAAAAGATGCATCATGAGTATTATGATTCCCTGGGGTGGGACAGGAATGGCAAACCGACCGAAAAAACCTTGAAGGAATTGGAATTATTAGAATTCGAAGAGTCAAATGGAATCAAATAAAAAGATAACTGATAATAAACATCGTATATTTGAAAGAATGCAAAAAATCGGAACGGCGATTTCCTTTGTTAACGCCAATAATACCCATAGCGGCAATCTTTCCATGCGTGATCCGTTTGATCCTGATTTATTTTATATTACCGCCAGCGGCTCGCAAGGAGGCCATCTGATCAAACAGGATATAGTGCCTGTATATTTTTCCGGAGTAAGTTGGGGAGATGCACGAGGCTCGACCGAATCAACGATCCATAGAGAGATCCTGAAAATTCCAGGAGTCAATTCTGTAATTCATGCCCATTATATGCATAGCACATTTATTTCATTTGATACCAAAGATAAGCAGTTATTTCTTAGATTTTTAGGAACCGACAGCCATGAGAGAGAAGAATTCCTTTTTTATCCGGTTGATCTGATAGGTGCTTATTCCATTGGAGGCGTCAAGGTTGGAAGTTACGAACAACCAGTAGGATCTTCCGAGATGGAAGAAAGAATTCCTCAATACTTAGGCGAAAACATCTTAACGATTGTAAGGGGTCACGGTCCGTTTGCCAGGGGTTCTTCACCCGAAAATGCCTTTCATTATTTGAGTGTTTTGGAAAACAGCTCAATGCTGGCGATATTTCTCCGAAGAAGAGATATCGACATTGGCCGAATTCAAAAATCAATCATTGATTTGGGAAAAGATAAGTTTTTCCCGGTTAATCCCGGTATCTCAGAAATAAACGATTCTCCCAAATGTGAAATCAATGACCAATCCGTACTGGAGGATTTTCGTATCAGGCTGAATTATAATTACCGCCAATCCATAGGTGCTTTTGGAACCGGGTCAATGAGCCATAAGATCTCTTCAAAGGAGATGATCTTTTGTTCAATGTCTGCCGTTCCCGAAAATTTCGAGTTTCCTCTATACCGCACCACCATAAGTTTTAAAGAGAACGATTCGTTAGATTTAAGGCTACATAAGCTGATTTATCAAAATACACACCAGAATTCTTGTATGATTACGTCAAGCCCGTTGGCAACTGCAGAAGGTATGGCGATTTTAGCAGAAGAATATGGTATGGAAGTATTGTTAGACAGCGGAACTAAAATTCCTTATCTGGCTGAAGACCATCCCGTGGTAAAGCCAATAGACGGCGAAGCTATTTACTTGAATCCCAGGGTAGGACTGGTTGACATTTCGCAGTTGGCCGATATGACACCGGACAACCCGATTCTCAATATGCTCCGCCGGTATAAAGGCTGCTGCATCGTTGCCGGGTATGCCGTCATCTCAACAGGAGAAGCGACCCTGGAACAAGCCGCACACAATGCGGCATCCGCCGAAAGAATAGCCAAGTTTCGTTCCGAAGTCTTTATAAATGAAAAACTGCTAAAAGGGCCGCCGGTTGAGGTGTTCGAGCCGAAATAGTGAATAATCAGTGAAAGAAACCTTGATTGAAAGTCTATTATCCGAAATGCTTAGTGGTTATTTTATGAGATGGCTGACATGTGCATAAAGGAGTGCAGCAATCTGCTTACGCATCATTACCTCCGGTTAAAATCGCTTTTACGCTTTCTAGAATCTTTTCTTTTGCAGCATTACCGTATGTAAGATTTGCGTCTTTAGCACTGCGCGAATACCATTTATCATCTTTATACTTATCCATATCAACACCTTCCGGGCAGAATGCCATCATGAGAGACATCTCTTGCTTACCGGTGTGATCGATAGGAAACTCCTTTTGAATTTCAGCATCAAGCAATGGATGCAAACGGATCCAACTAAAAGGGTCTGTTTGAGCTTCATGATCTGAATAATAGTTTTCCATGTCATCTCGACCCCACCAATCTTCACCGCGTTCTTTTTCTAAAAAGTTAAAAGTTGCTTGTCTGGCTGCCAACTTGAAGGCCAAGTCTGTCGGCATACCAGCATTGAAGTTTTCACTTTGATGATGAATAAAACAGTGGATATTCTGGAAACCCGTGCGAAGCAGGCTGGAAAACACATGACAACCAAAGGTATTTAAGACTTCTGAAGGAACATGGATAGAGCCTTTGCCATCTTCTGGAGATTCAACTACATAACTGGCAGCACCATAATAAAATGGCGGCAAAATAATCATATCAATCTCTTTTTCCAAAAGCTCCATCGTTTTGACAACCAATAGAGTATCAACACCCATTACCGAATGCTCACCGTGGTACTCCAGTACACCAATTGGTAAAACAACCGGCCAGTGTTCCTTTATTGCTTTTCGGATTTGATCAGGAAACATTAATTCAAAACGCATATAA
>CAZIKB010000176.1:0-10426 GCA_964539665.1 uncultured Cytophagia bacterium
TTGTCTTAATGTACGTGTATTAATATAGGAGTCATATTATGTCTACTCGACAACGACGAATTCTATTTGTTGACGACGAACTCAATGTTCTTAACGGTCTGAAACGATTATTAAAGGAGCAAGAAAAAAAATGGGAAATGAGTTTCCTGGACAGTGTTAAAGAACTAAATACGCATATCAATGATTTTAAACCAGAAGTTTTAGTTGTTGATATCAATATGCCATATAAAAATGGTATTGAGATTCTTGAAGAAATAAAATCAAATCCCAAAACAAAAAGTATCGAATTAATCATGATAACCGGATTAGAGGACAGGGCGTTAAAAAGCAAAGCTCTTCTCTTGGGGGCAGCTGATTTGCTAAATAAACCTGTTCAAAAAGAGGATATTATTGCCAGGATAATGAGTACTCTTCGCATTATAGCTCATAATGATGAAATGAAAAATAAGACCAATATGTTAGAAAATGAGTTGTATAAAAACCAGCATAGTGAAGTAATGAAGAAATTTAGTGATAGGCGCTCCTATTGATTTGAACAAAATGATAGTCGTTATTATCGACTTTATTGTAATGACAATCAAAACAAAAGTAAAATTATTCCAGATAGATGTAATAAATTAGGTAGACATTTTCTAATAGGTACCGCCAACCTTTCTTATATACTGTCATTTCGAATATAGCGAGGAACCTGATAGAGTACCAATTCGAGATTATTCACCCATTAAATACCTTGATCAAATTTCTCGTCGATGCACTCCTCAAAATTATATGTTCTTTATTTAAAAGGAACAACGTGGCGCAACGATCTCGTGGTATGAGATTGCTTTATACTTTTCACTCGTTTCTAAGAGTAATTCTTAATTGTCGCGCTGGAATTTCCTCATTTCAGGTAGGATATTACGGTCCATCTATTTGACCAATGTGTTTTTGCCAGGAACCTCTTCTCCGCTGCATATCCTCATTTGAAATAAGTCTCCCCTTGTCAGAATCTAAAACCCCTGTTCAATCTTTGGGTGAAAGCAAATGCTCGCAGTATTTCATCATAACTTCTATCATCGGATTGTCCTTTTATAATTTCTATCATATGATCTCGCGATATCTAATCATAATATAACGATACGGCGCTGTGTTTGCGGGATTTCAGGGCACTAAAATCGTTATTTGTAAATAGCTTTCAAGCTTTACAAAACTCAGAAAATTGAGTACGCTCCCACCAATTCGCTTCAAACGAGTGTTAGAGGAAAAACAGAGAGCCATCGACCCGTGCACCGAATTGACTTCTAAATTATTATCGCTAATTCAAAACTTGCGAACGAACATAAATGTAACGCTTGTTAACTTTCTTAATTTAATGGTATGGCTTGAAGTGGTTATAAAATAAAACTGAGACCAACAAGATGCGATTCATTAAAATTACTATTGTAGCTAAATGAGTAATTTAATCTAAATAAACTAAATTTCAAAGTCGAGCCAATTTGAAAAGTCTCATCTGCTGTTAAATAACTTGTATTGAAAGTAAAGTGATTATTAGCAATGTAATTGATTCCGAAAGCAATATCTACCTTGGTTTTTGCCGTGATAAGCAAATCGCTTCCTACTAAGAGTCGCTGCTTTTTGAAACTCACTCCAAGTCCAACGGAGCGGATGTTTACAAAATTACCAGTTTGAGAAGTCAATTTACTCCCCAGAATGTTACTCAGGATTATTCCCGTTCGTATGGATTGTGATGGGTTAAATGTTGCCGAAATATCGAAATCTGTGTGAGAGTCATCCCGCTCTGTCGTATCGAACGATTTTTGGATAGTTACATTTTTTTCCGTGACTGCTTTAACAATGTTTTCTCTAGGAATGTCTATATTTTGATTAAGATGCTTGGCGGAAAGTCCCGCGGACCAACTTTCATTCAGTTTTACGGCGATTGAAGCTAATCCTAAATATTCCTGAGATACAAGGAGTTCGGAGTGCGTGTCGAAACCGTCTAATCTAGCAAATGTCTCTTCATTTTGTTCCAAAAATACAAAGCCCAGACCAAAACCTAGGCGGTCAGTGACTGGAAGAAATCCGCTACCTTGCCAGAAATTGATCGGCTCAGAGAAATTTGTAGCTAAGTTTATTGTGTTATTATTTGCGAAAACTAGTGATGATGGATTTAGAAAAAGCGCACGCTCAAAATTATACCGGGGTGCGAAATTCGTGCCATTATACGTACCATTAAACAGAAACTGAGAACGGGCTAATTCGGCTAAATCGACTTTGGGAAACCGGATAGAATCGATTGTTAAAATGGTATCTGCAGGAGCAGGTGGTCCTGTGGAACCGACAAATTGATAGATACGTCCGAAAATGGATGCAACAAAACCTGCAATTGTTCCCGTGTATAGCCACGCCTTATTTTTTATGAACGTAGTGTCGGAATTGAGTTGTCTGTGTTTGGCAATTTCATTCTGACAGGCTTTGAAATCGGACTTTAGACAGTCACAATCTTTTGAAATGCGAATGATTTCTTCTATTTTAAAAATTTTCTTCCTACCATCATTTTTCAATTTCTCCTCGGAAATAAATATCTGTCTTTCATCGATTTGACCGTCCCAGGTGTGAAATTCTACCGACAAATCTTTATCAATAAATCTTGTAGGCAGTTTGATAGAAAAAAAACCCTTCGGAGTCGGACGGACGGGTGGGGTTGGTGAATCTCGAATAATTACAAAGACACATTCGCCTCTAGCGCCCACTGGTCTTAACGCATCATCTGAGCCTTGATGTCTGCACATGATTGTGCCGCGCACATGAAGTTGTGCCTGACATACCCGAGGAAGTGTCCCAAGGAAAAAGAAGAGCGTACATATCACAGGATTAAATCGGGGCAGTTTATCATTCATGGGTAGTTATCCTTGTCAAATAAAAGGTGTGCGAGTTAATCTCTGAAGATATTATAATTTCTTTTTCTTCTGAGCTATAATAGTCGTGGGAGGCGTGTACCTTAATCTTTTCTCGTTCACCCTTTTGTGTTTTGTAAAGTATTGTGTATTTTCCCTCTTTTCCAGTTGTATTCCCAAAATCACTTGCAATGATTACTACACGAGCCCCCACGATTAGATATTGTTCTTCTTTGTCCCTCACTTCGCCTTCAATTCGAATCGTAGCATATTTGTCATGGTTACTGGTGAAAACTTTTGGACCCATTACCAAAATAGTCATACTTGCAACAATTATTCCCATTATGAGGCTAATCCGCATAAGCCTACTGTCAAATAAGCTTCCATTTCCTTCGGAAAATTCATCACCACCTGTTTTTTTTTGCTTTTTCATTTTATTCATGTCAGGTTATCATTTACTGGTAAAAGCACTGGAATTTCGTATGTAGACCGCCCAATAAACCTTTTGTGGCGAAAAATTCAGTGTAGTTCCTTGTATACGCAGCTTCCAGTCATCACTAGGCGCCCCGGTGTCATTGATAAAAACGGCTCGTTCAAAAACACTATTGACGAGTTCGCTGCTCGCGACCAGGTTCCCCGAGGGACCAACGATGTGCAAGTCAAGGTTGTTGTGTTGATTTGTTCTCGTTCCGCCACTAAAGCTATCGCTTTCAGGCCACCAAATCGCCGCATCGATACCAGCAAAATCGCTATCGATATCAAGAGGGATTTCCTCAGTATTGTCTGTTGAGTTCAAATCAACGTAGCTCCAGTCCACGACTCCATTGCTTGGCAGTAAGATTGGTCCAGCACCTTTTTTGTTGATTTCACAATTCGGGTCCGGGAGTTCCGAAAGGTCGACCGTCGTCTGACCCGATAAAATCAAAAGAGCATAAACGTATCCAGGGTCGACAGGGTCCCATTCCAAACCATTCACGCTCTTTAAAATCATGTTTCGAAAGAGCAATGCTGCTCCCGCGGCATACGGCGTTGCACCACTGGTTCCACCGTAGGTATGTAATAACGAGGTCGTGCCTGCGGTCTCTGTATCCGTAGGGGCTTGGATGTCCGGTTTAAAACGGCCATCAGCAGTCGGCCCATGGCTCTGAGCGCCGTCTGTGGCTTCCGTTTCTACGTTAAAAGCACCAACGCCGATGACTTTATGGGCATTCGCCGGTGACTTGACTGGTTCGGTAGAGCCAGCGTTACCGTTCGCGGCAATGACCACGGCGCCGATGTCGAACGAATGATCTGCAGCCGTCGAAATCTGGTCATAATCGGTGCCGTCTGCTTGTATTTCTGCAACAATCACTTTTTGTAAAAAAAGATTTGCCCATTGAAAGCCGGTTACCGCAGCATCTGTATTTAATCCAGCACCAATATATACTTTAAAATTTCCCATTACGGTCGGTTTCGTGACGCCCTGATATTCCCCGCTTGAGTCATGACCTGCTATGATTGCAGCAGTTGATGTGCCATGTCCATTTATATAGCCGTCATTAGTATTACCACTAAGTGCCAAGTCCATCTTGGGATCGATAATCCCGGTTAATGCGCTCAAGAGATAATGGCTTTCCTTGATCCCGGTATCAAGGAGGGCAATCCACCCACCTTCCAAGCCACTGTTCAAAAATGCGTCACTGCCAATCTTCTGCCTCCCGTGAATGACTTTGTTATTGGGAGGAGCCACAGGTGGTTTTTCGCCTGAGATTACCGGGGCAATATAAAGAACATCCGGTCTTTTAGCGATTTCTAAAACAACCGATAGAGGAGATTCTGCTACAAAGCCATTTATTAACCAATAAGTTTTAATGATACTTGTGTCATCGAACTTTTTGATTTCTTGTTTGAGTTTAGCATATTCCCGGTCTCGACGATTACGAATTTCTTGAACCAGTGCATGCGCTTTGGCTATCTTCTCTTTATTGGCCGGTGTCGTGAGAGGTTCATTTGGTACGGGTTCTGGGAAAATTGGAAGCGTCAGTGTATCTATCAAGGTCACAACAAATTGCACAATTTTATCTCCCGGTTGCTTTTTCAACCAAGTTTTTACTTTTGGGTGCAATTTATCTATTTTCTCACCGCTTTCTGTTGAAAGAAATGTGGTTTTTCTGTGGAATTGCCTTGTGCGTTTTATGGTTTTTGTTGGCGGCTTAACCATTTTTCCATCATCAAATCGTACAGTAAATACCGGGCGGTTGACACTCTTCCCATACTGCCTGAAACTCTGATTTGTTATTCTCGGAGTTGACTGACGCGACTTGTTTTTAAAAAATATTCGCTCTAAGGATACGCCGACCATAAATTGGGCCACACGATGACGATAGCCCAGTTCCTTACCTTCAAAGATGTCGCTTAAGGCAGTGGAATAGCGAAATTCGAATAATGTGGGTCCCAGATTGTAAGTTAGTCCGAACGCGAACCCATAACCCGGGTCATTCATGACACCGCACTCGATACAGACTTTCGTCCGAACACTGTCAATGACTCCGCTGAACTCTACCACCGTTTTTTGCTCTAACTCACCGCTCAGAAAAGCCTCGATGTAGGGAGCCACGAACAGTTCAAGTCTTTTGTTAAACATCGATAATCTCAAAGGGAGTGTTAACTCTAAATAGCGCATTGAATACTGGCCGTTACGTTGCGTTCGACGAAGGATATTACCTATCGATCTCTCATTTGTCTCCTCAAAAGAAGCGCCTTTAGCGGAATAAAACAATTCCAGTTGTGTAGAGAATTCCCACCAAAAGTTCCAGGATGGTGAGGAGCATCCAAGACTGATCCCATCTACTGAGTTAAATGGAAGAGAAAGTTCGCCCTGCAGATTTGCAGCTAGTCCTGAAAAGTTGGAACTATTGTAGCCAAATTTTAACTCTTGAGCGGATGATTGTAAATAATGGAAAAAGATTATGAGAATAGTCAAAAATACTGATTTGTTCATGATTCACTCCTTTGAACAATTAAACTGATGAAGTTAAATAAGCTGACCTGAGAACCACTATTTAATAGACTCTTCTAATGTCCTTTATCTCTCAAGTAGAGGATCCTAGGATGAATGTTTTAGAACTGTTATTATCAGAGCAATTGTCTTCGCCATGGTGGAATAGGCCACTTATCTTATAATTTTTATCTTTCCAATTACATTAAAAATAGGAAATAGCAAAAAAAATATGCAGCATGTTCAAAAATCAGCTTTTGCATCTGCGCCCATGTTGGATGCTAATTAAAAGCGGTAATAAACGTGTTTGCTTACTATTAATTAGACCGTTGAAAACGGGTGTTATAATAATTTATTGAATGATCTTGCTGAAAATAAAATCCCCAGGATTACATTTATTTTTGACGCAACACGATCAAACACACCTGAAGGTGAGATGCTGAAAAAGATTGCTGAAAATTACTTTGTGAATTCATCTTCAAAAGCTATTTGATGTTTAGAATCGTACAACCTGACATAATTTACCGAACCGCAGCCATAAAACATAAAATGTAAACCAATGATCCTGCCAGCGGTTTTCTGGTAACTAAGTTCATGAATCAATTTGCCGTTGAGCAGGATTCTTACAAAACGATCCTTTACTTCGCAGCGTAAATCATTCCAATTCGATAAATCGCTGCCAAATGCAGATAAATCATTTTCTCTGCCGTGAACCCAGACATCTATGAATTTGACACTCGCATTTCCCACGAGACCGGGAATGGTTAATGGAATAATCATTCTGCCGTTTTCGCACATAATGATTACGCCTGAATACTGGCCTGTGAGTCCTCCTTCTTCTAAATTATTTTTTAACCGGGTCTCTAAAACAAAATTGTCTCCGTCAAGGTTATTAAAATCCCGAACATTGAAATAGCTTACAATATATTCGTTTTTTGATAGGTTGATTTTGTTTGACTCAAGTGTTGTCGGACTTACATATAGCTTGCCTTTTTTGACAATATCTTTTTGGGGGATATAAAATGGAATGGCATCATTTAATTTGTACCGAACAATGCCTAACCAGCCATCAGTGGTAACGTGGATATTATGTTGTTTTATCACTTCATCATCTACTACAAGTTTTGCTTTGTGAAATCCGGGATAATAATATACGCTTGTATGGTGTTGCTTGTCTGTCGTGATATGAGCTCTTCTTTTAGTGTTCCAGGATTGCTGGATAAAAACACTGTCGGATTGAATCATGGAAATATCATAATTAAAAATGACTGTATTCGGAAGACCGCTTGTTACGACTTTTTTACTGGTAAATATCGCGGTGTTATAATTTGTTGGCGATTTGAAGGAGTGCAATGCTGTGAAAAAAAACAGCGCTGCGCTAACGATACAGAGTAAGATAATAATCAGGGCGCGGTATCGATAAATTGGACTATCCCCGTTGACGATTTTCAAGTAAAAATTTGATCTCTTTTGACTGAATTTTTGAGCTGCAGTTTCAACTTTGGTGTCAGTTGCATATTCCTGCTTAATGACCTCGATTTGATTCTTTTTAAAATCGAGCCAATTTTTGAAATCAAGAAACTTCGCCAGGGCATCCAGTGTGCTTTGGTGGGGAGTGCCTTCGTAATCTTTATTCCACAATCTTTTGACAGTTGAGAGACTGAGCAATATTTTCGTTGTTTCAAAGATGAGCTCGCACAAATATTCATAATCTCGCTGTTTCCAGTCCTGGCTGTCCTGCCAGTTCAATTTTGATTCAATCAATACTTTGCATCGATCAATATAATTTTTCTCTGTTATATGCATTGGATGCACCTTGACATTTTTGTGTAATCATCAATTTGAATTGGTACTATCATAATATAAACAAATAAACCTGGATTTGAAATGAATAATATTTGAATGAAAAATGAATGTAATATAAACTCCTGCAAGTATATCTTTATTTAAACTTTTTACGTATATTTTTTCTTGATGTGTCAAGAAATCAGTTTTTATATAAATGAAGGAAGGTTAAAATGATAAGAAAATATATATTCAAAATGATAACGAGAATATTAGCGTCCCTTTTTTTATCGTTATTTGCAGTTAACGCTTTTGCTCAAAATGAAATTGTCAATTTTGAACCAGACTACTGGCAGCTTGTAAATGCTGAAGTTGTCGACCATCTCGGTAGGAAAAGTTTATTCGGCAGTGCAATTTTAAAAGATGTGGAATTTGAGAATGGCGTCATCGAAGTTGACATCGCTTTGGACGGCGACCGGGCTTATCCAGGAGTCATCTTCCGAATGCAGTCGGAAGAAAATTTTGAACGATTTTACATTCGTCCGCACCGGGCCGGGTTATATTCTGACGCCCTCCAGTACATGCCTGTAATAAACAAGGTAGGCGGCTGGCAGTTGTACAGTGGAGAAGGATTTACGAATAGCGCAGTCATTCCTGCAAATCAATGGAACCATCTTAAACTGGAAATACATGGCACTCAGGCACGAGTGTACTGGAATGATAATGAAAAGCCTGCTTTGGTAATAAATGATCTAAAACATGGCAACAGTAAAGGAAAGATTGCGCTCTTAAAAGGCGTAGGCAAGGCCAAAGTGTATTTCTCCAATTTCAAATACAGAGTTGATGACCATCTCAAATTCGATGCTCCCCCTGCATTAGAAACTCCTCCTGGAATGATTATGGAGTGGGAGATTTCGAAGATTTTCCCGGCCAAAGAAATTGACATTGAATTGCAGCAATACCCTCGATTTTTCAGTATCTTTTTTGCCAATTGGCAAAAAGTGACTGCTGAACCGTCTGGTCTGGTCGATATAGCCAGATACGTCACAAGAGCTGGCCAGGCACCGGAATTGGTTTTCGCGAGAACTGTTTTTAATTCAGAAAAAAAGCAGGAATTCAAACTCTCGTTCGGATACAGCGACGAGATCACCATCTATCTCAATGGCAAGAGATTGTATTATGGGATGAGCGCCTATCAGTCACGGGACGGCTCATTTCTTGGAGTGGTAGGAATGAATGACGTTGTGTATTTGAATGCAGAAAAGGGTCGGAATGAAATATTCATGATCATAAAAGAGTCCTTTGGCGGCTGGGGATTTATGGCTAAAGCCGATCCTCCGCTCACTCCACCGGTCGAAGATAATACCCGGCTCACGAAAGTCTGGGAGTCATCTCAGGAGCTCCTCACGCCAGAATCGGTACTCTATGATCCAAAGCGCGAAATTCTATATGTGACCAGCTTCAATACTCAGTTCAAGAATGATGCTCCGGAAGCAGAGTATGTTGGATATATCTCGAAGCTCAGTCTTGATGGAAAAATCATCAAGGAAAAATGGGTGTCTCCGCTGCATGCACCTGCTGGAATGGCCATCTACAAAGATAAACTCTACACTGCCGAGAGGCGAAAATTAACCGAGATTGATCTTAAATCAGGCAAGATCCTGAACCGTTTTCCGATACCGAATTGTGATTTCCCCAACGATCTGACAATTGACAGGAAAGGCAATATCTATATTACGGACACATCGCCTTCTGATTGGACGGCCAGCAAAATACATAAATTTTCTAAAGGTAAATTTGAAGTCTGGCTGGAAGCGTATGATACCTGGCGACCCAACGGTATCTTTTTACATGGCGATAAACTCCTGTTTGGCGGCAACGCGGGAGATCCATTCTTGAAAGCCGTCGATATCAAGACGAAGAAGATCGAAAACATCGCCAGTCTCGGAGCGGGTGTGATTGATGGAATCCGAGTCCTCAACAATGGCAATTATCTTGTTTCCCACTGGGAAGGTCCGCTTTTTATAATTACGTCAGCCGGTGAGGTGACGAAAATAATGAATGCGACAGGGGATTTCAATGTAGCTGACTTCGAGTACATTAAAGAGAAAAAACTTCTTATCATCCCGACGTTTCTTAAAAAGAAAGTTATGGCATTTAAGTTGACAGAATCTTAGAAAGCCTGAAAGCATGGTTTCAAAGCAAAAGTAAAAATGATCGACAGCAAATAAGTGGTCGCGACATTTTGCTGAAGTGTGCACTCAGAAGTATTTCAAGGTAAGTTTTGTTGGCAGAAAATTATTACTTAACCTAATCAATTCTTAACGCGGCAATGCAGTAAACCGAAATGCGAAATTCGCAAAACGGAACTCCAAAGTTAGCTTAGTGCATCGTTTCATAAATACGGTTACAAATCATTAGACAGGATTTACAGGATTAACGAGATAATGGGCATCCCGTTTATCAGGTAAGCCTCGGAGTAATTTGATTTTCAACCATTTACCGGGGCTTCTTCACGGTTATCCATTTTGCTCCGCAATCTTCTAATATTGTCATTCTGAGCGACTGGAAGGAGCGAAGAATCTCATACCATTAGGCTTGACACAGAGAATAATGAATAGTGGTCATAGATTCTTCAGTCGCTCCTCTCCTTCAGAAGGACATTTTCGGAGTTAAGTGGATAACCGGAAGGCTTCTTTTTTAAAACCTATTCATAGCAGTTCGGGAAGTGATACTGAAAGCAATAGTTTCCCTGGCACAAGTGATTTCTTTGGTGAAATCTTGTACC
>CAZIKB010000177.1:0-10424 GCA_964539665.1 uncultured Cytophagia bacterium
ATTTATAAGGAAAACTCCTCTTATTTTTTTGAGTATTTATGAATTATTCAGGCTATAAATGATTTTGGTTTTTATATTGAGGATTCAACGGAGACAAGATACAGAACTAATGCTCAATACATCAAGAATCCCAAAACTGTAGGAGCCGAGTCTGATGCAATATTTCTGTTTGACATTGATGTCTTCAATGCATTACCTGATACAATTTATATGAAAGAGTTGAAAAACCTGATCCATCATTTTGGTCTTAAGGACTTTAATTATGAGCAGTGGAAAGAGAACATTAAGAAAGCAAGTAACGCTGGTTTAATTTATGCAGGTATCGATTTGGATCCTAAAGTCATTTTGACCATAACATTCAGATATTTTGATAAAAGACTTATAACACGTAAAAGTCAATTTTCAATTGATCGACTAAAGTTGTTTAGAATTTGATATATGTTCAAATCGATTATCTGGTACGCCAGCGTTTGTTTGGGGCGTTTTATGGTGTGGCGGCCGGTGTGCCACAGTAGCGGCAGCTCCTAACGTTTTGCTGCTCGCGACACCATGGCGGTTGCGTAATTTTCGAGTTTGGAGAATTAACGAAGTATTTTATTTAAATGATGCTCCGTGCACTGAATCCCTGGTGCGCAAGAGCAAAGCGTAATACTTAAAAAAGGAATAAAGGAAATGAATGAGCACGAAAAAATAAATTATGTTGAATTTCCATCAAAGGATATTGAGACGACTAAAACTTTTTTCTCTGCTGTATTCGGTTGGTCGTTTGTAGACTATGGCCCTGAATATACAGCTTTCTCAAATGAAGGTCTCGATGGCGGCTTTTTTAAATCTGATTTAACAGCCTCCTCTGAAAACGGTAGTGCTTTAATAGTTTTCTATAGTAAAGACCTGGAGAAAACCCAATCTAAAATCGAGAAAGCTGGTGGTTCAATCATAAAGCCGATATTTTCATTTCCGGGTGGTCGTCGTTTTCACTTTGGCGATCCTAATGGCAATGAGTATGCGGTTTGGTCAGATTTGAATGCATAACAATACTCTCAAAAGAGAAATCATATAATAATCTAAAAAAGGAGACCGTTTTATGAATCATTTAAGAATTTTACTAATACTAACCGTTGCTGTTTCAACATCGGTTTTTTCCCAAAACCGCGAACTGGCGATCGATTCTACTGTTACGACCCAAAATGAAGTTACCGTTAAAGGCAAACGTTTTCCCTATCAGGCAACCGCTGGAACTCAACCTGTGTGGGATGAGGATGGAGAGGTGATAGCTTCATTGTATTATACTTATTATGAACGTACGGATATTAAAGATCGTGCGGCCAGACCTTTGTTCATTTCATTTAATGGTGGCCCTGGTTCTGCTTCAGTTTGGATGCACGTCGCGTATACCGGACCACGCATATTACAAATTGATGACGAAGGTTTCCCTGTACAGCCTTACGGCATCAGGGAAAATCCGCATACCTTGCTGGATGTGGCTGATATTGTTTATGTAAACCCGGTGAACACGGGATATTCCAGGATAGCAAAGCAAAAGGGTGACAAGAAGATCGAAAAGTCAACTTTTTTTGGTGTGAATGCTGACATTAAATACCTCGCTGAATGGCTTAATACTTTTGTGACCAGAAGAAATCGCTGGCGATCTCCTAAATATTTGATTGGAGAAAGCTATGGCACAACACGTGTTTCAGGCTTGGCTCTGGAGCTGCAAAATTCTCACTGGATGTATCTTAACGGTGTAATCCTGGTTTCCCCTACGGACATCGGTATCGAAAGAGGCGGCCCGGTCGAAGCAGCCTTGCAATTGCCGTATTTCACCGCGGCTGCGTGGTATCATAAAGCGCTCAATCCCGAGCTGCAAAGTATAGACCTGGATGATATTCTACCGGAAGTTGAGAATTACACCATTAACGAATTAATTCCAGCAATGTCGATGGGTGGTTTCCTGCAAGAAGAGAAGAAGAAAGAAATTGCTGCGAAGATGGCGTATTATTCAGGTATTTCAGAAAGAGTATTCCTGCAATTTAATTTAGATGTCCCAACTTCCTATTTCTGGAAGGAACTTTTAAGAAATGAGGGTTATACGGTAGGAAGACTGGATTCCCGGTATCTGGGTCTTGATAGAGCTGTAGGAGGAAGCCGACCTGACTACAATTCTGAAATAACCTCATGGCTGCACTCTTTTACTCCGGCCATTAATTATTATATCAGGGAACACCTTAACTACAAAACGGACATTAAATACAATATGTTTGGCCCGGTGCGTCCGTGGGACAGGAGTAACAACGATACGGGTGCAAATCTGCGACAAGCAATGGCAGAAAATCCCTACATGCATGTGATGATCCAGTCAGGTTATTTTGATGGCGCTACCCAGTATTTTAATGCTAAATATACACTCTGGCATATTGATCCCAGTGGCAGGATGAAAGACCGTCTGAGGTTTGAAGCCTATCGCAGTGGACACATGATGTACCTGAGAGCAGAAGATTTAGCGAATGCTAATGAACATATAAGGGAATTCATTCAAAAATCAACACCTGCTGAGGGGACTCCAGCTCAATATAAAGTTGAATAAATTTGTAAAGAACACGAAGTGGTGGTCTGTTAGCCGTTGGTCGTATTTTAAGCGGGCTGGTCTAACATTCGTTCAATCCGGCCCAACTGCGAGTGGAGTTTGTTTTCAAAAGTTTGTTTTGTAAATTAATATCAGATGTGTTTATTGAGTTTTGTGACTGGTGGCATTTGGGCTGGTAGCTTCACGTTAGCCCATAATAAAATTAAACAGTTCTACTGTTCATTTGTTAATAGTGGCAAAAATAACGATTATAATTCTTGAGATAAGTAAAATTATCCGCCTATAAGCTATATTAAAAATAAATGCTTATCCCCTTTTGTTCAGCAAAACTCGGAGTGCAACGCTTTTATGTGCGGCAGAATGCAATTCATAAAGGAATTGCATTCCGAATTATACTAAAATCCAAAGGAAAAGATAATATCAACTTTTTAAGCTGAGTTAAGGGAGGTCATTTAACAATATTATTTGAATTTAATTGGTTGAAACTATGAAGCAAAAAGTTTATATTGAGACAAGTATAGTAAGCTACCTTACTTCAAAACCGAGTAGAGATATTATTATCGCTGCTCATCAACAAATATCGAACAATTGGTGGGACAACCAAAAAACTGAATACGATTTATATACGTCGCAGATTGTTGTTGACGAAACGAGTGCTGGAGATCCGAAGGCAGCTCAAGAAAGATTAGAAAAGTTAAATGATTTGTCCTTACTTGAAATTACTGATGAAATTATCGTCTTATCAGAAAGATTGATGGAGAATAAATGTTTACCTCCAAAAGCAGTAGAAGATTCAATCCATATTGCTATTGCTTCTATTCACAATATGGATTATCTATTAACATGGAATTGTAAGCATATAGCAAATGCAAAGATGAGACCGTTAATTGAAAAAGTAATTTACGATAGTGGTTTTTTAGCACCAATAATTTGTACACCTGAAGAATTATCAGGAGAATAAAAATGTATAAAGATCCCATTATAGATGAAATACACAAATATAGAGAAGAACATGCTGCAAAATTTAATTATGACATCCGTAAGATTATAGAATATTACAAGAGAAAACAAAAACAGAGCAATAAAAAAACTGTGAATTTCATTAAAAGAACAGAAAATTTAATTACAAAAACACATTAATTAAAATTTAACAAATTCAAATTCGGTTTACAATTATAGTTAAGGTACGTTATTGTAAATCAGCTGGACAAATAATTGCGCCAGCTGACTGTAGGGTTTCGGCGCGATTTCAAAAATATTGTGTGTTATCATAAGCTCAATGAAATTTTAAACTCTGGGCGATTTATCCTGCAGAATCTTAGCATGTCGTTTTAGCATACGCATCCAACAAGGGAAGTGGCATAGCACACACAGAGTCTGCTGTAAACATAATAGCTCGAAGAAAAGGGACAAGGCAAAATAGGAGAAAATCGATATAGCAAGATAACAAATAAGACTGAACCTTTACTATACAATAAACAGGAGTCAAGAAAAATATTTCGTTATTCAACGTTCTTTTTAGATGAACTGTAAATAATCCATATGTGCGACGTCATAACAAGCGGATCGCTATACCAAGAAAATAGGAGATAAAATATGTATTTTAAAAAGATACTTTTTTTCGTGATTGCAATTTTTATTGGGACAATTGCACATGCACAGGTCAAATCTACAAAACAAATATTAGAAGAGGCCAAATCAAAAATCATGATAACTTCAGTTGACGAACTGAAAATGAAAATGGATGCCGAAGAAAAATTCATTCTGATAGACATTAGAACTGAAAAAGAGTACTTATCCGGACATATTGAAAACGCAATTTGGATTTCGCGTGGAAAACTAGAATTTACCATTCAAAAAATTTCCAAGGATCCAATGGCTGAAATAATAATTTATTGTAGAGGTGGTAGCAGGAGCGCTTTATCAGTATGTGCGCTTAATAATATTGGCTATGAAAATGTATTAAATCTGGAAGGTGGATTTAAAAAGTGGGTAACTTCTGGGAATAGTGCTTATAATATGCATGGCGAAATTAAAGTAATTAATTTTGAAAGGAAAGAAAAAAAGAAAGACTAATTGAATAGAGTCAATTTAAAAGATTATAGAAAAAGGTCTAACTTTCGCTCAACCTGACCTGAACCAGCAGTTGTTTTTTGTTTTCGAAGTGCGGTTCGGTTCAGGTTTAGCGGTTTTTTATAAAGTTCACCTCCGCTGGCTCATTAAGGTTAGTTTTGGCCGTAATACTTCAAGAGAGTCGGACGCTGCTTCAACAACCGGGTGTAACCGTTTTTCAATTGCGCTGGTATGGTAAACATCAGTATTAATGAGTTTCATAATATTACTCTTATTTGGGATATTATACAGTTAGTTTTTTGACAATGAATCATTTTTCCCCTTATTTGTCAATGAAAAAATTGTAATCTTTGGATGTTATCAAGAAACTATAGAAAACAAATGTTGTACAGCTACTCCATAGTAATTTGATAGTTTGCAGTTATTTTGTAATATTTTTTATGTGGTGTTTTAGTTTCGGATATTAAAACACATAATAACACTTGACATTATTAACGAATTTCGTTATTATACTGATATGATTCAAACATTTAAATGTAAAGAGACTGAAAAAATATTTCATCGAGAATTTTCAAAAAAATTGCCACAGGAAATTCAAAGAAGAGCGATGAAAAAACTTTGGATGCTTGATGCAGCGCCTGATATTAATTCGTTACGAATTCCCCCTTCAAATAATTTGGAAGCTTTAAAGAAAGATCGTGAAGGTCAATATAGTATTCGAATTAATAAGCAATGGAGGATCTGTTTTAAGTGGCAGGATGGAAGTGCTTATAATGTTGAATTAGTTGACTATCATTGAAGGAGTTTGAATATGAACAATATAAAAATACCTCCCATACATCCAGGTGAAATTTTAAAGGAAGAGTTTTTGGATGAGATGAAGATTTCACAGTATAAATTAGCCAAAGAGATATCAGTTCCAGCTCGAAGGATCAATGAAATTGTGCATGGTAAAAGAGGAATTACAGCAAATACCGCATTACGTTTAGGTCGTTATTTTGGAATATCCCCTCAATTTTGGACAAATCTTCAATCACATTATGATTTGGAAATTGAAATGGATAAAATCGGTTCGAAGCTTGAAGATGAAGTAAAGTATTATGCTACAACAGTTTGAATGATCATTTGAAATTGTTTTAAAAAATATTTGTTGTGAAATAAATAAAATATGATTATTGGAAATGTATTAAAGGTAGCAGTACAACAAAATATTCAACCCGACTGGAAACGCCCTGTTTGAATTTAAATTTTTGGATGCCCACATTAAGTGATTTTAAAGTTCACCTCCGCTGGCTCAGGTAGATTAGCTTTGGCCGTAATACCTCAAGAGAGTCAGACGCTGCTTCAACAACCGGGTGTAACCGTTTTTCAATTGCGCTGGTATGGTAAACATCAGTATTAATGAGTTTCATTTTACTACTCTTATTTGGGATATTATACAGTTAGTTTATTGACAATAAATCAATTTTTTTCTTGATTGGCAATGAAAATATTGTAATCTTTGGATGTTATCAAGAAACTATAGAAAACAAATGTTAGGCCACGGTAATCAGGAAACGTTTATATAATGAAACTCACAGTTGAGGCATTAAACATTCTGTTGCTCCTATTGCCCGGATTTTTATCGGGCCAGATTTTTTACGCATTCTTCAGGCCTAGAGATGTAACCGTACCTAGGCGCATCCTTGATGCCTTATTATTCTCATTTGTAATTTACTTGATCGTCTCAATGGTCACAATCTGGGAACCTCTGGCGCAAGTCAAATCAACAGGAAACTCACTAAAGTACCTTTTCTCTACCAATTCAAGTGTATTGTGGCTTTCTTTACTCGGTGTGATTTGTGTCCCCGTAATAGTTGGTTTCTTTTACTATAATGATTATGTCCATGTAGTCTTAAGAAAACTAAAAATTACTACAAAGACTTCCAGGGCTAATACTTGGAATGATGCTTTTCTCACTCAAAATCGGTATGTCATCATTAGTATGAAGGATGGGAGAAGGATAAGAGGTTATCCAACTATGTTCTCTACAGATCCTGATGAAGGCTTTGTATATTTGTATAATCCTGCATGGGTGAACGACGACAAGAAAGTAAATGAAGATCCCGATTATATTGAGTCAAACTGTCACGGTTTTTTACTAAATAGAGAAAACATAGATTTAATTGAGTTTACTTTGGACCCGGGTGAAACCTTGGATTGAAAAGTATAGGAGAATGAGATGAAAAAGCCAAAACCAGACACTCCAAATGTTCCTAGAGACAAAGTGGAAGGTGATGTTAAGCCAGCTCGTTACGAACGACCAGGTGAGCGCCCGAAACCAACGCCAAATCCACCAAAGAAGAAATAGGGCATAACCAGCACTTTCACCCGACACAAAAAGACGCGCAGGTAAAGTGAGCGTTATGTTGTTACTCAAGTCTAATTTAATTTTAAACGAGCCCAAAGTTTAAAGGGTACTGCATTGTGAAGTTCTATAGTTTCAATCTATTTTGAAGAATTAAAGGAGTAGACCGATGTCATGGAAATTTTGTAAAATCTTATTTATCACAATTATACTATTTTATTCCATCACTGTCTTAAATTATGGTCAGTCTGAAACTGATAATAAAAGTCAAAGAGTTGACAACTCTAAAAAATTAGGTCCATTCGAAGTGTATGCCGCAGGTGGAATGTTTAACCAACACGAATTGGCATCTAACGTTTTGATTAAAGAAGCAATTTGGCGATTGTCTAAGGGTAAATTCCGTTTGATCCTTCCTCAATCTATTGAAGTGAAAAAAATTACTGCTGCACATATTAGAAACGTTGCTCTGTTAGCGGTCATTAAGGCTGATATAGTAATGGTTCGTTTTGACGGACTCGAACTTGATGCAGGAACAGTCGTTGAATTTGACAAGGCGAAATCTCTTGGTAAACCAGTTGTTATCTTTCGAAGTGATGCTCGTCGTTTATTAAAAGACGTGGATATACCGCCAGGAAAAGCACTTGAAGAACCATACAATTTAATGGTAAGAAATTGGCCTCGAACAATTGAGATTCACTTTGAGTCTCTATCAAAATACTCTATATTACTAGCAGAAGAACGAAAGACTGTTAAAGTAAATGATACCCTTCAAACTATGATGGAGCCAGAATTAAATGCCATACAAAAAGGCATTGATGAAATTGCTACAAATATTATTGAAGCACTCGAGAAAGTGATTGAAATGAAGTCACCTTATCCATCTGAATACCAAGAGATCGTCTATAAAGCATTGCGTTATAGTCCTGGTTGTGATTTTGAAAAATTTCTTACTGAAAAAGAACTGGACGACATAATCCAGCGACTAAGAAAAAATGGAACGCTTTAAATTTTATAATGCAAGTCTAATTGGATTCATAAGCTGCCTAATAAATAAATAAAATCCTTACTGTGCAGTTTATAGGTTAGGTTAGGCATTAAAACAGAAATTGAATTAATTTTAATTAAATTATAAAAATATAGGATTTAATCATGAAAAAGACTACCTTATTTTTTACTTCGTGTCTGTTTTTATTCTTTGTATTTGGGATCATAAATAATACCGCAGCCCAGGTCAAACCTCGAGTCATTTCGACGAATAAAGATAAACTCATAACTATTGCTGTTCAAGGTCAGATAGCACCAGCCCAGCCTGCAAGTTCGTATGTCACAACCTGGGATGGAAAACCCAAGATGGCGATTGGTATCGGCGGTATCAATTATAATTTAAAGATCGGTGACAAGGTCTTCGGATGGGCCTCTGGAGATAGGGCCACGATGGGTGTGGCGACGGTTGGAGTCGGGGAAGACCGGCAAAAAACTGCCTGGCTCAACTATACGTCAATCGGCAATAAAGTGAGGGTCTTAAGCGGCGAAGCCAAAGGTGAGAAAGGCATTATCATTGGGAAATTCGGAAGATACGTGTTGATCCATTTTGAGGAGGATGTCCTGCATAAGCTTGCCATAGACGACAAACTTCAGGTCAAGGCCAAAGGTGTCGGCCTGGACATCGAGGGTTTCAAGGATGTGTTCGCTCATGGCATTTCACCCGACGTTTTAGAAAAACTGGTCATTCAAAAGGTGAACGGCAAGCTGGTGCTGCCCGTGGTCAAAGAGATACCAGCCGAGATCGTCGGTCAGGGAGCCGGTCGTGGAAGCCTTTCAGGCAACTGGCATATTCAGACCTGTTATCCGCCTGACATCAAGAAGTACGGTTTAGACGAGCTGCGTTTCGGGGATCTTGTACTTATGAAGGATATTCAGACGGATTACGGCATGGGGTACTTCAAAGGCGGTGCGACGTTAGGTGTAGTCTGCAGCGGCCCAAGCGATCTATCAGGTTTGGGGATCGGCGTGACGCCCATTCTCTCCACGAGATACGGCAAAATAACGGGGCGCATCGACCCTTCAGCGAACATCGGCAAGTATCTCGGTCTCAATCTCAAGATGAAGATGTCAGCTACTCGCACAGGAACAGCTATTTTAAAAACAAACAAGGATAAGCTCATCACGACGGCTGTCGGAGCTGTTGTGCATCCTGCAGGCAGCAGAGGATATTCCACGACCTACACCGGCAAGCCGAAGTTGAGTCTCGGGATGGCATCGATCAACTACACGGTATCTCTGGGTGATCCAACCTACGGCTGGGCGAACGCAGACCATGTCGAGCCCGATGTCACTGTTCAAGGCCGTGATCGGTCCAGCCCCATGGAGTGCGCTATTGCCATTCTTGCATGTATCGGTAATGAGGCCAGGGTCATTTCCGGTGATGCCAAAGGTGCCAAAGGCAAGTACATCGGCAGACATGCTGGTTCGGACGACCTTGTCTGGTTCCCAAAGGATGTTCTTGAAAACCTTGCTTTGAATGATAAGATTCAGGTTAAGGCTCAGGGCGTGGGACTAAAGATTGAAGGCTTCGAGGACGTACGCGTGAACAAGCTTTCTCCTGACCTTTTGGAGAACATGGGCATAACAGTAAAGGATGATCAGCTTTTGATCCCTGTTGTGATGGAGGTCCCAGGGCACATCATGGGAGCAGGATTAGGATATTCGTTCATAGAAGCCCTTGATTACGATATTCAGACGACATGTCCAGAAATAGTCGAAGAATATGGCCTGAAAAATCTCAAGCTCGGAGACCTGGTGGCAATCAGGGACCATTACGACTTCTACGGAACCGGAAGATACGAGGATGCTGTAACTATTGGTGTTTGTATCCACGGGTGGAGTGACTCTGCCGGGCATGGTCCGGGTTTGAATCCGATTTTAAGCAGCCTGCCAGGTAAAATTGAGACGAAGATCGACCCTAATGCGAATATCGCTTATTATCTTGGGATCAAGCCAAAACCTCGTCAATAAAGATAACGAAAGAGATTTAATGATCTTACTTCCCGCTCAGTGATGTGTTTAACACCTCACTAAAAATAAGCCAAAGGCGGGGAACACTTTCGCCAACATAAAAAAGACGGTTTTGATTCGGTAAAATTCTACAACTTTATTGTAATATTAAGCAAGTTATTTTGCGCCTGAAATTGCGTTAACCCGACTGAAACCGCGATGTGCGAATCCGAACGGTTGGATTCCCGCATCAGTTTTATTTCAAGTTTAATATTCCAGTGCGACACCATAACAAGCGGATCGTTATATTATATCACTTATATGAATTAAATAATTCCCTGGAAATGTAATCACACGAACAGCAACAAAGGGAGGAATCATGAGTGCGCCAAGCAAAGCTAATATAGGCAAGCCGGACAATCCGGC
>CAZIKB010000178.1:0-10380 GCA_964539665.1 uncultured Cytophagia bacterium
TCTTAATGTACGTGTATTAATATAGGAGTCATATTATGTCTACTCGACAAAAAGTAACATTGACATTGATTTGTGCACTTGTGCTATTGGTATTTGCATCTACTGATTCTACGGCACAACAAATTGGTTTCAAAGGAATTGGCGGACGGCTCGGATTGGTAAGCTCTGGAGGTAGTACTATTATTTTTGGTGTACACGCCAACCTGGGTGAAATAATTGAAAATCTTGTAATATTCCCAAGCATTGATTATTGGTCGAAAAACAATACAGGTGTATTTAGTATCAATGGTAATGTCCGATACTATTTCCCCACAGGGGGGAATATTGATTTTTTTGCAGGTGGTGGCTTAAGTTTAATGAGATGGAGTTGGGATGGTTATGATACCGGACTTGGAACAGTTGGTGGAGGGTCTGATATTGACTTTGGGCTTAATCTGTTAGGTGGTGTGGACATTCCAGTTCAGGATAATTTGGTTGCTTCAGCAAAAATTATCTTCAATACACATGGTGACCAGCTAAAAATCATGGGAGGTATTACATTTTTATTAGGCGGTTCGGAATAACATTTTTATAGTATTTAAAAAAAATATAAATAGGCTTTGACTTCGGTCAGAGCCTATTTTGTTTTAGTTAGGGTTTGACCGAAAACAGCCTCGACATGTCATTCCCGCAGTCTTTTAAGCGGGAATCTACTGCTTGAAATAGGAGATCCCTGCATAAAAGATTGTAGGGTTGACATAAATCTTCGAGTTTTTGGTCAAATACAAAATAATTGTATTCAGAGTTTGACTTAAAAATGGAAAATATTCTGTTAATTAATTATCACAAATCTTGATATTTTAGGCAGAAAGTTTATATTTTCAAAAGCTTATAAATAGTCCAATTGTTTAATTGACACATAAGGAGCTGCCATGAAAAAAACAGCATTGACGCTAATTTTAACTTTTGTGGTTTTATTTTTTGCTAATGATAATTCTATGGCTCAACGCCTTGGTTTCAAAGGAATCGGAGGACGTTTTGGTTTTACAAAACCTGAGAATATTGATTTAGCCTTAGCATTTGGGGCTAATGTGCATCTTGGTGAACTTATTGAAAACCTTGTACTATATCCAGGTGTTGATTATTGGGCTAAATCAAAAACAGAATTTGGCATTAAACAGACTACTAAATCGTTTACAATTAATGGAGATTTGTGCTATTATTTTCCAACAGAAGGAAGTGTAGATTTTTTCGCCGGCAGCGGTCTGGCTTTTTCATTTAATAGTGTTGACACACCAGGGAATGATTTTAGTGAAAATGATGTTGGCTTAAATTTATTGGGTGGCGTTGATTTTTCATTATCCAAAAATATAGTTGTAACTTTGAAAGCAATATTTTTAATCAGCGATTCCAATGCTTTTAAGATGTATGGCGGGCTCACATATATCCTGGGTGAATAGGGAAAGATTATATCGGCCATTTCATTCATTATGCAATATGACAGCACGGTGCGTTAATCTGTGAAGAGTCATAACTTCGGTTTTTTATTAAAGCATTTATTAAAAAATCATAAACAACAAAATACAAATCTCCAATAAATGACCTTTCAAAGAAATAGACAAAATGATTGAAGACAAAAGATTGCATTTTACACTAAAAGTAATTATTTTGTACATAATTATTTTGCCTGATTTGTTTTGGTGAATTATTCTCGGTAGATAAATTTAAAATGAAGTCCTTGTTGCGTAATAAAAATGATGGAGCCTTTGTATTTGATGTTTGTGATTTGTTGCTTGCGCTATAGCGCGTTATGATTTGTTCGAAACTATCTAAAGGCTTTGGCGGCGGTTAGAGCCTGTTTTTATTAAGAAAGGAAGGTAACAATATGAAAGGAATAGTAAGCTCTCTGATATTTATTAGTATTTTATTATCGTTCAGTCAAAGTGTGCATGCACAGGGCGAAGCTGGAAAATTCGGATTCGGTGTATCTGATATTACTGGAACCGGCAATCAAAGCACTGTATTGACTGGCCGCTATTGGATGATGAGCGCTGTGGCACTTAATGCAGGTTTTGGATTAAAAACGGATGGCAGAAATGCGCTGGTACTTACAGGAGGTTTTCTCAAGACTATCCTGGAAGGAGAAAGTGTTTATCCCTACATTGGTGGCAAGGTCACCATCACCGCTCAAGAAGCGCCCTTAGGAGATATGGTTTCATTCGCCGGCTCATTTGGCGCTGAATTTTTTGTTGTGAATAGATTTAGCATTTCAGGTGAATCCCAATTCGTAGTTGAAATAGACAACGAAACATCAGTGAGAACTCAGGCTACTTTATCGGTTCTGTTTTATCTCAATTAAGTATTATTCCTTGGTAATCTGTCAGTTGTGGTGGAGGAATTATGTGCAAAATCATGGTTTCCCGAAATTTTTTTGGGAACCACCATATAGATAACTAATAATAACAACAAACTTACTTCACACTGAGAGAAGTCGAAGTATGAGCACAGCCCCACCATAACTGACATATTACATTTCCCGCGTATTTTCCCTTGCAATATTTTCTGAAATAGGTTATATTGATTGCCTGTTTTGTAATAATTTGTTACATTAGTCCAACAATCCAGTGCTCCATGACTTAAAATATGACACTTCGAAAGATATACTCTTGCTGTAGAAAATAACGGAATCATCGGTATTTGTACGTTAAGAAGAGGGAGAAATATGAGTCAAAAAGAATTTTTTTCTTCAAGATGGGCATTGATTTTAGCGGCACTTGGCATGGCTATCGGGACTGGTAATATTTGGCGATTTCCAAGAATTGTCGCAAAAAATGGCGGTGGCGCCTTTATAATCGCCTGGATTATTTTTTTATTTTTATGGTCCATACCTTTATTAATTTCAGAACTTGCTATTGGTAAAAAAACCCGATATGGTACAGTTGGCGCTTTTGGTAAATTGTTAGGTAAAAAATATACCTGGATGGGATGTTTTATTGGATTCTGTACTATGGCAATTATGTTTTACTATTCTGTGGTCACAGGCTGGTGTTTGAAATATTTTTTTGCAGCCGTGAGCGGAGGGCTTTCGGGTGTTGAAGGGATGGCTTACTGGAACCAATTTTCTTCGTCTTTTTATGAACCCATACTATTCCATTTTTTATCTTTGAGTGTTGGCTCCTTTGTAATTTATCTTGGGGTTGTCAAAGGCATTGAAAAGGCTACCAAATTTTTGATTCCTTCTTTGTTTATTTTATTGATAATGGCCACAATTCGTGCATTAACCTTACCTGGCGCCCTTGATGGCTTAAATTTTCTTTTCCATCCCGATTGGAGCGCATTGGTAAATTATAAAGTCTGGCTTGAAGCGCTTACTCAGTCTGCCTGGTCAACCGGCGCTGGTTGGGGATTAATTCTAACATACGCGGTGTATTTAAAACAAAAGGAAGATATAGTTCTCAATGCCTTTATTACAGGGCTGGGCAATAATTCAGCCTCTATAATAGCTGGATTAGCAATTTTCCCTGCTGTGTTTGCATTGGCGCCTCTGGTTGGTTTGGCTCCGGAGGAGGTCGTAAAAATTAGCGGTCCAGGTAACACTGGTATGACTTTTATCTGGATTCCACAATTATTTAGCCACATGAGATTCAGTTTATTTTTCACGGCAATTTTTTTCCTGGCATTGAGCTTTGCTGCCCTGTCTTCTCTGATTGCCATGATTGAATTAGCTACAAGGATTTTCATGGATGCTGGTATGCAAAGAAAGCGGGCAATTCTTTTGGTAGCTGCTACAGCATTTATATTAGGAATTCCTTCGGCAGTGAACATGACTTTTTTTGAGAATCAGGATTGGGCCTGGGGTGTAGGGCTTATGGTCAGCGGTTTTTTTATCGCTTTTGCGGTTAATAAATATGGCCCGACGAAATTTCGGACAGAACTCGTGAACAGTGAAGGAAACGATATAAATGTCGGGAAGTGGTTTGAATATTTTATGAAATATGTCATACCAATTGAATTTATTGTTTTATTAGGGTGGTGGTTTTATCAGTCAGTAACCAGTTTTGATCCTGAGGGGTGGTGGCATCCATTTCATGCTTTCAGTTTAGGAACATGCTTATTTCAATGGGGATTAGTCATTGGTTTAAGCCTGATATTTAATAATTGGATTTATAAAAAAACAGTCACAGAAAACTAACCTTTTGGAAAAAGGTCAGCTTTTAAATTGAGGGAAAAATCATGACGCTTACTGCTATAATAATGATGATAATCATTCTTGCAATTCTATGGGGTGGTTTCGCATTCACGCTGACAATAGCTTTCAAAAAGGAATCCGAAAAATTGTGAAAATGAATTATTATGAATTCCTAAATCATATAAAAAAAGGAAAGTTTCTCAGTGCTTATTTACTATGTGGGTCAGAGGACTATCTTTTAGAGGATTCACTTAAGAGGCTGATTGACGCTGTGGTGGAGCCGAACACCCGGGATTTTAATTTCGATCTTTTTTACGGGAATGATGTTGACGGCGGAAAAATAATTGATGCTGCAAATGCCTATCCAATGATGGCTGAATCACGGGTGGTTGTGGTGAAAGATTTACATAAATTAGCCATAACCAGTTTAGAAATGTTGAGTAAATATGTGGAAAAACCTGCCCAAAGCACTAAATTAATTCTAATCGCGGATAAATTGGATGGGCGTAATAAGTTCATTTCTAAAATTAAAACAAACTCCTGTTATGTCGAATTCAAAACTCTTTATGACAGGCAAATACCAAATTGGATTCAGGGACATCTGAAAGAAAAAAGCTATGATATTTCTCAAGAGGCATTAATGCTTTTGCAGTCGCGTGTTAGTAATAATTTAAGAGATATCGCGAATGAGTTAGAAAAAGTTGTTTTAAACTTAAATGGCAAAAAGAAAATTGAACTGGAAGATGTTCAAAAAGTAGTCGGATTATCCAGAAATTATAGTGTGTTTGATTTAAATGATGCCATTGGGTATAAAGATTTACACAAGGCTTTACTTATTTTAAATCAAATGTTAGAGAGCGGTGAATCCCCGACCGGTATTATAGCTATGATTGCACGCCATTTTATAAGTTTAATAAAAATAAAAGGTGCTGTAACGCAAAAAAAATCTATGAATGAGATGACAGCATTAGTTGGAATCCCATCTTTTTTCATCAATAAAACAAAGGAGATGGCCAAAAATTACACGATAGTCCAGATGCAACAAATATTTGCATCATTATTGGATACGGATTTAATTTTAAAAACCAGTCAACTTCCATCCCCAATTGCTTTACAGTCTCTGTTAATTCAAATAATAAAAAATGAATAATATTTGCGATTCAGGAATTAATTACAAAGTGAAAATCAGTTGAAATTGCTTTGTTCAATAAACGGAACTTTTTAATACTTAACTGGGTTGAAAAAATCGGTAGTCAGAATTAATGACAAAGAAAACAAACAGTAATGGTATCCAACCATCTGATGAAGACTTAATTGAAAGATTTCAAAAAGGCGATCTTTATGCTTTCGATTTGATTGTTAAAAGATATAAAGATCAGCTATTAAATTTTATTTATCGGTTCGTTGGCAGTCAGGAAGAAGCAGAAGATATAATCCAGGAAACTTTTCTGCGAGTTTACCGAAAACGTAAGGCGTACAAACGCATTGCAAAATTTTCTACGTGGATTTATACTATTGCGGGTAATTTAGCGAGAACGGAGTTGCGGCGACGAAAACGCCGAAAGTTGTTTTCTGTTACAGATATGGGCTACGAAGACCGGGATTATGAAATCTCTGACGAAGACTTTAATCCAGAAAATCAGGTTGATGGCATAATCCAGGAAGAGATCATTCAAAAGGAAATAGCTATGTTATCTCCGAAATTTCGGGAAGTGATTATCTTACGTGATGTGCAGGAACTTTCATATGAAGAGATTAGTACAATCATCAAAGTTCCAATCGGCACTGTGAAATCACGAGTTAATCGAGGGCGTTTAAAGTTGCAAAGTCGATTGAAATTTCTGATGAAAAAAAAATAATATATTAATTTTATGCCGAAACTATAAATATATAGAAGTGAAGGAAAAATGATTTAGGGAGTTGCCTATGAAAATTTGTAAATGGTTTGAAGATAAAGTTTATGATTATGTTGATGGTTTACTTCCAGGTGAAAGAAAGAAAGAGGTTGAGATACATTTTAAGGAATGTTCTTCCTGTTTAAGTGCTTTCAACGATATCATGAATATTCGAGTTCAACTTCGGCATCTCCATTCCTTCAAAACTTCACCAGACTTTGAAACGGTATTAAGAACTCGAATAAGTATGGAAAGAAGTTTAAAGCGGAGTAGAAATCTAAACTGGCCTGTCAGGATTCCAATTTTTGCAGCAACCGGAGCTTTTGTTGTATTTGCTGCATTTTTTGCTTTAGGTTCTCTAAAAGATTTTCGTACGAATAATTCTAATGACACTGCGTTAATAGCTCCTTCATATAGATCCAACCAAAATATTTCAAACTATTCCAGTGCCTTTAACCGAAATCTTCCTCAAAATATTAATTATCCAATGGATTGGGTAAATATTTCTGGTAGAGGTACGCCAATTAACTCAACTGAATTAGAAAGGTTTTCTACAACAAGAACTGATTCGGCAAATGAAATAACTCCTCGGGAAGTATTTCATCATTATGAATTTTAGGTTGACTATTGAGTCCAGTAGTTGAACATACAATCGTATTAATTACAGTGTGAATTACTTTAACAAAAAACTTATTTACGTTTCATCTTTTGTTAATATTTTAAATATATTAATTTTAGGAAATTCTGTTTTTGCTGGAAACATTTTAGGCAGTATCGAAAACGAAATTCACAAGTTAATTGATTCCAGTAAAGTTTCTGTTGTTACCATTGCCTCAAGATTCTCTCAGGAAATATACGTCAAGAAAGAGAGTGGAATCCTATCTTTTTTTAAAAACGAAGTCCAAAAACAAGCTTTATCTTATATTAATATCGGCACTGGAATAATTTTAGACAAATCTGGACATATTCTTACACGCAGCAGTATTGTCTGGGGTGCAGAATCGAATACGGTTACTCTGGCAAATGGAAAAGAAGTATCTGCCGATTTTATTGGGCATGATCCGGAAACAGGATTTGCAGTGATTAAACAATCAGGAAATGAAAACCTGAAACCTGCAAAGTTGGGGAAAATGGATGAAATAAATCCTGGTTCTTTGATAGTTATGATTGGAAATTCTTTAGGAGTTTTTCCCTCAATTGATTTTGGAGTAATAAATGGAATAAGAAATGATGGTATTATTCAAATCTCGGCTAATTTGATTCCTGGAAATAATGGCAGCCCTATTTTTAATTTTAGTGGCGAGGTTGTTGGTTTGGTAGCTGGCCGACTAAATGTACAAAATAACTTACCTACACTGATTAATGATCATCAGTATACTGAAACTACCCTGGCTTATCCAATCAACTGGATTAAAAGGATTGCTGAAGATATTATAGAATTTGGCCACATTCGAAAGGGCTGGTTGGGAGTCGTGGGCTCTTATGACGGCCACCAACCGAAAATCCGGCAAATTAAAGAAAATAGTCCTGCTAAGAAAGCTGGATTAATCGAAGGCGATGTCATCGTAAAATATTCTAACAGGGCTGTAAAAGACATGACAGAATTAGTTCATTTAGTTGAAATGACAACGCCGGGTCAAATTGTTACCATCGAATTCAATCGGGTTGGCCAGATGTTACAAACTGAAATTGAAATCGGTGAGAAAATTGTAAAAAATGCTCCAGATTTTGAATATAAGCGTACAGGTCAAATAGATAATACTATGATCGGTAATTCCGGTTTATCTGTTACCCAACAAAGTCCAACTAATTCGTTCGAAAGAAATCAATTTTTTTTGATGCGCATTAACTATTTGGAAAAAGAGATTGCGAAGTTGAAAGAAATGATTGAAAATTGATTAGTAAATAAATAGAGAAGAGTTTTCATCAACCGTCTCACTTTTGAGACGGTTTTTTTATTGACTTTTAAGTAATTATTTTTAAATTAGGTGCTTGGTTGTTTATTCATATAAGGAGATAATATGTCCAAAGATAGAAGTTTTTCAGCAAAGGTTGCGAAAGCGCTTTCCCATGGCGGTGGAAATAATTGTCTTGAATGTGGCGAAGTGTTCAGTCAGGTTAAAATGGTGGTAGCGGAAAAATCAGATGTCAAGAATTCCTGGAAATTTAATCAAAAGAACATGCGTGTTTGTAAATGCAATGAGGCAGAAGTTTACGGATAAGAATTAATCGGAGAAAGATTTGATTCTTGCAAAAGTTATTGGCACGGTTTGGGCTACACGCAAAGATGAAAAGCTTGTTGGAATGAAATTTCAAATCGTGAAACCAGTAGATTTAGAATATCAAAAAAAAGAAGGATTTCTGGTGGCGGTCGATGCTGTTGGAGCTGGCGTTGGTGAAATTGTGCTGGTGGTTCAGGGAAGCTCTGCACGACAGACTTTATTAACTGAAAATAGAGCTGTAGACGCCACAATTATGGCCATCGTCGATAAACTTGACGTGGAATCGGAAAAATGAATTTAGCAAAAGTTATTGGCACGGTTTGGGCTACACAGAAAGATGAGAATTTAAAAGGCGCTAAAATGCAAATTATTCAACCTCTTGACCATTATGAGAAAAAAACCGGGGCTCCAATTATTGCAGTTGATACAGTCGGAGCTGGTCAGGGGGAGCTGATATATTATGTTACTGCCAAAGAAGCAATTATTCCATATCCAACCAGAATCGCTCCAATTGACGCAGCTATTGTTGGTATAGTTGATTGGATTGATGTTTATGACAAAAATGAACATTGAATTTTGGAACTATAAGTGTGAATAGAGAGTTAGTTCTCGCAACCAGGAATGAAGATAAGGTACAAGAAATCCTAGCCCTTTTAAGCGAAATAAATCTGAATGTTATTACACTTAGTGCCTATCCTGACGCACCGGAAGTTATAGAAGATGGAAAAACGCTTGAAGAAAATGCGATAAAAAAAGCAAAGGTTATTGCAAATTATACAGGCAAAACAGCAGTTGCGGATGATACAGGACTGGAAGTTGATTATTTAAAAGGCCGGCCAGGTGTTATGTCGAGCCGTTATTCCGGAGCAAACGCCTCTTATTCTGATAATGTGGATACACTCCTGAGAGATTTAAAGGGCGTTCCCCGGGAAAATCGAACTGCACGATTTCGCTGTGTTGTGGCAATATGCAATAATAATGAAGTGATGATTGTTGAAGGGATATGTGAGGGGATTATTTGTGAAGAACCAAGAGGCGAAAGTGGTTTCGGGTATGATCCCTTGTTTTATGTGTCTGAATTTAAATGTACCTTTGCTGAAATGGAGTTATCATTAAAAAATCAGATCAGTCATCGAGCAAAAGCATTTCAGGAATTGAAGATGCTAATTGAAAGAGGTGGGTGGAATAAAATAAACCAGTAATTGTTTTAAACTGTAAGGTATAGAATACGGGGCGTAGCGCAGTCCGGTAGCGCATCTGCTTTGGGAGCAGAGGGTCGCTGGTTCAAATCCAGTCGCCCCGACAAAAAAGCCTGCTATCATGAAAATTGGTAGCAGGTTTCTTTTTTATGCATTGTTTTATTGTATTTTGACAATAATTATATTATATTTAGCATTCATGAAACATATATTACCAAAATATGAATATATTGATCATACGGCTGATGTTGGAATCAAAATTTATGGCGATAATTTGGCAGAGTTGTTTGCAAATGCAGCTTTAGGGCTTTTTGATATTATAGCAGATCTTGAAAAAGTTAGTCCCAATATGGAACGCGTTATTGATGTTGAGGCCTCGGACCAGGAAGCTTTATTAGTGAGGTGGCTTTCTGAATTAAATTATCTGTTTTTGACAGGCGAGGTAATTTACAAAGAATTTACTATCAAGGACCTTAGCCAAACAAAAATGATGGCCCTCGTAAAAGGCGAAAAAATTGATTATAACCGACATGAAATTTATACCGAAGTGAAAGCCGTGACCTATCATCATTTATATATTAAAGAAGTTTCCCACGGTTGGGAAGCACAAGTCATTTTTGATTTATAGTTTTACAATTCAATTATTTTTGCAAAATAAATGTATTTGATTCTCATTGTTATATTGCTCCATTGCTAAATTGTATGATTAGTAACAATGAGTCAATGTAACAATTACATGTTATGGAAATTGAATTATGAATTTTAGACTTCTGCAAAATGCTCTTTTTCTGTCATTCTGAGAAGCGAAGTGACGAAGAATCTGTGACCACAAAACTATCATTTTTACAGTATGTTAGTGTTCTCAGATTCTTCGCTCCCAAAGGTCGCTCAGAATG
>CAZIKB010000179.1:0-10148 GCA_964539665.1 uncultured Cytophagia bacterium
TTAACAAAGTAGCAAAAGGAGATTTTGACTACTCGCTTGCTGTCACGAGTTCCGACGAGATCGGCCAGTTGACGATTGCCTACAACGAAATGACTGACAAATTGAGTTATCATATCAAGAAACTGACTGAGAAACAAGAACAACTATTACATTCTCAAAAACTTGCCTCTCTGGGCAAGATGGCTGCAGGCGTCGCGCATGAATTGAATAGCCCGCTTACAGTGATTTTAAATGATAGCTCTCTGCTGATTCGTGACTTTCCTGATGGCAGTCCGGAAAAGAAAGATCTGGAAGTGATTATGGGAGAGGCAAAACGATGCGGAGAAATTATTCATAACTTATTGGAATTCACTAGGCTTGAAAGACCTGCGAAAAAACTGAAAAATATAAACACAGTTGCAAAGGAAGCTCTGGAACTCATTAAGCATCAAGCCATTCTTAACAATATCGATGTGACCCTGAACCTGACTCCTGACATGCCTCGGATTAGGATTGACGATAATCAGATAAAACAGGTATTCCTGGATATAATGTCAAATAGCATTCAGGCCATGCCTGAGGGCGGTCATCTAACAATTTCATCGAATCTATCTCAGGAGCCAAATTTTCTCGATGTCAATTTTGGTGATACCGGCTGTGGGATTTCAGAAGATAATATGAATAAAATATTCCAACCGTTTTATACCACCAAAGATGCCAAGAATGGAACAGGGCTTGGGCTGGCGATATGCTATGAGATTATTCAGGAACATGGTGGCAAAATTAAAGTTAAGAGTACGGTTGGTAAAGGAACCACTTTTTCTATCAAGCTGCCTATCACGCAGGTAAACGAATAAATATTAAAATTGTGAAATTTCCCTTTCTCACTTGTTAACAAGAATGGAGGAAAATTATGGCAGAAGAATTACGCGTGCTGGTCGTTGATGATGAAATAACTGTTTGTAACAGTTGTATGAAGACACTCTCCCGGGAGGGATATAAAGTTGATTATTCGCTGAATGGGGCTGAGGCTCTGAAAAAGATCGCTGGTGGCAATTACGATCTGGTTGTAACAGATCTTAAAATGCCCAAAGTTGATGGAATGCAGTTATTGAGAACGGTCAAGGCTCGATGGCCTGAGGTTAACGTCATTATGATCACTGGCTACGGTACCATTCGCTCGGCTGTTGAGGCCATGAAACTGGGAGCCTTTGATTATGTTTCAAAACCCTTTACGTCTGAGGAACTCGCTGGTGTTGCGGCTCGGGCGCTCGGGCTTACAAAATTACATCGTGAGGACGAAACACCGATTCTCTATCTCCCCGTAATTTTCGGAGATTTGAAAACAGAAGATCTGGAAAGTATGTGGTGCATTCCTGAGCATGCTTGGATCAGGATAGGCAAGGATCACACTGTTCAAATAGGCCTTGACGCGGTCTATTGTCGACTTATAGGCGGTGGAATAGCAACAATCGAGCTTCCGCAGGTTGGTAAGGACCTTAAGCAAGGTGAAGCCTGTGTAGTAATGACTACGAAAGACACGAACTCGTCAAAAGAAGCACAACATAACCTCTGGTGCCCGCTTGGCGGTTGTGTTTTGAAAACAAATGATGATGTACAGAAAGATTTGTCACTTTTAACAAAAAGCCCATATAGCCAGGGATGGCTGGTACGTCTTGAACCTTCAAATATAGATGAAGATCTGAAGACTCTCAAACCTTTCACGGAGAGTATTGGAGGCAGAGCAGCACAGAGATACCTCAAAAAGATTGTGTAGTTGAGGCTGAAACTCCTTTCGAAAATATATGCCAAAGGTTAAGAAAACTGAAAGTCACGATATCAACTTATCTGCTGCTATTTTAACTGGCGGGCAGTCCGTTCGAATGGGGCAAAATAAAGCGTTGTTGGCTTTTGGCGGTAAGACCATGATAAAACGTGCGGTTGATACCGTACTTATGCTGGTATCAGACGTGATGCTCATAGGTAATCAATCTGAAGTCTATGCAGGTTTAGGACTCCCAGTTCATGCCGATGCAGTCGAGCGCTGTGGACCTTTGGGGGGTATTTATACGGCGTTGTTACATGCAAAATTTCAGCAATGTCTTGTATTGGCTTGTGATTTGCCTTTTTTGTCCGGATCATTGTTGCAGTTTTTGTGTGAAAATTGTGCCGCTTGTGATGTTTTAGTATTTGAGTCTGATTCTGGTTTGGAACCTCTGTGCGCGGTTTACAGCAAGCGCTGCTTATCAGTTATCCAGGAAAACATCAAGAATAAATATTACAAAGTTTCAGATTTTCATGAGAAGGTTAATACCCATATTGTACGTCTGAATCCGGATCAGCCATTTTACGATTCTAAAGCATTTATTAATATTAATACGAAAGATGATTTGCGCCAGGCACGTAAACTTCTTAACAAAAAATAGGGAAAGAATTGTGATCTGATTTAGTTACAAAGAGGATGAAAAAAATAATTTAATAGTATTAAATTAGATTTAGCTAATGCGGTTCTCATATAAAGGAGCTGTGGTTGTTGCAAATGTGAGTCAATGCGATGTGCAATAAATGACAAATAATTATTGACTCTTTGTTTTATTTGTCTTATCTTTAGCATTCAAAAAAATAATCCCCAGGCACTTTTTAATTAATAATATTTCACTGTATCTTGATGAACAGAATAAATAAAAACAAATTCAATGATATGATTAGTTTAAAACCTTTACATTTATTAAAATCTTTTTGGAATGGTATTCCCGAACAGGCTAAACGTTTGGTCATTATTTTTACTATCGTAATTGTTGTGCTTATCGCAGCCAGGTCTATTCTGGTTCCTCATGATTTTGGTAAATATGGACATTACCGAGCTTCTGCTGCTGATGAGATCATTTCCCAGAAGATCAAATATGCCGGGCATGAAATCTGTACAGAGTGTCACGAAGATATAGCGGAAGTCAAAAGTTCAGGATATCATAAAAACGTCTCATGTGAGGTATGTCACGGTCCTGCAGCAATCCACGCGGAGGAAACTGATACTGAAGGATTGCAAGCGCCGCGCGGGAGAGGATATTGCCCACTGTGCCATGAATATCTGGCTTCGAGGCCGACAGGCTTTCCGCAAATCGTTTCGGCATCTCACAATCCAGTGAAACCTTGCATTACGTGTCATGAACCCCATGATCCTAAGCCATCAGAGCCGCCCAAAGAATGTTCAGCATGCCATGCAAACATTGCCAGAACCCTGACCATTTCTCATCATACTTATGTAACATGTATTCGTTGCCATGAAACCCCTGAGGAACATAAAGTGAATCCCAGGCAGTATACTCCATCTAAACCTGATTCCAGGGAATTCTGTGGCGGTTGTCACTCAGTAGATGCTTCGAGTGAAAGGGGCATTCCAAGGGTGGAGATAGCCACACATGGGGAACGATATGTATGCTGGCAATGTCACTATCCTCACCTACCGGAGGCCAATTAATGGATAAATTTCACAACATAGATAATAATGGAAAAAAATACGAAAGAAGAAATTTTCTAAAAACTTTCTTAATCACACTCGCTTCCATACTCTATCCGGGATTTAGTTTTGCACAAGAAGTTAGCAAAAAGACGAAAGCCTGGATTTTAGGTGATGGATATTTTCCTGCAGAGCATTATTGGGGCATGGGGATAGATATTAATAAGTGCATTGGTTGCGGGCGTTGTGTAGACGCATGCAAGAGAGAGAACGATGTACCCAGAGAACCATTTTTCTTTAGAACATGGGTTGAGCGTTATCGCATCGTCGAAAATGGGGAAACCATTGTCGACAGTCCAAATGGTGCAATTAATAGCTTTCGTGATGAACCCATTGGAAGTAATATCATCAGAAGCTTTTTTGTGCCCAAAATATGTAATCATTGCGATAAACCTCCCTGTGTTCAGGTTTGTCCGGTCGGAGCAACATTCATAACTCCGGATGGAGTGATTTTAGTGGATGCGAATTATTGTATTGGCTGCAGATATTGTATTCAGGCCTGTCCTTATGGAGCGCGTTTCATTGATCCCGAAACCCATACTGCAGAAAAATGTACCTTCTGCTATCATAGAATAGTTAAAAACCTTGTGCCTGCGTGTGTTGAAGTATGTCCTACTCAGGCAAGAATTTTCGGAGAAATAAAGAAAAAGGCCAGTCCTCTTGGCAGGTTTCTTCGCATGAATAAAATAGGAGTACTTAAGCCTTTTCTAAATACTGAACCAAAAGTATACTATGCAAACCTTGATATGGAGGTAAAATAATTTTGGAAGAAATTGTAATTCATTTGGCGGGTCTGGTTAAAGATATTTCAGGATATATATATCCAAATGAAATCGAATTACATTGGGCAATTTTAGTTGTGGTTTATCCTTATGTAACCGGATTAGTTGCAGGAGCTTTTATCCTGGCATCACTTGTGAAAATTTTCAATGTTAAAGAGATGCTGCCGACTTACAGAATGTCGCTGCTGACAGCTCTTGCCTTTTTAATTGTAGCGCCGTTGCCTTTACTTGCACATCTGGGACATCCGGAAAAATCGTTTGAAATATTTTTTACTCCTAATACCAGTTCTGCAATGGCCATGTTTGGATTTGTGTATGCGTGGTACTTGATGGCGGTTCTTCTGCTTGAAATCTGGCTTGACTACAGAAGGGATTTGATACTCTGGGCAAAGTCAGAAACGGGATTGAGAAAATGGATTCATAAAGCGGCTTCCTTGTTTTCTTCAGATATTTCTGAGCGTGCACTGAAATTTGACCGAAAAGCAGTCAAGACGGTTACTATCATTGGTATTCCCTCGGCGTTTCTGCTGCATGGATATGTCGGTTTTATTTTCGGTTCTATTAAGGCGAATCCGTGGTGGTCCAGTGTGCTTATGCCTATCGTGTTTCTTTTTTCGGCAATTGTGTCGGGTATCGCGTTGATGTTGCTGCTTTACATGATAGTAACACCGATGCGTCAAAAAAAGATAGATATGGCCTGTCTGGATAAACTGGCAAGCTATCTATTTTATGCGATGATAGTAGATTTTTCTCTTGAAATCCTTGATTTTATTCACCGAGTCTATGAATCAGAGGAATCTATTAATATTCTGTCAGAGTTAGTTGCTGGCAAATTGTTTGTGAGTCTGATAGTGATCCAGCTACTTCTGGGGATGATACTTCCTTTAGGCGCTATTGCGTCTGTTAAGTTAATGCGCATTCCGGAAGAGTTAAAAAAACATATATATTTTGTTTCAGCGCTTTTGGTTCAGGTGGGTATATTTACAACCCGGTGGAACGTAGTGATTGGTGGACAATTATTTTCTAAAAGTTTCAAAGGACTGACTGTTTATAAAATGACTATCCTTGGAGTAGAGGGATTATTAATGTCAATAGCGCTCCTTGTTCTCCCATTCCTGATACTTTGGATTCTTATGAAAATATTACCACCGTGGGATGAATCCAGGATGTCGTTAGAGCAAAGAGGGTAGTCGAATAAATTTCGTGTTGCGCTAAGTGGCCTTGAGAACCATATTATCCTGGAATGTTTGAAAGGGCTCGCGGGACGTTTCAAAGAGTCAGCGATATTCAGGTAATGGCATTGAGCATTATCTCTGCATTTGTACTTATTATCCGCATATCTCCACATAAATCAATAAAAATATGTAGTTTCTTAATGCTGAGATTTTACGCATAATTCTTTCAAATAATTAAGAAATTACAGCATTAATCTATGTATAAAATTTTATGACTTTTTAAAAAATAGAGACTTACGCCTTAGTCTATGACCTATCCTTTTTGGCATTTTCATAAAATCATTTCATTTTAATCGAAAGCGAATTATCTGGACATGTCAAAGGAAAATAAATTGCCAATCTATCTAAGTGAGTTCAATCCTGTAACAATTCGAAAAGCTGCCTTTGGAATAAACGGAAAAAGTAGATGACAATTCAAAAATTCTGCAGGCATTACAAAGAAATCACTGGAACCGTGAAGAAGCGGTAATTGAGATAGGTATAAGCCGAACTATGCTTTGGCACCGTATGCGAGAATTGGATTTGTTGAAGATGGAAATAATTTAGTTAAGAATTTTGTTTTACTTTCTTATAATTGAGAAACAATAGAATGTTCGGTTATGATATTATTCATCCGAAAGATGATTTAAAGGTTGATTATTAGTGATAAATTTTACAAATTACAACGATTTGTTGAAGGATGTGATATGAGTTCAGTTTGTCAATACAAAGTCCTTTATCTCTGTTAAATCATTTACCGAATGCAGTAGTATATCTTACGGATGAAATTCTCCAAAATAGATATCCCAAGAAATTTTAATGCACTTCTCATTATTTGTATTGGAATTATTATTGTCACGACCCTTGCCCTGGCTTTACGTGTATATAATACGGCATCAGAGGAAACCAGGAAGAGGCAGGGTATGCAACAATTGGAAATGGCAAAAATCGCTTCTTTGGGAATTCAGTATTTATTGAACCACCTGTCGGATGAATTGGAGTCACTCACGCATTATCCTGATGTCCAGTATTTTGAGCTGGAGCCTTTGCGTGCAAATATTGATCACTTTTACAGACATCATTACCAAAAATCACTTAAGGCAATATTTGTCGTTGAGGGGACCGACCGCATCGTTTACTCGACAATGGATTCATTGCCAAAGTGCCTCAATTTGGTGCTGGAAAAACGTATGAAAGCCCAATTATCAGATAAACAACTAGATAGCGTTTGGTTTTCTCAAGTCATGTCTGAGGATCCTGGAAAACCAGATAGCAAACTCTGCATGTTTATATTAGCGCCATTAGTACAAAATTTTAAGGATCCCCTTCATCTGAATCCTTCGAATAAGGTTGTTAGCCTGGTTGGTTGTTTGGTTGATTTCGAATGGTTGATGGCTCAATTCATTTATTCATTGAAGGTGGGAACAACCGGCTTTGCCTGGGTAATGGATCATAATGGCAGATTATTATTCCATCCACAACATCCGGAAATGGTTTTAAGATCTATCTATAGTACTGACAAGGGCTGCCAAAATTGTCATGATTCTTTTGCAATTCAAGCTAATTTGATTGACAATCCTTTAACTTATCAAGAATATCAAGTTGCGAACGAACCCGTAAAGATTACTGCACAAGCCCCATTATACCTATTAAATGAAAAATGGATAATTGCTGTTTCCAGTGATCTTGCCGAGGTGACCGCAATTGTGAAAAAAAATTTCAGGTTGTTCTTCTGGTTAGTTGGATTAGTACTAACCAGTGTAATCTCTGGTGGTATATTTTTATTGTACATCAATATCAGGCGAGTGCATGCTGAAGCGCAATCTCAATTTAGCGAAGAAAAGCAGCTGTTGCAGGAGCAGATTTATAATTCTGCAAAACTGGCGTCAATAGGTGAACTTGTAGAATCTGTAGTGCATGAGATTAATACGCCCATTACGATTATTTCTGCACAAATAAACGCGTTATTGCTTGAAGCAAAAAAACTACCTTACAAAGACGTTGTAAATATTGTTAATGATCAGGTTCGTCGCATAGGTAACTACACAAAAAGTCTGATGCGCTTTTCAAGAAGTATGAAATTTTACCCTGAACCTAATGATATGATTGAGATGACCGAGGAGTGTTTGTTTTTGCTCGGTCACCGTTTTCGCGCTAATAATATTGAGCTCAACAAAATATGGTCTAAGGATTTGCCAAAGGTGCAGGTCGACCGCGACCAGATGCAACAGGTTATCTTAAATCTATTGAACAATGCAGTAGACGCGGTTAATGGCAATGGTGAAATTTGTATCAAGATACAAAGTCACAATAGTGATTCCACAACTTCTGGAATTGAATTGGCTATCTCGGATAATGGTCACGGCATCAACTCGGAAAGCCTGCTGAAAGTATTTGATCCTTTTTTTAGCACGAAATCTCCCGATAAAGGTACTGGATTGGGTTTGGCAATCTCACACGCAATCATTGAACGCCATGGCGGACGAATTAAAGTTGAAAGTAAAGAAGGTAATGGCGCTTGTTTTATCGTGTTTATACCTCATAATTAAATTCACTTGAAAAATATATGGCTGACATTCTAATAATAGACGATGAAAAGGACATGCTCAGCGTTTGCACCAGGATTCTAAACAGCCTGGGACATAGAACAGTGCCAATGGCCAGCGGTGAACAAGCCATTCAGCTAATTGAATCGCAGGACTTCGACCTGATTCTAAGTGACCTGGTTATGCCTGATGTTGATGGTTACAAAATATTAGAAAAAGCACATGAATTGGCACCAGACACACCTGTTATTATTTTTACTGCTTTTGGATCAATTGATCGCGCTGTTACTGCCATGAAATCTGGCGCATTTGATTTTCTTGAAAAACCGTTCGAAATTGAATATCTGAAAATTGTGTTGGAAAAAGGACTACGGCAACGCAAAATATTTCGTGAACGAAAGGAGTTGCTGCGCCAGTTAGAGGAAAAATTTAGTTTTGACAATATTATAGGCCGTAGCCTGGTAATGCAGCGGGTGTTTGAATTAATCAACACGGTGGCTTCCACAGATGCAAATGTGGTCATTACTGGTGAAAGCGGTACGGGCAAAGAGTTAGTGGCACGCAGTTTTCATGCTCAAAGTAAGCGTCGTGTAAATGCATTCATGCCGGTTAATTGCGGGGCTTTCCCGGAAAATCTTTTTGAAAGTGAACTTTTTGGCTATGAAAAAGGAGCATTTACTGGAGCTTCCCGACGTAAACCCGGCTTATTAGAGTTAGCTGATAAGGGCACTTTTTTTCTTGATGAGGTGTGTGAACTCTCCGAGGCCTTGCAAGTGAAACTTCTTCGGGTATTGCAGGATCATAAAGTGCGACGCCTGGGTGGTGAGAAATATATTGATATCAATTTACGATTTGTTGCTGCTACTAATCGAAATCTTGAAGAAGCCGTTACAGAAGGCATATTACGCGAAGATTTTTATTATCGCCTTAACGTTGTGAACATTCATCTGCCTGCCTTAAGAGAACGTAGGGATGATATCCGTCTTCTTGCTGAACATTTTCTCAATCGTTTTCTTAAATCTTCGCCAAAGAAAGTCAGGGGATTTGCTGAAGATGTTTTGCGTTGTTTTGAAAATTATAAGTGGTCAGGCAATGTTCGGGAACTGGAGAATGTGATTGAAAGAGCGCTGACTCTGACCACCGTAGAATGTATAACGATGAAGGAATTACCGCCACGAATGCAAGAACAAAATTACCCGGAAAAATCTATAACTGAGCTCACTTTTACTGAAGCGAAACAGCGAATGATTGACGATTTAGAAAAAAAGTATCTCCTGGAAATGCTGCAAAAACAGAATGGCAATGTAACCAGGATTGCAAGCGAATCTGGTATGACCAGGCGTAACCTGCACAGGTTGCTGAGCAAGCATGGCCTGGATGCCAGCGCCTGGCGAAATAAAGGATAACAATCAACCTCAGAACTTTCTGACCTTCATAACGCCTTACCTGAATGATAAAACAAGAACATTAATAATCCACTAAACAAAACCAACCTCTGTCCACAAGCCTGCTGGTAGCTCTGGTTATCGGATTATCAGTTTTTATCTTACTTTTTAACGCAATATAAATTTGTTAACGGGACGTCTGCTGAATGACATTAACTGATTCATATGGTTGAACACTGTATTTTGTGAGAAGTGCAGTTCTCACTCTCTTGATTTTGTCACAATGTATGTAAATTTCATATAAACAAATACATAAACCATATACAGAAAATTATGTGAGAATTTAATGTCTCACTTGTGGATTTTAAAAATTAAAAAGTCAATAAATAAATATAATTTAAAAATACATAATATTGATTTTTAAAGAGTTATAGTAAATTCCAGGAATCGTTTTTTTTGCTCGATTTTGTAATTGTGGAATAGTGTTTGCATAACAGTTGTCGGAGATGGAGAATTTAACATGCCCCAATATCAAGGGATAATCCAAAGTAATGATTCAGAAACAGTTGCTCTATTCCAGGACCTCGGCAGTCAATTAGATATATGCATGACGACAATAACGCAAATGCCTAATTTTTTGCTTGAGTTACAAGAAGAGGACTACCAGGTTGCAAGTATTGATTTCATCCGGTTTGAACCTGAAAGCCTGAAATGGGTGAAATTGA
>CAZIKB010000180.1:0-9961 GCA_964539665.1 uncultured Cytophagia bacterium
ATTGTCTTTATTGTAAATACTGAACTTAGAAACTTAAGTGTCGAAGTTGGGTTAATAATCGCTGAAAATTTCCATTTCTGAATATCTGTTCATACTTTGTTTTTATAAAATGTTGAAATAATTCACGTCTAATATTGTTCTTATTAATAATAGAGCTTTTTCCAGAACTATGCAAAAGAGAACAAAAATATACATTTTTTCTTTTCTTCCAATAACATTAATTGCGGTGATTATTATGCACTTTTCAACTCAATGGAGTAGGTCATCTAAACATACAAACGCGGCCTCGTCAAACATTCGCAAACCTATTCCAGACGCCGAAGAGCTTAAAAAGCTGCCAGCAGATGGCGGTGTGGATTTTAACCGTTTGGTGTTCGAAAAAAGTCCTTATTTAATTCAGCACGCTGCTAATCCTGTGGACTGGTATCCCTGGGGAGATGAGGCTTTCGAAAAAGCGGCTAAGGAGGACAAACCCATTTTCCTTTCAATTGGCTATTCCACCTGTCATTGGTGTCACGTCATGGAACATGAGTCCTTTGAAGATTCGAGTGTAGCGAGAATTCTCAATGAAGCCTTTGTTTGCATTAAAGTAGACCGGGAAGAACGGCCGGACGTTGATAACATCTACATGTCAGTGTGTCAGGCCATGACCGGCAGCGGTGGATGGCCCCTGACTGTAATCATGACACCAGACAAACAGCCATTTTTTGCCGGCACCTATTTTCCCAAAACCAGCCGCTATCAACGAATTGGTATGCTGGAGTTGCTGCCGAAAATCTCCGAACTCTGGAAACTCGAACGTGAAAAGCTGTTAGAAGGCGCTGAAAAGATAGTCGCATTTTTACATAAAAACGCCACAAATAAGCCTGGTGACAAATTGACTGAATCGACGTTAAATACAGCATTTCGTCAGTTAGCAGATAAATATGATTCCCAATATGGCGGCTTTGGGACCGCGCCGAAATTTCCTTCACCGCATAATTTCACATTTTTACTGCGCTATTGGCAAAGAACAGGCGACGACAAAGCCTTAGAAATGGTCGAAAAATCGTTGCAGCAAATACGGCTCGGCGGCATTTATGATCATGTTGGATACGGATTCCATCGGTATTCCACTGATTCGCGATGGCTTCTGCCACATTTTGAGAAAATTCTCTACGACCAGGCATTGCTGGCCATGGCCTATGTTGAAACATTTCAGGCAACAGGAAAGCAGCAGTACGCAGACACAGCCAGAGAAATATTTGCGTACGTGGTAAGAGACATGACGTCACCAGACGGCGGTTTCTACTCTGCCGAAGACGCTGACAGTGAAGGAGAAGAAGGCTTGTTTTATCTCTGGACACCAGAGGAACTGAAGGATGTTCTGGGGGAAAAAGAAGGCCAATTCATCATTTCAATGCTCAATGTAAAACCAGGGGGTAATTATGCGGATCAGGTTACCGCTAAGAAAACGGGTGACAATATTTTGCACCTGCAGCAATCTGTATCTGAAATTGCCAAAACCCTAAATCTAACAGAAAAACAGGTCAAAACACGCTGGGAAACCGCACGAAAAAAACTATTTGATGTACGGGAAAAGCGCATTCACCCTCTCAAAGATGATAAAATCCTCACCGACTGGAATGGATTGATGATCGCGGCATTTGCCAAAGGAGCCAGTGCCCTGGACGAGCCAGTTTATGCCGAGGCCGCACGCTGCGCCGCAGACTTCGTTTGGGAAAAATTACGTGATAATAATGGCCGCCTTTTGAAACGCTTTCGCCAAGGAAATGCTGCCTTACCGGCACATTTAGATGATTACGCTTTTCTGGTCTGGGGACTACTGGAGCTTTATGAGGCCACCTTTGAAGTGATCTACTTACAAAAAGCCATCCAAATGAACGATATAATGTTGAATAGCTTCTGGGATGATAAAAATGGTGGACTGTTTTTCTCAGCAGACAGTTTGGATGAACTGCTGGTGCGCAATAAAGAAATATATGACGGTGCGATTCCTTCAGGTAATTCAGTCGCGGCTTTAAACCTGCTGCGTATTGGACGCATTACGGCTAATACTGATTTGGAAAATAAAGCCGCTGACATAATGAGGGCTTTTTCAGAGCAAGTGAGCAGGGCTCCTGTTGGCTACACCCAACTAATGTCAGCGATAAATTTTGCCGTTGGACCATCCTTTGAAGTGGTTATCGCGGGAGACGCTGAAAGTGACCAAACCCAGGCCATGTTAAGGGCGTTACACAAAAATTATTTCCCCAACAATGTTGTCCTTTTCCGCCCCAGTAATATAAAGAAACCTACGATTGTTGAAATCGCGGCGTTTACAGAAAATCAGACAAGCCTGGCGAATGGGAGGCCACCGCCTACGTTTGTAAGAACTTCGCGTGCAGCGCTCCAACAACAAGTATCGAAGAAATGTTGGCACTGCTCAAAACTTCTCAATAATAATTATTTTGCCATTACCTGGATACAAAATTCATCACTTTATTTACCGCCTGGCTGCTTTCTGTTCACCTGGGCAAAAATTAACCAGTTCAATGGCATCAAATACAATCTCTTTCCTTTTCCTTAAGTTAAAATTACCCACAAATTTCAACTTTCTCCCGATATTAATCAATGGCATATAAATTGCACTATTGAAACAATTCAATATTGGAATTATTGTAAATTTGAACTTTAAATTTTGCTCACAGTAAAACGCTTCTCAGGAAAGGTAAATCTAAATTGTTGTTATTCAGTAAGTAACTTTTAAGTGGGTGATCTTAGTGTTGTCAAATAACAAGATTATTCCTAAATGATACTGTCTGCCTGATTGTACCAAAAAAGAACACTTTCCTTTCTGACAAGCTGCAAGAGCCGTAACATCGAAACCAATTATTTATTTCAGCCAAATATTTATTGCATTTATTAATAGTTTTAACTAATGAATAAGATGAAACCACGGCAAAAAATTCATTTGATCCTTTTGATCTTATTTTTACAGATTCCAAATGTGGCGATCTCAGAAATATCAATTTTGGACAGTTTAACCCAGGAAATAGAGACAAAAATCGGGGAAACGTACCAGAATGTAATATATATTAAAAACAAGGGGGAGAATACGACAGAAATTAAAATCTACCAAATGGACTTTTTATTATTAAATAATGGTAAAAATGTATTTAGCAAGCCCGGCACTCTTGCTCGTTCAAATGCCAATTGGATTAGTATCTTTCCTAACCAACTTACTATTACCCCTAAAGCCACCGCTGAAATAAATTATACCGTAAAAGTACCAGAAAATATGTCCCACTCCGGTACATACTGGAGTATGATTATTGTTGAAGAAATTTCAAAAGACCCGTTTGAAGGAATCAATCAGAAAAAACGTCATTTGCAAAATACTGATAAACGGGATAATCGCATTGGAATACAGATAATCACCCACTTGGGCGATTGGGGAACTGGCACGCTTAATTTTGTGAACGCGAAGGTTTTGTTTGATGATTCAAAATCAATTTTACAAATAAACATAAATAATAGTGGAAACAGATTATTGAAACCATTTATTTGGGTGGACATTTACAATGACTTTGGCGGCTATGTCGGCCGGTTTCATGGAACACCGCTGCAAATTTACCCTGGCACCACTATGGGATACGGATTAGATTTAAGTAAGGTCCCCGAGGGTACCTATAAGGCGCTGGTTTTAGGGCAGTATAATTCAAAAAGTGATGCACAGGAATTAAATGAGTCTTTTTCACTACTGGCATCCATTGAGTCATTGGAGCTTCCAGAGAATCAACAGCAGACTTCGGAAATAATAACCGCGTCTATTGAAAATGATAAAATCAATAATCCGACTCTTCTTATTGAGGAGAATACCATTCCAAAAGAAAACGTGTTTGCATTTACTGCTGAAGAAAACACAGAAAATCTGACATTAGTAAAAAATCCTCCTAAAAGGACGCCAGAAAGAGATTTTCCTGATAAAGAAAATACGCATGAAAAGACAAATAAGAAGACTAAGGTAGTAGAAAAAATCACTGAAGAAACGTCACCCACTACTAAAGCATTTATAAACTTTCAGTATTACATAGTGCGGCCGGGTGACTGGCTTTCAAAAATTGCATTAAAATTTTATGGCGATGAACTGATATATCCTGATATTTTTAATGCAAATCGGGACAAGATTCAAGATGAAAATCAAATTTATCCCGGACAAAAATTACGGATTCCTACTCAGCAAAAGCAGTATGAAATTTACCTGGTTCAGGCAGGCGATCAGCTCTCAACAATTGCTGAACGATTTTGGGGGGATGCAATGAAGTTCCAGGATATCTTTCAAGCTAACCGCAATCTTTTAAAAGATGAAAATCAAATTTATCCCGGGCAGCGACTGCGAATACCATCTGATAATAAGGCTTATAATTTTTACACCGTCCAAACTGGTGATTGTCTCTCAAAAATTGCAAAAATATTTTTCGGGGATTTTTTGAAATTTTCAGAAATATATGAGGTTAATCGAGAGATCATAAAGGACTCAGAGCTAATTTATCCAGGTCAGAGGCTTAAAATTCCCTTATTATCCACACAAAACACCATTCTTCACAGTGAAAAAGAATTGTCAGAGATTAACGAGTAATTTTTAATTACAACCAACAGATGGTAATCTGATAGAAAATATCTGCTGGCAATACTTGGCGCAAATCTTTCGTTGTTTAAAATCATTTCTTTGATTGACAATAAATACGCTAACTCTTGTGCATTTCTCGATATTCCTCAGCTTTTTTTAGTAATCCAGCCTCAATCGCCCCTTTCTCATTTATTCCTTGTTTCTTAGCATATTCCCGTACATCCTGAGTTATTTTCATTGAACAAAACCGTGGGCCGCACATGGAACAAAATTTTGCTTCTTTGAATGACTCGGTAGCAAGGCTCTCGTCGTGATATTTCTGAGCGGTTTCTGGATCCAAGGCAAGCTTGAACTGGTCTTGCCAACGAAACTCAAACCGGGCTTTGGAAATCTCGTCGTCCCATTTCTGGGCGCCGGGATGCCCTTTGGCCAGGTCAGCTGCATGGGCGGCAATTTTGTACGCAATGAGCCCCTGTTTAACATCCTCTTTGGTGGGCAATCCCAGGTGCTCTTTGGGTGTGACATAGCAAAGCATCGCTGTCCCGTACATGCCAATCATTGCAGCACCAATCGCGGAAGTAATGTGATCATAACCCGGTGCAATGTCAGTCACGATTGGGCCCAGCGTATAAAACGGAGCGTCGTGACAAATTTTTTGTTCCTTGTCAACATTTTCTTTTATCAAATGCAACGGGACATGCCCGGGGCCCTCAATCATTACCTGCACATTGTGTTTCCAGGCAATTTCGGTTAGCTCGCCTAACGTTTCTAATTCAGCAAACTGAGCTCGATCATTGGCATCGGCAATTGAACCGGGACGAAAGCCGTCTCCCAAGGAAAAAGAGACGTCATATTTCTTAAAAATCTCACAAATTTCCTCAAAATGCGTATATAGAAAATTCTCTTTATGGTGGTGTAAACACCATTTAGCCAAAATAGCGCCGCCCCGCGAAACAATACCAGTAAGGCGATTGACGGTAAGTGGAATATATCGAAGTAAAACACCAGCATGGATGGTCATGTAATCCACACCCTGTTTGGCCTGGTCTTCGATAACTTTTAGCATAAGCTCAGGAGTTAAATCTTCCGGGCTTTGAACATAAGTTAATGCTTCATATATCGGTACAGTACCGATAGGTACCGTGGAATTTCTAATGATGGCCTCCCGAGTTTCAGGAATGTTATTACCAGTAGATAAATCCATCACCGTGTCCGCGCCCCAACGAATCGACCAGTTTAGTTTCTCAACTTCCTCGTCTAAGGTTGAGGTGGTGGGAGAATTGCCAATATTGGCGTTCACCTTTACTTTGAACTTCTTTCCTATAATAATGGGCTCCAGCTCGTTGTGGTTTACATTAGCTGGAATAATGGCGCGGCCCAGTGCTATTTCTTTTCTCACAAATTCAGGCGACACATTTTCCTTGTCTGCGACATATTTCATTTCTTCTGTTATAACGTTGTTAAGCGCCAAACTCATTTGAGTCACACTCTGGCCGTTACTATTTTCAGTGATCTCTATTTTCATATTTATCCTCCGTATAAAATATAAAACCGTTCCCAAAACCAAGATTGAAGCTTAGAAAACGGTTATAAATATCGTATCTTTAGAGATATTTATAAAATTAAGCCAATTCCTACGCCAGCATTACCTGGATCAGGTTCTAAGGGAGCTATCTCAGCCAACGGTTTCCGTCAGCACCCCTACGACTTTTATTTGAACTAATTCATTAATTGACTTCCTACTTCTTGACTTTAATCATACTTATTTCGGTACCATCTTTATTAAAACTAAATTTCACATCATCCATCAAAGTGGATAGAATAAATATACCTCGTCCGCTTTCTTTTAACAGGTTTTCCGGCGCGAGCGGATCGCTAATTTTTTCGGGATTAAATCCTGTACCCTCATCTTTAATAACTACAAAAAGTTTATTCTTTTGAAAAGTAAACTTGATATGTACTTTCTTGGTGACATCCTGTTTGTTCCCGTGAATAATGGCATTGTTAACCGCCTCCGTTACTGCAATAGCCAGGCTGTCTTTTTCCTCTTCATTAAAGTTCATCTTATCAGCAGCATTTTCCGCAAGCTTTTCAACGGACTCGATCTCTCCCAGTCGACTCAGAATGGTCATCTCAAAATTTTCTACTTTCTTTCCACCCACGGATTTTCCTTTCGTTAAAAGAACCAGTTCAAATTAACATCAAAACTATTGATGTATTCTGTTTCTCTGCGGGATGAATTTACCACTTGAATATTTCCCAGAAATAAGACTTCTAACCGACTGCTTGGTCGATATGACATTTCCAACAATGGTCCAAGATTTGTGTGCTTATCTTTGACGAACTTTTCTAAAACACCTTCTGAATTTAATTTGTAATTCCAGCGTATTTGATGAAACAACTTACCACCAGATGCTATAACAAAATTGGTGCCAACTTTATGCCGAAAAAGTAATTGTATTTCCTGATTGCGCCAGGACAGGGCTAAACGCTGGCGCCATAAATGATAGAACAATTTTCCTTGTTCTGCCAATTCCATGTATAAGCCCAACTCAAGCCAGGTATTGGTAGTAAATGAATACTTAGTGTTATTCGCCAGAACGAATTGACGATTTACAGTATTGCGATTACTGGTTTCTGAATCATCAAAATCGTACGTCTGGTATTTAGCTCTAACTGTAAAACTTTGCCTGAAAGTAAAATGTTGACTTGGTTGATAAATAATAACTGGCGTAAGCTGAAAAACTCTTTCCCAATTATTATTACTACTAAATTTGCTGGAAATATAAACAAAATGATTTAGAAAAGCGCTGCCACGCCATATCAACTTCAAGGTCTGACCAAAGTTGTGAGCATGGGAAAGAGTAACTCGCCATCTGAGTTGATCGTGATCATTCGGATAGGTAGTATCGGATGTTTCATACTGAAAATTAGAAACAGATGAATAAAAACCGATAGAATCATTTACTGAAACATTAAGACCAGCTTGAAGACCTAAATTTACATGTACTTCATCTGTATCAAATCCCAAAGAAGGGTGAAGTGTATTTAATGGATCTGTGTCTGTTTTACTCTGCCGAAGGTCATCTCTTGAACGAGAGCGAAAACTCCAAATAATATTCCCAAACCATTGAGGCTGCTGCAGAACCAAATTGACAGAATGATTAGACTCAAATCCAGCGTCGTTTTTATTCAATTTGACTTCGTCCTCTGTTACATTGTTTACTTTGAATGAAGTAGCTGAAATCGAATTTTTGACATAGAGCGTAGTGTTGGAATCGATACCATAACTAAGATGATTTTCTATGCCTCGATTTGATTGAGTCAGGTTTCTTATGAATATGCTTGCTGTATCCGAAGCACGAATGGCATCAGAAGCAAAACTGTCCCTTCTAATTCGATCAAAAAAAACAATCAATGTATCAGCCGTAGAAGAATGAAACTGTCTTTTAATGTTATACCTGATATTTAAATCTTCGTTGATTCGTTGTGGGAATATATCTCTCTCGCCTGAAATGGAAAGGTTGTGTTCATATTTTTCATGTACCAAATTATTTAGCTGACCACCAAGACCATAACTGATTCCATGATCGCTTTGTTCTAATTGCGTTTGCCATTTACTGCTTATCTTGGGTGATAGGGAAATATTACTATTGGGTTGATAAGTCAATTTTGCAGAACCGGATTGAAACATCACATCATTATCGAATCCAGCTAAGGGATCAAACAAAATATGTGAAAAAATATCGGTATTTAAAAACAGATTCTTAATAACAGGATAGGTTAAGCTAAAAGAAAATTTCTGACTATCTTTCCACCGATCGTTTGATGCGATACTCTGCAATGTTGAGCGATACTCTTCTGTTATTTTAAATTCCAAACCGCTTTTGAGTCGTTTTTGATAATTAAATAAATATAACCATTCGAAAATATTCAAGTCCTGGCTAAAATCTAATTTTGAATATCTCGGGTAGGTCGGTATTTGTTGAGATTTTTGTCTTATCTGAGCAAAAGCACTTCCCGGAACAATGATTACAATTAATGAAAAAATAAACGAACTAATGAAACCGGAGTTGCTTACAAGCATTATTGATTATTTTGTTGCTATAATACTACTCACTAATTTTTAAAGCACCCTGAGACTGAGTCGAAATATCCTCATTCTTAGATTCCAATGGTACAATAGCCCCCCCAGAAATTACCAGTTTCAGCGCTTCCTCTATTGATAAATCTAATTCAGTTATTTCTGCTTTTGGTACAAAAAGAAGAAATCCAGAAGTTGGATTTGGTGTTGTTGGTAAAAATATGCTAACCACATCAACGTCTAAGGCATCCTGAACAACACCTCGTGTATCCTGCGTATAAAATCCAATAGAATAAATGCCCTTCCGTGGATATTCAAACAGAATTGGCTTTTTGAATACTTCCCTTTTTGTAGAAAAAAAGGCGTGACTTATTTGTTTAATTGCTCCGTATACTCGATTAATCAGTGGAATTCTTTGTACAATTTTTTCTCCAAAATTGACAATTTTTCTTCCAAAATAATTTCGCGCAATAATTCCAGTGAGAATAATTATGAGTATCAGGGTTATAAATCCAATACCTGGAACTTGCTGTTTGGCAATTTCAACGCCAAATCGTTCTAAAATAAAATTATAAGCAAATCCGCGTAAAATTCCATCTATCGCTAAAAACAAATTCCAAATTATGTAACCCGTCAGTACCAGTGGTACCAATACTAATAACCCGGTAAAAAAATAGGCCCTAACTTTTTTACCAATACCACCTTTGGGTGTTAAAGGTTTTTTGTCACTCACTTTTATCCTCGCTTGTAATTAAATAAATCTTTTCGCCTTTTTTACCCATTTTATACCTTTCACGGGCAATTTTTTCAATATAGGTTGAGTCATTGTTAAGCCACTTTATCTCTAACCTTAACTGCTCCAGCTCCACCTCGCTTTGCTTAATGTCTTCAAGAAGCGTATGCTTTTTATGATATATTTCCCATAGATTATACAGGTTATATTCCCCACCGAAAGCTACATACATAAAAATTATTACACTAACTCCACCAATAAACCTACGAAGACTCTTTTTCTTTGTGTTCATAAAATGTTAACCTTCTCAATTAACACGTCCTCAAGTATATATACGAACAATATTTAAGAATAATTTCCAAGAAAGTCAATAATAAATTTTCATCTTTTATTTGGAGCATAGAATTAACCTCCGCATAGAGAGTTTTGTCAGCTAGTTGAGTCATTTCGATAGCATCAATTCTACCAAATATCTTCATTAACCCGTTGTGCATAATTAAGAGAAGGCATATTTGATTTCATTAATTGGTTT
>CAZIKB010000181.1:0-9934 GCA_964539665.1 uncultured Cytophagia bacterium
ATAGGTTAATGCGCATTATTTTTTTATTCTAATCAATTTTGCACAACGGGTTATACATAGTAATTTCGTAATTTACAACGAAAAATATAAATTGTTTCCTAATTTTTAAATATTACTTTTTTCCCAAAGCTAATATTTAAGATCACTTATTTTCAAAATAGTATTTTGTTCCCTTTTAATTGTAATTCCAAATTATATTCCTCACATTGAAAGATAGTAACTTAAGTAAACTTCAATAACATATTCTTCTTGATAGAAACTCTACATGAATATATGTATGTTGTGTGGAGTGAAATATTATAAAACTAAAATTTCACTAAATTTACATAATTATTACAAGTTTGTCAAGAAAAAATTCTATCAAACTTTTTGTGAAAATTTTCAGTGTTCTCTGTGTCCCTTTATTATTTAATCTATCTACTTCTTTGCTAAAAAAACAATATTTTGCACCCTTGTATTACAGAATATAACAGAATCACCTTAATTAAATTTCCCTGGTTTTCCGTGCAGTTCCATGGTAAAAGGTAATTCTTCATCTTCACTTAATGTAAACCGTTTTGATATTCACGAACTCTTTAATCCCATAATGCGCCAATTCCCGGCCATAGCCGCTTTCTTTCACGCCACCAAATGGTAGGCGAGGATCGGATTTAACAAAGGCATTCACGAAACAGCAACCAGCTTCAAACTCATTCGCTGCGATTCGCTCTCCTTTAGCTGTATCTTTTGTGAAAACTGCCGCACCCAATCCAAAAACGGTGTCGTTCGCCACCTTAATAGCTTCTTCCTCGTCTTTTACTGGAACGATGGCTGCTACGGGCCCAAACAATTCCTCGTCGTACGCTGGCATACCTTTTTTAACGTCCGTCAGAACAGATGGAGGATAGAACGCACCTGTGCCTTTTGGAACTTCACAACCAAGCAGGCATTTTGCACCTCTGGCAATACTCTCCTGAACCTGATTATGGAGCTCGTCGCGCAGATCATGACGAGCTTGCGGGCCGATCGTGGTATCTTCATCCATCGGGTTGCCCAGCTTGTGGGCACGCATCTGTTCCACGAAGAGCTGTTCAAAGTGGTATCTTTGTGATTCGACGACCACGAACCGTTTGGCCGCAATGCAGCTCTGACCAGCATTAATTAGCCGGCTGGTGACACAGCTCGATACCGATAATTTCAGATCGGCGTCTTCTAAAATCACGTAAGGATCACTGCCCCCTAACTCCAACACAGTCTTTTTGAGCATTTCACCAGCCTTTCGTGCAACAGCTTTACCGGCTGGCGTGCTGCCGGTGAGTGTGACAGCTTTAATTAATGGGTTTTCAATAATAGCATCGACCTGACTGCTGCCCACGAGTAATGTTTTAAACACGTTTTTGGGAAAGCCTGCTCGATGAAACACCTGCTCTATGGCCAGTGCACAACCAGGCACATTAGAAGCATGCTTTAAAACACCCGCATTCCCTGCCATGATGGCTGGCGCTGCGAAACGAAATACCTGCCAAAAAGGAAAGTTCCAGGGCATAACTGCAAGTACCACACCCATGGGCTTGAAAGTAACAAAACTTCTTGACGCATCTGATGCAATTATTTCTTCCTGCAAAAACTTCTCAGCGTTTTCAGCATAGTAATCACACACCCAGGCACACTTCTCAGCTTCTGCCCGTCCTTCCTGAATCGGTTTACCCATTTCCAGGGCCATAAGTCTGGCATATTCATCAACATTTTCGCGAAGTACCTGCGCGGCCTTCTTTATCAAATTTGCACGCTCATAAAAAGTAGTCTTACGCCAGTTTAGATATACCTGATGTGTATTTTCTATGGCAGGCTTGACTTCATCCGGCGTCATTTCAGGATATGATTGAATCGTCTCACCAGTTGCGGGATTAACAGCTTTCATGGTCATAATTACTCCTCCCAATATTTTTTAGTTTTCTTCTAACGTATTATTTACGCTTGCATCGACAGCCGCCTCCACTAGACATAACGCTTTTGAAGTGATGGCTGTATTACATTTATAATTAATGCATTTATTACTAATGCGCAAGCAGTAATTTGGGGAATAAGGTGACCAGGAAATAAGGAAATCTGATTATGAGTGTTTTTTATTCTATGTTTAAGAAAACGGAGATTAACAAGGTGGACTTCACAAAGAAAGGTTACGTGACGGAAACCGCGGAGGTAAATTTCCGTCACGATTGGTACTAAAGTTGTTATTACTGTAAAACTACAAACCTTGATTGCACATTGCCATGACAATCGTTCTATCAATGTACAAATCTTCATGGATGATTTTAAGTGAATATAAAATATAGCGAAGACTGTTCGATTCTCGCAATGATACCAACCCCTTCCTCCTGGACTTTAACAATTTACGTTTTATTTTAGTCCTTAGATTTAGGACACACAATTGAACATTTGACGAATGCTGAGGTGATAGAAATTCAGTGTTCCACGTGTGCCCGATCAGGAATTTAAGTATATTAAATCTGGATTACAAATAGTCTACGATGTTAAATTATGATTCATTTAAATTACAATAAATTTAATTAAAATCTACGGCCACCACCACCACCACCACCACTACCGCGTCTTCCACCACCGCCACCACCTTGTCCTCTGCCGCCACCACCACTATTGAATCTTCCACCGCCGCCACCACCGCCACCGCCTCGTCGCTTATCAGAACGAGGACGAGCTTCACTAACAGTGATTTCCTGTCCTTTTAACTCATGACCGTTTAAATCACTAATGGCTGCCTGGGCTTCAGATTTATCTGGCATCTCCACGAATCCGAATCCTCTTGATTCACCACTATACCTGTCCTTGATAACATTAACGGTTGTAACCTGCCCAAAAGGTTCAAAAGCTTGCTGCATATCCTCGTTTGTTACGTCACGAGATAAATTACCTACATATAAATTCATTATTACCTCCTTTGAAATTAAATATTTATTCTTAATTTAAAATAATTGTGTTCCACGATTTGCGAATTGCCTGGTATCTTGAATGAAGTAAAAAATCCCTTCTCCCACTTGCTCTGTTTGCCAAAATTTGCCAATAATAAATTCTGGAGCTAGCCTAAATCGGTGAAAGTATTAAAATATTGCATGTCAGTAATTTGATTAAAGAATCTCTACAAGCAGAATATCAAAATTTAAATCTTCTCCAGCTAAAGGATGGTTTGCATCTAAGGTCACCTTCGAATCTGAAACTTCGGTCACAGTAAATCTGATTGTTTGACCGTTCTCTTGAATGCTCTGTAAACGTTGTCCTTGTTCAAAATTTAAATGTTCAGGAATCTGGCTGCGTTCTACAGCCATTACCATATCCTTACTATAAGAGCCATGCGTTTCATCTGCCACCATATTTATAGTTTTTGATTCGCCCGGTTTCATTCCAATAACGGCTTGTTCAAAGCACGGCGATAACAGGCCCCCACCTATTTTAAATTGTAGGGGTTCACGGTCTTTTGAAGTGTCAAAAAATGTGCCATCTGACAATTTACCGGTATAGTGCACTTTAACAGTATCACTATCATTGACCTCAGCCATTGCAATTCCCTTTGTGTTACTTTTATAACATTTCAAAAAATATGTCAGATAACACTTTGCGGATAAAAGGGGCTTTCGTATGTAGGTCTGATGGGGAATATTAGATTTGTCCTTTATCTGCGGATACATGCAATAGCTGGCATATTCTTTTAATTCTGCTAAAATATAATATTTCTAAATACAAAATGCTACTATTTTTTAAAAAAAAATGAATTATAAACAAATTTTCATATTCTATTGCTAAGTATAATAAATTTCTGCAATATGTAATTATTACGCATTTCAGCGGTAGTCTTCATTCATCGGATGGCTTGGAGTCATCCGATGAATGAATCCACAACTAAAACTTTTCTATATCTCAGCATCCGCAAAAGCCAGTATACAGCAAAAGCAGCGGCAAAATGCTTCAGAGTGTGACCACTCACAATCCTGCTAAAAACAAATATCTCGAGATCGAGCAATTCGAACACTTTGGCTAAGGCATAAAACGCAAACACACCTAAAAGATCAGTACTGCGAGTGTATTTGGCGGGGAACAGTTTCACAATGAGAAGAATAGCCAACATTGAATAAAACTGCACTATGATATAGAAACGGAGATCGCCCTCTCCTCTGAGTTCGCTCAAGTACCAATAAATCACACTACTAATGCCGAATGCGAGCAGAGGCAAGAAGGAAAGCAGGCCGGCCCTGACATTAATACGCTCGGCAATGATGGCCGCCAACATAGACATGAAGATGAGCGTCATCGGCAGCCGGTCCCAAACAAGCCGCACATTATCAGGCGCCAGGTGATAGTAAGCCGATCCAAAGGATGTAAGCACGATTCCCCAAAAAAATACCACGTATGGCCATTGCTCAATTTTCTCAATAAAAACTTCGCTGACACCGGACGCCCGATGTCGTCTCAGGTAAAATATACCCTGCAAACCAACACATAAAAATGCAAGATTAGAAATGACGTCGAGGAAGTTTGGAATTCCAAACAACGTGCGTTTATCGGCAAAGTTGTGGTAAGCCTGGCTCTGTGGAATGGGCGGCAAACCGAGTAACAGGATTGCCGCCACTCCTAAAGTTATCCCTGCAATCACCACCAATCGTGTCCGTATCATCATCAACACTGCGAGCAGCTCACATTGCATCTCCAAAAACCAGTTTCTTTATTTATACCTGTTGCAAGCATATCGTCTGTTGATAACAGGTAGGAATTCTCAATATTTTCTAATCGTTATTGTTTTGCGTCTTTTAACAATTACAGTCTATTTCTTCCACTCCTCCATCATCTCCCATCTTTTTACAGCCTCGATAAATGTATCAGCTATATGATCAGCCTTTTTTCTGGTATATTCTTTCGCCTTATTAACATCGAAATCTAAATATCCTAATCCTTTTTCTGGATATCTGGAAGTGGCCCATCCAGGCATCATTACAAAACCTTCATCAACTCCGGCACTTCCGACATTGTCTTTACCGAGTTTTTCGTATATTTCTTTGTCCACTAACTCGGGATTGTATGCCATCACAAGAGCCGCTTCTTCCATGTCGCCGTGACCGGACTGCTGGGCTTTTACTCCATACACTTCGTTGACAATATTAAATGCCATTTTCCACCAGTCAACTACCATAAAATGTGCGCTGGTTTCCACATGCAGGCGGGTCATTGCTTTTTTTGTAGGCTCGGTATTGCCACCATGACCATTGACTATCAGGATATTTCTGAATCCAGTTCTGACAAGGTGCTTCATTACATCATAAATGTACTCTTCAAATATTTCTGCTCTGACAGTAATCGAACCTGGAAATTGAGAAATACTCGCTCCGGTAAATCCATGATTAATAGGTGGTGCGATCAATGCGTTGCATCTATCAAATATCAGTTCCGCAATATGGTTGGGAATAAAATTATCAGAACCTATTGCCACGGCGCCATGGGACTCAACCGTTCCTATGGGCAGGATAACACAATCGGTTACTTCAGGCACAATTTCGGCCAGTCTCATCCAGCTGTAGTTTTGCATATATTGAGACTTTAAATCCTTTACTTTGTTTTGTGAAAAAACAGGCATAACAAATGCCAGAGTTAATACGAACACCCATGCGACTTTGACTTTTCTCATAATGTTTCCTCCTGGTTTAAAAGTTAGTGAATAATAATTGTGAATCAAGCATCGATTAATTTAGATCCTTTAATCCAATTGTTGCCAAACAACCAGAATTTTTAGTCATTTGCTATTCTCATAACTTTCGAACTCTTTTGGCAATCTTTTTCTTAATTTTTTCATAAGAAGGCGGTGGCCCAGTTCTCACCTGCTTGTCGTCTACAAACAAGGCATCGACGATTCCCCAATCCTGGAAATTCTTCTTCTCAAAAGTATCAATTTCCTGGAACACCACATTATCTCCAGCTTCTGAGACGGCTCGTTTCGCCCTTTCAAAAACCATATTCTGTGCCGGGCACCAACCATTTTTGAATGCTGTTACCGTAACCTGTCCGGGAATCATTTCTGGTTTTTTATTACGTTTAATCCATTTGGGTGGGATAGCGTCCTCAGTGAAAGGCTTCCACAAAAGAGCCGCCATGTCTTGTTTGTCTACCCTTTTATATCCCTGCTTTTTAAACCACGACGCCTTCATCCAAAATGGCAGGGACACGCCCCATGCCGCCATACCCTTTGCTCCCAGAGTTTTCGCATCAAGCTCAGCAGCCTGAATCAAGGCTTTCCCCATGCCTTTCTTCTGGAAGTTGCCTCTGCCCTGTTTATGTCCGTGAACCCAAATGCAGGTTATGAAATATAAATCCTTCCCGTTTGCAAATGAGTGCTCAATGGGCACATACTGAATCATTCCACCAACTTCCCCATCGTCATTGACTGCCAGTTTTACCCTGAGGCCCTTGTCCTGCATTTGTTGGCACCAAACCTCTTTATGGTTTCCGCCCTCTTTAATTTCCTCAGACCAATCTTCGAGGCACAAAAAGTATAACTGTTTGTGTTCATCTGTTAAATCAAATATTTTCATTTCCCGACCTCCAAATTACCAAAATATTAAGGGTGTAGTATTGCGCTTAGTCCTTAACTACCGGCTTGTAATATCCTGAGCGTATCCATGGCACAATCCATTTTTTTATGATGTCGAAAAGTGTGGGTTTCTTTTCACTTAAAAACTTATGGATAACTTCTGCAACTTCAGGTGTTCTCAGATATCCATAAGATTTATGCGGATTTTTTTCTTCCAGATACTCATAATCATTATTAACAATATAATCAACGGGTCCGACATTATGTGAATTCTCTTTATAGTCATCGTGCAAATCGTAATTCAGGGCAATCTTGTCGTCTAAATCAGAAATATTTACCCAGGCGTGATGGATATTTTCTGGCGAGGGGACTTTTTTTTCTTCTTTAATATTTCTGTTTTGCTCGGAAAGTATTTTTTTCATTATCACTGGCAAACCCAAGGGCGAACCCATTGTGATGAAGGTATGTATTTGTACCGCCGGCACAACCTGGGTTAAAACGTCATAAGCTATGATGGAACCCATTGAATGAGCTATGAGCAAAATATCCTTCTTTTTATGTTTTCTGAGAATTTTTGCAACCTGCCGACGAATCGCGTCTCTGACGCCAATTCCGGATTTGCGGTCGACCAGGGAATCTTGATGATAGTAAATATCCAATTCCTGAAATAATTTACGGATGATGAAATCACCAATAGAATCAATATTAACAATGCTGTTTTCTGTGAAAAAAATCTTATCTAAAATCTTCTCAATGACCGCCAAACTTTTTTTCTTAAATTCACTTGGAGCGTTTTTCTTATTGTTCTGAGTAGATGCAACATAAGGAAATTCAATATAAAACGGACTTTCTTTATCTTTTACTCTTATTTTCAATGGTCGGGGATAGTACATGTCACTCCAGTAAGCAATCTCAAAATTAAATAAATTTTGTGGATAACCAATACTTAAGAGACCATCGCAAATAGATTTCTTCCACCAGACCTTTAGGAGCCTCCGGGGAGGTTTATTGCCCAAACCGTGTATACCAATAATTATTTTCTTCTTCATCTTTCTTGAAAACATACCACGGAGTTACACAAAAAATTCACAGAACTTATCTGATATAAATATATACCTCTGTTCTCTATTAGTTCAGTGATTTTCCGTGTTATTCCGTGGTAAGGTTTATTTATCAAATCTGAAAGCATCCCACCTGTTAGCGGATTCCACTGCTCTGACCATGACCTCCAGATCACGATAAGCTTCAGAAAATGAGCTAATCACTTTCTCACCATTCCGAATCGCCCGAAAAAAAGCTTCAAATTCCGTCTGATATCCCCTATCGGTGATTATCCTCTCTTCAAATTCAATTTTATTATTTCTTTTAATCACAATGCTTTCATTGTTTTCAACCAGAATACTTCCCTTATTACCTAATATGAGAAGACGATACACTTCAAAACTGTTGGCGCTCACAAAAAAGTTTAACACGCCGTGGACATTATTTGCAGTCAGGAATTGAAAGCTCATTGAATCGATTTCACCAAGGCCCGGATTGACAGATCTGGTAAAAGCTGTACCTGAAACAATGTCACCAAACATATCACGCAGGGCTGCGATGTTATGTATTCCTGCATCTGTGATGAAGCCTCCGGGATATTTATGGTGGATTCGCCATTTGGTTTGAGCGTACCTATTCTTGAGTGAATCGATAAAGTAAAAAATATCCCAAAATATAGTGTGTGGCTCTCCGATTTGACCTTCATCCATATAAGCTTTCAAACGGCGAAAGACTTCATGATAGCGAAAATTTTCAGCGACCATCATCACCAGGGGAAAGTGCTTTTCAAATTCCAGCATCAATTTTGCATCTTTCAGGTTAGCGGCCAGTGGTTTTTCTACAATGACATGTTTCCCTGCCTGTAAAGCATCTTTCGTAACTTGATAATTCAAATGAATTGGCAGTATTATAGTTACGGCTTCCACATCAGCTCTATTTAAAAGCTCATTGTAATCCAAAACATAAGGAACATTTCCCACAAGTTCAGCAAATTCTTTGGCTTTGGGTTCGGTGTGATTGCATACAACCATAATCTCGAATTTATCTTTTAAATTTTTCAATGCCGGCCAGTGTATTTCCCTGGCAGCGAGTCCGCATCCAATTACTCCTAATTTGACAGGTTTCATCAAACATGCTCCTATTAATGATTGTATTGCGACAAATTCAAATCTTCTCTTAAATATTAAATATTCCCATTTTTCTTCAACTCGAAAAAACACTTCGCGCAGACCGTAACATCAACTGCCGCATTATGGGCCTCCTTGAAATTACTTCGAAACAAGGCATAATGGAGTTCTGATAATGAAGGCCATTTATAGCCGTAAGGACCCGGAATCTGGCAATAATCCACAGATGATTTCATGGTACAAATACGAGTTGTTTGGAAAAAACTGTTTAAAATACTTTCACGAAGGAATTCGGCGCCAACAATTTTTTCATCAAATTCTATGTTATGAGCGACTATGAATTTTGATTGACTTACCGCGATAGAGAATTCATTCAGAACTTCTCTTAAAGTCACACCTTCTTTATTGGCCTTTTCTGTTGAAATTCCGTGCACTTTTGCTGCATCATCGGGAATAGTAAATCCCTGCGGCTTAATAATGTATTCATGATTTGAAATTGGTTCGCCTGAACTATCAATGTGTAACCAGGCAATCTGCACCAATCGCGGCCAGTTGTTTAAATCTGACAGGGGAGCATTCCGTTTTATTGGTAAGCCTGTAGTTTCAGTGTCAAAAAATAGATACATGATGCTGGTTCCTCTAATATTCTCAATTAATTTCTGCTTTTTTGTGTGAAGAAAGGTTCACAATATCTCGAAAAAAGCAAGTGATACCCGATGCTACATTCTGGTTGCTGAATGTTAGATGCTATTCACCAGCGTCTGACAACCAGCAACAAAAATCGCTTTGAATATTGTTTCTGTCCCTGATAATTGAAAATTGAGATTTATTTGTTATTTAATATTTGTGATTTGTTGCCTGGTCTTATCTCTCCATGAACTCCTGTTTTCAGCATACCGCCTGTTATATAGGCCACTGGAACGAGAATCTCAAATAAACCTCATTTTCCTTTCAATTTGGTTGAACTAACATTTTGTTTAATTCTTATTATTGATAATATCTATTTGGATGGACGACAAATAATACAAAAAATCAACATAGAACGCAATAGAAAATACACTTATTAAGTAAACTGTTAGTTATCGTGAAGTTTGTATTGTTAATTGGAATTTCATTTTCTACACTAATCAATCAAATATATGGCATTGTTAACCAAGTATAGTTTTCTATTGATTTTTACATTATTATTTATTAA
>CAZIKB010000182.1:0-9620 GCA_964539665.1 uncultured Cytophagia bacterium
CTATTACAAAATACTAAATTAAAAGATTGTATAATGCAATATTTTGACACTACGCAATTATGTGAAAGGGTAATTCTATGAAAAATATTCTAATCTTCGGTTTTATACTATCCGGGAACCTGTTCGCTCAACCTTTGCAATTGGATATGGATGTTTTTGCAACCCGGCGTGCTGTTTTCATGGAAAAAATCGCTCCAAACAGTGTTGCCGTTTTCCCTTGCAGACCTGTGCATCTGAGAAATCTGGATAATGATTACCAGTACCGGCATGAAAGTAATTTTTATTATCTAAGTGGATTTGAAGAGCCGGAATCCATTTTGCTATTGAATCCCTCCCACCCTGAATACAAGTATGTGATGTATGCCCGCAAACGCAATCGCCGGCGGGAGACTTATGATGGCCCACGCACAGGAGTTGAAAGCGCGATGGCTACATTTAAAGCAGATACTGCGTTATTTTTCGATGATTTTCAGAATACCGTGAGAAATTTCATAAAGTTTGACCGGCCAATTTACTACACATTTGGAATAAATCCTGAGATTGACAAAATATTTGGGAATCCATTAATTGAACGACGCAGCAGTGGGAATTGGCCTGTCATTGATCCAGCGCCCATTCTGAATCAAATGCGCCTGATAAAGAATGAAGGCGATTGGGAGATGGGATTGAGAAAAGCAATTGATATTTCAGCTAAGGCACACATCGAAGCAATAAAGTCAATCGAACCCGGGATGTATGAGCATGAAATTCAAGCCGTATTTGAATATATCTACAGAAAAAGTGGTTCCCCTCGCAATGGCTATGCCTGTATTGTTGGTTCGGGACCAAATTCTACTATTTTACACTACAATGTAAATAATCGAAAAATGCAGGAATCAGGGTATTCTGAAGAGGAAATCAAAAGAATTCGTCCAAAAGTTGAGAAATACATGCATATTGGAATAAGAATAGAAGATGACATCGTTGTAACCAAGACAGGGTATGAAAATTTGAGCAAAACTGTGCCTAAAGAAATTGATGAAATTGAGAATCTAATGAAAAATAAAGGGTTAGGTAATTTATCATTAACAAAAAAACACTAATTATCAATTTTACTCTTTTCAATCATAAGGGTTGACAAAGTTATGAAATTTTATTAACTTTTCCGGTAGTTCATTAATTATGCAATTGAGGGAGTATCTGATATGTCTGTGCGTAGATTCCAATTTCTGATTTTACTTATCGAGCTTACAATTATATCCTGTTCTTTCAATTCTATTGCAAGAGCGCAATCTACAACTCTAAAAGGCACAATAACCGATGCAGAATCCGGCCAGATCCTGCCCGGAGCGAATGTCGTTGTGACCTCCGCTCAAGTCCAAACAGGGACGGCGGCGTTCTCAAACGGAGAGTTTGAAATTCATAATTTACCCTCTGGGATTTACACGGTCATTGTCACCTTCATAGGATATGAAAAAAGCATCACCCCGGATCTGACTTTAGCTGATGGAGAAACGAAATCTATTCAAATATCTCTTAAACCAACTGGTATTCAAGTAAATCCTGTTATAGTAACCGCATCACGCCGTCCGGAAAAGTTGTTAGATGCGCCTGCCTCCATAACTGTTTTGGAAAGCTCTACCATCGAATCCAGAACTGCTTTAACAGCCACGGAACATTTGAAAGCCTTACCAGCGGTAGACATTATTACCGCCGGACTCAATCAATCGAGAGTCGTTATCAGGGGCTTCAATGACCTTTTATCAGGTTCACTTTTATCTTTAATTGATTACCGTATAACGCGCATTCCAGCTATCAGGCTCAATGCATTTCAATTAATTCCAACCAGCAATGATGACATTGAACGTATTGAAGTTGTTTCCGGGCCTGCATCAGCCTTGTATGGGCCGAACAGCGCCAATGGCGTCATGCATGTTATCACAAAATCACCGTTCGATTCCAAAGGAACAAAAGTAAGCGTTGGCGGTGGTGAAAGAAATGTATTAATCGGGACAATCAGACATGCGGGAGTTTTTAGTGATAAAATTGGCTATAAATTTTCAGTTCAGCACTACAAGGGAAGGGATTTTGAATCCAATGATCCCGTAGAGGACAGATTTCTAAAATTTGAAAAAAATCCTGAGTCCTCACGAATTGCCGATCGAAAATTTGATATTGAAAGCACTACTTTCGACAGTCGGCTGGATTTTCGCTTTTCAAAAGATTTCTCTTTCATAATTAATAGTGGATTTAGCCAGGGCGATAATATAGAAATTACAAATCAAGGTGCAGCACAAGCATTGGATGCCGCCTTTTATTACTTACAGGGAAGGCTGAGTTATAAAAATTTATTTATTCAAGCATTCCTGAATAAAATTAAAACCGGCGATACATATTTTCTACGCACAGGACAGACTGTCATAAATAATTCAAGTTTGTCTGCCATACAAGCCCAACATAATTTTTCCCTGAATAAGTTTCAAAATTTTATTTATGGCCTCGATGTATTACTGACACGGCCTGATACAGAAGGAACGGTTAATGGACTCAATGAAAATCACGATAACGTGAAAGAAATTGGCGCTTTCTTACAATCTGAAACAGCCCTATCTTCCAAATTAAAACTTGTTTCTGCCGCACGTATAGACGACCACGACCGGCTAAAGGGTATAAATATTTCACCCCGGGCTGCGATTGTTTATAAACCAACTCCCGTTCATAATTTCAGGTTTACATACAATAGAGCTTTTACAACCCCGACATCTGATATGCTTTTTTCTGACATACTTGGTGGTACACAGCCGTCTGAATCCAGGCATGTCCCATTTTTTGGCGACACTTTCATGAATATTCGCTCTCTCGGGACCTGGCCAAATGGTTTTCACTTTAACTATGGTAATAATGGCCGCCCACAGATGATGGCTTCTTTTGTTGGGTATGATGATTATCTTGCTCCTGACGTTAATTCTGTATGGCCTGCGTTGCGAGCGTTGATAATATCTGGAACCGATGATGGATTGCAAAAATCACTTCTTGAAAGTTATTTGCCGCGAATATTAAGTAAGCCTGTTCCTGGCGTCTTAAAAGTGATAGATACAGAATCCCCCGAAGGTAATTTTATTCCAGTTAATTCATCATTCGTACGAGATATTGAACCAGTTTCTGAATCCACAAATACAACTTTTGAAATGGGCTTTAAGGGCTTGCTAAATAAAAAACTGCTCGCAAGCATAGACATCTATCATTCAAAAATCAACGATTTTATTGCACCATTATCTGTTGTGACTCCAAATGTGTTTATTGATCCCGATTCCCTGGAATCCGTCATATTAAAAGATATTATAGAGCTCACATATAGAAGAAATAATCTATTCGATCAAATTGTAAGAGCTCAGGCGCCCGCATTAGCGAGATATGTCGCCCAGAATGATTCTCTTGCAATGTTACCACTTGGGGTGATTTCTCCAGTTGAAATTATGAATGGCAAAGACGTATTCCTGACTTATCGCAATTTAGGTGATATTTCTGTTTCCGGCATGGATTTAAGCCTGACATACTTTTTAAATAGAAATTGGAATTTAACAGGGAATTATTCCTATGTAAACAAAGATTTATTTATAAGCAGCGATGGTGATTCCATATCCCTGAATGCGCCAAAACATAAAATAGGCGCGATAATAAATTATATTAATACAGGTGGATGGTTTAATGGAAATCTTCGTATAAGATTCATAGATGGCTTTCAGGCGAATTCAGGTGTCTTTAAAGAGAGAGTCGAACGGTATACTGTCCTCGATCTAAATACAAGCTTTATTTTACCGTTTTCCCACAATACCCGATTGACCCTGACTGTTCAGAATCTCATGAATAATAAACATAAGGAATTTGCTGGTGTACCGGAAATCGGCCGCCTGGCCTGGATGCGTTTAACACAATTATTGTAGTAAATGAAAATTGATCAGCATTGTGAAGATGGCGAAAATATTAATTCTGCATTGAATCTTCAAAAGAAATCAGTTGTAAACCCACATATATTTCGAAAATCAGTTAGACTGATTCGCAGAATTCCCGTTAGATTTCCTTTACAAGCTATTTTATTAGCAGTTTTGTTTGCGGGTATCGGCGGTTACATTTATTTCTTTCATTTAAAAATTAGCACTGACCGCAGCCGACTGGTTAATCAGAATTTGGAGGCCAATCGCTATTACCAACAGTATCTCGATGAATTTGGCGATGATAAATATCTGGTTCTGGTTATAAGCGCCGGCGTTACAGACCGGGAACAATCCATACCCGCGCTTCCGGGCAATCATCAGCGAGAATGGATGAAAAGAGTTGCCGGCAATTGGGCACATCAATTGCGCGAACGCCCCGATCTTTTCCCGAAGGTTATAGAACGAGTCGATTGGTCAGAATCAGGTACACTACCGCTTCTCTATTTATCTCAAGAGACACTTCAAGAAATTGTCCAAACTATCAATGACAATCTGCCAGAAGTACAGGAATGGTCAAATGCTCCCACATTAGACAAGTTTTTTGAAATCCTTTCTGATTACATGAAACGTGAATCAATTCCTGAGGATAAAACTGAAATCGCGTTTTTCCTGGATGGCTTAAAGGAACTGTTTAAGTGGCTTCGTGAAGAGATGTCTAATGACAAATCTAATGCTGTTGATATTCAAATTATAAAAAGTAATTTGCAATCATTACTGAACAAAGGAAGTTTCGACGCGGATGGCTTTTTCTTCACCAATGATGGCAGACTACTGACAGCTTTTACTACAGTCACGGCAAATCCAAATCAACAAAACCAGTATGCTCAGGCTGTGGAATATGCTGAAAAAGCAATGCATACCGCTTTTACTGTAAAACCAGATTCTATACAAATTGAAAGCGGATTAGCTGGTTTACCCGCACTGGAATACGAGGAGATGAAAACCACGCAACGTGATTTTACCCGCAGTACTATAATTGCCCTTTTTTGCGTAACCCTCTTGTTCACATTTGGATTTGGCAATGCTCTAAGACCAGCACTGGCCGCAATCTGTCTCTGCATCGCAATTGGCATTACATTTGGATTTGTGTGGCTGGTCATCGGCCACCTCAATCTGCTCGCTATGGTTTTCACAGTAATTCTGGTCGCACTCGGAATCGATTTTGCTATTCATTTTGTTACGCATTATGACCGGGCTTTATCCGCAGGCTATGCACCAGCAGCGGCTATTGAAGCTACCTATGATACAGTGGGTAGCGCTTTATGGATGGGAGGTTTAACCACCAGTACTGCTTTTCTGTCTGCTTATTTCACTGAATTTGCAGGACTATCAGAATTAGGAATTATTGCGGGCTCAGGATTGCTCATTTGCTTAATTTGTATGTTTGTCATCTATCCTTCGATGCTGTTTCTCTTAGACACCCGCTATCCACAACTGCAAAAACCTTTTCGTCTTCGTTCACTCGCCGAAATAGCGCCGCTAAATGTGCCATTTACGCATGCAAAGTCTTGGAAAATAAAAATGTTTATTGCAATCTCCATGTTGCTGCTCTGCTTTGGATATATTTTCGGTGAGTATAATTTTGACACTAACTTGTTAAATTTACAAGCATTAGACAGTAAGGCAAACCATTGGCAGCGCCTTCTGCTTTCAACGGATGATAGAACAAATTTTGCAATCAGTATTTTCAAAGATCGTAAATCTTTAGATAAAGGTAGAGAATTATTCGAAGCCTCACCCGAATTCGTGAGAAGAACCGAAAGTTTATTTCCTTCAAATGAATCCAGGAAAAGAGAAATGCTGGCATCTGTCTGCAATCCTTTATCAAAAATTCGATTTTCAAAACCGGCAAATACTTCCCTGTTCAAAATTAAACGCCAGATTTGGAATATCAGACAAACCATTCGTAAATATCGGAATTCAAATGCTGAAGCCAAATCTGAACTGGCTGATCTTGACAATACGGTTGATGCATTGTATCGCAAACTGGGTAGCATTCCATCTGAAATCTCCAAAAAAAGAATAGAACGCGTTCAAAATAATATGCGCCAGGTTTCCTTAGAAATTATCCAGGAGTTGCAAAAGTATTTATCTCCGCCGCCCCTGACACTTGAGCGAATCCCAAAGCCTTTGAAAGATCGATTTTTAGGGAAGGACAGCTCACTTGCTCTTTTAATTTATCCCGCGAAAAACACCTGGAATCGTCATAATTTAAAAGAATTTGTCGAACAAGCCCGACAGATTGATAAAAATATTTTTGGAGAAATTGTGGCATTGCACGAAAATGGCCGGTCGCTTGTTAGCAGCTTTCTTCATTCTGCAACTTATTCCATGTTAGCCATACTCATATTGTTACTTGTGTGGACTAAATCACTTCGCTCGACGCTTTTTACAATTTTACCTCTTGTTACCAGTGTTGGACTACTTTTAGGAATTATGAACTGGAGTCCCCTCCCTTTAATGTGGAATTTTGCTAACTTTTTTGCTTTGCCAATTTTAATTGGTATTGGTGTGGATAGTGGAATTCATCTTGTTAACGCCTGGCAAAAGAACTCTCCCAGAGTATTCAATGGAGCCGCAAAAGCCGTTCTTTTTAGCTCGATGACCACCATGATTGGATTTGGGATATTAGCCACAAGCGACCATTTAGGTGTCGGTTCTCTTGGATTAATTTTATTCATTGGTATTTCTATTTGTTTGTTAGCTTCATTGACACTTCTGCCGGCTGCTTTGAGTGTTTTCATGAAAGAAGGTATCAAAAATAATGATAAAAAATAAAAATTATTGGTTATTTACGCATTTATTATTAACAATTTTTTTCTTGTCAATTCAGACTTCTGCACAAGGCCAAAGTAAACCGACTACAAACTTTTTAGTAGTTAAGCCGGGTGATGAAAGTGCAACCTCAGCATTAGCCTCAGACTACTTAATGACAATTACGGGCTATCTCAGGTCACAGGTGCCGTTCCTTCATAGCAAAGCCTTACGGGGCTGGATAGCAAACCGGCTTGATTCAGCAGCGGTTGTTTTGCAACAGCGTCGGCCCCTGTTTGCTTTTGTGCCGACAGGATTTTACCTTGAACATCTCTATAACGCTAACTGGAAAGCCACGCCTATAGCGCAAGCACCGCGCTTTGGCAAAACAACTGAGAAATACTACCTGGTTTCATCAAAAGCCGGCCCGATGGCCATTTCTGCATTAAAAGGCAAAATTGTCCGCACTGCTTTCTCAATTGATTGGAAGTACCTTAAAAATGTAGTCTTCCCTAAGGCATTTCAACCAGGGATTGATTTTCAATTGGAGCCTTCAGACAACCTCGCGGATGATATGTTTCTGCTCATTGAAGGAGCAAATCAAGAATCTACTTCAATTCAGGAGCTACCTGCTTCCGCCCTTTTACTGGATGAAGAACTAAAGAACTTTTTCGAGGAAGATGATTTAGTGTGGAACGAAATACAGATCATCTGGTCATCGCAGGAACTGCCAGGTTATCTGTTTGTGATTATTGGAAATGAATGGCAGGAAGACGATAAAACCAACTTATTTAAAGCGTTGCACGATATGCAAAACAACCAAACGGGAACCGAACTTCTCGATTTGATGCAATCATCTGGTTTTTCAAAAGTAGATACTATCTTGCTGGAGCAGATCATTCAGAAATACTTTGCATTGGAGATGAGTAAATAGTAATGGAACAAGCTGCCCGTCACATAATTAATTGTATTAAATACTTGGTATCCAAGAATCTGTTTTCACATTATTTATCAATTATTATTTGTTTATTCACTTTTTTTTGTTATATAGGCTCCTGCAGTCACATCAGTAATTCAGAAAAAAACGAAAAGAAGGTTTCTGATTTAGTAATTCTCGTAGCTCAAGCCGATTCTGTTTATGCAATTTCACCGCGGGTGTCTCATTCTGTACAAAAAGCATTCATGCTGATGTCTGAAGTAATAAAGAATAGTAGCGACGCGAATCCTATGCGTTATGAATATCTGTGCAAAGCAGCAAGATTTGCCAACTGGCTTTCTTATAACGGCAAAGGAAAAATGGAAATTTCCAAAATGGCCAGCGAAGCTATGAACCTGGCTCAAAAAGCCGTAATTGTTAATAAGGATCGCGTGGAAGGATATTATTATCACGCCATTGCCACGGGACTTTTTGCTGAACAAAACAAAATTCAATCAAAAGATGCGATGCAGAAAATCCGAAATGATGCGCTGAAAGCCATTTCAATCGATCCGACTTATGACTATGCCGGCCCTCATCGATTATTGGGAGCACTCTATCTGCGTGCACCCGGACCTCCAGCCGGTATCGGTAGCAATCGCAAGGCTTTACATTATTTACAGAAAGCCCGGGCAATATCTCCGGATTATCCCGAGAATCTTATCTTCCTGGTTGAAGTTTTAATTAAAACAGATCAACAAAAGGCAGCCAGAGAATTAATAAATAAAGTACTATCATCATCGTGGTCAAATGGAGATTTTATGGATCGGCGAAAATGGCAAGAGCGCGCTTTAGAGCTCAAGCGAGCAATGGAAAAATCTAACTGATTAATCCAGGCATTCCCAAATGACCTTTTTCGCCATCCCAAACAAAATTAGTCGTAATTATGGAGTTTTTTAATCCTGACTGTGTTTCATTTCAAAGAACTATGTCTGCAAACTAATGCGGAAAAATCAAAAAATCAAGACAACATAATAAAAAAAGGGAATAACTTATCACTAATTTCTTATTTCAATTTAAAAACCACCGGCACAGCAACCCAGACTTTTACTGGTTTGTCTTTATGTACCGCTGGTTGCCATTTTACGCCTTTCAATGCAATGACTGCAGCTTCGTCGCAACCATTGTCACCGAGAGATTTATAAATTCTGGTATCGATGGCATCTCCTTTTTCAGATATCAAAACCTGGACAATCACACGCCCCTCAATCCCAGCCTTTCTTGCTATTTCAGGATAGTGCAGGTTTTGTTGAATTGCTCCAAAGCCGCCAACGGGGTATGGTGCCTCATCATAAGGTTGAAAGGTTGCCGCACTGTCGGATGGAAATTTGTAAGGAGCAGGTTCCTCAATCTGTTTAGTTTTCTTGCCGCCATTCAGTTTGAAAACAACCGGAATGGCTACCCATACTTTTACTGGTTGGCCCTTATTTAATGCTGGCTGCCATTTTACACTTTTCACAGCGTTGAGTGCAGCCTCATCACAACCACTTTTACCCAACGATTTCATTATTCTTGTGTCAAGAACATCTCCTTCTTCTGATATTAAAACCTGGACAATCACCTGCCCCTCAATCCCGGCTTTTCTGGCAATTTCTGGATAATGCAGGTTTTGTTGAATTGCTTTGAAACCGCCTATTGGAAACGGCGCATTATCGTAAGGCTGGAAAACTATGCCTTTGTCCTGGGAAACAGGCGGTGTGGATTGTACAATATTAAGTTCAGATCTGTCTTTCTCACTTACATCCATTGAATTCTGGTCACTACACTGCCAGGAGAAAGGTATAATGAGAACTGACAACAAACAAGCCAAAAGGATATTCCAATATGATTTTGTTTTCATTTTTACCTCCTTTAATTTTAAGACGTAGTGTCAAAATATTGCATTATACAATCTTTTAATTTAGTATTTTGTAATA
>CAZIKB010000183.1:0-9497 GCA_964539665.1 uncultured Cytophagia bacterium
GAACGAACCATATTAAAACGAAAATGGGAATTTCGTGGAACGTCTTTGATTACACCAGTGATTGCATAGTCTGTATCACCGTCAATTTTTAGCATTTTGCCAATGGCATCTTCATCTCCGAAATACTTTTGGGCTGTTGTTTCGGTGAGTACTACTGAGTATGGCGCAGTCAACGCCGTTTCTGGATTGCCACTGATGAATGGAAAGGTAAATATGTCGAACAGGGAATTGTCGGCAAAGCATACGAGGTCTTCCTGAAATAATTGGTCTTTATGCTTAACGGAAACAGGGTGGGGCCGAGCCAGTCGCACAATGTTCTTAATCTCTGGAAACTGTTGTACCAGAAGCGGGGCAATAGGCGGCATACTCATGGGAAAACGCATGTGGCTGCCCGCCTCAAAATCAACACCGAGGAGGTAAATGCGGTCCCGGTTCTCATGATATTTGTCGTAGCTAAATTTATCATAGACCCAGAGCATAATTATGGTGAAGACGGCCATGCCAACAGCAAGCCCGAATATATTGATGAAAGCATAACCTTTGTGTCTCTTAATATTTCGAAAGGCAATTTTAGAATAATTTATAAACATGATTCCTCTCGATTAGAGTTCGCAGTTTTCAGTAGATAGTTAGCAATATTATTTCAGCCTACTGTCAATTGCTTACTCTGATACTGCCGAGTTCTATGCTCTCTGTTTGACTTTATACATGACACGGCCGAGATAGCCACCATTATTGATTTCTGCAATATATAATCCCTGCTGAAGGTGGGCCTGTGTTTTTAACGCACGTTCAGAAAGATTACCCAATAGATCGCTGGCTTCCCAATCTTGTTCTTTATCGGTCAATAAAACCGGTTCCCCTTTAGCAACTATCTTTTGCAAGATTTCTTGTAAGCTCATATGTTTCTCCTGTGAGTAATTAAATGTATCAAAATTCTAAATATATTATGCTTTGTTTTTACTCAATCATATCTTCAATGTTTCAATCTTTAACGCAATTAAATTTTCAATTTCAACTGAAAATTGATTACTCTTACCTCAAGGATTTTGTCGGGTTGAAACAGGCTTCTTTACCTGCTCTTATTCTGTGATAATCGAATTTAAGACTAATGCTAAAAATTCAAGCGTACTCCATTCACCATCTGTCGAGCCGGCATCGTTTCCTACCCTGACGACAACGAGGTCTTTTTCCGGAACCACATAAAGCCGCTGGATATATATCCCCATGGCCAGAAAGGTACCTTCAAGAATGTTCCATACTTCATAATCCTTATATGCTGCTGGCAGCCACCATTGATAGCCATAGTGATTCAGACTGTCAGAAATAGCCTGAGTTGATTCCTGAATCCAGGCTTCTGATACTATTTGTTGATCCTGCCATTTTCCTTTGTTTAAATATAAATAACCGAACTTAGCAAATTCTCGTACGGTTGCATTTATGCCCCAAGCCGTAATCGTATGACCAGACGGATCGCTGTCCCAGCGAATATCAGGAATACCAATCGGCCGGAACAGGTTCTCAAAGCCAAACTGGTAGGCTGTCATATTCGTCGCGCTTTCAATGATACCGGAAAGCAGTATTGACTCGCCACTGGAGTAGTACCACTGAGTACTAGGTTCATTTTTTACCGGTTTATTTAGTACGTAATCAATAAAATCATTTGATACGTTATACATTTGAAAAATATCATCCTGGCTGTTAGAGCTGTAGTAATCATCTTCTTCCCACTCGAGTCCTGCAGTCATGGTTAACAAATTTTTGATTGTGATAGTTTTCTTGGCCTCAGATGTACCAGGTGTTTGCCACTGTGGGTAATACTGATAAATTTTTTCATCAACTCCTTTAATCAGCCCTTTATCAATGGTAATACCAATAAGGGCGCTGGCAAAACTTTTTGCAACTGAGTAGCTTGCATGTCTTGAATTTTTAGTAAAACCATTAAGATAAGCTTCACCCACTATATAGCCATTCTTTATAATGATAATCCCTTCGGTGTTGATTGCAGGATTTGCAGCATATTCATAGACTCTGGTTAACTTATCAGAATCCATTCCAACTTCTTCAGGTTTACAACTTCGCCAACTTTGTGTTGGCCAATACTTGCCTGCGTAATTACCGCTGCCAAGGAATTGGTTTTGAGTGGTTGTTCCCGGCCCATTTCCAGAAGCATTACAACCAAATAGATAAACCAGAATTACCAGGATATTACACATATTGCATATTCTGTACATTTAATTTTCCTTTTAAATGACTCACCGTCCTTTAAATTGTCAACAATCATGCCAATATTAAATTACAATAAGTTAGGGTGCTTTATAAGGAACAAACCTTTGAAAAGTATCCGCTGATATGACACTCGCTGTACGTAAACGGACAGACTTTATTTCTAACCCGGGATGTTGATTATAAACTTGATTTTATTGTTCGTTGAGTTTCTGACAACTTCCTCTCCAACAGATAGAAACAACCCATCGGATTAAAATGTAATATTAGCACAAGCATCAATAATGCACAAGGAAGGTTCTTAAACAAACAGGTTATTCCGTGTGAGTTTTTGATCTGTGTCGTGGTAATTTAAAGATAAATCCGAAATAGAGAATGACGACACCTTGGATTCCATGAAGCGGGTGGGTGTTTGAAAAGGTACTTTAGGAACTCACTACTCCTATTGACTTGAAATGAACTACCTCGGAGCAAGCTTCGGGGAATTATACCCGAAGAGATTAAACTAATAATATAACAACCCAAAATGCGCTTAATCATACTACCCCTTATAGCGGTAATAGTAGTACTATCCCATATGCCAGAGTAAATATTGTGATTAAATTTTGGTACATTACTTCAGATGCTTTATGATAAATAAAATTTCATAGCAAGGCGTACGTGATCACTGAAATGATTGGAAAAACAACATTAATCCATTTAAAGAGGTGAGTACTATGGATTGCTAGTACTATGATTTGAGTCAAAGCGAATACAAGGTAGCCATAAGCAATGTTGACCCTAATTTCTTTTTTATTGTCAAATAATGTTGATGATAGAATGGTTAAAAGTCCTCCACCCATATTTGAAACACCATGATTGCCCCCCATTATGACTAGATACAGTTTCATGTGTTCTCTTAATAAACTTTTCATTACATTTTGAAGTTTTGGTAACTGGCGGAGTACTCCTGTTAGTATTAACAAAAAACCAACGATGATTTTTATATTAAAATCAAATGGACTTGTTAAAACTAAAGTGAGTCCAAGTATAATAAAAGGCATGGTAAAAATTAAAAATTCCTTTTGTAATTTTATGTGTCTTTTTCCATGCAAAATTTGCATAAAACTGATACTTATTGATGCTGAAGCAGTACACCAAGCAATAAACACGTTGGGGTACCAAAAACCAACAACCCTACGCCAAACATAGATTGGACTATGGAAAAAACAAAAATTACAAACATAATTATTTGAAACTCTGTCATTTATTATCCTCAATGTTAGCGGCTATTATTTTATTGATCTAACACACCTGACATAATTGAACACATATCTTACATCACCCTGTGGGCCGAAATACTGAGGATAATCCTCTTTAATTCCTGTTTTGGGATCACTGCGCTGTGCTCCTGCTCCGTGTACGTCCAGCAACCGATCGTGCATTTTTCCTTGTGCTTCCCCAAAGGTAATGTAGACAGCGGAGTTGTATGGGTTGGGTCCATCATGATGCGTTGTGTTTGTCCAGAAATAGGGATATTGTTTTCTTCCTTCGGGATCTTTGATTTCTGTGGTTTCAAATATGGAGTTGATGGCTGCTGAACCGGTGGTTTGAACTGAACGATTATAATCTACAATGCTTTGCAATTCTTTTGCATTGGGCAACCGCCAGTCATCATGCCCAGCCAATTCCAAACTCTCTGCGAATTTCAAGGCTTCCTGCCATTTCATACCTTTTTTACTGTCCGATTGTTGCCACATTAAACCTGTTGCAGAATCCATTATTGTGCCGTTCCCATTGTCAACAAAACTGTTTTTCCCATAAGCTTTATTTCCTCGAACAAATCGGAAATACATCTTGTTCGGTTTGCGGGTACGGGGATTGTATTTTGGGTATCCCTTTATACGTCCATCTACGAAATTTACCCCAAAAACAGTTTCGTCATTTCTCATTGTTCTGCCAACGTATTCGGTTGCACTCCAGGTTTGAGCGTCGATTTGACGTTCTCCTGAACGGGTGTCTCCAAGAGGCTGGTTGAAATATTTAGTATCAATAAATGGCTCAATAGCTTTTTGGCCTTGTACTTTTCCAGTAAATTTAATAAGTGAATACAATTCTCTAATAGACGGAATACGCCAATCATGGTGGCTGGCCAATTCGAATTCCCTAACTCGTTTAACAGCCTCTTCAAATGACATTTTTTCAGCCATTTCTTTCTGCCACATCAAAGCGGTAACATTGTCCATAATGGTGCCGTCGTTATTATCGGTGTATGAGGCTTTATTTCCGATATAATGTGCGTCTTGACCGTAGAATTCGTCTTCTGAAGATGGCTGTGGAATTTCACTGTCGTTGCTAAAGAACTTCTCCTGACCGGTATCGACAATCGGATACGCGCTTGCAGTTTTCGGTGTACCTGGTGACGGTTTTTTGGGGTCATTGCTTATCACCATCAAATCTTTTCCAAAGATCACGTTGCTTTCGTAGTTTTTGCGAATCTCTTTCAAACTCGCTTCCTGATCGATTTCACCGTACGTGAAGTGAGTATAAATTAGGTTCCTCACATTGGCCTGTTTAGCCAGCAGACTTGATTCATGCAAATTCAGATGGGGACGCTTTCGTCGCGTTCTCACACGCTCTCCCGAATCTCCACCTTGACCACGTACATTCGTACCCTGGCTGAAGACTTTCTGCCCTCGGCGGCTGCCCCGGCCGTCAATCATGATCATGCCCCCGGAGTCGATGATCATGAAATCGGCATCCTTAGCCAGTTTGGGCAGGTCTTCTGAGAAAGTCAGATCGCCCGTAATCACAATGGATTCACTATTGTAATCAAACCGATAAGCAATCGTATGAATCGCATGTGGGACCTTTAGCGTCGATACATGAATACTCCCGACATCGAAAGATTCGCCGCCCTGGATATCTCGTACGATGAAGGCTTTCTGTCGGTCAGCGAGAGTTCTCTGGGTTTTGCCCAACCTGTAGGCAATATCTTCAGCATACAACTTGAGGCTTGCCTCTGTAAGTTTAACCGTGTTGGGAGGCCCGATGATTGTGAAGTTGTGTCGCCCCATCAGAGAGCGAATCAACAGGGGAACAAATTCTTCGTTATGATCCAGGTGATGATGGGTGAAAAGCAGCGCAGACAATTTCCGAATATCCACTCCCAATTTGTATAGGTTGGCCTGGGCGCCATTGCCCATATCGATGAGGATCCGGGTGCTGCCCTTAGAAATCAGAACACTCGCACTTGCCCTGTTTTCGTTATGTATTGGCGATCCAGAGCCGATGATCGTCACAATCAGTTGCCCATTTCCACTGACAGGATACACCAGTGTTGGGCTTAGAATTATAAGCAAAATGATGAAATTTTTCATAAATCAACTATTCCTTCTTGTTTCCGTTAATGCGGGACCGATTGATGCTGCTGTTATTATTCATCTTTATGAAGATGAACATCCATTTGAGGATATGGAATGTTTAGCCCTTCTTTGTCAAAAGTTTTATAAACTCTCTCATTCATTTCGAAGAACACTCCCCAATAGTCAGCGGCATTTACCCAGGCTCTGACGGTAAAGTTTACTGAGCTGTCGGCTAATTCAGATACAGCAATAAAGACTTCAGGATCTTTTAAAATCCTCGAATCATCATCGCACAATTTTTTGATAACTTCCTTTGCTTTGTCAACATCATCGCCGTATCCTATTCCAATTGTCCAGTCAACTCTTCTCCGCTTTTCGGTGGAAAAGTTAGTCATTGAAGACGTTGACAAGCCTCCGTTTGGAATAATTATTGTCTTATTATCAGAAGTTTTCAGAATAGTATTAAAAATTTGAATCTCATTAACAGAACCAATATAGCCCTGCGCATCAATTACATCACCTACTTTAAATGGCTTGAAAATCAGAATCATTACACCGCCCGCAAAGTTTTGTAACGAGCCCGAAAGTGCCAAACCTACAGCCAGGCCTGCCGCACCTAAAATGGCAATGAATGACGTCATTTCAATGCCGAGCATGCCAAGTACACTAATTACTAACATGACTTTCAGGAGCGTGACTACAATACCTTTTACAAATGGTTTAAGAGAGGGATCGGTTTTTCCCTTTTCCATCATTTCACTAAATCCTTTTGCTGCTGCTTTGATAATACAAATTCCGATTATCCATACTGCAATTGCACCGATCAATTTAGGGCCATATTGAAACGCCAAAGCAGTTGCTTGACTTAAAATTAGTTCTTGACTCATATCATTCGTTCTCCTCTTTAAATTCAGGTTTGAAAAATCTTCATATAGCAGTCAACGTCCTTATATATCCATTGTTCTTATACTCCAAATTGGCAGGATAGGCATATTAGGTTTATACTATTACAAATTTCTTTTGTATTCTCGAAATTCTATGTAAATGTTCTGAGTAAAGTCTGGCGAAATAATGATACTTTTAGTTGAATCATTAAAAATTTCTGAATAGAAAATTTCCTCACTTTTGAGAATTTCTTTTGTAATATTTATTTTAGCCACTTCAATTGTTACTCCAACTATTGGCCGCCCAATTGTATTAATGGGTAAATTTACAAGACAAATTTCACCTCCGTCCAAACAAATTCTTTGAGAGTCTTTTATGGGCAAATCAGTTGTTTTAATTGGGCGTTTCAGAAGAGTAAAAAGCTCCATTACTTCATCAGCAATTTGATTCGATATCCATACACCAACTAATTTTTGGGCAGAATTTTTATGGGTTGTAAATTCGGGAATATCTTTAAAAGGAGTTCCCATTTCAATAAACCAAATTGGTCTTAATGGATGATTTTCATCGAATACTAAATTTTGAAAACCAACGCCTTTCTCAATTCTAATGGGATACTTTTTCTGGAATTCCTGGGTAATGGTTGTGATAAATGATTTGGCTTGTAAAGCAAGAAAAGCGCCGCCATCACCCTTATTAATTAAATTCAAATATTCGACAGCTAAATCATCAAGTGGTTTCTTCGCTGTTATTAATTCTAACTCTGTTCCATTCACAAATTTTATATGAAGATTATCGATTGAATTATTATGAAATCTTCCAGGCTTAATTGTGAAACCAAGTCTTTCATAGGGTAATTTTGCTTTTGATAGATCATTAACTGCAACATTTACATGATCTATTGAAAGTTTATTAAGGTTTGAATTAGTTAAAAAATTCTCGGAGAATGAAGAGAGTATCATAAGTAAAACAGGAAAGCAGAAAACAGGTACTTTGTTCATATATTTAATCACCATCTCTCAGTTTAGAATATTGCATTTTAAAATTTAGCATAACCGGTCGGCAGTGAGTAATGCCAGCCACCAGGCGCGCCTGATGACGACGCCTGATGGGGCATGGTTGGTATCTGTATTCTTAACTCTATTATCAGGACTCGAACTTCGTTATGAATTGTGGTCTTGACGCATTTGAATCCTGTTTCCAGTTACGGGGTTCTTTTCGGATGCTTCTCTAACTTCTTTTTTGTCTTTTGTTCTTGTTTGCTTTTCTTTTGTTTCTGACTCTTGTTCTTATCCTTCTTGCCGCCTTTGTCTCCCATTGTGTACATCCTTTCCTGTTATCAATCATCTTCTTGCGCAAAATGCGCTACGTCGTAAATTATGGTTTTTAGTATCTTCATTATCCTTTTGGCCAATTATTATACATACACGCAAAAATAATGTTTCATAATGTCTAACGCTCGATTCTGCTGCACAACCAATCTGCCGACCGCAAGCGAAGCGCGCAACCTTCCAAGCCTACCGTGGCAGCAGCAATCACTTGTTAGAAGGAAAAGCGGACTGGCCTCTTGCAAAGGGCACCAGATTTTCCTGGGGCTAGCCCTAGTCGGACGGTCGATCAGTCGGGAAGCTGCGCGGCAATGGCGGATGCGACTCGCCACAGTCCCTCCACCTTCATAAACACGACGAGCTCCCAGTTCACGATCTCAGTGCCACCCTCAACGCTGTAGACGAACTCGAGCATTGCCCACGCAGCGTCACCTAGTGGTGAGATGCGCACGTCGAATCGATTGGTCTGCAAGTCCCACTGTCCTTCCCCAGTGACCAGAGGCTCGTAGGTCGTTTTGAAGTCGTCCCACCCGGCGATCCAATCGCGGTGTCCGGGTTGAACCATCTGAAAATCAGGGCCATGGACGAAGAGCTGCGCGTAGCGATCCCAGTCTTTCGCGAGGAGGGCCGCGTTGACCTCGTCCCAGACTGCTCGAACAGCAGCCTTTTCCTCGGCCACGTCAACCCGAGGTTCCCCACAGGCGCTGCACACGATCAGCAAGGCGGCGAAGCGGCACATCAGGGACCAAGTCACCACTTTCATTGGTTCCTCCTTAGTATAGCAGCCGGTAGTGTCAAAAGTTTCATGAAAAAATGAAAAAAGTTGAATTCATATTAGCAATTTTATTAGGCCTTTAAAAGTAAGTTTTTTTAAGACATGACAACAGAAATAGACGGCTTCTTAACACAAAATTGTTGAAATAAGGCATTATTGTAGCTAACTAAAGAATATTATTAAACTTAAAGCATTTTTAAATTGAAAATATTTGACACTACCATAGCAGCCTAATAAATGATTATCTGGTTTTATGAATAATATCCCAATTTAATTAATGAATTTTAATTTTGCAAATAAAAAATCGATTTATTGTATTTTTACTATCAAGGTAACTTGAAAATAGGAAAATCCTTAACCTGTCTTCGACAGTCAGAGGCAAACAGTGAGCGATAATTTGCGCTAAGTTCAATATTTACATTCACGATTGCTTGATAATTCACAAAACACGTAGACACACGAATATTGGTCAATTTCTTGACTTTGTGCGTATTTTATCTTATATTGTAGACATGTATATCAGAACAATATCCCGTAAAAACAAGGACGGCTCAAAAGTCACCTACGTACAACTAGCCCATAATGAGCGAGACCGTGAAAAAGGCCATCCCAAAGCAAAAATCTTATACAACTTTGGTCGACTTGAAAATCTCGACGTTGCGCAGATCAAACGTCTGGTCAAAAGCATTTCGCGTTTTCTGCCCCCACAAGATGCTCTGGAAGCACAAGTTCAGCTAGAAAACCGCGGACGCACCTTCAAGTGGAAATGTAGCCGTTCTTTTGGTGGCATTTACCTTTTGTCGGCTTTGTGGCAACAGTTAAACTTTAAAAAACTCCTGGAAAACCGGGTCGCCAAAAGAGAGTTTAGCACGCCTATCGCTCAGGCTGTTCTCTCTGCTGGTAGCCCTCATCGTGACTCCCTGGCTTTCTTATCGGCTT
>CAZIKB010000184.1:0-9415 GCA_964539665.1 uncultured Cytophagia bacterium
TCGTGCCGGATTGGCCGGCTTGACTATATTAGCTTTGCTTGGCGCACTCATCATTTTTCCTACTGTGTCTCTGTATTTCAGAAGTTCAGAATTTTGGATTCATCAGACCAGCATCGTCTTCTTGAACTCCATACCAATGCTGCCATTTTTACAATGAGAGCTGGTCATAAATTCGGCAGAATGTTTTGCCTGAATTGTGAGCGCTTCGGATAAGGTTGCATCGCAGGATTTCTGGATGCATGCAAAGATCGCTTTTCTGGCAGCGACAGTTGCAGGATTATCCGATTCAGTTAGTCCACTGAATTCTAACGGTATCTTTTTCAGTCTGTCTTCTTCTAATTTTCGTCGGGACAAAACAGCATCGCCACCGACAGCAATTTTCCAGGTCATCTGCAAAGCTTCGTCCATTGAGCCGGCATAGTCAATGAGCCAACCTATTGCTTCACCGGCCTTGATTGATCTGCCTTCTAATAATAATCGAAGCAGCTTGGGCCAATCTTCATAACTGGTTTTCCGAAACGGCCAGTGACACATTTCCATGCCTGGCACAACAGGCAGGGTTACTTCGGGCATACCCAGATCAGAATCCTCTACGGAAACAAGATAATGGCAGTGCGTCAGCAATTCCAGCATTCCGCCCAAACAGCGTTTGCCGTTCACGAAACCAACTGAAACTTGAAATTCATCATAAAACCGGCGGGCGGTCCGGGACCAGCTACTGGCAACCCGAAATCCTTCTTCCGCATTATTTAATGCCGGGTAGAACTCGTTGGTGTCAGCGCCGACAAGCTGAGTTGAAAGATGGAAGTCGCCAGTGATAATCACCCGGTCGATTCCTGCTGCTTTTAACCAGTCGATTGCGCGGTTCATCTCATCATTCACATCCTGGTTATAGCTTTCACGGGCAAGTGTGATGACTCCCACTTTACCGTCATGTTCGGCATTTACATACAATTGCTGCCACTCAGGAGCATCCATCTGCCTGAAGGTTTCGGGATACCAGCCGCTTTCAGCCGCTTCGGGATGAAGTTTGTGGTAGGCTTCAACCATACCGATTGCAGAATCAGCGCCAAAACCACGAATCGTTGCCAGGATTCCCCGCCTGAACTGAGCGCATAATTCACCAATAGAATTGAGCAGCGAAAGGTGAGCTCTTTTTTCTTGCAGCATTATGGAAGTCATCTGGAATAACGATCCCAGTATCCAGGTTTGGAATGTATCGAAATCTTTTTCATCTAATGTCCAATTGACCATTGGCCGCAGGTGGTTTAGCGGGTACCAATTTTGACCGCTGTCTTTATGTTCATTCAGCGAATCAGTTGGAGTATATAGCTCGCCGTAATGCTTGCTGAGGTGGTGGAGACATGACCAGGTCAGGAAATTCGCTCCTTTGGCGCCAATCGCGTCGTGTGCCCTGAAAGGATTTGGGCCAACCAACTTACGGACGAATTTATCTATTTTCCAAAGTGGCATATTTGACGCCTGATGATACCTCAGACCAGCTAAAGTTATTCCGCAAAAAAGAACATCCAGAACAAATGACCAGTGGTCGCTGACCGGCATTGGGATCATTCCTAAAGCCCAGAATAACTGGGTAATCGCAGAAGGTTTCTCTTCAACAATCTCCCAGATTTTATTTATCTGATGCGGGAATGCCGGATGGGCAACACCTGTTTCAAGCTCAGACATTGGGAAGCCCGAAGTGACCGAGCGGATTTCAATTTCAGGAAAGGTTTCCTTAAACATTTTATAGTGAGATTTTTTGATTTCCAGGATTTCCGGAATTGCTTCTAAAAGAAATCGCGGTTTAAACTCTTTGAGAAGCGGCGGCAGGTTAACGCCATCATAATTAAACTGGATAATATTTGACATGATTTCGCCAGCTTGTTTTTTACCGAAACTGGCTGCTAAACCCTGGTACTGCATACCAATGCCATCGGGAGCGCCGGCAAAATCCAGGCCAACCAGCGGCACGCCAAATGGCTGAAGCCGGACGCCAAGCTGCATCATTTTGCCAGCTCCGACAATTCCGTTTGCTCCTGAAATAACCAGCGAACCGCGATTATCCGCTGTTCCGAAAACCTGGTCAACCATGTCGCTTGCTTTAACCGGTGGTTGTCCCTGTTTAAAAAATTCCAGAACTGTTCCCAGTCCTAATGTTTCGAGCGTCGATTGTCTCATTGTGTTAGCCATTACCGTTCACCTCCTTCTGTAACTTTTAAGATAGCTGCAATACCCACATCTCCGGCAGCACATCCAAATATTAAAACATAGCCTCCACCAAGATCAACTGCTTCCTCCAGAGCTTCAATTGTAACCCGGGTGAGAGTTGGGCCCTGTGGATGTCCCCAGACTAACGGGCAGCCGGTATTATTTAATTTTCTCCAGTCATAATCAAATATTTTGGAGAAAACAGCATCGTTAACAGCAAAAGGATTGTGGTTTTTAGCCACTACAATATCGTCCATGGTCAGTCCGGTCTGTTGCAGTAATTTCTGTACCGCGAGAGCCGGCGATTCCGGCATGAGACTGGGAAGAGTCCTTACTTCAGCTTTTCCCACGAATTGAATATCAATCTCAGGTTTTGGGCTGAGCTCTTTGGCTTTTTCCGGAGTGGTTACCAGTAAAGTAGCCATTCCGTCGGAAGCGTGGGTTTGGCTGCCGCCGGTAACACAGCTATCCAGCTCCCGCATAGCTCGCAATCCATCCATTGTTATCTGACGAACTCCGGCGTCGGTGTCTATTTTACCAAGAACTTTACCCTGGAGATTTAACACTTCCAGCGGCACGAGCACCCGGTCGAGGAAACCTGAATCAAGCGCCTGAAAATATTGCTGGTAGCGACAAAAAGTCAGCTCGTCGACTTCTTTGCGGTCTATTTTGTATTTTCGTGCTGCATTACCCGCAGTATTGATCATAGCCTGACCGGTAGCCGGATCAAAGCCAAAATTATCCCAGACGTCGCTTATGGCCAAGGTTCTTTCATACGCTCGTCGTTCGGGGAAAACACCGACGGGAGAGTCGCTCGCCCGATCAAATGTCAGAACACCAACCACGTCGCTGGCTTTGCTTTCGATTTCTGCGGCTGCCACCAGTATGGCCTTCAATCCTGTGGCGCAAGCCTGTTCTACATGATATCCGGGAACCCGGCGCCCCATGCAGCTCGCTATAAAGGGTGCGGTCCAGAATTTCCAGTGCCAGGGGATGGTTGAGCCAATAACAAGATAATTCAAATTACTTTGAGAAACATTTCTCTTGCCTAAAATGTTGCTCATGGCTTCTCCTGCAAACTGACCGATGTTGACCTCAGCCAATGCTGACATCTGCCAGGCAGGAAAGAAACTGCTGCCCCAGGTGCCGTACGGAATTCTGGCGCCGGGGAAAATTGTTCCGTTGTCTTTCAATGCTGACCTCCTTAGTTTGATTTTGTTTATACTGATATTTATTATTAAGATTAAAGACCTTGCAGTTAACACGATTTTAACCTGCTGACATTTCAGAGAAACTCTGAAAAAGAATTTGTACTTACTAATCTCCTAAATCTTAAAATTATGGTTGTTTTGAGAAAAAAATGATGCCTGTCTCCTGAGTTTAATCCTTATTTATTATATTTAATGAAAAGTTATTTGACATAAAATGTCAAGTAAAAAATTATCATTGTTGTAACATACCACAAAATTTCAGCACTAGTGGTGATGTGAAAATATGTTTCATCTATGAAGGCAGGACTATGCATGTGATTAATAACCATATCATTAGCAAGGTTTATGAAATGGATAAAGCTATGCTTGCACCTGGGAAGCCAGTGGATGAGTAAATATAATCGACGGTCAATTTTCTTTTTAAGGAACTGTGAATAAAGTGTTACTTGATTTGATGGATTATGGTAACGATATGGAGTTCACGAGACCAAGTTGAAAAAGGAAAACTCACTAAACAACTTTAACTTGCGCTTTAATGAATCTTAAGCATTTTCTTTGTTTTGGTATAAGTGTCTGTTTTTAATTGATAGAAATAGATGCCAGTTGAAACTTCAACACCGGCTTTATTTTTACCATCCCAATTAATCGTGTGAAAACCAGCAGATAACTTTTTGTCTAAAAACTCTTTTACAACACGGCCTTTTATATTATAAATCGTAATTTTAACCTGGCTGCTTTTCGGTATTGAAAAATTAATGGTTGTTGAGGGATTGAAAGGATTGGGGTAGCTTTGAAAGAGCGTGATTGATTTTGGATGAAAATCAGATTTATGAATCGGCCCATGGTTTACATTTGTAGGAATATTTATTTCTACAGGTCCCTCAATATAATCATTTTCTACCCCATCCTGTAAATCGCCTAAACTTACTCTCGGCAATACAACCTGCTGAGGATAATTTAATACACGTAAAGGAATTTGTGTTTCAAATTTTGAATATGTGGAATCTACTTCAACATCACATAGAGCTCTCAAGGTAGTGTACGACATATCATCACCCATTGGGCCTTGCCATTTATTATCGCTGCCCATAATTATCCCATAACTTAAATCAGCAACTTCATCTCCGTTGAGACTTATATTTAAACCTATTAAATCCTTATTGGGCTGATTCCTAAGACTCCCCGTGACTTCAATCATTAAATAAAGATACATATCATCAATTGTCCCATAAACTGCTTTTAGATCATAATCATCGGTTTTGCTATCTCCCAAATCATCTTCGATAAGTAAATATTCTGGCTTCCAATCATCAATTTTTCCGTTTATTTCAACCACTCTTTTTTTATTATCGCCATTACCATAATAGTAACGTATCACATCCTCTGCAGGTTTTCCGCGAGGTGATAGTCCAGAATCTTTTGGACCACCTTCAGCTGGAATAAAAGACCATCCATACCAACCTTGAACCATCAGGTTATCTAAATTTTTTCTTGCTTCAAATCCTGCTTTATAATACAATTCTTGCCAAAGCATGTTTGGATTCTGAAAACTTCCCCCTCCCACAAATTTACCCCAGTTAATAAAAAGGCTGTCAACACTGGGAACTCCATTTTCAAAAAACATAATTGGCTTATCTTGAACATTCTTTAGAGCAGATATTACATTTTCATTATGCCATATAAAGAAATTATAGATATCTTCATAGGTTGTATTTGGATTATTAAAAAGTGGAAAATTATTTATTATATATGAATATGCTGAAGTACTTCCACAACCCATTATATCTACTGCTTTCAACATGGTTTTAATCTCGGTATAAAGAGGAATAGGTTGATCACCAGAAGGAGGGAGTTCCTCAAAAGCACCTATCGGACCGGGATATATAATCCTTGCATCTTTAATTTTTTGTACCATAAAATTATTCCAGTCTTCATTTGAAATTGTACCTGAAACATTTATCATGGTCTCTCCAACTTGAAAAATCTCTGCACCTGTTTCATAAGTAATTCTTGCTAAAGGCAATAATATGTTATCTCCATAATTTTCAAAAAAAGTTCCCCAATTACTTGGAGAATAACCACCTCTCGAAAAATTAAAGTCATCCTGAAATGGAACAATTGATACTCCCATTCCTTTGTTATGAAGTTGATTGATAAGATATCTCCATTCAAATTCTCTTAGAGAAATACCTCCTGTTGGATCTGAACTGTTAAAGTCATCAATGTAAGATTGATGGAAAACTTCGGTTGAATTAATATCTCTAATAAAGAAAGGATCCCTTATCCTGACATGATTTACATTATCAAAAACTAATTCATCAATCAGGTAATCAATCAACATCTTCTGAGAATTCCAGCTCCAATCAGACCTAATTAGTTCATTCCACCAAGCTCCGGTAAAAGTCACATCCTTCAACCTCTCCATCTTCTTCCATCTTCCATACTTAATCCTCCGATCCAACGCCTCCTCGCGATAACCTTCTTCCGCTAAAAATTGCTCTACCGACCTAATCCGATTAAAATCCAACTGCGGATGCCAGGGGATGTAATATTCGGTTTTGGTGCTATCCGCACTCCGTAAGGTGCCATTTCTTTTAAATGCAATCACGGCAACTTCTTTTTCATCATGGCCATCAAATGCATCTGCTAATTTTATGGTAAATTTGCCTCTGCCATACCAATTGCCTTTGCTGTGAACATACAATGTATCTTGAAGAGCGCTAAAAAATGCGACAACTGAATCCTCTGTTGCAGTTGACCAAATTAATGAATCAGCATCGGCATCATAGCCAAAGTCCGATAGGAGTAAAGAAAAAATACTATCTTTATGTGAAACGCACTGTTTTGTTATGACTGTATCCGGAAAATCAGGAGAAATGATTGGAGGATTATTTGTTTTTGCACTCAGCGTGGAATTCAAAAAGATTAAAATTGTCAGCAACGTGATCTTTGAATTCATTTTAATAATTCCTTTTAGAATATTTGGCAATTAACCTTCCATTTCACGAACGGCGGGATTTCAAGGCACGGGACATACTTAGAATAATAAAATCTGAAAAAGCTCAAAACTGACTCAAATCGCAAGTGTTCCACCGTCACTTTGCAAGCGTTTGTTATGAGTTAATTTTTTATTGCTTGAAGCTTATCTGTTTTTCCATTCGTGTCTAGTACGGAGATGGTTATGCCATGAGTTTTTAATATAACCATCATGCTGCAAACGTCCCACCACGATACTTGGATCAATCTCCAGCTGGTGCGCAAAGAGTTCTATATCCTGTGGATAAAAGGCCTCTGCTTTAAGAAAAAATTCGTATTCATCTGGCGGAATTAATAGGTCTGCAGCAAATCTGTCGGCTTCCTTCTCTGGTTTATCTAATTCGTGTTCCCGATTATCTCCTTCTAAAAAAACCATCTGTTTGCCATGTAACAGCAGGTGACCAATTTCATGAAATAGGCTGAACCAAAAAATATCTGCCCAGCTGCCCCGAATTGTTAGCATTAGAACAGCTTTGTTCTGCCCCAACCAGAAAGTGGCCCCATGTAAATAAGTTTTTGGTAAATGCGGACAGAGCACAAGTACTACACCAGCATCTAAGAGAATTTGGCGAAGTTGAGTTTCAAATTTCTCTGGCAATAATTGTGTCATGCCGCAAATAGATGGAAGTGCACTCGCTAAAATATCCTTTCTAAAGGGTGCCGCCTCTGTCTTTTGCCCCTGTAATTCTCCGATTCTTAACCACGCTGAAGTCGCTTCGGGTGATCGTTTCCCTGTTCCTTGTCGAAAAGCCACTTGATAGCGCTTTAAGGATGAAATATTTTTTAGTGATGTCACCCCAAAAAAATGTTGCAATTCCTGGACTTTTTCTGCTGGCTTAGTTTTCTTAGCGATGAATCCCAATTTAACTAATTCCGAGTAGCAAAACTTAGTGACTAAATGGCTTTCATCACGTAGTCTTTGCCTTTCCAGAACTTCCTGATTGCGAGCTAAAGTTAAGCGATATTCAGCTTCCAAACCCGTCCAGATATTAGCAGGCACACCAACAACCTTTTCTAACTGTAAAGCAGTATCTGGAGTTATAGCTTTGTCACCACTAAAAATAGCACTCAGTTTAGGAGCAGGACGGCTCATACGCCGGGCCAACTCATTCTTTGTCATGCCCAATTCGGAAATAACTTCTTCTAAGTACTCACCAGGTGGTATTGCCAAATCGGAGTGAGTTTGTTCTCTAATCATCATAATGTTTGCTCACCTCCTCTATGTGCGCGATTTCTAACTTTTCCCCCTCCAATGTAAATATCAACCTATAGAATCCCGTTAGCTTTACTGCCCACTCTCCCTTTCTGTCTCCTTTTAATGGATGGCAACGTAAGCCAGGTAAAGCACAAAGTTCATTGATATCGTGCGCATGTTTAATGATATTGACGCGTTGAATGTATTTTCGCGCCACTTCTCGTCCGTAGGTTTTTTCCGCCTCACGAGATTTCTCATATTGCTTTTGCAGTTTCTTTGTTCTGAAACGAACTTCCAAACCAACTCCTCATTGCCTACCACCGGACGTTTACCTTTTGGGTAAATATATTATAAAAATAGTTACCAATCAAGCATTTTCTTTACCTTTTGAGTAAATATTATATTCATCTGAAGGTAGAATTCCCGCCTGTTACAAAGCTAAACTCATATTTATTATTTTAAATAAAGTTATTCGACTTAAAATATCAAGTAAAAAATCGTTGTTGTAACATGCTAGGAAATTTCAGCACCAGTGAGGATTTTAAATACATTTTTTTGACGAAGCTATGTTTACGCATGCGTTTAACCACCATAACATTGGCAAGATTTATAAAATAGATGAGACTCAGTTTGTCCCTTGGGAGTCATGGGATGGGAAACTATCATTGCCAATCCATTTGCTTTTTATGGCACAGTTAAGAAAGTGTTAACTGATTTGATGGATTACCTAATACATGCTATAACAATGGCAGAAACTGCACTAAATTCTTGAGGTCTTCAGGTTCGCTTACTTTTGCAATGAGTTCTAAATCACGAACACAATTTCCAATTGAAACTCGTAGTTGGTGAGCATAAATAACACCAGCGAAAGATACGTTATTCTTTTGCCGCCTTGTTGCTTCTTGTAATAGATCATAATCTCGAGTGAATAAAACGTTATCCAATTCTGTGGCTCGGTCTAACAATTCTGAATCATCCAACTCGTTGGTACCGTCTTCGAATGAGGTAAGTATGTCCACACCTCGGGCTCTTAGTCCGTCTGTGATTGTGCGAGGCACATTATGATCCATGTAAAGTTGAATTGCCATTAAATCAGTTTCTTAGCCTTTAGCTTTTTGATGAGAGGAGTGGGCTGTGTGGATTTTCTTGTTTGTTCGACTTGCTGTAATTGAATTTCGATTTCTTTATCAAGCTCTTCCTGATGGTCGGCATAATAAGCCAGGGCTGAATATACTTGTCCGAGAGTAATTTGGGGATGTTGATAATGGAGTTCCTCCGGGCTCCAACCATATGCTATTTTATCCAGTACGAGTTCTATTACTTTGATTTTCGTACCTTCAATTATCGCCTGATATTTTTCGTTAAGGATGATATGCTCGTAGCTGGTTTCAACGATAGGCATCACAATACTCCTAATTATATATATTGCTTTATTACGTTTCTTAAATTAATGTTTTCAATATACAAAAAAAATCATATTTATCCAAAATAATAAATTTGCACATGCGTAGAGAATCGGTGAAAATATTGAAACCATGCAAATGTAATATTTACGTTCCACCTGGTGAGGTTTATTTATTTTTTGAGTCGGTCTCTTACTGTTCTTAACAACATCGCAAATTTTCTCTGGTTTCCAGAAAATATGCAACTTTTGTATTTTATTCCGTATTACAGAATAAATCATAATTTTATCTGTTTTGCAGAAAAAATAGGTAGTGTCAAAAGTTTTATGAAAAAATGAAGAGTATTAAAGTGAGAATCA
>CAZIKB010000185.1:0-9388 GCA_964539665.1 uncultured Cytophagia bacterium
ATTGTCTTAATGTACGTGTATTAATATAGGAGTCATATTATGTCTACTCGACAGAGCAAAAACCCACAAATTAAGCTGGCTCCAAAAACCGATTGGTTGCCACAAAATAATCGTCCTCTGGTAATTGCGGGTCCGTGTAGCGCAGAATCCGAAGAACAGTTACTGCAAACAGCCATGGAAGTAAGTAAAATTCCAGATGTCACAATATTTCGAGCCGGCATCTGGAAACCTCGTACCCGTCCTAACGATTTTGAAGGAATTGGCGTTAAGGGTTTGCAATGGTTGAAAAAGGTGAAAGAAAAAACTAACCTGAAAGTTGCAATTGAGGTAGCCAATCAACGGCATGTTTTTGAAGCATTGAAATACAATGTTGATATATTTTGGATAGGGGCCAGGACAACAGTCAATCCATTTTCTGTCCAGGAAATAGCTGATGCGCTTCAAGGTGCGGATGTTCCCGTTTGGGTGAAAAATCCAGTTAATCCCGATTTACATCTCTGGATAGGGGCGTTGGAAAGGCTAAACAAAGCCGGTATCACGCGATTGGGTGCGATCCATCGAGGATTTTCAACTCATGAAAATACGCCTTACAGAAACGCACCCAAGTGGGATATTGCAATTGAATTGAAGCGATTGGTACCAGAGCTTCCCATATTATGTGATCCCAGCCATATTGCAGGTAAACGGGAATATTTACCTACCCTGTCGCAAAAGGCGTTTGATTTAGCCATGAATGGTTTAATGATTGAAACCCACATTGAGCCTGATACAGCTTTGAGTGATGCCTCGCAGCAAATCAAGCCTGAAGCTTTGAAGGATTTATTAGGAAATCTGCAATTTCGCAAATCAAATGGAAACGACGTGCCAGTTGATGATTTACTGGAGACATTGCGCTCTGAAAGCAATTCTATTGATTATGAACTTATTGAAGTTATTTCCAGAAGAATGGAAGTTGTAAAAAAGATCGGCCTATACAAAAAAGATCATAATATGACTATTTTTCAAGTGAAACGTTGGAAACATCTCATAGATGATCGGCTTGAAAAAGCAAGTAAATTTGGTTTAGACAAAAAGTTTGTCAAAAATGTTTACCAATTACTGCATAATTACTCGATCAGAGTGCAGTCTGATGTGATGAATAAGAAGGCGAATTTTTGAGGTGGCAGGTTTGAGGTAATGGGGATATTAGGGTCTTAAATATAAGTATGAAAGCATCTATACCTTTCTACACCTTGCTCCTTTTCCCTCCCTGCTCCATAAACGAACGTTAATACATGAAAGCCATCGAACTTTAACTCCCGTTTGAGTGGATTTAAATCAGATTATTTTGTTCACTACTTCATCTCCCATTTCAACTGTGCCCACCAATTACTTTGGAATCACTCCATTATTTTTTCTTTTGAATCCAGGCCATCATTTTTCTTAGATTTTTACCAACTTTTTCAACTGGCATTTCTTTGTATTGTCTGCGCAGGGCATTCATTACTGGTCGTCCGGCTTTGTTTTCCAGTATCCAATCTCTGGCAAATGAGCCATTCTGAACCGAATGCAGAATTTCTTTCATTCGTTGTTTAGTATCTTCATTGATGACTACCGGACCTCGAGTCATGCCGCCATATTCGGCTGTGTCGCTGACCGAGTAGTACATGCCGGCAATTCCGCCTTCATAGAATAAGTCAACGATAAGTTTTAATTCGTGCAGGCATTCGAAATAGGCAATTTCCGGCTGATAGCCTGCTTCCACCAGGGTTTCGAAACCGGCATTAATTAGTTCAGTAACTCCACCGCACAACACGGTTTGCTCGCCAAAAAGATCGGTTTCGGTTTCTTCTTTAAAGGTGGTTTCTATCACACCAGCGCGGGTTCCGCCAATTCCTTTGGCATAGGCAATGGCAATTTCTTTGGCTTTTTGTGTATAATCCTGGTGCACAGCTAACAGGCACGGTACGCCGCCGCCTTCAGTAAACACACGTCGTACTAAATGGCCCGGGCCTTTGGGAGCTACCATAAAAACATCCACATCTTCAGGAGGTATGATTTGATTAAAGTGAATATTAAAACCGTGTGCAAATGCCAGAGCATCTCGCGGATTAAGGTTTGGTCGAATATCCTTTTCATAGGCTTCCACCTGGTTCTGGTCTGGTAACAAAACCATAACCACATCTCCAAGCTTTGCGGCTTCCGCGACTTCAGCCACTTTGAGCCCGGCATCTTGTGCCTTCTGCCAGGAAGCGCTTTCTTTGCGAAGTCCCACGACAACAGACACTCCACTTTCTTTCAAATTCAAAGCATGTGCATGTCCCTGACTGCCATAGCCAAGCACTGCTACGGTTTTGCTTGATAGCAATTTCAAATCTGCATCAGCATCGTAAAATAGTTTCATGATTATTTTCCTCTTTTAATGGTCTATTGATTAATGGTTCTTTGCACTGATTTAAATGGGATTGTAATCCCGATATTCCACTCATGCTGCGATCTGAAGCATTCATTCAGCATAAATATGCTGAATGATCTGAAATCCTGGTATCCATCCTGCCTCCTTCAATTCAGGTTTCACTGTGCTATGTCAGCCCCTGAAACTCTCTCCTTAAAGCAACACTACCAGTTCGAGCGACTTCCCGCAGACCAAAACCCCTTAACATGCCGATAGCCGCATCAATTTTATCTTCCCTGCCGGTGACCTCAATAGTAAGAGTTTTAGGACTGATGTCAATGATATTGGCCCGAAATATATTAACTACTTGCATAATTTCTGCTCGCGTTGTTTGTGTAGATGCCACTTTTATCAAAGCCAGCTCTCGTTCCACAAAAGGCTCAAACGTTAAATCAACCACTTTAATGACGTCTACTAATTTGTGCAACTGTTTGGTAATTTGTTCAATAATGTGTTCCTCGCCGTCAGTTGTTATAGTAACACGAGCCAAATCGGGATCTTCGCCTTCTGCAAAACTTATACTATCGGTACTAAATCCCCTGCCACTGAATAATCCCACAATTCGAGAAAGTGCGTTAAAATTACGCTGAACAGAAACTGAAATTGTGTGTTTCATTTAATCATCTCCTTCAACCATTTCATGTAACGAGGCTCCTGCTGGTACCATTGGAAAGACGTTGGCCTCTTCGGCGACTTTAAAATCCATAACCACAGGTTTATCTTTTACTTTCATGGATTCTTGTAAAACGGGCAAAACATCTTCCGGTTTTGTTGCCCGTAATCCCACGGCGCCATAGCTCTCGGCAAGTTTAACAAAATCAGGATTACCTGGTTTTAAATGAGTATGAGAATAACGTCCATCAAAAAACATTTCCTGCCACTGTCTAACCATGCCCAAATAACCGTTATTTCCAATAGCAATTTTAATGGGTACCAGATATTTCACAGCGGTAGCCAATTCAAAGTTTGTCATCTGAAATCCGCCATCGCCGGTAATGCAGAAAACATTACGATTCGGACAACCTAAAGCTGCGCCCATGGCCGCCGGCAAGCCATATCCCATAGTGCCTAATCCACCAGAAGAGAGCAAAGATCTTGGGTGATTAAATTTGTAATATTGAGCTGCCCACATTTGATGCTGTCCCACATCCGTTACGATGATAGCTTCACCGTTAGTCACTTCGGATATTTTTTCTATCAGGAATTGTGACATTATAACTGCCTTGCTGGAACGATACTTTAGAGGATGTTCTTTCTTCCAGCGATTTAATGTCTCCAGCCAATCATTTGTATTTGGTTTTTGCACCATTTGGGTCAGAGTTGGCAAAATATTTTTGGCGCTTCCAACAATCGGGACCTGAACCGGGACATTTTTCCCAATGCAGGAAGGATCGATATCAATATGTACCTTTTTGGATTTAGTAGAAAAGCCGTCTAATTTTCCCGTTACCCGGTCATCAAAGCGTGCGCCAATCGCTACCAAAACATCACATTCGGTGATGGCCATGTTGGCATACCATGTCCCATGCATTCCCAACATGCCGAGGGATAATGGATGAGTTTCCGGAAAGGCTCCAAGTCCCATTAATGTAGTTGTAACTGGCACATTACTTTTAATAGCCAGCTCGGTTAATTCTTTAGCGGCATTTCCCATAATTACACCACCGCCTGCATATATCAAAGGACGTTTTGCCTGGTTAATGAGGTCAGCGGCTTTGGCAATTTGTTGAAGATGACCACTGGTGACTGGACTGTAACCGCGAATATTTAAGTGACGGCGCCTTTCATAAAGCCCTTTGGAAAAAAGCATGTCCTTTGGCAAATCCACCAAAACGGGTCCCGGTCGACCCGTTGTAGCGATATGAAAGGCTTCACGTACGATCTGACCAAGTTCGTTTACATTTTTCACCAGGTAGCTATGTTTGGTTATCGGACGAGTAATGCCAATAATATCAGCTTCCTGGAAGGCGTCATTACCAATTAAGCCAGAAACAACCTGACCTGTAAAAACTACGAGGGGTATGGAATCCATATAAGCTGTTGCAATACCCGTTACCGTGTTGGTTGCGCCAGGCCCGGATGTTACTAACACTACTCCGGGTTTGCCGGTCGCCCTTGCATAACCATCCGCTGCATGGGTTCCGCCTTGTTCATGTCGAATTAAAATATGACGCAATTCAGGTGTTTTGTAGAGGACATCATAAAGCCCGAGCACTACTCCACCGGGATAGCCAAATATAATATCCACACCCTCATCTAATAATGCCTGCACTAAAATTTCTCCGCCAGTCATTTCACGGGATTCGGGCTTAACTGTCCTGCTTTCCTTTTCAGGGAAATCTTTCAACTGAGCTTCTTCAACTTCAACTGCTATGGCTTCCATTACACTCATACCTCCAATTTGTTTAGATTAAATAAATTTGATTTGAATGATTCAATATGGATTTGACTACTTTAGAATCGAAATCAACCTTTCATTGCGATTTTCATAAATAGGGTCCTATCTGTCATGCCCGAATGATTCTATCGGGCATCCATTTCTTCACTGGATTCCCGCTTAAAAGACTGCGGGAATGACAGCATTTTAGATATTTTTCTATTTTCTGGAACACAGATTCATAGAACATGATTTTTGTAAATTACTTTAGTGATAAAATAGCTCCTGTATTGGCTGAAGTCACCATAGAAGCATATCTGGCCAGCCATCCAGTTGTAACTTTTGGTTTCGGCGGCTGCCAGCGCCTTTTTCTTTCGCGTAATTCAGCATCAGATAATTCTATAACTAATTTTCTATTTGGGATGTCTATGGAAATCAAATCGCCATTTCGTATTAAAGCGATAGGACCGCCAGCCGCAGCCTCCGGCGAGACATGCCCAATGCAGGCGCCCCGGGTGCCGCCAGAAAATCGGCCGTCGGTAATAAGCGCCACCTTGTCCCCTAAACCCATTCCCATAATATTGGCGGTTGGCGCCAGCATCTCTTGCATGCCAGGCCCGCCTTTCGGCCCCTCATGTCGAATGACAACTACATCTCCAGGTTTGATCATTCCACTTAAAACCCCTTCCCCGGCTTCTTCCTGCGATTCGAAAATAATCGCTGGACCACGGTGATTTAGCAAAGCTGGTGCAACAGCCGCAGTTTTGACAACAGCGCCCTCAGGAGCTAAGTTTCCAAACAGAATGGCTAATCCGCCGCTGGTACTATCTGCATTTTCCACAGAACGGATAACTTCAGAATCGTAAATCTTTGCATTTTCAATATTTTGGCCCAGTGATTTTAGTGTAATAGTTTTCTGGTTTAAATTAACTGTCCCATCCTTTTTGCTCAGCTCTTTCAAGATTGCACTAATTCCTCCAGCCCGGTCAACATCTTCCATGTGCCATTGTGATGACGGCGATACTTTACACAAACAGGGCACACGGTCGGCAATCTGGTTAATTCGGGTGAGAGGATAATTTAATCCGGCCTCATGAGCTATGGCCAGGGTGTGCAAAACGGTGTTCGTGGAACCGCCCATAGCCATGTCTAACGCAAATGCGTTATCAATGGTATTTGTTGTGACAATATCTTTTGGTTTGACGTCAGCTTCGATTAGTCTGATTATCTGGTGAGCCGCCTGTCGGAGTAAATCACGGCGTTTTTCGGAGATGGCCAGGTAAGTGCCATTTCCTGGCAGGGCCATGCCCAGAGCTTCCATGAGGCAATTCATCGAGTTGGCAGTAAACATGCCTGAACAGGAACCACAGGAGGGGCATCCGTGGTCCTCTAATTCTTTGAGTTCGGTTTCGTCAATTCTACCAGCTTTGTAGGCGCCGACTCCTTCAAAAACAGATATTAAATCGACTGTTTTCCCCGAAGGCGTTTTGCCGGCAACCATAGGGCCGCCGCTGACAAAAATGGTTGGAATGTTTATTCTTAAAACTCCCATGAGCATTCCCGGCACAATTTTGTCACAATTCGGGATGCAGATGAGCCCATCCAATTGATGAGCCATGGCAACGGTTTCTACAGAATCGGCAATCAGCTCACGACTGGGCAGGGAGTAATTCATACCGGAGTGGCCCATGGCAATGCCGTCATCCACGCCAATGGTGTTGAATTCAAAAGGCATACCACCGGCTTTGCGCACTTCTTCTTTGACTATGCGTCCCAGTTCCTGCAGGTGCACATGTCCTGGAATGATTTCAATGAAGGAGTTGCAAATACCAATAAAAGGTTTGGAGAAATCTTCGTCCTTTACGCCACATGCTTTTAACAGACTCCGATGCGGAGCCCGTTCATAGCCTTTTTTGATCAAATCGCTTCGCAAAATAAACCTCTTTTATTTGGTTCATAAATACCATTCCCTTTAGATGGAATGCACTTATCTTCAGAGGTCTTTCCTAAATTCGATTTTTTGTTAAGATTGTAAAATTATAAGTTGTTAAAGCTTAATAAAGATGTTTTGATTTTAGGAATGAACTCTGATTTTTCTTTAGTTTAGAATTAGGCCAGAGAGCATTCCTAAAATAATGGGTAGGCCTATTAGTAGAATAATTATAATAAATAGAAAAGCGCCAAAATAAATTTGGTTACTATATGCTACTCCACCGACAATGCGCAAATCGTTTGCACGTCTTGAAAAAAGCGAAGAAATTGTAAATGGAGTAGAATTCATTTTTTAATATTTTGTCATAAAAAAAGTAGCAGGAAAGATAGAAATATAATTTCAGGAAGTCAAGGTTTTTTTTATTTTTCCGGAACATTTCTCCCTTTCTTTCTTTAAATTTGTCATTCCCGCGTTTTTTTAAGCTGGAATCCAGGCTGCAGTCACATGGAATCCCGATTTATTCGGACAGTCATTATTATTAAATAAAGGAAAATCGGGACGGGAATGACAGCGTTGTTGCTGATTAGTTTTTGCCTGGGTAGTTGAAGTTTTGAATTTAGCTAAATTATTCTATCTAAATATAGAAGCAAGCTTATTCTTCGAACGCATGATAAAGTGATCTATGGTGCTGATCGCTAAAACGATTAATACTGCAAATCCGAGCAAACCCAAATTCAAATTCAGACCTGAAAGAAAATCAGATATTGTTGCAACCCATTCCAGGTTTAGGTGTTTTTGTGTTTCACTTATGCTTTTCCACAATGCTAATAATCGTTCGGTGCCTGTAAAATAGTAGGTTGCTCCAAGTCCAATAATCAGTCCTAAAAGGGAAAACAATACAGTCAAAAGCCGTACTTTAAAGGCATGGCCAGGATTACCTTGAATTTTAGCAATCACGGCATTCGAAAAAGTTGTAGGCAGACTAAAGTCTATATCTTTTTTCAGACCCACATATAGTTTTTGATATATTTTTAGTTGGTCTTTACAAAACTCACAATTCTCAAGGTGTATGGAGATCCAATGATTTTCTCTGGAAATATTCCCATCCAGATAATCCTGAATCTCTTTATCTTGTAAATGTCTTAATGCCATAACTCCTCCAATTGATACTTGGATGTCAACCTTTCCTTCAAAATTGTTCTTGCCCGAAACAGATAGCTTTTCACCGTACCGTCCGGGTATTGCGTAATCTCGGCAATTTCAGCATAACTCATTTCATCAAGATGATACAGAGTTAAAATAGTCCTGTATTGTGCGGGTAGTTTGCTGATTTCATTATGTAAGCGCGAGCTCAAATCTTTTTCTTCCGTAAAGGCATCAGGCGAATTATTGTCACCTTTGTAATCTTCAATCGATTGATTTTCAGGCGAAAAATCATCATAAAGAGGAAGTTTCTTTTTCTTAAGATAATTAATGGACGTGTTGTACGCTATCCTTGCAATCCAGGTTGACAACTTTGACTCGAAATGAAAATTAGCAAGATTTTGATATACTTTGATAAATACATCCTGGCAGACATCCTCTCTATCAGAATCGTTTGTGACCATTCGGAAAACAATATGACTGACCAGTCTTTGATATTCTTCAATCAAAGTCTGGAACGCAGGGGTGTTTCCAGTTATTATTTGCTCGATTAATTTTTTCTCATCTGTCATAAATAATACCTATGAGTATCTGACAATTATGTGTTATATTTGTTGCACATTAAAATTTCAAAAATCATGCAACATTTTTTTGACTGTGCTGTCAGATTTAACAGATTTCTGAAAGTACTAAAATAAATTGAAAATACAAATATAAAAAGGAGAAAATTATGTCAGGAGAACTTACAGGAGTATTCATTGTAGCTATCGTATTCTTTTCAACAGTAGCAGTTGTTAAAATTGTATCAGACAACATAATAAGACGCAGATTGATTGAAAAAGGAAACATTGATGAGAGTGTCAAATTTCTTTATGCGCATAAATTTGAAAATAATGTCCCATCATCTTTAAAGTGGGGAATGGTATTGATTGCTGTTGGTGCGGCCATACTAGTTGGGCAATACTTTCCTTATACATACCACGAGGAAGCTACAATAAGCGGAATGTTTATTATGGCTGGTCTGGCGCTTGTTGCCTATTATTTCATCGCTGGCAGAATGGCCAAAAAATCTGAAGAAGATGCTCTTTAAAATGCTATAATCATAATTCAATGTGCATGTAAATTACAATGGCCTGAATTCAAAATCCAGAACTGCAAGACTGCGTGGAAATTTTCGTCCTGTATGAAAAAATAAACGCAGTCTTGCTGTCATTCAGAAGAAATCTTTTTTACGGTGCGTTATGTTGTTAGTTAAAAGGTGCTTCCTGGATGACACCTTTTACTTGATATTTTCAGAATAAACCGTTAACTTTTCACAATACTGGTTATCTCAAGTAATTCGTAACAAAATAAAGAAGTAGACGTAAGAATAAGAACCCTTTTGGAAAGAAGTTATCTCATTTTGTTATTCGTTTTCCATTTTGAGAAGGTACATTTCAGGAGAAATTTTATGAGTGCGCCAAGCAAAGCTAATATAGGCAAGCCGGACAATCCGGCACGT
>CAZIKB010000186.1:0-9351 GCA_964539665.1 uncultured Cytophagia bacterium
GACGCCCAACAGGCAGCGCTCAAAGCGCCTGGTCTGCTGCCTGCAAAAGTTGGAGAGAAATACATGCCGCCCGGCCATTCGGTTGTGGTGTAATATTGATAATGACGTAGTTCAGTACCGCGATACAGCACAACCGATGTACCCTTGGCAGCATAGCCGTACTTGTGCGTATCCGCCGATATGGAAGTCACACCGGGTAATCTGAAATCGAAAGCTGGAATATTGTAATCCAGTTTCTCGGCCCAGGGAAGCAGGAACCCTCCCAGACAAGCATCCGTGTGAAATCCAATGCCATGTGTCTTCGCTAATTCGGAAAGCTCCTCGATTGGATCGATGATGCCGTGAGGAAACGAGGGAGCCGAGCCTACGATTACTATTGTGTTTTTGGAAAGGGCATTTTGTGTAGCAGCCACATCGGCCTTATATTCGGAGTCGACTGGCACACGAACCATTTTTATGTTGAAATATTGTGCCGCTTTTTCAAACGCAGCATGGACCGTGGTTGGAACAATCATTTCAGGTTTAGTGATTTTTCTCTGGTCCCTTGCCTGGTCTCGATATGTTTTCATAGCCAGCAGGATACTTTCTGTACCACCCGATGAAACAACTCCACAGATCTCATTCTCCGAGTCCGAACCACTATTGACTTTATCTGCCCCCAGCATGTTTGCAGTCATGGACACCACCTCTGCTTCGTATTTAGAGGTGCTTGGCCACAAATCAGAATGCAGCGGATTGCTCTGTGAATTGATTGCATACACTTTGTTGAGAAAATTTGTATGGTCTTCATCACCGTGATAGACAGCGCCTGAAACAAAACCATCCTTCCAGCGTGCTTCTTCTTTGGACTTTAATGCATTCATCTCCTGGAGAATCTCATCTCTTTGGCGACCAACTGCGGGGATGCTGGAGAAAGTCGCAAAACCATCTTTATACGGCTTGAGTGAACTCTCCAATTCTGCCATTATCCCTTCATATTCTTTTTGTATTTGCTTTTTTACATAAGGGATAGATTTTAGTCTTTTCTCCAGAAATCGAACCAGGCCGGGATTTAATCGTCCCAGTCCACTTAATAGCAAATCCATGATAGCCATTTATTCTATTACTCCGAAAAAATTTCAATTTATAAAAAAACATTTAATTACACTTAAAAGCAAGTGGGGAGGTGAACTTTAGTCACTTCGAACTTCAATTCACTTAAGCTCACTTGCATTTTAGTGCGTTAGGATTTAGCTTCAACAATATCAAATATACAACATCGTTACTTCAGGTTACCTTATTCAATCTTGCATAAATACGTCGGTTACTCTTGTATATATTGACGAATTCTCTGAACAGCTCGTCATATATCTTGCGATTTTGAGGATTTGGTTCGTAGACATTGGCTATTTTTATGTAATCTGGTATGTCGTCAAATGCAATGTAATTCAGGGCAACCGAAGCCAGGAACCCGGCGCCTCGCACATTTGCGAGGATGGGATCCTTGACTTGCCTTATCGTTCGATTTAAAACATCGGCGTGAATTTGACACCATATATTTGAAATAGCGCCGCCGCCAATCATGTTGATCGCTTCAAAAGGTCGATTAATGAAACTTTCCACATATCCAAGTAACCATCGCGAATTGTATGCTACTCCCTCGTAAACTGCTCGAATGAGCTGTTCCCGTGTAGTCTGAAGAGATTGGTTGAAGAATCCGCCACGAATTGAATGATCAGCAACAGGCGTGCGCTCTCCATTCAACCATGGCGTGAAAATGACCTTATCACTGCCGGCTGGTACACTTTCAGCGATCCTGTTGAAGATTTGATAGACATCCTGCGGTTTCACATTCTTCGTCAATTCATCATTGCAGTATATGATATTATCTTTTAAGTAGCTCAGGCAGGCGCCGGCGGTCTCCTGCTCATTGGCGACAAAATACTTATCGGGAATTGCTGATGGCAGGGATGCTATATTGTGGAATATGTCTGTCTTTTTAAAGGGAACATGACAGGTGAGCCAGGAAGATGTACCGATATAAAGGTGCCCTTCGTAATCTCGCACTGCGCCAGATCCAATGGCCGCCGATTGGAGATCGGGTGTCCCCGTAATCACTTGAACATTATCGTTCAGCCCCAAATCCCTGGCAATTTCCTGTTTAATCGGACCCAGTATGTCCACTGCTCGTTTTAGCTCGGGTAGTTTTTCACGGTCAATGGTTGACATCGCGCGCAATTTTTCATCTATTTCGATGTTGGCGAGGTCACGATTGTCAGTCAACCAGTACAGTGCAAAGGAGTCATAGGAGGATGCAAATTTACCAGTCAAGCGTAGATTCAGATAATCCTTTGGCTCAAGGAACTTGTAGGTCATTTTGTAAATTTCGGGGAATTCGTTTTTTATGTATAAGATATGAGCAATCGAGTCTTTGCCTGTATGGCCCGGAATCCCTCCGGTTAATCGAAGCCATCTTGCTAATTTCCTGATACCGTAGCCTTTGAATTTGATGAGTCCATTTGTAATTTGCCTGACATACTCCGCCCCACGGGAATCCATCCAAATTACAGCATTCATCAAATGATTGTCATCCCGGTCAACAGCGACGGTTCCGGACCATTGTGCAGTACAACTGATGGCAATGATGTCATCAATTGAAACTGCCTCCGTGCTGAGCAATCTCTTGCTCGCTTTCTTAATCGCATTCCACCAGTCGTTTGGACTTTGTTCGGCGCCGCCATTGGGAAACAGGAAAAGCTGTGTTGGTTCAAACTCATGATGTAGTATCTCTCCGTGCGTGGATACTAAAGCAACCTTTGGCCCGGAGGTACCAAGATCTATTGCCAGAAAGTATTTATTACTGTCAGTTGACAATAAAATCTCCTGCAAGGTCTGAAGTTATTTTTTAATAGACTAACCTGCATGATAAAATATGCCTTGAGAAAATAAAACACAAGTTAAAAAACTGAGTCTTTGTAATAGGTCGGGGATTATGTTCAAAATTATGGTTTCCCGTAATTTCTTCGCATTGGTGTCAACTTGAGGGTAATGAGTAGAACCGCCCGAAGGTATTGGAGTAAATTGGGCACTCTTTCAAGCCTTTTGTTGCATTTAAAAGTTGAATTAAGATATCGAATCAAACCTTCGGGAGGTTAAGTTGACGTGCAAACGAAGCGAGTTCGGGAATGGATGACCTTGTCAGCCCTTTCACACAGTCGGTTATAATGGATGCATTTTTGAAGCGTGCAGAATAGAAGCTAACCGATAGATAAAAAAGACAACAATTCGGTAATCCGTGCGAGGTGGTGATCATCATGCTCCGCTACAAAATAGGCTAAGTCCAGTGTTCGCATCGGTTGCTGTAAGCGTGGATGTAAGGCGGATATTAAGACTTCAGCTTCATTAAAATTATCCAGGTGAGATACAAAGCTTCCTCTCAATTCACGGAATGATCGTAAAATTTCGGTTATGGGCTTAGAATTGTGGTTGGCGCTGTGTGTTGCAGTATTCTTCAGGTCTGCCGGGCGCAGCTTTTTTGCACCAGCCATGAAATCATCCAAACGCCCTAACCAGAGCGGCTCTAAATCCATCAGGTGACCGATATTTTCCTGAATAGACCAGGAATCGTTGGCACGCTTTGTGAATTGTTCAACCGATAAGTCGCGGATTCTTTCCTCGATTCTGGCAGGGGTGCAGCGCAACCTCTCTACCATGTGCGGAAACAAATCAACAGAAAACTCAAAAGTAAACTTACGATCAAACCATTTTTGTTTCAGGAACATAAACCAACTCCCTGTGTTAAAATTCTAAATTAACCACACATGTTCTAATTGAGTAATTTCCCCGTAATCTTTAATATCCAGCACTTGCATTTTACTTCTTAGATGAATTGGTACCTGCTTATTTTTTATTTAGCATTTCCAGCCATTCATCATCCACGGTGGTTTTTGGCCGACCGTCTGAGTATTTTACTATCAAACTGTAAAACAGCTCTTTGGCCGACTTTTCGGCCTGTAAAGCTCGCTCTGTTGAGTAGTAAGTCAGAAATTCTTTGGCTTGCGCGGGATCAGATTTGTGCAATTCCAGGGCGATTGCTTCTATCTCGTTCTGTTTCTTAAACTGTCCATCTTCCAGGAGGCCAAAAACATCCCGGATGTCTGCATGAATATCCCGATATCTCAACCAAGAAAAAGTGTCGATTGCCTGAAAATACCAGCGGGCTGATTCGGTGTCAAACTCGGTAAAGTCATCTTTACGCCAGGATTCTGGTGTCTGGGAAATTCCGACATAAAACGGCACATAACAGGTAGAGCGCGGACAATCCAGTCCAAACCAGATTACGCCGCCAATACAGTCAGGCAGCCAGCTCCTGGCCTGGGATACCCAGGAATAACCGGAGACAGCCGTGCAAATGCTGCGTTCCGAGTTTAATCCTTCAATTAGGAACCGTCCCGGACTATTAAAAGGCCCGGCCGCCATTCCCTGAGTTTTATCATAAACGGTTTCTTCCAGATGATCGCGCCAAATATTTTCAATCCACCACCGGGCAGTGATCTTCTTTTCCGGTTTTACTGAAAAAGGGAATTCCTGGTCAATTTTCCATTTTTGTGATGGGGCAAGCAGGCTGAACATCCGCCATTCGCGAATCTTGTTACCTCTGGATTGATTGCCGCTATAGACCTTAGCAAAATTGAATGGCCCGTCTTTTTGGGGATCATATAATCCCTTATCAATGGCATTTTGGATTATGTCAGGCGACATCATGAAGTTCTCTTTATCATCCGGATTAATTTCACCAATTCGCATCCGGTTTGCATGCGGGCAGACATGATCATCCGGAATCCGCTGGGCTGCCCATATCGTGGACTCACCCACGATTTCAAAACACCAGGCTTCTTCAGGATCGGAAACAAGAAAGCTTTCTCCGGAACCGCCCAGTCCCTTTAAGCCATACTTCTCGATCAGCTTGCCGGCAGCCAGAATCGCTTCGCGTGCGGTTTTACCTCTCTGCAGGGCAAGCGCTGCAACCTGGGTATAATCCAGCATGGCTTTTCCATCTGGCAAATTGCTCAGCTCTTCGCGGGTTCCACAGGTGTTTTCACCGAAGAATACTTGATGTTCATTGGCAACAGGGCATTCAGTCATGAAAAAGGTATATGTTTCCGCAACCTGAGGAATTTCTGTTTCACCATAAACGATGTGTTTGAAACCACCCGGCAGTCCGGGATACTCGATACGAACTTTTTCGCCCGGCTCATGTTTCCTGCCAGGTACAACCGTAAGCGTGAAATCGCAATTACCATCGCACGTGTGACCACTCATGGCTGCGCCATCCACAGTTGCGTTCGGCCCGGCTGCGAATGAAGTGCAGGCTTCTTTAAGATCACTATAATCATCGACTCTCTGACCGTGTGCAACATAGCTGCTACATAGGCAGAGAAACATTACTAAAATCGCTGTCCGGAATTGTATCTTGAGTTTCATGTTATCCTTTTTTTAGTTAGAACGAAAAATAAATGGGATGCTGCTCAACTCAGATCACGGTTGATTTCTACAGGTCTTAAAACTGTAAGTTTTGCAGTCTGCGTGTATGTGTAAATTTGTATCCCCTAACACAGGCTTCTCATTTGGTGAAAGAATTTTTCAGTAACTTCTATTCAGCATTACGTCCCTCTCTTCTCCCCGGTGAACTCCCTGCTGAAATCCGCCTCGGCTGCGATATAGCCAAACGCTGTCCATTGTTTTCCCTGAAGTAATTGCTGAAAAACTCGTTTCGCATCCTCTGACTTTCCATTGTAGTAGTACCAGTTGCCCACGCCATATCCAATCGCAGCATTCATGATCCCGTTGTATGAATTATCCAGTAGATATTCCAGGGTGATTTCGCCTTTGTAGAACAAAAGCAATTGGTGATACGCCTGGTTTTCAATGATGTCCATGTCAGCATGAATCGGTTCGAGTATCTGCGCGGCTTCGTCAACCTTCCCGAGACGTCGAAGAATCATATAGAGCCAGTGGGATGAAGCCGCAAGCATATCTGGATTATTGGACACGCTTAAACATTCTCGATACGCCCTAAGCGCCTGTTCCATATCGTTTTTCAGGTAATACGCCAATCCGAGATGATACCAAATGTTGCTGTGAAGCGTACTTGTTGGGATATTTCTGCTATTGGGCAAGCCATCGGGCTCGATTTCGTCTTCAGCGCCGTCTATTAATTTTACGGCATGCTCAAAATCTTCAATCGCTCTGGAAAGTTGGCGGATACTGATATAACGGTGACCTCGATGGCGGTACATTCTGGCGTCCTGAGGATGAGCCTCAATGCCTTTCGTGAAAATATTGAGGGCTTGCCGGTACTGGCCGAGATAGGCGGTTCGACGACCCAACCAGATAATAGTATCGGCGTTTTTGGGATCGCTTTCATAAACTGTTCTTGCTGCTAATAACTTTTGTTCAAAATTATTTCTAACATCCGCCTGGAGCTCAGGCACATACAGGGTATCCCCCAGTAACGAAATGGCTTGAGCGCCTTCAGGCAATTGAGGAAGTGTATCCTTAGTTTTATCTCCACCATCACATCCGCACATAAACATAATTAAACAAATAAAAAAGCAGGGTAATGTTTTTAGGATTTTCATCGGCTAATCCTCTAATAGTTTATTCTAAAATTAGTTTACAGATGAGATTTTTTTTATGGTGAGCCATAATGCAATGTGCAAAAGAAATTCATCATATTCAAGAAATTTGTCGTAAGATTAACCACAATAAAAATAAATCGGATATAACAGCGCTCAATTACCATAACTGTAAAGATGATTCACAGATCATTCTTTATCACGACACATTATTAAACATTTATTTTATCGTGGCTTGTGAAATTGATAAATGTTAAACGTTGCTTTCGTATCGGACAATCGCATTAACTTTGGCCATGGACAATCCGGTATTGGCAACGGCACGTTTTTTTCCTGGATGGCGCCAAATTTGAGTATCAGCAGTTCTGTGCAAAAAGTTGAATTGAGCGACAGCAATCGGGTCAATCATGAAAAACAACTCCTGCATTTCAGTTTCGGATTTTCAACAAAAGATTTGGGGAGTAACAGTGAAAATAGCGCCATTGGAGTTGGCTTTGCCATTAAACGACAGGCCGACCGTCTTTATGCTCCTGGTCGTCAGAAAACAGCCGGCGGAAATTCAATAAGTATTGATGTAGGACTCCTGTTTAAATGGAAACAGATGGCTCTGGAGATGGTTGTTCTAGATATTAATAATCCTGAACTGAGTAACTCAGACGCCTCTTATGGTCGCGGTTTTATCGTGGGTGGACGTTTCACAACTACCGCCGGCCTGACGATTGCGCTACAGGGAACAGGCGGTAACTCCTACGCCGGTTCCGATTTCGGCTTAAGCTTCGGCGCGGAACAATCGTTTTTAGAACATCGCCTGATCACCAGACTACAGTTGACCTCTTTCTTCGCCGGTTCCGAAGCCAGGATGCAGAACATCAGCGCTGGTATCGGTTATCGACTCGATCCGAAAAATAATCTGGTAACCTTTCTCAAAGACCTGGAATTTAGCTATGCGCTAAGTTATCTGGCGCTGCCTGAGAATGTTGGAACGTATATGGTTGTGATTACGAAGTATTTTTGAAAGAAATGAGTTTATTTTTGCTTCCGGTCCGAACAAAAATATACTGTTCCATTATTAGTAACGCAAGGATACCATTCTGGAGAAGGTGAATTGACGGAAGAGTTTATGTGAACGGATTTCGCCCAACAATTTTCTGCTTGTTCAGTCATCCAATGGTATAGCAAAATAAAACTCTTTCCCATCTGGTAAAAACGTTGGATGTGATTCATTGTGATCGGCGAAAGAGATAATGCCAGGTGCAAATATCTCTGGTTCTAATCCCGGCGGGATTTGACCAAGATAGGGTCCATCAGGGATCTCCTGAGAGAAAGATAATTCAATTGAAAGAATAGTAGTAGAATACTGACTAGATTGTAGGATATTTTGCACCTGTAACATCACTTTGTCTATTTAATAATCACAATACTAATACCACATAATTCCCAAAGTAATCTGTGCCCAAATCGGCGATGGCTCATTTTCAAATAAATGACCGGAGATTTCTCCGCCAATCACTAAGTTAAAATTCCTAGTCAACCAAATTGCATAACCAATACCTAACTGCCCACCAAAACCGTGTTTTTGTTTTTCATAGAAAACCTCATCGTCATTTTTAGAACTGTACTCGTACAGACTGTAACCTAAACCGGCCCGGGTAAAAAAGTTTTTGTTTCCAGGGAAATAAGTTGCGATTACATGAAATCTGGCAATTCCCCGTCCATTGGTAGTATCATCGGTAACTTTATCTTCTCCAAAACCACCTGCACGAATACCAAGTAACAGGCTTTGTTTAGCTCTTATGCCTGCTTCAAAGATCACACTAATTCCAGAACCGGAGCGATTATTATCGGCTGACTGCGATGCATTTTCATCAGCCAGTAAATTCCCAAATCCATATCCATATTCACCGTAAAGGTACCACGAGCGTCGTTGGCGATTAGACTTAAAAGTCTGGTTAGGAACCGTGAGTTCTTCATTGGTTCCGCCCGATTTAGGATCATCAGGTTTTGGCAGGCTGGTTACGGTTTTGGGGATACTTGATACAAATTTTTCGGTAATAATTCTCGAATCATTATTATCAAATTGATAGGTTGTTTTACTTCCTATTACGAGACCTGTTAACGCTCCAACGCACCCACCTAACAATCCTGTAATACCTCCGGCTGCAACCGGATGTGCCAAAGGATCGTCGACATCTGAAGCCAAGCCATACCCGACTCCATATAATAATCCAACCGATCCAGCAATCAAAAATCCGTGCTTAGCACCTTTACTCCGATCCGTCATTACTATCTTTTTGATATCAGATTTGTGAAATTTTAAGTGATTATTTTTATAATAGTCAAATGCGAAAATCGAGTCTTCCCTGGTATAGATACTTTTAACATCAATATTGGCATTATTGCTCATGACAAGGGTTGCGTGTTTGTAAAGCTGCAGATCTTCCTCCTGCTTTATCAACTTAGTTGACGAGCAACCTGTAGCTATTACTGTAAATACCACGATGGCAATAAGATTTAGTGATGCCTTTACCATAATGATCACCTCGTTTTAATATGGTTTTGTAATCAATTATTTTCACTAACACTGAAATTAATCCACCTTGTTATTGCATCAAGATAGCTGTCAACACCCATTACCTCGGGCACATTGTCGTGTACCGCTTTTGGAATAAGCACAAGTTCTTTCGGTTCCGGCGCGTTTTTGTAGATCAATTTGCCATTATCGCGGTAGCGCACA
>CAZIKB010000187.1:0-2937 GCA_964539665.1 uncultured Cytophagia bacterium
AGAATAAAAAAGTTTATTCATACCATCCCCCTTTTAGATAAGTAAAAATGTTGAAATTATATCTATAAAGAAAATAATTGATTACACTATTCAGTATTCAGTACGTTCGCTGTAGAATAAAGTAAAATCGAGTTCAAAGCAGAATGGACAATTAAATATAGAGATACTTATGTGGAATTACAATAAATTACTTATTTCACAACAATTTTAGATTATTTGCTGCATTATTATGCGATTGACACCGCCCTGGTTGGAGGAAGAAAATAATTTTTGATAGGAAGAGTTAAATTAAACCCGGATAAATTATAATCTCAAATCAGACTTAGATTTAGGTTTAATTGCCACAAACCTCTTTAAACACCCGCATGACATTGCCCCCTAATATTTTTTCGATGTCTGAACGGGAGTATCCTTTTTTTAGCAATTCGAGGGTCAAATTCGGAAACTTCGATACATCTTCCAACCCGGTAATCATACTACTGATGCCGTCAAAATCGGACCCAAGTCCGACATGATCGATCCCAACCAGGTTTTTTATATAGTCAATATGATTGACAACCTGTGAAATGTTCCTGCCGCTACCGGACAGAAACCAGTGATAAAAAACGACGCCAATCACGCCGCCGGAATTGGCTATGGCAATGATCTGGTTGTCATTCAGATTTCGGTAATGATTATATAATTTTCTTGCTCCTGAATGTGTCGCAATGATCGGATTCTTAGTTGTTTGCAAAATATCTTCGATTGTTTTGATGCCAACATGCGAGACATCGATCATGATGCCCAAAGAATCAAGCCGGGTGATGACCTGCTTGCCAAACTCCGACAAACCAACTGTCGCGGATCGGTCATCTTTTGCGGATACGGCCCAGTCCGTGCTGTTGTTCCAGGTAATCGTCAGATATCTCACTCCCAGCTCATAAAGCGTATCCAGTTTGGTAACGTCATTTTCGATCACATGCCCGCCTTCAACAGCGAGAACGCCGGCAATTTTATTGTTTTGTTGGATAGCCAGGGCCTCGGCCGCCGTGCGCGCCTGCCCGAGACTTTCCGTATTAAGGGACAATTCATTCTTAAAAATATTAATCATATTGATCGCAGATTGATAATATGTGGCATCTCCGGGATTCACCCAAACGGCAAAGAATTGAAAATCCACCCCGCCCAGTTTGAGTCTTGGAATATCGGTATGATGATAAGTGTGAAGAGTAGATAAATGGTAATTTGGATCAGAGTAATAGATAATTTCCAGGACATCATTATGCAAATCGAACAGATTAGATTGTGAATGAATGGTTTCTATGGATCTTTCAAAGTATTCTCCCCCCTGAATTTCTGCGGTTGAAGAATCCGGGACATAACTAAATTTTGACATAATCAGACGAATCGGTATGCCGGAGGTGGTTTTTGGGAACTGCCTGATCATCATTGAGCCAGAATTAAAATCTGATAATCCTGAACCGGTCAAACCATCCAACTGTGTAACTTTTTTTGTGATAGATGCACTTTGGGTTTTGATATTTATAAAGTAGACACCGGCGGCTCCGTGGCCTGCCCAGTCAATAGAATACCTACCGGCATTTAAAGTTGATTCGCGGGATTCTACAAGCTCACCAAGTATATTAAAAATAGTTACTTTTACCGGGCTGTGATGCGGCAGGAAAAATTCAATTTTTGTTTTCGGATTAAACGGATTGGGATATGGTGATGATACATCAAATTTTAACGGAAGCAGGTCCCGCTCCTCGATCGAAGATGTCCCGTTAAATTCCCAATAACCCGCCGGGTTTGTCTTTACGGTATCTGAAAGCCCGGTATTCAGATTGGTTATCGTAATTGATACATCTGCTAGTTCATTTTTTGAAACCACATCAAACACCCTGCCACTGATCTGAATATTTTCAATCTGGGAAAACGCAGAGACGATTAAGGCGAGTAAGATGGCTACAATTTTAAAGATAAATTTTAACCGCATGACATACCCTCCGGTTTAGAGATAATTTTACTTAACTGTATCATATATATCTGTCATATACCTGTGATTACAGATTAAATATCGCATAAATGATACATTAAAATTAACCCGATCCGTATAGTATATAAATACATTTTATCGTCTGTTTCGGTCGGAGCGAAAAATGAAAGCTATGGAATAAATATAAGTAATGTGCAGATCAGTGCAAAGAAAAATAATAATATCTATTAATATCCGACCAAGACACACAGGTTCAAGAGGTGTATGTTGGTTGATTTGTCCCTGTGATTACAAATTAAAAAAGGATTTACTCAAGAGAAATCAAAAAAGGGAATCATTAAACAAAAATGTCTTTCTTCGATCTATGGGATATAATATAGCCTAAGCATTATACAAGAGATATTGAAGCTATTATTTATAAATAGGATATATTTTTGATGAGATATTAAGTGAAAGATGAATGATATTAGAGGCCTTTTTACACTTTTTTCAGGAAAGTGCTTATTATTCGAAATATATTGAAAGAAAATATCGTAATATATAATGCTGTGTATTATAATCCTTAAAATGCTTCAATTCCCGGCGCCCCGAGCAGAAAATGTTGTCACACCTGTTACCCGGGAAAAAGAATAACAATTAGTAGGGGGATACGATGAATGATGAAAACGTTGGTGGTGTTCACTGGAGTTTCTGGGCAATCGGCGCTGTCGCGCTGATTTGGAATGTTATGGGTGTCATAAATTTCTTCGTGCAGATGAATCCTGATGTACTCGCTGCATATCGCGAGTCCGAGCGCGCGATAATCGAAGGCCGACCCGCATGGGCCACCGGAGGTTTTGCGATAGCCGTTTTCGGCGGTGCGCTTGGCTGCCTTTTGCTTCTACTCAGGAAGTCGGCTGCGTACTATTTGTTTATCGCGTCGCTACTTGGCGTGCTTGTGACAATGATCCATGCTCTTGGCG
>CAZIKB010000187.1:3037-9238 GCA_964539665.1 uncultured Cytophagia bacterium
CGGCGAGATCTTGGGGATTATTCTGATGCCGCTGGTGGTGGCGGCTTTTTTGATCTGGTATTCGAAGCAGGCCGAGAGCAAGGGTTGGATCAGCTAGGAGCAGCAGTTGAGCTCAAGCATTATGTAGCTAATAATTGATGAATAAATCTTGGAGACAAAAAAATCTTAAATATAAAGGTGTATATATGTCAAAAAATATATCAGCAGAATTTCCATTTAAATCCAATTACGTTGAAGTTTCTGGGTCAAAAGTGCATTATGTAGATGAAGGTTCAGGTGATCCCATCCTTTTCTTACATGGGAATCCAACCTCAAGTTATTTGTGGCGAAACATTATTCCTTATTTGACAACACAAGGTCGCTGTATTGCCCCGGACTTAATTGGAATGGGAAAATCTGATAAACCACGATTAGCATATCGTTTTTCAGATCATTACAAATATGTAAAAGGCTTTATTGAGAAGTTAGAATTGAAAAATATTACTCTGGTTATTCACGATTGGGGCTCTGGGCTTGGTTTTCACTATGCAATGGAAAACGAAAGTAATGTAAGAGGCATAGCATTCATGGAGGCGATGTTGAAACCGATGAGATGGAGTGATTTTCCTAAGGATTTCAAACTGGGTTTTAGGCTGATGCGTACTCCAATCATAGGTTGGTTTATGATTAGTGTAATGAATGTTTTTGTAAAACAAATTTTGCCGGATGCAACTTCGCGTGATTTGACACCAGTGGAGAGATCCAACTATTTGGAACCATTTAAGACCATCAAGTCAAGGAAACCGATCCGCCAATGGCCATGTGAGATACCGATCGATGGAAATCCTTCAGATATGCATTCGCTTATATCCAATTATTGCCAAAAGTTGCAGAATTCTAATCTGCCAAAACTACTTTTTCACGCCACTCCAGGTGGAATTGTCACACCTGATTTGGTTGAATGGTCTAAAGAAAAGTTAAAGAACTTAAAAACTGTAGATATTGGTTCAGGTATTCATTATCTTCAGGAGGATAATCCACACAAAATTGGTGAAGAATTGTCAAAATGGTATATGAGCTTGTAGCCGTATACCGATAAATCTCATTGACCAATAGTATTTATTGTAATTGCATATTCAGCCAGCAAATCACCGATTATTTTTATAACTTGTCAGTATGAAACGCTCCCGTCAATTAGCTGCAATCATGTTCACCGATATCGTGGGATATACGGCTCTTATGCAGCAGAATGAAAAGAAGGCCATCCAAACCAGGGATAAACACCGACGCATATTCAAATCCATCACTGAAAAGCATAAAGGAAAGATTCTGCAATACTATGGCGATGGTACATTAAGCATATTCGATAGTGCTATCGATGCGGTAAAATGCGGGATTGAAATGCAGCTTGGCTTCCGGAAAGATCCCCCAATACCAGTGAGAATTGGAATTCATACCGGCGACATTATTTTCAGCGAAGAAGAGATCATTGGAGATAGTGTAAATGTTGCCTCACGCATAGAATCTCTGGCAGTTCCGGGTAGTGTTTTTATCTCTGATAAGGTCTATGACGAAATCAAAAACCAGGAATCCGTCAAGACTTCCCTGCTGAAGACATTTAAACTGAAGAATATTGAAAAACCAATTGAAGTCTATGCCATTTCTAATGTAGGACTAATCGTTCCAAAACCCGCAGACATTAAAGGTAAAACTGACATAGATCATTCTTCTGTGCCTGAAAAACAAGAACAGTCAAAATCTATATCTGAGCCAATTTTAGCCACTAAACTCTATATCCCCCCACCCCGGCCTAAAGTTGTCCTCCGCTCCCGGCTAATCGCGCGGCTGAACGATGGTCTGCATGGCAGACTGACTCTCATCTCGGCCCCCGCCGGCTTTGGTAAAACCACGTTAGTCAGCGAATGGGTAGCCGGTTGTGAACGACTGGCCGCCTGGCTGTCGCTGGACGAAAGGGATAACGATCCCACACGATTTCTGGCTTACCTCATTGCTGCTTTGCAGACGATTGTGACGAATATTGGCGACGGGGTATTGGGTGTGCTCAAATCCCCTCAGCCGCCGCCAACCGAATCGATTCTGACAGCCCTGCTCAATGAAATCACCATCATCCCCGAGAATTTCATTTTGATCCTTGACGACTACCACGTTATTGATGCCGAACCGGTTGACAATGCCCTCACTTTTCTGCTCGACCACCTGCCACCGCAGATGCACTTGGTTATCACTACCCGTGAGGATCCTCATCTGCCCCTGGCCCGGCTACGTGCACGGAGCCAATTGACCGAACTGCGTGTCACAGACTTGCGTTTTACCTCCTCCGAAGTCGCCGGATTCCTCAACCAGGTGATGAGCCTAAACCTCTCAGCAGAAGACATCGCCATACTGGAAAACCGCACCGAAGGTTGGGTGGCCGGGCTCCAACTGGCCGCTCTCTCAATGCAGGGAAGAGATGACATTCCCGGATTCATAAAGGCCTTCAAAGGCGATGACCGGTACATCGTGGATTACCTGGTTGAAGAGGTCCTGCAGAGCCAGCCCGATAGCGTCCGGAGTTTCTTGCTACAAACTTCCATTCTCGACCAGCTAAGTGGCCCCCTGTGTGATGCTGTCACTGGCCGGAAAGATGGCAAAAAGATGCTGGAAGCCCTGGAGCGAGGCAACCTGTTTGTCGTTTCGCTGGATGATAAGCGCCAGTGGTATCGGTATCACCATCTCTTTGCAGAGGTTCTCCATACACGAGCAATGGAGGAGCAGCCCGAACAAGTACTTACCATGCATCGGCAGGCAAGCGAGTGGTACGAACAGAGTGGTCTGTCGGCCGACGCCATCCGCCACGCTCTTGCTGCTGAGGATTTCGAGTGGGCAGCGGGACTTATCGAGCTGGCATGGCCGGAAACGGACAGGTATATCCAGTCTGCGCCGTGGCTTGGCTGGGTGAAGGCGTTACCCGATGAGTTGGTCCGCATCAGGCCTGTGCTCAATGTTAATTATGCCTGGGCCTTACTGGATATCGGTGAAATGGAAGCCGGCGAGGCCCGGTTGCAGGAAGTCGGGAAATTATTGGAAACCGCAGAAGATATAAATGAGAATCCGGAAGCCCAGACCAGGATGGTCATTGTGGACAAGGAACAATTTCAGTTACTACCGTCAACAATTGCCTCCGCGCATGCCTATCTTGCCGGGACATTTGGCGACATACCCGGCACTATAAAGTACACACGGCAGAGCATCGACCTTTTACCTGAGGACGATCATTTCAGGCGCGAAGGGGAAACAGCAATGCTGGGAATCTCATACTTTGCTATCGGAGACCTTGAAGCAGCTTACCGGACCTTTGCAGGTAGTCTGGAGGGTATGAGGAATTCCGGCGACATCGATAACGACATCGGCGGTGTATTTTTACTTGCTGATATAAGGATAGCGCAAGGTCGTCTTTTTGATGCAATAGGTCTCTATGAGCAGTCATTGGAGCTTGTACCGGAGCAAGGGTCTGTACTGCCTGGAACGGCATACGTGTATTTGGGTCTGAGTAAACTTTATCGTGAGCAGGGTAATCCGATAGTAGCCAGAAAGCATTTGCTGAGTAGTGAAGAGGCAAATGAGTACTCACCGTACCAACTATGGCAGTATCGCTTCATCCTTGCGCAAGCGAAAGTAGAAGAGGATCAGGGGAACCTTGACAGCGCGCTCGATTTACTCAGCAAAGCAGAACGACTGTACTACCGAAATGTTGTACCCGATTTGCGTCCGCTAGCCGCATTGAAGACACAGGTATGGATTAAGCAAGACAAGTTGAACAAAGCCCTGGCTTGGGCGCGTGAGCAGGGCCTGTCTTTTGATGACGAACTAAGCTACCTGCGCGAGTTTGAACACCTCACCTTGAGCAGGGTACTCATCGCCCGGTTTAAAAGCGAGCATACAGAATCCTATATTTTTAAGGCAATGGAACTACTTGAGCGCCTTTTGAAAGCAGCCGAAGAAGGTGAGCGAACGGGAAGCGTGATCGAAATCCTGGTGCTGCAAGCGCTGGCTCACCAGGCCAAGGATAACATACCGCTTGGTCTTGTGCCATTAGAACGTGCATTGACTCTGGCAGAACCGGAGGACTATGTCCGAATCTTTGTCGATGAAGGTAAACCGATGGCTAAACTATTGTCCGCAGCAAAAGCTAAAGAGATTATGCCGGGCTATACAGGCAAGTTGCTGGCTGGATTTGAAGCTGAGGAGCAGAGATGAAGAAGAAGTAAATGGGAACTTGGATCTACGTGAACGATAGGCGGTATGCAATAGGCTATAGTTTACCGCCAATCGCCTATTGCCTACTTCTTATAACTTTAGTCAGCACTGTTTACAGCGCTGTGAATTAACCGGAGTAGATTGTCTTAAGCTATATTGAAAATGACTAAATCATGGAAAGCCTGAAGGAATACTTATGAAAGCAATTGTTTACACAAAATACGGACCACCGGATGTTCTTGAATTAAGAGAGGTAGATAAGCCTGCTCCCGGGGACAACGAAGTACTGATAAAAGTATATGCAACAACAGTTAATCGAACGGACTGCGCAACAATTCGGGCAATACCATTTTTTGCAAGAATTATGACAGGTTTGCTTAAACCCAAAAAACAAACCCCCGGAACCGAATTTGCTGGTGAAATTGAAGAAATCGGCAAAAACGTAACGTCTCTTAAAGTCGGAGATAGAGTTTTTGGATTTGATGACCAGGGGTCAGGAGCTCATGCCCAGTACTTGAAAATATCTGAAGATTATGCAGTAAAAATACCTGAGAACATAAGCTATGAACAAGCTGCAGCGAGTACTGAGGGTGCTCATTATGCCTATAATTTTATTAATAAGGTGGACCTTAAAAGCGGACAAAAAGTACTCGTTAATGGCGCAACAGGAGCTATTGGTTCAGCAGCAGTTCAACTTCTAAAATATTTTGATGTTTATGTGACGGCAGTGTGTAATACGAAAAACATTGAATTGGTAAAGTCATTGGGAGCTGATAAAGTAATTGATTACACAAAAGAAGATTTTACCAGGGACGAAGAAAAATATAATTTCGTTTTTGATTCTGTCGGAAAAAGTTCATTTGCTAAATGCAAACCATTACTACAACCAGGCGGAATTTATGCTTCATCAGACTTAGGTTATATGGCGCAAAATCTTTTCTTACCACTTATAACACCGATTATAAAACCAATGATTGGCGACAAAAAAACCATATTTCCAATGCCTACAGATATTAGGGGAAGCATACTGTTAATCAAAAAGCTCATAGAACAAGGAAAATTCACAGCAGTGATAGATAGAAAATATTCGCTGGAACAAATTGTCGAGGCTTATCGGTATGTTGAAAAGGGGCAAAAAACAGGCAATGTTGTAATAACTGTGGAGCATAATGACTAATTATGAAAGCAATTGCATTTACAAAATATGGATCACCAGATTTTCTTGAACTAAAAGAGGTAGAAAAACCTACGCCTAATGATGATGAAGTACTGATAAAAGTTCATGCGGCCTCAATAAATTCATGGGACTTCGAACTCCTGATGGGTAAGCCATTTGCAAACCGCCTAATGTTTGGGCTTTTAAAACCAAAAATCAAGACACTCGGAGCTGACATAGCGGGTCAGGTTGAAACGGTTGGCAGTAACGTCAATCAGCTTAAGCCAGGTGATGCGGTATTCGGGGACCTATGTGAGTGTAGTTGGGGCGGTTTCGCTGAGTATGTATGTGCTCGGGAAAATGCTTTGATGCTTAAACCGGCCGGTATGACATTCGAGGAAGCAGCGGCCGTGCCTCAAGCAGCAGTCCTCGCTCTGCAGGGTGTTCGCTATAAAAGACAGATTCAGCCAGGGCAAAGGGTTTTGATTAATGGTGCGGGTGGTGGCGTGGGCACATTTGCAGTGCAGATGGCCAAATCATTCGGAGCCGAAGTGACTGGCGTGGACAGTACGAAGAAATTGGATATAATGCGCTCAATTGGTGCAGACCATGTAATTGATTACACTAAAGAAGATTTTATTAAAAACGGTCAGCACTATGACCTGATTCTTGATAATGTGGCATCGCGCTCGATTTTTGATATAAAGCGTGCATTAAGTCCCAATGGAATTTATGTCATAATCGGAGGTTCTTCGGCTCGAATTTTCCAATTTATGATTCTGGGTCCATTAATTTCGATGACCGGGAGT
>CAZIKB010000188.1:0-9137 GCA_964539665.1 uncultured Cytophagia bacterium
TCGAACCTGCGGCACATGGTTTAGGAAACCACTGCTCTGTCCATACTGAGCTATAGGGGCCGATTATTTTTAATTTTGAATCGAAACAAAATACCTTATTTTAGTTTTAAAATCAAGTAAATTGAAACATTGTTTATCCCCAATAAATAAGATTTTTGCAAAAAAATTATAACCTTTTATCATTTTATGCTGTCTAATAATATAGAATTTGAATAAAGTAATTATTGACTTTAAATAAAATGATTCTTTATTATAATCGTACTAATAAAAATGATCCACAAGACAAATCAAAATTGTTCCCAAGATAAAATAATGATTAAGGCATTTGCCTCTGCTTGTGCCTTAAAGAATGAAATCAGAAACCGAATTACTAATCGCAAAAAAATGAATTGGGATTTATGCTCTATACAAACGCATGGATCTTTTATCACCTTAAAGTACAAACACCACAATTAGAGTATTCTTTAAGCATTGTTAATATTGTTACTTTAAAAGGCGAACACTTTTTATCTTCGATTTAGAAGCTGTCTATTCAGAATCATAATTAATAATTGAAACGACATCATACTTATTTAATTTATCACGCCCGTTTAAAAAATCAAGTTCAATTAAAAATACAATCCCCTGGATATCCCCATCTAATTTTTCTAATAAATTAACAGTAGCTGCTGCCGTTCCTCCAGTTGCCAAAAGATCATCCACAATAAGCACTTTTTCATTTGGAGAAATGGCATCTTTGTGAATTTCAACGCTATCAGTTCCGTACTCCAACTGGTATTCCTCACTTATCGTTTCAGCAGGAAGTTTACCTGGCTTTCTAACAGGAATAAAACCAATATTCCATTTATACGCTAACGCAGAGCCAAATATGAATCCACGAGATTCAATGCCTACTATTTTTTCAATTTCCTTGTTTAAAAACTTTTTCGAAATTTCATCAACAGCTTTATGAAAAGCCATCCCATCTTTTAACAGTGTTGTTATGTCTTTAAATCCAATTCCTTTTTTAGGGAAATCTGGAACATTCCGAATATAATTTTCTAATTCTGACATTTAGTTTCTCCAATTTAGGGGGTTGGATAATCAAAATTATTTAGTATATTATCAATCATAACGAAAATCCAATCTATACTAAATTTATTAGAATACCTTTATTTATCCCACCCACTTTTTGTTAAAATTCAACCTTAAATGATGAATATTGATTCGCGTATTCTTTCCACTCAACAACTACATCGTCAACTCTTGAAAACGCTGGTCCTTTTCTTACCTGTTTGATAAGCTCTTCTACCCTACTCTGAGTTCCTTCAGCGACTATTTCTACATCTTCGTTATAGAGATTTTTTACGTATCCATATAATCCAAATTTCTCTGCTTCTCGCATTATAAACCAGCGAAAACCAACTCCCTGAACTCTTCCTTTTGCAGTGATTTTAACACAGACGTCCATTTTATTTTATTAATTCAAAGGCTTTACGGACGGCCTCTTCGGCAGTCTGGACGGGAATAATTTTTGGATCAACTGCCCATGTTTTAAGGCCAATAATTGGTTTATTGAACTTCAGGCAAAAAGAAATTTCGGATAGCGTGCCATATTCACCATCAACCGCAATAACGACATCAGAGGTACGAACAATTATGATATTTCTGGCGTCGCCCATGCCGGTTGCAATTGGAATATCCACAAAAGGATTAGCTTCTGATTTGAGATTTCCGGGTAAAATACCAATGGTGGCGCCATTTTTCTTTTTTGCTCCCCTGCACGCTGCTTCCATTATACCGTACAAACCTCCACAAATTACAATACCCCCTTTCAATGCAATATTTTCTCCAACTTGCTCGGCAAGCATTTCAAATTCGGGCGTACACCTACCGCCACCAATAACACCTATAATGTTGCTTTTCATAATCTAAGGGTAGAGTCTGTGCATAAGCCTTGGGAATGGAATGGTCTCACGAATATGAGACAGGCCGCAAATCCAGGCAACAGTTCTTTCTATCCCTAAACCAAATCCTGAATGTGGCACCGTTCCAAAATGCCGCAAGTCCAGATACCACTTAAAAGCCTCTTTCGGCAGCTTATGCTGTTGAATTTTCTGTTCCAGAATTTCGAGATCGTCTTCTCTTTGACCGCCGCCAATGATTTCGCCATACCCTTCTGGCGCAAGCATATCCACACATAATGCCTTCGTGGGTTCATCCGGATCATTTTTCATATAGAATGCCTTTACCTGAGCTGGATATCTGTGGATCATTACCGGAAACTCAAATTGATTTGAAATTACTGTCTCATCTGTTCCGCCAAAATCATTACCATACTCAAATTCTATGTTATTTTTTTTAAGTATTTCAACAGCCTCGTCATAATTGATTCTTGGAAACGGTTTTTTAATTTTTTCAAGCGGCTCTATATTGCGTTCGATGACTTCCAGTTCATTGCGCCTGTTTTCTAATACCCGCTGCACGATATAAGCAATAAAATCTTCTGCTAAATCCATATCACCATCTAAATCCAGATAAGCAACTTCCGGCTCTATCATCCAGAATTCGGTTAAATGGCGCCTGGTCTTAGATTTTTCAGCACGGAAAGTAGGTCCAAAGCAGTAGACTTTTCCAAATGCCATGGCACCGGCTTCCATATATAACTGGCCGCTCTGCGTTAAATAGGCCTTGGTATCAAAATAATCTGTTTCAAATAGAGTTGTTGTTCCTTCACAGGCAGCAGGTGTGAAAATTGGCGCATCGATCAGTACAAATCCTCTGTTGTCATAGAAATCTCTGCAAGCTCGAATTATTTCATGTCGAATTCTAATAATAGCATTTTGCTTAGATGAACGAAGCCATAGATGTCGATGGTCCATCAAAAAAGTAGTTCCATGCTCTTTCGGGGTAATCGGATAATCATGAGCCAATTGTAATATTTGAAAATCTTTCATCTGAAGTTCGTAACCTCCCGGAGCACGTTTATCAGCGCTAATTTTACCTTTCACCATTACTGACGACTCCTGCGTCACCTCTTCACACCTTTGAAATATTTCTTCATCCACGTCACCCTTAAAAGCGACCGCCTGAATAATCCCCGATCCGTCCCTAATTTGCAGGAACCATAATTTACCACTGGACCTTTTGTTGTAAAGCCACCCGTAAATCTCTACTTCTTTTTCAACATAATTTGACACATCTGAAATATAAACCTGATCTTTCATTTTGAAGAAATCCTAATTTTAATTCAATAGCTCACTAATTAATAATTATTACTTACATAGCAGTAAAGACACTTTTGAATTTCTCATCACCTGTTCAGTCGTGCTTCCGAGGATTGCTTTCCTTATTCGAGAATGTCCAAAAGCGCCCATGATGATTAAATCACAGCTGTTTTCTTCTGAAATTTTTATGATTCCTTTTTCAGGGCTGCCCGAAATTCCGATTAGACCCATATCTATTTGATAAGGTTCTAAATAAGTTTTTGCTTCCTGCAGATATTTATTCTGAATTTGTTCGTTATCGTTTACTGAAAGAATAGTCAAAGGTACATGCAATTTTGCCGAGAAAAAACCTGCCATTTGTAAAGCTTTGTTTGCTTTAGCACTTCCGTCATAAGCAACGAGTATTTTAGAAATTTTCTTAAATTTTTGTGGCGTAATAAAAATCGGTTTATTGCACTGTCTAACCACTGCTTCTAATGTAGCGCCAACTAATTGACTTTCCCATCTTGCAAATTCACCTCGCGCCCCCATTAGAAGCAAATCAACCAAATTAGACATCTCATTTATTATATCTGCCGGAGGCCCATGAATCTTTTCCAGCTCATAATTTATTTTCTCTTTTTTAATGATAGCTGAACATTTATTTAATACCGAATCTGTTTTCGCCTCTAATATTTTTTTGGATTCTTTTTGATAAATAGTAGATGGAATGACGGGTACAAAACCATCTGTTCCCATGGCGACAGCCCATTCAAAAATACGGATATCGACAATGGATATCACATTGATTTTTGATTGAAAAGCTTTTGCCAGTTGAATACAGTGTTTGACCTGGGAATCGGAGTATATGGAACCGTCAACTGAAAGTAAAATTGATTTTATCATAGATTATTATCCCCAATCTTCAAATTTTGCCGCTCTGGTCATTAAATCAAATACGGCTTGCTTAGGGCCTTTATTTTGAAAAAGTACTTTATAAGCTTCTGTAATAATCGGTACCTCTACTTTGTTTTTTATAGCTAACTCGTATGCGGAACGGGTGGTTTTTACTCCTTCAGCAACCATAACCATTTCAGATAAAACTTGCTTAAGTGTCTTGCCCTTGCCAATTTGTTCGCCAAGGTAGCGATTTCTACTGTGCTTACTCATGCAAGTCACAATAAGATCTCCCATTCCCGATAGCCCGGCAAAGGTCAGAGAATCAGCGCCTAAACTGGTACCCAGTCTTGTTATTTCGGCGAGAGCTCTTGTCAATAAGGCCGCTTTTGTATTATCGCCGGCGCCTACTCCATCAATAATACCAGCCGCTACTGCAATAACATTTTTCAAAGCTGCGCCATATTCCACACCAGATATGTCATTCTGCAGATAAACACGAAAGACAGAAGACATAAATACTTTTTGAAACCATTCAGCTGTTTCCATATTCTTCGAGGCACAGACCACAGCCGTCGGGATGCCTTTGCTGACTTCTTCTGCATGGCTCGGTCCTGACAATACAGCAATTCTATTTTCATCAATTTTCTCTGATAATATTTGACTCACCCGAAGCAGCGTTTCATTTTCAATTCCTTTAGCAACGCTAACTACCAGCGCATCCTTTTGTAAATTATCAAATTGATCAAGAATTGAGCGAACGGCATGAGACGGTATTGCTAACACAATACCTTCATTACTTTCAACTACTTTGCTTAAAACTGGTTCTATTTTTATGGATTCAGATAAAAGTACGTTGGGCAGAAACACTTTATTTACTCGCTGATTTCTAATCGATTGAATCACTTCAGGCTCTAAAGCCCATAAAGTAACTTCATTTCCATTTGATTGGAGTAATACCGCAATAGCAGTTCCCCAGCTTCCCGCCCCGATGATACCTATGCGTGCCATAATATCTCCTAATTATTGTTAAGTTATTGAGCCAATCACATAAGCTTTTTCATTCATTGATTCACTGATCCTTAGAAAGATATCTGTATCTTTTTTATTTATGATTAACACCAAACCAATACCCAAATTAAAAACTTTTTGCATTTCAGAATCCGAAACGTTACCATTTTTTTGAATCAATTTAAAAACAGGGGGCTGTTCCCAGGCTGTCCAATTAATTTGCACACTTTGATTTTTCCTGAGTAATCGTATAGTGTTACCAACTATGCCCCCGCCGGTTACATGAGCAATGCCATGCAGGCCTTCTAAATTTCTAACTTTCTTAATTAGCACTTGATACGAACGATGTGTTTTTAATAATTCTTCACCTAATGACGATTCAGTTTCTTCAAGATATTGAGTAACCTCAAAATTTGTATTTTTGAAAAATATATTGCGCACCAGTGAATATCCATTGGTATGTAATCCATTTGAAGCTATTCCGATTAAAACATCGCCAACTTCTATCTTAGCGCCATCAACGATAGCGTCTTTTTCCACCAGTCCAATAATGGTACCTGCTATATCATAATTATTTTTAGCGTAGACTTCGGGCATTTCAGCAGTTTCGCCGCCGATCAAAGAACATCCTGCATTTTTACATGCTCTGGAAATTCCGCTGACTATTTCGTTCACTATTTCAGCCTCAAGTCTCTCAGCCGCGACATAGTCAAGAAAGCAAATAGGATCGGCGCCACAAACGATAATATCGTTTACACAATGATTAACAAGGTCTTCGCCAATGGTGTTATAAACACCCATCATCTGGGCAATTTTTACTTTAGTGCCCACGCCATCAATGCTCGAAACTAAGATTGGCTGCCGGTAGCCATGCAAATCCAATGAATAAAAACCAGAGAACAAACCAATGCCTTTTAACACTTTTTCCGAGTGGGTTCTCTGAGCTAATCCCTTTATCGTATTTTTTATGTTATTACTAACAGCAAGATTCACTCCTGCATTTTCATAAGTAATTTCTGTCATTTTATTTGTTTTAATTGTTGAAAGTAAATATTTCTAACCTTTTTGAAAAAGTTTAGTGAGATTGGCGAAAAGTAATCCGGGTAAGTCCAATCGTTCGTAACAAATTGTCGATTTCGGTACCTTAATTGAACATCGCCATAAATACCCTGGCCTAAATAAATCCGGTGATCAAAGTTTTTAGTTGATGCAACCACTAATTTCGCGAGTTCAAGGTAAGCTGGATCAATATTCACCTGCCTTCGCTTTTCACATGCAAATTTATTTTCCAATTCTACTGAAAACAATTTAAAGTATATTAAGTCATCTTTTTTACCTAATTCTTTGAAACTGAAAAACTGTTTCACAAGGTTCGAGCCCATTTCCTTTTCATAGTAATTTGTATGAATAAATTTAAATGCAGGCGCATTATAATCTATTTTACTGAATCGTTTTTCGAAATCGCCGATTGTCTTATGTAATATCTCTTCATTGTTAAATGTAATAGCTATAATATATTTAACAAGCTCTGGCTCTTTAATTAGATTATTTTTTTCAAAATCACCCAAGAATGATTATTTCCCAAATAATTTTTAATGTACAATAATAAACTTGTTGATATTACAATAAAAGAGACTGGGAACTCAATTCCCGGACTTTTGATACTAACTGTAATTAAATAAAAAATAAATTAAATTTCAACAATTTACCGAAGATTTTTGTGCTATTAATAATATTTATCAGAGTATACACAGAACAGAAACTACTTAGGTTTGACCGAAAACTATCCCAAAATGTCATTTCGAACGCAGTGAGAAATCTGGTGGCATTGAAATTAATGAAGTTACAGATTTTTCCTTTCAGTCGAAATGACAAAAAGAGGTTTGTTCGTTCAAACACTACTTAACTATCACTTGAAATCATAATTGAATATTCGAAGTTAATTTGATTTTTCTGTGGGAAATTATGTATTTTTTATCGAGCGGGATTATATTCTATTATCCAGACGCGTCAGGTTTAATGTAGAAAGAATGTGCCGGGAGAGGGACTCGAACCCTCACGGACCGAAGTCCACTGGATTTTGAATCCAGCACGTCTACCAATTTCATCATCCCGGCTTTCAATTGAATATATTAAACTTATCCAGATAAAGCAAATACAAAATATATCATTATTACCGTTATATTACCGCGCCTGATTTAGTTTAAGCACTTTCGCCTGTGGTTTTTTAAGATGTATTGATAAAGCATTCACTGCGTCGTGCTCCTGAGACTTGTTTGAATGACAGTACCTTAGCATAGTCTTTAGGTCCTTCCATCTGCCTATCTTCCTTATTTTTCCTACATCCACCCCGGCATCGAACATTTCCGAGGTCCAGAAATTCCTGAAAGTATGGAAGGATCTGTATTCTATTCCTGCCTTTTCAAAGGTTACCTGCATCTGCCTTCTTAGGTCTTTAATTCTCTTTCCGTACCTTCCCGTGAATACATACTCAGTTTTATCCTTTTGGGACATATTTTTAAGATTTATGCCTTTCTCATTCGCTATCTCGAATATTAAATCTATGGTATCCTGATTGAGAGGTACTGTTTCCTTGTCTCCGCTCTTAGTTTCTGTAAGTTCAACTTCAATTCCGCTTGGCCAGACTTTTATCTGTCCTAACCGCATAGACAGGATTTCTTCTCTACGCATTGCTGTATTGCATGCGAAAAAGATTACTCTTCTCAAATACTCGGAAGCGACTTCCAAGAGTTTATGGTATTCGCTTACGGTCAGGGTTCGGTCTTCGGCGGGTGTTTCCTTGAATAGCTTTATTTTGGAAACGGCATTCTTTCTCAATAGGTAATCATCGCTCTGTACTGCTATATTGAGCATTCTCTTGATGCAGGCGTGTTCCCTGTTTATTATCGACTTCTTGACCTTTTCTAGTCTTTCAGTTCTGTATCTTATGAAATCTGACATTGTTATTTCAGAGAGCATTTTATTGCCGAAAAACGCTACCAAAGGCTTCAGGCTTTCACATGTTCTATTGTGGCTTTTCTGCCAGAGGACGTTTCTTTTATATTCTTGGGCGTAATCCCTGAATTTCGGATTCTTCTTGTTTTTCAGTATATCAAATCTACCATTTATGAGGTCCTGTAGCATCTTACTCTCAACTCTTTTGGCTTCTGTCATGGTAATAGGGACAGTTCTCTGGAGCCGGACTCCACTGTACTCAGCCCTTACATCGAAAACCACTTTGCCGCTCTTTCGTTTTCTGGCTCTTATTGGCATGTCGATAATATAACAATTAATTGAAAAATATCAAGAACTTTTAATTTTAGACCGCTCAACAAACTCATCCAAATCGAGTATGTCGTATAGTCTCTTCCGCGTGTTCGGCAACCTAGTTTGACGTACTCCATCTTCTGCCGTCAGGTATTCGAGTTGCCTTACACTAATCCCCAAATAATCAGCAGCCTCCTGTAAAGTCAATAACCGCTTAGTAATTATCCTTGGTACAGTCATTTTTATTAAACATTTATTTGATCGGTCAACGCCTTTCTTCTCTACTTTACTGTCCTATGAAATTCGGATGATATTTCCCTTGATTTGAAAAATAGTTAATCAAAACTTCATTCTTTTCTTCCGAGTTCAACAATTCTCAAAACTTTATTAGGTTAAGGTGATTAAAAAAGGGCCCCCAGGTCTTTGGGAGCCCTTCAATCGTCAGTCACCCCAGCCGCGTGTTCCGCCATTGTTCTGTTGCGAGGGATTGTCCCCGAACAAAAAACGCAGCAAATTGGCTGAGAAGTTATCCTGTTTAGGACTGCTTTCGGGAGCTTTTACCGCATCTGGTGTGACATCGGTGGTTTGAATCGGAACGTACACTACACCATTCTGGTCACTGAACTTTTTTATGACCAGATCGCGAAGCACTGGGTCGTCTGGCAGCACCAGTTCCGCATCCTGCATGGGCGGTAGTTTGTTCCGTCACCGAGACAGGTCGATTTTGTCGAGTAGACATAATATGACTCCTATATTAATACACGTACATTAAGACAA
>CAZIKB010000189.1:0-9077 GCA_964539665.1 uncultured Cytophagia bacterium
CGGCCAAGACGCCACGCTCACCTTTTCCCCAGGCGGCTCTCTGTTCGGTCCATCCGGTGGCTATATCAACACAATTGACTGTATAAATAAACATACCAGCCACAGAGTTACCGCAGTGGGTGACGGTGACGACTTACAAGACACTGAAGTTGTAAATATTGAAGTGAAACAACACGTCTTATCTCCACCCAATGGTGTAAAAATTAAGGTGCTAATCGTTTAATAGAAGGATAGGTTAGACGGGGCGTGAGTGAACAGCAGGCCGGCCCCCCAACATCGGGATGGCCAATCTCTGATTAGAGTACCTGAGTCATTTTGACAATCCGAACCGAACATCCAGTTGGTGCATGAAACTATTGGATATAATGGTAACTTGCAATTATTACGCGATTAACCTCCACACACACAAAATATATATTCTGAGCGGCATCGGAGCAAGTCAGGGATTTTATAATGAATTGGAAATGGTCGATGCTTCCGGTAAGACATACGATTTTAATATGCAAAACGGTACTCACGCGGTTTTTGCGCTCGGAATAGGCTTTGAAATCATTCTCGACAGTGATTCACACTTTTATGTAGAAATCAGAAGTAATACTCTTTTTCTCCCCAGTGAATATTTTATTTTTGCTCCAATTTCGGTCGGAATGGTTTTTTAGTATATGGGATGATCCCTGCCATGAACTGAGTTTCCTATAAACCTTGAACTGCTATTCTATGTTTCTTTAGATAGTGTCTGAACAAAAACACGATTTACTCGTCGATACAGATGTGCCTGGGTCCGCGGCGAGAAAAAAGAAAGAAGTGCTTGTTCAAGCACAAAAATTAAACATAGAATTTACTGACAGACATTTTGTAGCTTGAAATACTCCTTGATTCTATCAGGAATTTTTTATATTTTAACTGCTCATAATTTACTAACGTGCTTTATCATGGAGTTAGAATGAAAAAAATCGGCTTAATTATTATATTTCTAATAGCCACACACAACCTTTCCGTCGTATCTATTCACGCGCAATTTTCTTACGATAAAATAACCGATGACTCATCTTTTGAATTTGAAAAGCCAATAGGATTTTATGGGAATCCCAGATATAACAGAGTTGAGGGTTTGTTTCTCAATGTCGGCGCTAAAGTTCGTCCGCGGTCGGTTTCAGGTTTGCAATTTTATGCCGATGTTGGCGGAGGATTATGGAACCAGGCACATAAACAGATCAGGTTTACCGCTGGTTTCAGAAAGGATTTGTTTGATATTAAGCGTTTAAGCATCGGCGCTGAAGTTTATAGAAAAGTTGAATCAGCAGACGATTGGAAAGTAAGCAACCTTGAGAATACTGTAGCCTCACTGTTTTTCAGGGAAGACTACAAAGACTACTATGGAACACATGGCTTAAAAATATACGTAGATCATAAATTCAAAGGTATCCATACTCTGCGATTTGAAATAGGCCGGCGAACTTTTGACGCATTACAAAGAAACATCAATTGGAGTGTATTTAAAGGTGATTTTGATGACAACCCCACTCGCCCAGACGCGTTTATTGCAGAAGGTGATGAAATTGGCTTAAGATTTATCGCAGCATTTGATTGGCGGGATAATCCCATTTTCCCTTTGAGCGGTTGGTATATTGAAGCTATTTATGAGCGTACTTTTGAAGATTTTAATACCGACGGATTATTTTTATCAGTTAAACGATATCAGCAAACTTTTGGCAATCAACGATTATTTCTTCGGGGAATGGTAGGCATGCGACGCGGTAATATAGCTTTACCAAACCCGTCAAATTCATCAATTGATAGTTTAGCTGAGCAATATTCTACTAACATTGGCGGCATCGGCAGCCTGCGTGGCTTTGACGATGAAGAATTCAGTGGAAACCGAATGTTCATGTTAAATGCAAATTACCTTTTTGGCGGTGATTTGTTACAAAAAGTCCCGGTACAAAACATCCCCTTCTTTGGTGCGTTCTGGTCAATGCTCTCATTTGGCGTCTTCGTGGACACCGGCTGGGCCTGGACTACTGAATCAGTCTCTGATGGTTTGTTTAACGGATTTAACCAGCTTACGCCGGACAATCTAAAAACCAATATTGGTTTATCAATCTATGTACTTGAAGGCGTCTTTCGTTTAGATATCGCTAAACGGCTGGACAGAACTAATGATGACTTTCGGATTACTTTCAGACTTTTAGAGAAATTCTAATTTTCATTTGCAATAATGCTCTCATATTTAATCCAAAAATATTTTCGCTATTTCCTCACATTCTTGATTCTAACCTGGTTTAACCCGGCTTACAGCCAGCAATCACAACCTGATAGCAATTCTGTAAAATCTTGGGGCAAAATTATTGCCATCATTGTCCAGGGTAACGACAAAACAAAACAAGAAATTATTCTACGGGAAATGAAGCTTAAGCAAGGCGGCGAATTTGATGAAATTGAAGCGGAACGCGATCAGCTGCGCATCCAAAATTTAGGCATATTCAATCGGGTTGAAATAGACATGGTGCCCACAAATAATGGCGTCATCCTGGTAGTCACTGTTGCGGAAATGTGGTATATTTTTCCGTACCCGATAATTTTCAGAAATGATCGCGATTGGGGAAGGGTTTCTGTAGGAGCCGGACTACTTCACAATAATTTTCGCGGCCGCAGAGAAACTATTGACTTTTCTTTCTGGTTAGGATTTAATCCTTCAGTCAGGTTAACCTATTCAAATCCCTGGATATTAGGCAAATTGAAGTTTTACACGAGTTTTTCAATTTTTGCCAGAAAAGTCCGCAATTTAAGTTCAACTGCTGATGAAAATCTTCCAGAAATAAACGAAAATCAAATCGGATTTAAATGGAGAATTGGCAAACGCTTTGGCCTGTTCACATTTCTCGATGTGAATATAGGCTATAAACAACTCTCTCTATCTCCTGCTGATTCTGTTAATACTTTATCTGACTCCGGCAAAGACAAATTACCAACAATTGGATTTTCTTTCACGAACGATAAACGAGATTTATGGGAGTATGCGCATCGCGGGCATTATTTTACTATTTGGGCGCAAAAAACCGGCTGGTTTGGTAAGGTTGTCGATTACGTTCGGTACGGCGCAGATGTGCGTAAATATTTTCCAATTGGCATGACAACCCTTGCTTTTCGTGGTGCGGCTAATTTATCTAACGGAACAATTCCAATTTATGAGCAGGTACACTTTGGTTTTTTAACACGAATTCGCGGACATTTTAGCGAGCGCAGTTTTGGTGAAAATTTGTTACTGGGTAGCGCTGAATTTCGATTCCCCATTCGAAAAATCACCTACCACAATTGGGGACCCTTTCAGTCAATGGGTCAATATGGCACGAATTTTCGTTTTGGAATAAGCGGCGCTTTGTTTGTCGATACCGGCGCCCTCTGGTTTCAAAAAGATAAATTAACCAGGCAAACATTTATTTCCGGCTGGGGGGCCGGCTTGCATTTTTTTCTACCTTACATGACTATTTTAAGGCTTGAATACGGATTCAACGAAGATTGGGATGGCCAGGTTATCATAGACATATTTGCTGCATTTTAACATGAACATATTAGGCATTGAAACATCCTGTGATGAAACTGCTGCGGCTGTGTGGCTAAATGATCGACTTGCCTCTAACCTGATCGCGTCTCAGGAAGTGCACACTAAATTTGGCGGGGTTGTACCAGAACTGGCCTCCCGTGCGCATGTAAAACTTATTTTACCAATCGTTGAATCTGCAATTAATCAGGCAACAATAAATAAATCAAATTTAGACGGCATCGCTGTGACATCTGGGCCGGGTTTGGCCGGATCATTATTAGTCGGTTTAAACTTTGCCAAAGCCATGGCTTTATCATTAAGTATACCCTATGTGGGCGTTAATCACATTGAGGGGCATCTTTTCTCCAACTCTGTTTTTGAAAAGGGACCGCAGCCGCCATTTATTGCATTAATTATCTCTGGCGGACACACCCAACTGGTTTTGGTTAAAAGTTGGGGAGAATACGAAATTCTAGGTAAAACCCGGGACGATGCCGCCGGCGAAGCTTTTGATAAAGTCGCCAAGATGCTGGAACTGCCTTATCCGGGCGGACCAGCGATTGAGAAATTGGCACTGGACGGTGATCCTGATTATGTGTCGCTGCCAAAAGCGAAAATTAAAAATAGTGAATTAGATTTTAGTTACAGTGGACTAAAGACTGCTGTCCTCTACCATTTGCAATCCTTAAAACCTTCTGAGCGTCAGCGACATAAAGCAGATATAGCAGCCTGTTTCCAGGTGGCGGCGGTAGATGTTCTGGTAGATAATAGTATGAAAGCCCTGAAGAAATATGAAATCAATCAACTGACAATCGCGGGTGGCGTGGCCTGTAATTCATATTTAAGAAATAAATTAAAAGAGGCTTGCAAAAAACAAAATTATACTCTTTTTTGTCCGCCAGTTATTTTATGTACTGATAATGGCGCGATGATAGCAAGAGCAGGCAAGTTTTATTTAGACAAAGGACAATATTCAGAATTTAGCCTGAGTCCAAAACCCTCTCTTGTTCTACAGAGTAATTTGCAAAAATAATGTCCTAACCTGATTAATTCTTAACGCGGTTTAACCGCAAAAACAAATGACTAGAATTTCAACACACAATTTAACGCAGAGAACGCAAAGTTGCTTTAATGGGAATAAAAGAGTTATGCATACCAAAATATTTAAAAGAAGTTTAATCGAATTTTTCAAGTTATTAATTCCTGTAATTATTTAATTGTATTTAAACTCTGCGCTCTCAGCGAGCCCTGCGGTGAATAATTCAGCTAAGTAATATGTCTTAACATTGATTTTAAAGTAGCGGATATTAATTTGACTAACTTAACAGAAATAGATTTAAATACCTCGGTAAACGCCTTTTTCCTGATATTATCCATTGTACTGGCTATTGGAATAAGTTACTTTGTTTATCGAAAAACAATTCCACCAGTTTCAAACGGCTGGCGAATTGTTCTCATAACGTTACGAGCCGGCGCCACAATTCTTGTCCTGCTTTTGCTATTCGAACCAATATTGAGTATCACTCGCAGGAATCAGGAAAAGCCAGTAGTAGCCGTGTTGATGGACCAGTCTGCCAGCCTGGCTTTAGTCGATCAAAATGTGGACCGCTCCAAAGTACTGTATGATATCCTGAATAGCGATTTCCTGAAAGACAGGACCGATAAATATGACAAAGTTTATTACCCGTTTTCTTACCAGTTATTTGATGGTCAGAATGCTGCTCCGGACTCCCTGGATTTGATTGGCGACGGAACAGATATTCGGTCAGCGCTTGCTGAACTGAAAGAAAGATTATCAGAGAAGTATTTTACTTCGGTTATTCTCATCACTGACGGTGCAAATAATCTTGGAGAAAATCCAGCCAGATATGCCGAGACCTACGGCTTACCAATTTACCCCATTGCTATTGGTGATCCTGCGGAACAAAATGATGTACTTATTACAAATTACGTCGTCAATGAAATCGTCTACGCGGGCACAAAAATTCCAATTGATGTTTATATTAAGAGTAATGGTTTTCAAGGAAATAAAATAACCGTCAGTTTACTTCAAGGGAATAATACATTAGACTCTCAGGTTATTTCGCTTTCTGGCACCGGCCTTGAACAAAAGATACGCCTTCATTTTACTCCTGAAAAGGAAGGCCTATTTAAGTATGAAATAAAATTACCTAAACTTGAGACTGAACTTACAGGCATAAATAATACGAAATCATTTTACGTGAAAGTGCTTAAAAGTAAACTTAAAGTTTTGATTATTTCAGGCGGGCCTCAAGCTGACTACCTTTTTCTTAAGCGTACGTTGACTGATGATGATAATTTGGATGTACTAACGTCTGTGGAAAAAATCAATGGCGCCTTTTATCAAAATGCAACACTGCCTTCTGATGCTCAGTTAGATAAGGTCGACTGCTTAATTTTGTTAGATTACCCACATCGAACATCGAGCCGAAATTCCATAAACAAAATTAAAGGCGTTTTGGCTAAAGGAAAACCTGTGCTTTTTTTGTTTGGAAAACAGGTTAATCTCGATAAACTCTGGGAATTAAAAGACTACACCCCCCTTGCGTCAAAACCACGGCAGAGACCTGAACGCTCTGTTTATATCAATATTTTACCGCAAGGACTACAACATCCAGTTTTTCGGCTCACTGAAGATGAGTTGGAAAACAGAGAAAAGTGGAAAGAATTGCCGCCAGTTTTTACAAATTTAAACTCTGTCTCACTTCATCCAAAAGCTCAAACACTGGCTGTAATAGATCTGCAACGCTCCACAGGAACTAATTTACCTCTGATAGCTACATACTCGTCCGGTTCGCGAAAAAAATCCATGGCTGTTTTTGCATATGGCCTCTGGCGTTGGGATTTGCTCATGTGGGGCGTGGGCAAAACCAACGAAGGCTTCCAAAAATTCATACAAAATGCTATCCGCTGGCTGAATACTCTGGAAGACAGTAAACTCGTACGGATTTCATCCAACAAGGAGATTTACCGAAGTGGTGAAGAAGTGAAATTTATTGCCCAGGTATATTTTGAAGATTATCAACCCGTGGATGGCGCAGAAGTTGTGGTACAATTAACCGGGGAAAAAGAAACGCAGGAATTGACGCTTGAGAACACGGGTGATGGCCGTTATGAAGGCAGGTTTCAGGTACTAGAAGGAGGAGATTATAATTTCTCCGGCACCGCCCATCTGCAAGGACGCGTGCTTGGTCGGGATTCAGGCAAGTTTTCAGTAGAAGAATTTAGCCTAGAATATCAAAATACCCGCATGAATGAAGAGCTGCTCAAACGTTTAGCCACAGAAAGCGGGGGAGCGTATTATACTGCCGATGATTTCGGTGAACTTAAAGAAAAGTTAGATTTCCCGGAAAAATATGTCGTTATAAAAAATGAATGGGAAATATGGAATAAAATCCCACTGCTGGTTGCCTGCATTTTGCTTTTAAGCACAGAATGGTTTATTCGGAAAAGAAAAGGCATGTTGTAATATTGAGGAGATGAAACATGAGGAGGGAGTTTTTTTTCGCCATAAATATTGTCTTTCTGTTTCTTTTCTTTGTCCTTGCGGTTGCACAGGAGGAGAAGGTTTACCACGGAGAAGAAGTTATTGTAACCGCCAGTCGGGCTCCCACAACTTTTTCCAAAGTCATTCGAAGTGTAACGGTCGTGGGCCAGGATGAAATTAAAAACGCGCCTGTTCATACTATACAGGGACTGTTAGAATACGTCGAAGGCGTTGACGTTAGAAAAAGAGGGCCATTCGGCGTCCAGGCCGATATAAGTATCAGAGGTGGGACATTCGGTCAGACCCTGATTCTGATTGATGGAATTAAAGTCATCGATCCCCAAACTAATCACCATAACGCCAATTTACCATTAACACTGGATGACATTGAAAGAATAGAGATTCTCAAAGGACCCGGTTCAAGGCTCTATGGCCCAAATGCATTTGGCGGCGTGATCAATATTATAACTAAAAAGAGCGCAGAAAAAAGAGCTCATTTGAATGCTTCTATCGGCGAATTTGGTCTTTACAATGGAGATCTTGCTCTTTCGTATCCAATGGGAAAATCAACTCACCGTGTATCTTTGTCCAAAAAGAAATCCGATGGTTATCGACTGAATACTGATTTTGATATTCAGACTATTTCCTATAGTTCTTCAATACCATTCGGCGCTGGAGATATAAATTTTTATACCGGCCATATAAATAATAAGTTTGGCGCTAACAGCTTTTATGTTGATCCTGCGAATTCGGACAAGGAGTGGGAACAAACAAAAACAACTCTTGTGCATGTTGCAGCAAATATTCAGCAAGGTGTGTTTACTTTTACTCCAAAGCTCTTTTGGAGAGGGAATAAGGATCATTATATATATAACCGGGAAAATCCGTCGCTATATGAAAATTTTCACACAACCCAAAACTATGGCGGTGAATTATCTCTTACTGCGATGTCCAAATTGGGTATGACGAGCATTGGCGTAGAGATTGGTAAAGAAAAATTAGAAAGCACCCGATTGGATACGGTATCTCGTACAAAAGGCGGTATTTTCCTGGAACAGCATATCTCACCTGGTAATAATTTGGTTCTGGTGTTAGGAGGATTTGCTTACCGCTATTCAGACTGGGGCTGGAAGGTTTGGCCGGGTTTTGATATCGGCTATCGGTTGAAAGAAGGAATTAACCTGTATGCGTCAGTTAGTCAGTCATTCCGTATCCCAACATATACAGAACTCTCCTACTATGGCCCGGATAATCAAGGCAATCCGGGTTTAAAACCAGAAGATGGTTGGATATATGAAGGAGGTATAAACTGGAGTCAGAAAAACATAGAATCAAAAATCGCTGTTTTTCGAAGAAATGGACATAATATCATTGATTGGGTCAGAGCCGCCAATACCACAGATTTTTGGAAAGCCACCATGATTGGCAATGTAAATACAAATGGCCTGGAAGCAAGCTGGAGAATGAATCTGAACGGAATGTTCGAAAACTCACCAGTTTCGCGGGTTGGCATGAGTTATGCTTTTCTGGATATTAACAAAAATTTACCAGACTTAGAATCCGCTTATGTCTTAACTCATCTCAGGCATCAATTCAGTTTGCATATTACTCACAATTGGTTCAATAAATTTCAGCAAAATTGGAAGCTTCGCTACGAAAAACGAACAGGAAACCAAGGTCACTTTCTTGTTGACACCCGCATTAATTGGAATATCAGATCTTATGCTGCCGTTTTCATTGAAGCAACAAATCTATTTGATACACAGTATGTAGACTTAAAATCGATTCCGCTGCCTGGACGCTGGATTCAATTCGGCTTTAATTTTAGTCAGACCGGAACTTAGTTTTATCACAATTGCAGAACACCTTTGCTAATCTTTGAAAGTTTAATAAGGGTACTTAGTTTCCTCCAATCATGTAACTCAATCGTCTCGATTGAGAGAATATGCAAACGAGATGTTTGCATTACCTAACCCAACTTCGACAGTTAAAATTATTTTCAGTTAATTTTTGTAATTGCCGGGT
>CAZIKB010000190.1:0-8954 GCA_964539665.1 uncultured Cytophagia bacterium
GGCCAGGAAGTCTCTGCCGAGTGACTAACACAGAAGACCGCAGAGAAGACTCTTCGCTTCTTGACTGCCGAAGGCTGGCCGATCACCGACGAGATGATCGGAAACGTTCACTTCCCCGATGGATGGGTCCCATTGGTTACGGTGGCGCGATCGAACCGCGCGATCAGATGCTTGAATTCCAGAAGGAGCGAACGGAGAAGGTCGGAATCAAGCTGGATCTGTGAGCGCGAATTCGGGCCGATGACGGTCGACCTGGGTTCAGAACGACGTTCGGAAAACATGGCAGGCACAGTGCCAAGTATCTGAAATTGCTGGAAAATGCGGCATTGAATAGTCATCAACGTGAGTTAGTGATCAATAAAATAACAGAGAAATGTCAAATTGTGGAGCAGGGATTTCGAAAACGAGGGAAGGAAAAGGAAGCGGAGTTTTACATGGAAATTGCTGTAAGCGTATCACATAGGTAATTGTAGACATCGGATCGATTGAATATTAATCGACAAGATTGGAGCATAGAAGTGTTTGGTTTAAATGATTAAGTGAAATAGGGGTACAAGGTAAATGGAAACAAGGATTATTCATTTTTAAACTATTAATTATCGATTCCCTTGTACCCTAATCGGCATCACTTATTTTAACCTTTTAAAAAGATGATAACCACTGTTGGTTTTTAAAATTTTACTAACTTCGCCAATTTTCAAAATTTGAATGGCGTTTTCAATTTCTGCTTGTAAATCGCCTTTTTGGAAGTAACCCAAATCTCCTCCTTTGTTGGCTGATTTGATATCAAGCGATTTCTTGTAGGCAAGTTCTGCGAAGCGTTTGCCTTGTCCCAATTCAAGCAATATTTCTTCTGCATCGGATTCCTTGTCTACAAGTATGTGTCTTACTCTCATATAGTCAGGATCTAAAGCTTTTGTGATATCTTCAAGAAATGTAGGATTTATTTTTACTCCAAATCTCTCTGCTGCTTTTGCATGCTGCATGGCCAGACCATAATTCATAATTTCATAATATGCAAACGACAGATTGTTGTGCGCGATGGGATCTTGCGGCTTGATTTGCAACACTTTGTTAAACGAATCTATTGCTTGCTGTAGTTCACCTTTGCGCAAATAAGCAAGTCCTATGCCATTAAGAGCTTTTGTATTCACTGAATCCATCGTTATTACTCGTGAGTGTAATCCGATACTTTCGTCTATCATGCCGTTGATTCTGTATGCTGTTCCAAGATTGTTGATTGCAACCAATAATTCAGGATTTATATCTATTGCTTTTGTAAAATTGGTTACGGCTTCGTTATACATACCTTTTGCGTAATAGGATAAGCCTAAATAATTATGAGCCAGGGCATATTCTGGTTTTATTTCTATTGCTTTTTGAGCCTGGGCAATAGCAGTATCAAATTTCCCCAGAGAGTAATAAACATAGGCTAAATTGTTGTGTGCCCCCGCGTAGTTTGAATCAAGCTTAACTGCGATCAAATATTCAATAATAGCCTGATTGTGCTTCCCCTGGGCCAGAAATGCCACGCCTAAGCTATTGTGTGCCAGTGCATTATCAGGATCGAATTCCAGCGCTTTAAAATAAAATGAAATTGCATTGTCAAATTGGCCACCTGTAAAATATAAATATCCCAGGTTAATGTAAGCGTTTACATAGGTTGAGTCTGTATCGATTGCTTTTGTTAACTCTTCAACGCCTTCATTAATTTTTCCCTCCTTTAATAATTTTAGCCCATTATTATTTAATTCCTCTGCAGTCTGGGCATGACCATTATTAATTACATTTAAATAAATTATCAGTGTCAAAAAAAATAACCATTGATTCTTCATGTAAAACTCCTCATTTATAATTGCACCTCAATATGCTTTTTGTTCCATTCTGAATTCGGATTAGATATTCCGTTTTGAAGGGAAATTTAATAGTCAGGTTATTCCACTTTTTTGACGTAAAATCGTTCCCCGATTCAGATAAATTGCACAGAACATGACTGAATTATTATCCTTTTTATCTCCTCTAATAAACTTCTATATTGGTTTGCTATATTTACTTTCACTCTCATAATAACAAATAAATATTAAATTAACAAAAACAAATTTCTTGTATTTATTAAAATTAGCGAATGCCTGGGAAATAGCCTTGGCAGAGTATTGCTGATTTAGAAATATGTCAGATATGGTGGAGAGTTTTATCTCAATCAAGGTTTTCCAAAATTTCTTCGGCAATCATCATGAAGCTAACTCATGAAAATAATTACACTTCATACTTGGCGAAATCGAAGCATGATCCTCACCTCACCACAACTGACAGATTACCTGATTTAGGACATTTCACTTGACTTTTAACGATAATGCAATTACATTAATACATCAAAAAACAACTTTGGGCAGCACAGAGATATGATAAAAATTGACCATATTGATGCCAGAAGGTTAAGGCAGGCGGTGATTGCGGGAGCCCGGCGAGTGATAAAGATGCAGGACCATTTGAATCAAATTAATGTCTTCCCGGTAGCGGATAATGATACGGGAACGAATATGGCCTTGACAATGCAAAGCGTGGCTGAAGGAGCAATCAGTTGTCGCGAAATGAGCGTTTCAGGCATGAGTAAGTGTTTGGCAGAATCAGCACTTATGGGTGCACGCGGAAATTCAGGGGCAATTTTAGCCCAGTTTTTTCAGGGATTGGCTGACAGTTTCAAGGGTAAACTGACCGTGTCTTTGAACCATTTTGGCGATGCTGTAGAACTGGCAAGAATTGGGGCCTACGAAGCTATCACAGAACCGAAGGAAGGCACCATTCTAACGGTTATTCATGATTGGGCTAACCAGATCAAAATACATTGCAGCAAATCGCATGATTTTTTGGATTTGCTTCGCAAAGGTCTTCATGAAGCGGAGCGTTCTTTAAAGGATACTCCTAAAAAGCTTAAATTGCTTGCAAGGGCTGGAGTTGTTGATGCTGGTGCACAAGGTTTTGTCCACATGCTGGATGGAATTCTTCACTTTATGGAATCAGGAAAAATAGACAAATCAGTTGGAATTGGAGGAACAAATTTAATACAACGGGCAAAAGTTGAAAATGCACCGCAAGATATTACTTTTCAGTATTGTACTGAATGTTTGATAGAAGGTGTTTCAATTGATAGAACAAGGTTAAAAAGAGAATTAAATTCGTTTGGCAATTCGATAATTGTTGCGGGATCCACAAAAAAAGTACGCGTACATATTCACACCGATGAACCGGAGTCCATCTTTGCAACTGTGGAAGATTTTGGTAAAGTCAGTAAAAAGAAATTTGACGACATGCGTAAGCAGCATTCGGATGCATACGGTGAAACCATCACTCCTAAAATAGCCATAGTTACAGATTCCTCCTGTGATTTAAATCCAGAGTTTATGATTCGACATAATATCCAAATGGTACCGGTTCAAATTGCATTTGGTAAAGATAATTACATAGATAAAATCACTATAACACCTGAGGAATTTTATCGGGTGTTACTGGAATCCAAATATTATCCTAAAACTTCCCAGCCAACGCCTGGTGAATTTATCAATACATATCATGAATTGTGGAGTCATTTTGATGAGGTCATTTCAATACATTTATCGGGTGCGTTAAGCGGTACATTACAAGCTGCAAAAACAGCAGCAAAATCAACAACAAATAAAAATATTCAGGTAATTGATAGCTGTAATACCTGCATAGGATTGGGATTGATAGTTGCTCATGTCGCGAAAGCCATTGAAGAAGGCTGCAGTATAACTGAAGTGGTAGAACGCGCTAAATGGGCTGTTGAAAATGTCCGTTTTTATGTCAGTTTTGAAACCGTGGAATATCTGATTCGAGGCGGTCGGCTCAGTAAATCCCGAGGACTTCTGGCAAAAGCACTAAATTTAAAACCAATCATAACGTTAGATGCTAATGGCAAAGTACAGACATTGGCTAAAACCTTTGGAGGAAAGGCTGCCCAAACAAGGATTATGCAAATGGTTTGTAAAGAAGCCACGGGTAAAAAAAACCTGCAGCTTGCAGTAGCTCATGCAAATGCATTAGAAACCGCAAACTGGTACGTTGAGCAAATTAAAAAACAATTTGAAATTAGGGATGTCATGGTAGTCAACGTTTCTCCTGCTTTGGGCGCTCATGCAGGGCCTGGAGCGGCCGGAGTTGCATTTTTAGGAGAGTAATAAATGGTGTCATTGTTATTAATTATTCTATTGTCTTATCTTGTCGGTTCGTTCCCAACAAGTATTGTTGTTGGAAGAATGGTCAGGAAAATTGACATTAGGGATTATGGTAGTAAAAATGCCGGAGGTACTAATGTCTTTCGGGTTCTGGGGTGGAAAGCAGGTTTATTTGTCGCGGTAGTAGATGTAGGAAAGGGTATTTTGGCGACATTATTAATTTCTAAAATCCGAGTTGATCCTTTAAGCCTTGATTATGAATTAGTTCAACTAATAGCCGGGCTTGCGGCGGTCTTTGGGCATATTTGGACGGTTTTGGCGAAATTCAAGGGGGGAAAAGGCGTGGCAACAGCGGCGGGATTGCTTATTGCGTTGTTTCCGTGGGCAGCTTTAATTTGCTTTTTTATTTTTGTTACTTTAGTATTAATCACGCGTTATGTGTCAGTTGGTTCAATAACAGCAGTTTCCTCTTTGCCGTTTGTTTTGATGATTTTGGATAGAATGTTTGGGCAAACTGTCCCGAATTTTCTATACATATTCAGTTTCTTTGTTAGCGGTCTTATTGTCTATACTCATAGATCAAACATCAGAAGATTGCTCAACGGCACTGAGAATAGGTTTGAAAAATTTCAATTTAAGCGTAAATATTGATTTTTTGCACTTCACAAACTACATGCCTTGGGATGAATCAAAGTAGTAAAAGAGAAATAAAAGCGTTAATTACACTGTTGGGGGATGATGATTTTAAAATCAAGAATCTGGCCTGGAGAAAATTGTTAGAGTGGGGGGAATCAGCCAACCAATTGTTACGAGACGTAGCTTTTAGTGACTCAGAAGGTAGAATTCGAATCGAAGCTCAGGTGCTTCTTGAAGAGATAAGGTTAGATAATTTAACCAGCAATTTTAATAAAATAATTCAACCTTCGGAATTTGATTTAGAACAAGCATGTTTTATTTTAGCTCAAATTGAATACCCCAATCTGGATATCTCCCGTTATATTGAAAAAATAGAGTATTTAGCCGATGAGGCCCAGAAACGAATTTGGGGTATCCATGAAGAAACGCAGCAGGTCGAAAATATTAATCATTTTCTTTTTTATGAACAAGGATTTCGTGGTAATGTAGATTCTTATTTTGATCCAGAAAACAGCTACATTAATAAAGTTCTGGACCGCTGCCTGGGAATTCCGATTAGTTTGTCTGCTCTGTACCTCTTCATAACCAAAAGGCTAAATCTGCCCATTTATGGTGTGGGCTTGCCTGGCCATTTCTTGCTGAAATTTAAACGCGATTCGAAATTATTTTTTATTGACGCTTTCAATAGCGGAAAAATACTCTCACGCGATGATTGTGAACGTTTTATAAATAAAATGGGTTATGAAATGTTTGATTCCCATTTAGCCATTTCAACCTCTAAAGATATACTGGCACGCATGATCAGAAATTTAATTCTGATCTACCATCAAAGCAACCAACGAAAAAAAATTGATACGCTTGAAAAAATATTCAGCAATTTTTTCATGCATTAACAGGAGGAGATCGAGTTGAACTGTAAAAAATGTGATTCAGAACTGCCAGCGAATGCGAAATTTTGTGCCGGGTGCGGTGAAAATGTCGGAGATGTCGATTCGGGTAATTGCCCTCATTGTGGAGAGTCATTAAAATCCGATGCGATGTTTTGCCAAAATTGTGGAAAGGACGTTTCAACTAATGTTGTTGAAAAACCAATTCGAGCAACAACAGCTACCACAATGCCGGACACAAAAAGACATTGGTTGACGAACACCGGCATTTATTTATTTATCCCGGTTTTTATTATTATCATTGTTTTACTTTTTTGGAAAAATGAAAATCCTGTTCCCACGAATGCATCCAATGTCGCAACTAACGCTGACATGCAGATGGCACATGTGACATTAGAACGCTTGAAGCAAAAATATGAAGCCAATCCAAAAAATCTGGTAGCTATTGATAGCCTTGCTCTAATGTATTATATCGCAGGCAGTTACGAAATAGCCAGTAAATATTATGCGGAACATCTTGCGATTGAGCCGGATAACAAAAGTTTAAAAATTTATCTTGGAGTGACCTATCATAACTTAAAAAGAACTGATGAAGCCATCGCCTTATTAAATGAAGTATTGGATAAAGAATCGACTAATGCTGATGCACTTTATTGGCTTGGTGTAATTTACGCATCTTCAGGAAATAAAGAAGAAGCTTCTAAAAATTGGCAAGCAGTCGTGGAAAAACATCCAAATACAAAAATTGCACAAGCGGCCGAACAAGGATTACATGAATTAACCCACGTGGAGGATAATGCGCCAGCTAAATAGCAATATCTATCAGCAGATAAAACTTTTCAGTTACTATGTAAGGTGAAATTCGAGGGTGATAAATGCCAGTCTTAAAGTTCGAAGAAGCCCAAAAAAAGGTTAGCGCTCTACCTGAAACAGATATTAGAAATATTGCACGTAAGAATAAAGTATCTGTATACGGCGGTGTTAATAAAGTCATTAATTGTCGTGGTTTAGGACTTTGTGGTACAGACCGGGTAATTGTTAACCCGGAAAACTGTGTATCGCCTCCTACCCGGAAAGAAAAACTGCACCTCGGAGACAATCCCAAAATGCGTCTCGCTTGCCAGGCCAGGCTGCTTGATGACGGAAAAGTGAGTATCGAGCCAGCGCTGGAATACGGGCATGTGATGAAAGAAACCCTGAAAATCGGAACGGTGGTTTTATTATTTGGAGGAGGGACTCTTTTTTTTGCAATTTTTATGTTATTTGATATGATTGGCAGGCCGTTGTTTTAGCTTTTATATTGAGTTTTGGCATCGTGAATGACCAATTAAAATTTACAAAAGAGTATTTATCGGTGTTTCGAGCTATCAGCAAGTGTATTAATGTGAAGCCTGCAAATTATCTACCTGTTTAGTTCTTTCCATAGTAGATTATTCCAAATTCGAGTATTTCCATTATAAATAAATTTTCATCTTTAATGCATTTTCAACAGGTTATTTGTTATCTGGAGTAACATTAACTGATGGTTTGAATCCAATTTGTTGATTAATCTGAGGCTGCCCTCCATGTACTTTAATATCACCGAATTGCTTTTCGTATTTTCCTACATTTTCTTCAAGCGCTTTCATGAACGATTTGGCGTGTTGCGGCGTCATGACTATGCGCGCATAAACTTTTGTTTTGGGAACTCCGGGAAGCATCCGGGTAAAGTCAAGGACAAATTCACCTGGCGAGTGAGATATGAGCGCTAAATTTGAATAAATACCTTCGGCTTCCTTTTCTCCAAGTTCTACATTTATTTGTTGTGGCACGTTAGGTTGATTCATTGACTGACTCCTCTTATTTTATTATTATTTTGTATTTTGGAGTATAAAAAATAATTAGTAAATAATCAATCCAAAAGTAAAAAATTGACAATTATGCAATTTTTGTTATATTAAAACCATGTCAAAAAAAACACTGTTCCTGATCGATGGCTCGGCTCTCGCATACCGCTCTTTCTTTGCGTTAATCAGAAATCCTTTAATTAATTCCAGGGGGGAGAACACCAGCGCCATTTTTGGATTTTGCCGTTTTTTATTTAAAATATTGGATGAAGAAAAACCCGATTACTGGGCGGTAGTATTTGATCCGCCAGGCCCCACTTTTCGGCACGAACAATACAAAGAATACAAAGCCACCCGTCAGAAAATGCCGGATGATATGCGCAGCCAGATTCCCAAAATCCATGAGGCGGTTCATGCTCTGAATATCCCACTCATTGAATATCCGGGTTATGAAGCAGACGATGTAATTGGCACTCTGGCAAGAAAGGCACAGCAGAACGGCCTGGAAACTTATATGGTTAGCGGGGATAAAGATTTTATGCAGTTGATTGATCACAGCATAAAAATGTACAATCCAAAACGGGCCGGGGAAGAAATCGAGATTCTGGACCAGAAAGGTGTGGAAGAAAAAGTGGGACTACCGCCATCGAAAATTATCGATTATTTGGGCCTGATGGGGGATACTTCGGATAATGTTCCCGGCGTGCAGGGTGTCGGGAAAAAAACCGCCGTTAAACTGATTCAGGAATTCGGCAGCCTCGAAGAGGTGTTAGAAAATGCTGAGAAAGTTTCTCGGGCCAATGTGAGGCAAAGTTTAATGGAAAGTAAGGAAATAGCCCTGCTTTCCAAGAAATTGGTTACTATCGAAACCGCCGTCCCATTGGAAATAGAAATAGAGTCGCTTGTACGCCAGGAGCATGATCAAGAAAAAGCTGTTGAGTTATTTAAAGAATTAGAATTTACCAGCCTCCTGAATCGTTTCACCACAAAGCAGAAAATCAGTCAGGTGGAATATAAGATAATTCACACCAAAGACAAACTAACTGAACTGGTCAGGAAATTAAGACAATCTGAAGCATTCGTGGTCGATCTGGAAACCACAGATAAAAACCCCATGCGTGCCGAAATAGTGGGTATTGCTTTCTCAGTAAAACCATTGGAGGCATTTTATGTTCCGGTAAAAGTGCAAAAAAGTGGCTCCACTGCCGCGGGCCGGGAAATGATTCTTGAAGAAGAAGGAGAATTATTTGGTGCATTATCTGTTTCGAAACTTCCCATATCATCTGTATTCGTCAATTTAAAAGGCCACTTTTATGCCCACCAAAACATTACGATCGCAATCTCTGATGTCAGTAGCCTCCAAATTCACCTTTGACGGCTTTTAGCCAATCACGAGACGTAAATTAATTAGC
>CAZIKB010000191.1:0-8881 GCA_964539665.1 uncultured Cytophagia bacterium
TTGCACCATGCCATTTGATTTCTGTTAACAATCTCGTATTGCGTCCGAGACGCCACCGGTAACCGAGGAACGGTAAGAATATCGTTGAGGATGCTTCATCATCGAAATTTTGCGAAGTTAAAGGAATAGCAAAATCAAAACCAGTGTAAAGCATTCCCGTGCCGATCCGCCAGGCCGCGGAGCTCGAAATTAAAGGATAGAAACGGAAACGGCTGGAGACGTCAGATTTGAAACTGGCAAAAGCTAAAAGGCGGGGTTGAATTCCAACTGTTGGTTTTGCTCCTTCGTTTAAAAACGGAAACCAGGCAGCGCCCACATCCAAACCGCCTACCTTGTAAAACATAGAAAGCACATGCAAATTACCATTTAAGTTTATCCGATCAGAGAGCCCATAATTGGAGCCAACTGTCGCATAGGGAACCGGAACACGGGCGCCAAATGCAGCTATAACTGGGCCGCCAAAACTTAAATTGGAATATAATTTACCCCTGCCTACAGGCTCAAGATTAGTGTGAGCTGCACAACTCATAAAAAACCCCAATGAAACAAATCCAATAATCATTAAATATTTCTTCATAATTAAATGTCCTCCAGTTTATTTCAAAATCAAGCATTTTTTCACAGCCACATAATCGACTACTTCTAATTTATAAATAAAAGCAATGAACCGTATATTAAACCTAATTTGGTTCTCATTATTGTTCCTCCACTATAACTAAAATCATTGGTTTGATTAACAACTTCTTTCGCACCGCGTATGTCTGTTGGAAAATTAATTTTTAGGATTAACAGAAAACTCTAATTATTTTATTATATTTGAAAACGAAAGTTATCTTTCGCGCAAAAGGAATGGCTGCATGATTGGGAGATTGTTTCTTTCTGATCCGATACCAGCCTGGCTTTCGTCCCTGTTTATAAAAATGTAATTATTTTACAAAAAAACAACATTATTTTAGGTTATCAAATAAAATCTTTTTTTGTTTGCAGCTGTGGAGGTACCAGAATTAATGAGACTGTACAAAGATTGCCTGTATATTTATCTTTGCAGGATTTGAAGGTAAGCCAGGAAAACTGTATTTTAGGTCAAGAGGTATTTCATTTCTCTCTCCACTCCAAAATTTTTTTCTTAAATTCTTCTACTAATTTAGTTGCAATGCGTGTATTTTTGGCTTCGGCTAATACATGATAAAAGGCTTTATCCCGATCAGGAATGATCAGCACCCCGGCGTCATCCAGAATCAATTTCACACCGTCAACTAACAGCCGGGTCTTGTCTTCAGAGAACTCTGTTAAATGACGCATAACTTTACCTTTGGCTTCCCAGGGACAGGGTACCACGGCCTTATGAAATGCACGTTTTGGAGTTTCATCGTCGAGCTGGCCCAAAGAATACCCTGTTTTGGCCATGAGTTCTAAAATCTTAACAACAGTATACATGCCATCAAATGCAAAGTGAAAATCTGGAAATATAAATCCGCCCTTAGTACCGAGAGCAAAACTCACCTCCGGGTCTTCCGTGGATTGGATAATGGATCCCGCTTCGTCAGCCGTATACACAATTTCAATATTATTATTATTTGCAAATTGTTCAACCTGACTTGGAATGGAAACCGGCACAGCGATTTTTTTAGGAGTGTTTGTTTCCAAAAACAATCTGGTAATCAATACAGTAAGACGTTCACCGCGGATTATCCGTCCCTTCTCATCAACACAGATTACTTTTTCAGCGCCTGCGTCAATAAAAAAACCGGCATCTGCCCGGGTGGATTGAACAATATGAGTAAGATTTTTCAAAGCCTGTTCAAATTGTTGGGGTGTACGGGTTATTCTTTCAGGATCGAGATAAGCATTTAACGCAATGACTTCACATTCGAGTGAACCAAGGATTGAGGGAAACACCTGAGTTGCAGCTCCACATGAATAATCGATTACTACTTTATAATTCGCTGATTCAATGGCAGGAATATCTATATGAACCAGAAAATCTTTGATATAAGATTCAGCAACCCGAACCGGATAATCGATTTTGCCTACTTTGTCAAATGCTACCCGTGGGAAATCTTCCCGGTAAAATATGCGTTCAAATGCCTTGGTTATGTGCGGTGAAAAATCTCTGCCATCACCATCAAAAAATAAAATGTCTAATAATTTTTTTTCAAAAGGAGAACGGCGAACATGTATCCCCCCTTTCTCTTTTGTCGAACGAAGCGAATATCGAACAATCGGAACGGGCATAACTTCCAGGCTGCGAGCATTTACCCCGGCAGACATTAGTCCACAAATAATCGATCGCGAAATCATGCGAGCAGCCGGTGTGGCGTCCCGACTCATGAGCACAAAATCACCTTTGCCAATCCAGGCCCCGAAGGCCGCTCCCAATTTTGCTCCGAATTCCGGCGATATTTCATAATTTGCCAGGCCTGTAACCCGCGCATCTGTAAATAATTCCCGCTGCCACATATCGCCCCATACCAGACTGGAGTTAACCACTGAACCCGCATCCACTTCTTTCTTTGGCCAGATTTTTACATTGGCGTTTATACGGCAATCTGCGCCAATTATTATTTGGTCACTTATAAAAACATTTTCTTCGAAATAGGTACTCTGTCCGATGACAGTACCCGAGCCAACCACATCATAAGTTAATTCACAATTTTTACCAACAATTACATCATTCCAAAGAATGGTATTTTTTAATGAAGAATTTTCACCTATCTCACAGTTTTCACCAACAACCGTGTTTGACAGATAAACGCCTTTTTCTATTTTACAGTTTTTCCCGAGAATAACTAATCCTTCAAAAGTGACACCTTTACCGATCTTACAATTTTCACCTTGCCGGAACCCGTCATTAGGTTTTTCTTTAATTTCTAATCCAATCTGACCATTAAAAGCATCCCAGTGTACCTGGTGATAAGTTTTTAAATCGCCAATATCTTTCCAGTAGCAATTGTCGATGAATCCATATAACGGTTGGCCTTCCTGCAACAATTTGGGAAAGAGATCCCTGGCAAAATAATACATCTTATTTTCCGGAATAGAAGCAAAAGTCCCAGGTTCTAAAACATAGATGCCCATATTAACCGTATCGCTAAAAATCTGCCCCCAGGATGGCTTTTCCAGGAACCGGGTGATACGATCGTTTTTGTCGGTTATGGCAATTCCAAAGGGAGAGGGATTGCTTACACGAGATAACGAAAGGGAAGCTAACGCTTGTTTCTCTTTGTGAAAAACAATAAAACGCGTAATATCTAAATCTGTTATGGCATCCCCGGATACTACCAGGAAAGTATCTTCAATTAGATGGGCAGCCTTTTTGACTGCGCCGGCAGTGCCGTAATCTTCTCCTGGCGAAATGTAGGATATTTTAACATTAAAATCCGAGCCATCGCCAAAATAGTTCATAATGTATTCTGCCTGATAGTGGAGAAGAAATACCAGCTCGGTAATGTTGTGTTTTATTAGGTGATTTATGGTATGTTCCAGAATAGGCCGATTGACGACCGGCACCATGGGTTTTGGTACATTTATCGTAAGTGGACGTAACCTGGTTCCCAATCCCCCTACCATTATGACCGCTTTCAAAATTTACACCTCGAATTGTCTTGGTCGTATAGTTGCTCCCGGTGAGATTTCCACATTTTGATAATCTATTGCTTTTAACTCTGGATGTAAAATACTATTCTTACCTATTTTTAAATCAGGAGGAACTTCAGCGTTCTTTCCTACCACGATGAGCCCGCATGATAGATGATCAGGATTTTCTTTATTGGCAATGTCAGCCTTACCTGCACCCAGACTGGCATTTTTTCCTATGATAGCTTTTTTGTCTAAAATACTCTCGCATACCCGGGCCCCTGCATGGATTCTGGTATCGTGCATCACAACAGAATCAACTACAATTGCTCCCTTGTCCACAAAAACCCCTGGGGATAAAATTGAATTTTCTACATGGCCTTTAATTTTACAACCTGGTGAAATAACAGAGTTTTGAATCATACTTGTTGGTGAAATAAATACAGGAGGTCGATCTCCTAATCGCCCTTCTTCTTCAAAACTGGTGCGCAGTCCCCAATTTTCCACCATTAATCCCGAGCTCCTGTCCAACAAATCCATGTTAGCCTCCCAATACGCCTTTACGGTGCCAACATCCCGCCAGTAGCCGTCAAATGGATAAGCAAAGACCCGGTCAAGTTCGATAGCCGCGGGAATTATATTTTTCCCGAAATCATGTTCTTTGTGTGTTCGCAGCACATGTAGCAAATATTTTGTATTAAAAACATATACTCCCATGGAAGCTAAATTATTGTGGGCTTTTTCCGGTTTTTCTTCCCACTCACTTATTCGGTTATTTTTTTCCGTTATGGCGATGCCAAAATGTTGGGTTTTTTCCCAGGGGACATACATCATGCCAATGGTCAAATCTGCATGGTTTTTATTATGAGAATTAATTAACTTTGCATAATCCATTTTGTAAATATGATCGCCAGATAAGATTAACACACGCTCCGGATTGTTTGATTCCATGAAATCTATATTTTGTCGTACGGCGTCTGCTGTCCCTTTATACCAGTTAGATTTTTTTTGGCCGGTTCTTGGAGGTAAAATTTTAGCGCCGCGTGTCCGCCCGATAAAATCCCACGGCTCGCCGGTACCAATATGCTTCATCAAAGATAATGGATTATATTGAGTGAGAACACCCACTGAATCCAGGCCGGCATTCATAACATTACTTAGAGTAAAATCGATGATACGGTAAATCCCACCAAATGGTACAGCCGGCTTTGCCCGAAAATGACCTAAAATATTCAGACGAGTTCCCACGCCGCCGGCTAACAACATCACTAATGAAGAACTCATGATATACTCAATCCTGATTCATACTTTTGTTCTATAAAATTTTTTGCCTTCAATGAAGGATAAAGTATACAATTTCTGCCTATTTGAATTTTTATCGGAATCTGTACACCCTGGCCGATGAGTGTGATACCTGAGTTTAAAAGTCCAGGATATTCCCGATTTGGCGTGAGTGTTTCACCTGCGCCGATACAACTATCTGCGCCAATTTGCACCTCAACATCAGCAATGACTTTGTCCAGCGAAGCGCCGGCTCTTACAACTGTATCAAATAATAATATTGAATTTTTTACGTCAGCGCCTTCCTCTATTTTTACACCAGGAAACAGGACACTCTTCTGCACTTCACCATTTACCTCGCAGCCATTATGTATTAATGAATTTTCAATTCTTGCCCCGGGCCCTATTCTGGCAGGGATTCTGTCCCGAAGACCATTTTGGTCCAGATTCGTACGCACCTGCCAGGCTTCAAAATCGATTTTTGGTTTATTATCCAACAAGTCCATATTTGTCTGCCAATACTCATCGATAGTACGGGTATAAGCCCAGTAACCATTAAATTTATAGCCATAAACCTTGAATCTTTCCAGCATCTTTGGAATAATATCGCGGCCAAATTCAAATGAATGAGAATTGCGGGCATTTTCAACCAGCACCTCATATAATACGGATGCTCGAAAAAGATAAATAGTTAAACTGGCCCAGGAGTATTTCATTTCAGATGGCTTCTCTTTATATCCAATAACTCTTCCGCCGATTTTGCCATCTTCATCGTCAATCTCGGCTACACCAAATCGGTGGCTTTGTTCAGGATTTATAGGGATGAATGCCACCGTTAAATCAGCCTCTTTTTCAAGATGATAATTTAACATGAGCCGATAATTCATTTTATAAATGTGATCTCCTGACAGAATGAGAACGTTTTCGGGATTGTGCTGTTTAATGAACTCCAGATTCTGAAACACAGCGTCACTTGTGCCCTTATACCAGTCATTTGCTTTATACCCTGTGGAAGGCGGCAGCATGGTAGCGCCTCTATCTCTGCCAACAAAATCCCACCACGTGCCAATGCCAATATGGTTAATCAAAGAGTATGAGCGGTATTGGCTGAGAATACCCACATTTTCAACACCGGAGTGCATAAGATTGCTCAAAGGAAAATCAATGACACGGTACATACCGCCGAAAGGAACTGCAGACTTAGGGCGCTGGAGAGTTAAAACACTTAATTCATCAACCCGTCCACCGGCGAGTATCATAGCTAACAGTTTTTTCATTTATTGCAATGTTTTATATTTAGTTAACGATTTTTATTGCGTTGTACAAAGAAAAGAGATTGCAGGCTTCTTGTGATATAACACATGCTTTAGTATGAGTTAAATCCTAAATAAATTAAAATATTAAGTAAGTATAATAATTAATACTAAGAGAATCAAGATAAAATCCCGTCGCATTTGTCTGACTGGAAGCAGAAATGATTTAGAACAATGGAAATGAAAATAGAGCTTTAACTGGATTGAAGGAGTATTGGAATTTTGTCTTTTCACAGGCCACACTCCTTTCTAACTCTGATCTGAATTCACCAGTTATTATAAATGGAATCAGGAGTAATACTACATCCGTAAAATAGACCCGGGTCTTCCCCACTCGCCTTTTTCTTCGTGAAATATTATGCTCTTGTTTATTAAAATTTGGCCATCTTCTGCCAGGGTAATTTGCGCGCGTTCCAAAGCTTTTTGAGCCGGCCCTTCAAAGTTTAAACCTTCGCGAGTAAATCCACTGCCGTGGCAGGGACATTTAAATTTGTTTTCTGCGACCAGCCAACGTGGCGTGCAACCCAGGTGTGTGCAGATGGCAATTAGGGCAAAGATACCTTCTTCATTACGTGCAATCCAGACTCGTTTATCCTTTACCCATTTTGTGGCAACCGTTCCGATGGAGTATTCATCCGGAAAACCGGCTTTAAAAACAGTAGAAGGTTCAAAGAGCACGCGTGGAAACATGTATCGCAGGGAACCGATTAACATTGTAGCAACAAAGGAGAAAAATGCGACCCAGCCTGCCCGGCTGAAGAAATTCCTTCGACTCATCCAGATAGTGTCCTGTTCGTCGACCGCGACTTGCTTTTTGGGAGAAAGCTTTTCAGCCTTTACCGGCTCCTCAGATTTAGCTTCGGGTTTATCTCCAGCAGTACTATGATTCTTTTTTTCTGATTTTTCGTCGGACACTCTATATCCTCCAATAATAAGATATTTAACTTCGTGCTTTTCTAAGGATGCGGACGCTTCCTGGAGTTGGTTGAGCATTTTTCTGCTCCAGAATTTCGGGATTTGCTTCTAATGCCAAATCTGTAAAATAGCAAAGTAAATCCATCCGCTCTTCCAGGGATAAAGATTGAAACCAACGTGCTTTAGCCTCAGGACTCTCATCTTCACGATTGTGTGATATTTTTTTATACATGGTAATTTGTATAAAAATGATAGCTTGTTAAATCATAGATAATTAATATACGAAAAATAATGAGTAAGACAAAAGGAAACTTTGTTCTATTTTTGTCACACGGATATTCAAAAGTATGTAATCTATGTGAGGCTTTGAGCCGAGTGGGATATTTCAGATTAAAGTTCCCACAACTGTTTTTTCAGAAAACTCAAAATAATAAACAATATTTTTGTGATATAAACGTTTATTAATTTAAAGATGAAAAGACTGGAAGAAAATAACCTGGATAAGGATATCATCATACGCTGCCAGAATGGTGACCAGAAAGCATTTGCCGAGGTAATAAGTAAATTTAAGCTATCACTATTTACTTACTTGCAGCGCTTGAGCGGTGATTATAACGAGGCAGAGGACCTGTTCCAGGATACGTTAATTCGAGTGTGGAGTTATTTGCCCAGGTATAAACACCAGAATAAATTTGCATCCTGGCTTTTTAGCATTGCGCATAATGTTACCATCGATTCTGAGCGCAAAAAGAAAGTACGTGAATTAGTTTATTATACAGATGAACTTCCAGAACATATCACCACCGAAAATCCAGATTCTTTGCTAATTGCTAATGAAGTAGAGCGTGAAGTCGAGAATGTGTTGAAAAGCCTGCCTAAAAAACAGCGGCAGGTCTTTTTACTGCGCCAGCATAGTGGGATGTCATTTAAAGAAATAGCGGAGGTCATGCAACAACCTTTAAATTCAGTACTCAGTCACATGCATTACGCCGCTTCCAAACTTAAAAAAGTATTGAAGGAGAAAAATGTCTTCTGAGGCCAAAAACATTTGCACAGAATTTAACCAAGATTTGTGGCTATTTCTCAGCCAGGAATTACCAGCAAATCGCTGCATATTTTGGGAGAAACATTTGCGATCTTGTGAGAGTTGTAAAATCAGTTTGCAGGAGATGAAAGAAACCCTTGATGTTTATGATGCACTTCCATTTGCTGAACTAAATGAGAACTGGTTTAACAGAGCGATACAAAAAGTGATCCAGCCAACAATTCATAAAACTCAGCCTTTATATATGCCTAAAAATCGGAATGTGATAGTCACTGCTCTGGCAATTGCTGCTGCGATTCTACTTTTTTTCTTTATACCTCGCCAGCAGGATGTTCCAAATGCACTCGTGTGGGAAGATTTTTCCGTGGATTCTTTTATCGCTGAACTCGATAGCACACTTACATATTTAACATCTGATGAAGATGCCAATGTTGGTTCACTTTTAAGTTTTGAAAACGCTATTGATGATCTGGATAGTCAGATCGATGAATTGCAGAACAGTTTACAGCTCCTGGCAGAAGATTTACAAAATCCCTTGTGAGCATTAACATTGCAGTGTAGTAATGGAGTATTGTTTTGAAAATCTATCGATAAGTGAGAAAATAAAATCCGACAGTCTATTATTTTAGCACTCTCTTAGATAATTAGTGTTTGAAAACATTTTGATATTTACTATTAACATTTAACTTGAAAGGAAATAAAATGAGTGCGCCAAGCAAAGCTAATATAGTCAAGCCGGCCAATCCGGCAC
>CAZIKB010000192.1:0-8806 GCA_964539665.1 uncultured Cytophagia bacterium
ATTGCTTTGTCATGTGCAATCTCTTTTTGGGTTAACTAGCACAACGGGTTATTAGATAAAATAACATAATCCACACGGATAAAATAATTACACGGAAACTTTAATAAATAATCCGCGTGAGTTTTTGATCTGTGTGGTTCATAACCATGACGTCAAAAATCACTCCCATTCAATTGTACTCGGCGGCTTTGAGCTAATATCATAGACAACTCGATTAACCCCTTTCACTTCATTGATAATTCGATTAGAAATTATTGCCAGAAGATCATAAGGAATACGAGCCCAATCGGCTGTCATGCCATCCAAACTGGTAACTGCCCTGATACCTATGACATTTTCATAAGTGCGTTGATCGCCCATGACTCCAACCGTCTTGACAGGGAGCAAAACAGCAAAAGCCTGCCAAATCTTATCATACCAGTTGTTATTAATTAATTCCTCGATAAAAATCCAATCCACTTCCTTCAAAATAGCCAATCGTTCTTCAGTCACTTCTTCTAAAATCCTGATGGCCAATCCTGGACCAGGAAATGGATGCCGATTGATCATTTTATCGGCCAGGCCTAATTCGTGGCCAACGTTTCGAACTTCATCCTTAAACAACTCTCTCAAAGGTTCTATCAGGTGCAGGTTCATGACATCCGGTAAACCTCCAACATTGTGATGGGTTTTAATGGTTTCCGCCGGCCCCTGGGAAGAAGCGCTTTCGATAACATCAGGATATAACGTGCCCTGCACTAAATAATTTACGCCCGCAATTTTTTCCGCTTCCTTTTCAAAAATCTCGATAAAAGTATTTCCTATTATTTTGCGCTTTTTTTCGGGATCAATTATCCCTGACAACCGTTCAAGAAACTGTTTCGAGGCGTCGACGATAATGAAGTTTGATTTGAAATACTCTTTAAATGTATTTTCTACCTGCAAGACTTCGTTTTTGCGCATAAGTCCTGTATCGACAAAAATACAGGTTAACTGATCGCCAATTGCATTATATACCAAAGCTGCTGCAACTGAAGAATCAACTCCTCCACTCAAACCACATATTGCTTTTCCTGTACCAATTTGCTGCTTTATTTCATTTTTAGTTTGTGTTATAAAAGATTCCGGCGTCCAGGTTCCTTTGCAGCGGCATATTTCAAATAAGAAGTTCTTAAGAATTTCCTTTCCCGAGACCGTGTGGACTACTTCAGGATGAAATTGCACACAGTATATTTTCTTGCCTTTATGAACTACCGCCGCAAAAGGAGAAGAAGCCGTATGGGCCAGAGCCTGGAAACCGGTCGGCAGTTGAATTATGGAATCACCATGACTCATCCAGACCTGTGTGTTTTGGCTGATATTTTTGAAAAGATCTTCCCGGATGTCAATATTTAGTTGAGCTAAACCATACTCGCGCCTGGAAGCTTTTGCTATCTCTCCTCCAAAAAAGTGGGCGACTATTTGTAAACCATAACAAATGCCAAGTACCGGAATCTGCAGATCAAACAATGCTGCATCGGGTAATGGCGCTGATGAGTCATAAACTGAAGCCGGACTGCCGGATAAAATTATGGCCTTTGGTTTTAACCGCTCAATTTCATTAACAGAAATATTGAATGGCTTAATTTCAGAATATACACCCGCTTCCCGAACTCTGCGAGTTATGAGCTGCGTGTATTGTGAGCCAAAATCCAGAATAACAACAAAATCGTCAGGATGGACTTTCATTTAATCCGTTAAGCTGAAATTTCCCATGATTTCAATTCGTCAATAAAACTGAAGTTAGTTAACTGATAATGTATCGGTGTAATGGATACCTTTTTATTTAAAATCGCCCGATCATCAACATTTGAATCTTCTTCCAGTTGAACCTTTTTGCCAGTAAGCCAATAATACACTCGATTTTGAGGATCGATGCGCTTATCAAATCTCTCCTTAAAAACAGCCTGCCCCTGACGCGTTATCACAACCCCATGTATTTCTTCCTCCTTTTCAGGCGGGATATTCACATTCAGGAAAGTACCTTGAGGTAAACCTTTAGCCAGCACTTTTTTGGCAAGTTTTCGGGCAAATTTCGCGGCAAAGGTAAAATCAGGATTAGTATAAGTTGTCAACGATATGGCAAACGAAGGTATGTTTAGAATTGTACCCTCTGTAGCAGCAGATACGGTCCCTGAATAAATAACATTTATTCCTGTATTTGATCCAAGATTAATACCCGAGACTACCAGATCAGGTTTGTAATCCAACAAAGCCCAGTAAGCAATTTTCACACAATCGGCCGGGGTTCCGTTGACCGCGTAGCCAAAAACCTCTCCATTCTTCTTATAATCCCATACCCGCAACGGATCGGATAAAGTAATGGCATGTCCGACCGCACTTTTTTCGCTGTCCGGCGCTACCACGACGACCTCGCCAATCTGTTTTAATTGCTGGTAAACTGCTGCTAAACCGGGTGCAGCTATTCCATCATCATTTGTCAGTAATATCCTAATTTGCTTTTGCTTCATGTAATTTTATATTAAATCAATTTTCAGATGAAGTTCCTTCTAAATTTTCAACTACCGGCGCCGGATTTTCCACAAAATCCTTCACATTTGTTGATTCTAAAACGCCATTCTTCGAATCAGATTCAAATTGGTCCAACGCAAAATCTAAAATGAGTTTCAACCTATCTTTCATTTCATGACGGCCCACGACAGCATCAACAAACCCATGTTTCAATTGAAAGTCAGAGCGTTGAAAACCATCAGGGAGATCCTGACCAATTGTCTGCTTTATCACTCTCGGGCCCGCAAATGCAATGAGCGCACCCGGTTCAGCCAAAATAATATCACCTAACATGGCATAACTGGCCGTAACCCCGCCTGTTGTTGGATCAGTTACAATTGAAACGTAAAGAATCCCGGCGTCGGAAAGCCTGGCGAGTCGTGATGACGTTTTGGCCATTTGCATCAGCGAAATTGCACTTTCCTGCATGCGCGCGCCGCCTGATGCAGAAATAATAATAAGCGGATTTTTTCGATTTATTGATTCGTCAATTGCCCGCGCAATTTTTTCGCCAACCACTGAACCCATACTTCCTCCGATGAAACTAAAATCCATAATGCAAAGAACAACTGGATGACCATAAAGTGTACCAAAACCAGTTCGGACTGCCTCGTTAATTCCGGTCTTTTTTACGGCACTCTTTATTTGATCTACATATTTTTTTTGGGCCTTGAATTTTAGAAAGTCGATAGAAGTAATATGAGCATTAAATTCCTCGAATTCGCCTTCATCTAAAAGAAGTTTAATATAATCAGAACTTTGAATTCGAAAATGAAACTGACATTTGCCACAAACATGAAATGTCCTTTCAAGCTCTTTTTTATAAATAATCTCCTCACAGCCTTCACACTTAACCCACAAGTTGGGCAAATCTTTTTTTGTTTGTGGTTTTAAGCCTTCTTTCGCTCTTTTAAACCAATCCATACTTATCAAACCTCCTGTAAAGATAAACTCATCAAGAGCGCATCTTCTTTTTCTTTAGTATAATAATTTTTTCGCATCCCGGAAATTATAAAGCCTTGCCTGGCATACAAATTTCGGGCCGCAACATTCGATCTCCTTACTTCCAAATGGAAAACCTGACAACCCTCGTATTTTAAATTGTCTGTAAACGTGTTCAGCAGAACACTGCCAATTTTATTTCTTCGATATTCGAAATCAATAGCAAAAGTACCAACATGCGCCTCAAAATCCAAATACCAGCCGATTATGTAACCAATAATTTTTCCATTTTCTTCCACCACCAATGAATAAGCAAGTGGGTTTTCCTGTATTTCATACAAAATATTAGTAAGTGACCATGGATGCGGGAAAGTCTTGCTTTCGATTGCACTAACCTGCTCTAAATCCTTTATTTGAATTTTACGAATAGAATAATCTGCAATTGCATAATTCAAAACAGGTTCCGGAAGCTTACACAAATCAACGGTTTTCATTATAGTAAACCTTCCGTTTCGGAGTAAATTCTTGCAAATATAAAGGTTCCAGTGAGGCCAAATCCTCTGTTTCTTTTTGCTGAATTTTCAAATATCCCATTTTTGCCACACTAAATGGACTTAAAGCGGTATGCTCTAACGGAGCTAAAATTGCTTCATCTGCTGTTATTTTTGCAGCCATATCTACCGGATGTGAAATAACCAGAGTTTTTTCTGTTATATAGTTATCTACTGCATCTGAATTGATAATCTGGTACTCGGAACACCTTTGCAGTCCATCCATCTTTTTATGGTACAAAGCAAAATATACTTCCTCTGCTCTTGCTTTTAAGATTGTACAGATTTTTCCTGTCCAGAACAGGGCTCCGTTGGCCATGGCGTCAAGCGTATTCACGCTAACCAATGGAATGTCTAATGAATAAGCCAGGCCCTTACTAACCGCAATGCCAATTCGAAGGCCGGAAAAAGAACCTGGTCCAATAACGAGGACAATTCCATCTAATTCCTTCAAACTCCATTGCGCTTCTTTTATCAGATAATCTACGGTTGATATTAGTTTCTCATTATGTACATTTTTCTGATTCAGCAGATATTCTGCCACAAGCTGATTATTTTCAGTTAATGCGACACCGCAAATATCCGTGGCAGTTTCAATGGCAAGCAGTTTCATAATTCACGAACAACGATTTTCCGGGTATTTTCGAGACCTTCTCTGTAACAATTTTTTAGATATATTTCAATTCTATTTTTCGGCAAAAAATCAATAACTTTATCCGCCCACTCAATTAAACAGACGCCTGAGTCATAAAAATATTCATCACTGCCAATTTCATAAATTTCCGATGCTTTCTCAATCCGATAAAAGTCAAAATGATAAACAGGAAACTTTCCGGTGTATTCATTAATCAAAGTAAAAGTCGGGCTGGTAGATTCTTCCACGACATTTAATCCGCGGCACACGCCTTTGATGAATGTGGTTTTACCGCTGCCGAGGTCTCCAATCAGGGCTACCACTGATCCTGGTTTAAGTCTGCCAGCAAATTTTTCACCAACCCGCAGCGTCTCCTCAGGACTATTCGTGATAATTTTTTTCTCACTAAAGTCGAAATCAGGCGCACAACTTCTTTTTTCACATTCAACAATTGACATTCGATTTTGCAGTATAAAATTTGAATTTAAAATTTACTGTTTCCCCTTACTTAGGCTCTAACGTAACTATCGGTAAAATCATTTCCTCCATAGAAACCCCGCCATGCTGCAGACTGTCACGAAAGTAATTTAAGTAATAATGATAATTCGTTGGATATACAAAATAAAAATCTTCTTTGGCAATTAAATAATTTGAGTTAATACCTGTTGATGCAAGTTTGTATTCTGATGGATCTTTTACAATAATTGCATGTTTCGGTTCAACTTTGAGACTTTTGCCAACTTTATATCTGAGATTTGTTGAGGTATCCCGATCTCCGATAACTTTTGCTCCCCGCATTCCACGCACGCTGCCATGGTCTGTCGTAATAACTACTGTACTATTTCGCTTTGCCAGCTCTTTTAATATTTGAAAAATATATGAATGCTCAAACCAGGATTTCGTGAGCGAACGATAGGCTGACTCATCAGGTACAATTTCACGTAAAACATCAGAATCACTTCGGCTGTGAGCTAATATATCTACAAAATTGATAACAATAGAAAGCAAAGGTATATTTGAAAATGACGCTATTTTGTTTACAACACTTTTAGCTTCATTGACGTCTAATATTTTCACATACTTGGACCCGGGCTTAAGCTGCACGCCTGAATCAGCCAATTGATAATCCAGCAGTTGGTGCTCGTGCCTGTTCAGGCTAAGTTCATCATTAAAACCAGACGACCAGAGTTCAGGATATTTTTCTTCAATCTCACTCGGAAAAAGTCCGCTGAAAATAGCATTTCTCGAAAAAGGCGTAGCGGTTGGCAGGATAGAAAAATAAATATCTTTTTTAATATTAAAATAAGGGTGCAGGACTGGTGCAATAGTAAGCCATTGATCCAAACGTAAATTGTCGATTACTATAAACACGACGTTTCGTTTTTCGTTTAAAAGCGGGACAAGAAACTTCCTGACTAAATCAGTCGAAAGCGTCGGAGAGTCGGTTTTATTGTTCAGCCAATCAGGATATTTTTTTTCAATAAATTTGCCAAATTCAAGATTGCATTCACGCTCCTGGGCGCTCAGACTCTGCTTGAGATCGAGACCGGTGTGTTGATCCGTTTCAATTTCCCATTCACAAAGCATTGAATGAATCTTAATCCAATCCTGCCAGGAAAGCGATCCATGCAGCATTTGCGATATCTCATTAAATTTAGAAGTATAATCTACGAAAATTCGCTCCCTGGTTATTTTGCTGCTTTCCAGTATTTTTTTGCATGTTGACAGAATTTGACTGGGATTTACAGGTTTGGTTAAGTAGTCGTCAATCTTGCTGCCAATGGCGTCCACCATTAGAGATTCTTCCTCATTTTTTGTCACCATAACTACCGGAAGCAACGGGTAGGATTCCTTAATTTCACCTAACGCGGTCAAACCGTCTTTTCCATACAACATTTCGTCAAGTAAAACCATGTCAAAATTTTGTTCAGAAATCAATGCCAGAGCATCGTCCGCATTGGTGACCGGGGTGATTTGATAGCCTCTTTCTTCTAAAAAAATAATATGAGCGCGCAACAAATCAATCTCATCATCCACCCAGAGAATTTTACCTTTAAAATCCATTGAATCAAATTTACCTTTTAAAAAATATCAGATGCCAAAATAGGAATTTTTCACTCCATTGTCAATAGCATTTTATTTGAGCAATTCTGATTAAAAGGCCGGAAGACTGTTAGTTTTGCTTGTTTTAGGTTGATGGGGATAGGCTGTCGACGGTTGACAGTTTGCAGTTGACAAGTAGGTTTGCGATGTTTGTTGTGTCAATCCCTTCTTACAACTCAGGTCAATTACTATTCACTTTCGCCACATATAAACATTCTGTTAAAATTATGCACTAAAAAAATCCTGATCTTTAGTTACTTCGCCTACTCCACTAAATAAATCGTTATTCCCCAATTTATGGGATCATAAGGCGGATCTGAATTCCAATCATTAAAAGAATGAGAGTCATCCGTTTCATAATAGACTACATATTCTCCCTTTTTGAGAAAAATAGTATCGTCAAAAAGCCGATTTTTTTTGGTGCCGCCAGCATGCTCGGTCCTGCGGTACATCATTTCCCACACAACTTTACCGTCTTCCGCATCTTCAATCCAGCCATAATCATACATGCTGCCATCCCTTCCTTCTCCAACAGCATAAATGCGAATATCGCTATTTTTCTTCAACTTAAAGTGTGCTCTCTCCCGGTCATGATCACGCATTCTAACTAATTGCGCTAAAATTGATTTATCTTCTTTCTCATCATATTTGGTCACATTGTTTTCCTTAAAATCCTCGTCTACACATGACAAAGTAATACCCCAGTTATCCTGATCAATTGGAGGCGATGTATTCCAGTCCCAATATGAATGTGCATCGTCCGTTACAAAATTCACCATATAACTGCCTTTATCGAAATGTTGAACCTCATCAAAAAGGCGGTTTTTTTCACCGCCGCCAGCATGTTCAGTATCATAATAATCCATGACCCAAACTTTTTTATGGGTTTTGACATTGACGATCCAGCCATAATCAAACATATCACCATTTCTGCCCTCTCCCAGTGCATAAATGCGCAAATTCATTGGTCTTTTTATAGTAAATCCTTCTGACTGAAATTCATTATCCCGGAGTCGATCAAATTTAACAATGACATTTTTTTCCGGCATATCTTCATAATCAAACAAATCAATATATTTTTTCATGGATGGCTCTTCAACTCTGAGAGTCATACCCCAAAACATCGGGTCATAAGGGGGCGCTGAATTCCATTGCCTGGATGAGTGAGAATCATCGGTCACGAAAGAGGCGACATATTTTCCAGCAGGCAATGAAAGCGTTTCTTTTTCCATTCTATTCTTATTTGCTCCCCCGGCATGGTCTGAATTGCGATAGGTCATTTTCCAAACCTTTTCCCGGGTTTGAGCATTTAAAATCCAGCCATAATCAAAAGTACCATCTTTTCTTACTTCACCAACGGCGTATATTTGGACCTCAAGAGGGCGCTCTAATCTAAATCCCTGCTTTATATATTCATCATCTCTCAAACCAGTCATTGAAATGAATGCGGAATTATTGAACACAGAATGAATTTCGTCTACTTCACCTTCCTGGAAACGTTCACCTTTACCGCGAATGACCAAATTGAATTCTCTCAAATCTTCTTTAAATTCTTCGTAAAGTTGATCATAATCATCACCATCAAAAATTTCATCGAAAATACGTTCGATGAAATGTCCTAAACCGTCTACCTTATTAAAAGAAAAGGCAGGAAATGTTGCATAGTAAACTTCATATTCACCTTTTGGCAGGTTCAATTTGTCCTGATATTCTAAAAGCGTGCGACTCTTTCTTTGAGATTTAGCGTCTTCCAGTTCCCAGACCACCTCTCTGGTTTGAGTATTTAAAATCCAAGCTCTTGTGAACATATATTCAGATCTTCTGCCCCCGCGAAATCCAACCGCGTTAATTTCAACTTCCTGGTCATTATTTAGTCGAAAACCTTCAACAGCAATTTCTTCCGGAGAAATATTTTTAATTTCTGTTAAGATATTGTCCTGTGCATAAGAATAATTAACGGAAAATAGAAGAACGGCTATTAAAATAAAAATGAAATCTTGTCGAGTAGACATAATATGACTCCTATATTAATACACGTACATTAAGA
>CAZIKB010000193.1:0-8763 GCA_964539665.1 uncultured Cytophagia bacterium
ACATAATTCAATATGTTCTGAAAAATTAAATAGGTGTGAAATATGAATATAGTAAAAAAGGTAATTAGCCTAAATTATCTGATGTTATTGTTTGGATTATTTGTGATTGGATTAATGATGAATGGATGTGCGCAAACTATACCAGGACGCACATTTGAACAGCGAACTATCAGCTTATATGTGTCTGGTACTGAACTCTATAATAAGGGTAATAATATTCAGGCCATATATCTTCAAAAACAGGCTATTTATTTTAATCCTGAATTTGCGGAAGCCTACTATATGTTAGGATTAACATATATAAAAACTAAAGATTTCAATGATGCGATTGAGATGTTAAAGAAAGCTAAGGATCTTGAGCCTATAACAGAAAAACCTGGTTACGATGAAGCGGACATCAATTTTAATATCGGTTTAGCAAATATTGGCTTAGAGGATTATAAAGTTGCATCAGAGAATTTGGAGGAGGCTGTGATGTTACGCTCTGACTATTCTGAAGCTCACTTCAATTTAGGATATATTTCGGAAAAAGTGGGCAAGAAAAAAGATGCTTATAATCATTTTAGAAATGCTATTGAGGCAGATTCCAGTATGGATAAAGCATCTGTAGCCCTGGGAATTTTATATCGAGATGATAATGATTTAGAAAATGCCCGGACGCATTTTGAAGAAGCTATCGAAATTAATAAAGAGAATAAAATTGCATATAACGAACTGGGTAATTTATTTCGAAAGATGAAAAAATATGAAAATGCTGCAAGATTCTTTCGACGAGCTATTCAAATTGATAACAAGTATATTGAGGCTCATTTAAACCTTGGCTTTGTATATGTTGATATGAATTCATTAGAAAAGGCTCATACATCTTTTACAAAAGTCATAAAATTAGATTCAACCCTGTCAGATGGATACTTCCATTTAGCTCAAGTAAATTTTCTGTTGATTGATACAACTGCTTCGTTGAATAATTATGAAAAAGTAATAATGCTGGCTCCTGAAAGACCAATAGTCAATTACCAGATTGGTCAGATATTAGAAATGCAAGGGCAAACTTCGAAAGCTATTGATGCCTATAGAAAAGAAATATTGATTAATCCTGGTCATGCTTTCAGTCATTTAAATGTGGCGGTATTATTACATAAAATTAAAAAGATCGATGAAGCATTAGAGGAATATCAAACATTTGTGGGCTTAGTGCCAGAAGACGATGAAAGGGCAATAAAAGTGAGAAAAATATTGAAACAATTGGAAGGTCTAAATTAAATTGGTGATTAATCAAAATCAATATTAATGCAGCTACAAAAACAGGCGTGATCGTTCGCACCTGTTTTTGTAGCACGATCAGGCTATTTTAAAATTCCGCCATCGCCTGGTGGACAGTTTCCACCGCCACCGCCTGTAACACTTTTCCCTCTTCCTCGATTGCCAGAAATTATATTTTTATTTAGATCGGCAATTAGCGATGTTATGTCAGGTGCATTACTTTGAATGGGAGAAAACACATCCAGCGTATCAGCAGATACTGTTTGCATTGTAAAATTGAAGGACTCTTTTAGTTGGCTGAGTGTAGTAAGTGCAGCCATTATGATTTTGTCTCTATTTGCAGCACCGCTTTTAGCGCCGGAACTTTCAACATCTGTTGATATTTGAGATAAGCTGTTTGTAGGATTTGAGCTATATACGACTCTTTGACGGTCACTTTCATTTTCAATGAATAAATCAAGTTCAATTATATTTTCATCTGATTCCGGCGTTATAAGATATTTAGTGGTGAACATCGATGCCATAGCTAAGGTGATAAATATGTGCAATGAGATAGAAAGCCCAAGAGCATAACGCCTGTTAAGGCCTTGCCTGAATTGAGTGTAAATATGAGTCCGAATGAGTTGAACCGTTTTTTTGTATATTGAATTCATGACTACTCCTTAGAATTTGCATTGTCCAAAATTATTGATGTAGTTAGTAGTTATTCCCGCGGCATCATTACAATAAAGTCTAAAACTGAGCAATGGTTATTTTAAATAATTTACAAGTAAAAACAAAATGTATTCCAGAAAAATATAATCTAAAGAAAAAGTAGTATTGGAAATATTTCTATCCGATTCTTGTTCAGGAAAGCCTATTATGAAAACAAGTTTGTCTGCGAGTTATTTTTTAATACTTTTCTTTTTTCCCTGAATTGCATCTTATTAAAATGTTTCAAATTATTCTCTATATCATTAAGAAATCGAGAGGATGGATTGTGGATTTTTCGACCAAAAAGATAGCGCGATTTTGAATTGATTATAATCAGTTTATGTTTTGCCCGCGTCATTCCAACATAAAACAACCTGCGCTCCTCCTCCAGGTCAAAATGCTTATCGTTTCTTCTATAAGGAATCAGATATTCTTCACAACCCACAATAAAAACAACCGGAAATTCTAATCCTTTGGCAGCATGCAAAGTCATTAAGGTTACCCGATCCGAGTTTTGTTCGTAGGCATCAGTTTCTCCACGTAGCAATGTTGATTCTAAAAATTCAACTAATCGGTTATTAAAGGACTTAGATTTTAAAATGAGTTGTCTAATTAACTTTTTTCTTGAAACATCCTCTGTAAAAAAGTTTTCAGAATAAAAGTTTGAAATCACCAGGTCTATTATCTCTTCAACTGTTTTATGTTTACATAGGCTCAAAATTAGTTTAAGATTATTGATAAAGTCACTGACAAATTTCATTTGCTTAATACCAAAATCAGATAGACTCCCTGCATCTAATAGCGCTTCCCATAAAGACAATTCGTGCGATTGGGCATATGAAGTAATTTTTCTTTTAGACGACAGGCTGAGTCCAGTTTGGCTACTGCTTAAAATATTTTGCAAATGATAGTCAGATTCGGGATTGTATAAAAACCACAAATAAGAAAGAAGTTCCTTAATGAGCTTGCGTTCATAAAAAGGAGTTTCTCCAATTGTCTGAAAGGGAATTCCTGACCTCCGGAAGGCCTTTTCTAAATTTAGACTTTGTGCATTCAGCCTGTACAGGACAGCAATATCTCCAAAAGAAATCTCAGCGTTTTTATCCTCTATGCCCACACGTCCGGAATCCAGAGAAAAATAACTGGTGCCGCCCATCATTTTTTCAATTTGATGTACAACATATTCAGCTTCTGCCCGGTCGGTTGGAGAGTGAAATATTTCCAATTTGGTTTGACTGATAATGTCTGACCACGTTTTTGTACTATTTTGTTGCTGGCTTTTAGAAATTATCTGAGAAGAGGCATCTAATATTATTTGTGCTGAACGATAATTCCTGCTGAGGTGGACTGTCTTTGCTTGTGGAAAATCTTCTTTGAATTTTAGAAAAAATGCTCTATCTGCTCCGCGAAAACCATAAATAGCCTGATCTGGATCGCCAATAACACAGAGGTTTGACTCAGGTGAAACTAATTGCAGCAGTAATTTATACTGTGCATAGTTTAAATCTTGATATTCGTCTACAAAAATCCACTGAAACCGATTTTGATATTTTTTCAAAATCTCTGGAAATTGTTCAAATAATTGTATTGATAAAAATATCAAGTCATCAAAATCCACAAGTTTATTTTTCAGGAGTTCATTCTGGTAGTTTTTAAATATTCTTGAAAATTCTGGTTGATGTTTAATTTCATTTTTGAGCTGACATAGTTCTGGCGAGAGAGTTTGATTTTTGACTTGTGAAATAAGCTCATGAATTTGTTTAAGTTCATTCTCCGGCATTGAGGGGTGCATTGCTTTTAATATTGTCATCTGGTCTTTTTTAGTGCAAATGCAAAAGCGAGAGTTGAGACCTAATTGTTGCCCATCTTCTCTTAATATCATGGCTCCTAAAGCGTGAAACGTTCTGAGTGTTATTTTATTCACGATTTGTGGATCTAACAAAATATTTAGCCGATCAACCATTTCCTGGGCAGCTTTATTTGTAAAAGTGAGCGCTAACTGCTTCTCTGGTGGTTCGTGTTCTTCTTGAATCAAATAGGCGATTCGATGGGCCAGGGTTCGCGTTTTGCCTGTGCCCGGGCCAGCCACAATAATCAGGGAGTGTGAAGTACATTTCACTGCTTCTCTTTGCTCTCGATTTAAATTCTTTAGTATTGTACTCTGCTCGAAATCAAGCTCAATTTCTTTGATTGAAGACTTCTCTAAATCTAATCTCATCGATTCAGGTTCTGTGTCTGGTGCTTTGTTATTATTTGTCTTGGAAGATTTTTGTTTACCGTGTTGTATCGGTTCTGATAGCTCGGATACTTTCATCGTGTGGTTTAATTCTGCCTTAAATGAATCCTTTTTAACCGACTGCTCAAACATAGCTAACTGTGAGGATAGTTTGCTCCTCTCTTTCTCATCAAATACTCGAATCGTTCCAAATTCTCCGTCATATCCTGCAGCGATTTCAATTTTACCAGCACGCATTTTTCGGATGGCCTCTGCCAACATTGTACCGCCTGATTTTTCCAGTTCTTCTAAAGGAACATCCAGAAGAATTTCCAGTTCAGGTCCTAATTTAGATAATAAAAAGTTATAACTTTCCTTAACACGTTTTGTATTCACACCGACATTATGAATCTCTGCCAAAATTTCTGGCAGCGGGATGAGGCTCTTGAATGGATGACGATTTGGCGGCATGCCATCAAATTCACGATCTGCCAGAATTTCCACACGATGCATGACCCCTACTGTAACAGGTTTTCCACATTCAGTACAAATCATGTTATTTTTTATTGTGGACTTTGGATTCCATCTGATACCGCATTTTCGATGGCCATCAAAATGATACTTACCTTCTTCTGGAAAAAATTCAAAGGTTCCCCAAAATGCATTTTGATCCCCTGTTTTTAAAGCATGAAATATGGCGGGATAGGACAGGTCCGTGTTGAATAAATTAGCCTCTCTGGCTAATTTTTGTGGAGAATGGGCGTCAGAATTAGAGACTAACGTGTATTTATCCAAAGCGGAGAGCCGCCAGTTCATTGGTGGGTCTGAAGAAAGTCCTGTTTCCAGAGCAAAAATATGCGGCGATAAATCATCAAAACATTCTTCTACTGAATCGAAACCAGACATGGAGCCCAACAGAGAAAACCAGGGCGTCCAGATGTGTGCTGGAATCAGGTAGGCTTGTGGATCCGTATCTAATAATATTTCTAAAAGGTTGCGAGAATCCAATCCTAAAATTGGCCGCCCATCCGAATGAATATTGCCGATTTTGTCCAAAGTTGCCTGCAGTTTTTCAACGGCTTCAAACGAAGGTAAAAATGCCAGGTTGTGGATTTTTCGAACTTTGTCATTCTTTTTATAGATATTACTAATTTCCCCGGCAAGCATGAAACGCACCGGTCTCTGGCATGCTTTAAAAACTTCCCTTTTGACCGCTTTCGAAAATTCTTCTTTTAAACGAAAAAGTCCTTCCTCCGCGGGCTCCAACTTATTTTTCATTTCTTCCAGCCAGCCAGGGTGCGCGATATCGCCGGTGCCAACTACATGCACACCTTTGAGCTGTGCCCACCTGCTGAGAGATTCAAAATTGAGAGCTTTGCTGGTAGCGCGGGAAAAATGCGAGTGAATGTGAATATCGGCAACAATTTTCATGAATTCTTCCTTCCGTATTTGGTCTGACTAATGTAATACAAATCATGAAAATTGTCAACAAATTGTAACTAATTCGTCAAGGGAGGTACAATCGGTGGAGCTGAAATGGAGCTATCGTCGTTTCATTTACTCATTCGCTTGCTGATAAAAATTAGTACCATACTCGCAAGCCGATTCTGAAACCATCTAATAAATCGTTTGATTTATTTTTGAGAATACGTAAGCCGCCTAATATCTCGAATCTTCCCAGGGCAATACCAGCGCTGGACTCTACCGTATAAAGCGGACTATTACTCACATAAGCAACAGCCAATTCGGTTTCAATGATTAGCGGTCTTTTGGGGAAAAGCTGCAAGTCGATCGCCAATTCTGGTCCTCCATGCGAGCGATTTCGATAAATACCCCGAAATCCACCCTCGAGGTTCACTATTAATTGAGGTGTGCGATAAAGCGCATAACCATAGCGTATGCCAAGAAATGTGATGTGATCTTTTGAGCGATTACCAAATTCATTATCAAATCTGTCTTCTTCATAAACCGAAAGATCAAATGACAATTTGCTGCTGCCAACGAATTGGGTTTCCCATTTTAACAAATAACTTCTTAAATTACTTTTAAGATGGTGGTAACTAAATTCTGTATTGAAAAAGTAGCTTCGATAATCATCTGCACTTGCCATGAAACCATGGCCATCAGCATACGGAAAGGAAGGATAAGGGCCAAACTCTGTGCCTGGTGTGCCTCCCCAGAGTCGAAAGACATCGCCAATATTATCCAAAAATGCATACAAAAAGAATTCAGCTAAGCCATCATCGTCTGAATCGTCATCTGAATCATCTTCTCCGAAATCATCGGCAAAATCCTCAACATCGCCTTTTTCCTGGGCAAAAACTGAATTTGGTGGGAACTGAAAAAATAGTAATCCAATGGTAAGGAGAACAAGTAATAAAATATTATTGGTTTTCATTTTACCAACCTATTTGTAAAGATTTGGTTATGTTTTTTTCTGAATGCCGCCATGTTAATAAATCGTTGACGTTACACTTTTTTGTGAACGATCTTTTCATTTTTTAAGATTGTCAAAAGAATACTAAAATACATCTACAAAGCTCATGCCAAATTTTGCTAATTTTATTAATACTATGGTTGACAACTTAGCTTTGAAAATTGTGATAATTGGAATAGATTATTCAAGATTGAGGAAGTTTTAGTAAATAAATTAACAGACCATGCTAACGAAGTAAGCACATTAGAATATTGGAGTTCTGGAGTACTTGGGAGAAAGGCTGCGAATTCAACACTTCAATGCCATTTCACTTCTTGGGACAATGCTTGAATGACAAGCAACTGGATTTCCTAAATTGCTCAAGTTAGATTATTTTTCTCCGGAGTTACTGGCCTGGGATATCATGAGCATTTTTGTCTGGTCATTTATTTTGTGAAGTTCATTTATTATGTCAGAATATTTATCCAGGGGGCCGTTCAATTCCTTTGAGAAGTCACATTGTTTTTCAAGTATGATTGCATCCTGACAGAGTCTCTGAGTTTCCGGGTAATTTTCTTTTTGGTACTGACATTTTGCAATTTGATAAAGACATTCTATTTGATAGCTCAGGCTTTGAAGTGTGGTTGTTTTCAAAATGTTTTGAAGTTTCTCGAAAGTCTTTATAGCCTCATTCCATTTTTCCAGGTCCTGGAAAATTCGTCCTCGTCGGTATAAGAGTGATGGATTATTTGGAAACATAGTATAAAGTTGATCCGATAATTCAAGCGCCTTTTCAAACTCCCCTTCGTTGTAATACGCTGCGTAAAGACCGTACATGGCATCTATTTTCATGAAACGGCCTTTTTCTAAGGCTATTTTCATTTGTTCAAGTCCTTCCAGCCTGTTATCTTTGGCAAACGGTAAAAAGCGTAAAAAATTGGACTTGGCGCCAAGCCAGTATTTGTAAAGACCTAAACCGTAATAGGCATCATAGAAATCCGGGCTATATGCCACGGCTCTATTGAAATTTTGTAAAACCTTTGAACCGTATTTGAAGGCGTTTAGCCATTCTCCCTGTTGGGCGTAAAACATGCTGCGAGAACCATACGCACATCCCAGGTAAAAATAATTCCGTCCGTCTTTTTTATTTCGTTTCTTAGCGTTTTGTGATAGTTTTATAGCAAGATTTAGCAGGCTGTCAAATTTAGCTTCATATAATTTCACACGATAATTTCGCATAATTATCTGATAAGTAAATAACAAACCGAAAGCCCCTGCAGGCTCATCAGGATACTCCTGGCGAATTCTTGTAGCAATTTCAATGGCTTCATCAAATTCTTCGTTATGATACTTATCTATGGTTTGCTGATACATTTGATAGAAAGATGTATCTTTCTTGACTTCCTGTGCCGTGGTTATTGCCGGCTGTAAAAAAAATCCATTTCCGATATTGGCGACTAATACGGCTATGGCAACATATAAGCTATTACGCTCCATCTTTTTCTCCATTTGGAAATAGATGAATATTTGGGTAGTTTTTACTAAACAAAAAGTATCGGGGGATTCGGGTATAGAACTATTTGTATAATAATAACTAAAGAGTTAATTTGCAAGCTATTTTTTCAATCTGGCAATATTAGTATGAAACACTTAGATTCAGCTGGATTGCGTATATACAATTATCGGTTTGTGTGTACTAAAGACTTTAATCGGGATTGTAATGTTCTTGAGAAGTTAAGTTTTTTTCATAAAATTGGCTGTATTCATTGCTACCTTGGTTCGATCTAAACTAGAAGCCGAGCTTTTCAAAAAAGTTCGGATTCTAATATTTCAATCCTACCTTAGTTCGATTAAAACTCTATATCAAAATTTTCATTTTCGTCTTTTGCACGTATTTCAATCTTACCTTAGTTCGATTAAAACTTATGTTTTAATTGATTGGGATGAGTCTATAACCTTATTTCAATCCTACCTTAGTTCGATTAAAACTTCTTTATGCTGCTTTTCTTTAGTATCCAGTAGGTCCATTTCAATCCTACCTTAGTTCGATTAAAACGACCGTCGGAACGCGCATTCATAATCTTAAAGCTGGATTTCAATCCTACCTTATTTCGATTAAAACTGGAATTGCAACAAAAAAATGGACACCGAGTTAAGTTCATGCAGCCATTTTCAT
>CAZIKB010000194.1:0-8731 GCA_964539665.1 uncultured Cytophagia bacterium
CGGCATAAAAAAACGCGGAGCCACCTTTTTCAACTAAAAATGGTATTGACTCAAAAAGGGTTAGTAAATAATGCACACCAGGCAGCTGGAAGACATAAGATTCAATGGAATGGAAAAGATCATACTGGGAAGTTGGTTGCGAGCGGAATATATTTTTACCAATTGCGCGCTGAAGGATTTATGCAGACTCACAAAATGTTGTTGCTCAAATAGGAAATTCGCCACAAAGCCCGTGTATTAGCCTGACCTAAACCGTTTAGTCTGTTTAACATTTTTAGTACTAAATCGGAAGGTCAAAATTTTACTATCTGTCTGAATTTTGTGGTTTTGGCAGGTTATACACGAGTGCTTGGTCGCGACATGAAGCCGTGTTGAAGGTGCGGGTTTGAGAGGTCGGAAAAAGCGAAGGTCATTCCCTGAACGAAGTCGAGGACAAGCTTGTAGTGAGATGATTGCGAGTTTCAACGTTACTCGACTCGAAAGAGGGCTTACGTCCGACGGGTGGTTCGTTGCAGGAAAGTGTGGAGAACCTTTGTTCAGGGTATGGGATAAATTATCCCATACCCTGAACAGGAAAGCAAATGAACGTTGCATTAGGCAAACGTGTGCTACCTGTATCAAGCTCATTCGTTGAGACCTGTCGAAAAAGTTTTCGATTCCAGTTAACTTCATGCTGAGCGGAGTCGAAGCATATTGATTTTCAGTGACTTAGGTGCCCTTCGACTCCGCTCAGCATGACGCCAAAGTACTTTTTCGACAGTCTCGTTAGACCGATTAAAGGCTGCAAGTTAGTACTGCAAAGGTAATAATTTAAATAACTTTATTTAAGCAAAAAGTACGTTAAAGAAGGTATTTCCATGGATCAATTAAAATTGAAGTTCTTCTTAATCTTTTTTTTCTTAACTGCCGCTTCCGGATTGTTTTGCCAAAAACAATTAACGCAAGCATGGCAATATCAACTAATCAAATCTGAAAAAATTGGCGAACCAATAAAATCATGGTACTTGTTTGGAGGGCCGCGCTTAGAAAAAGGGCCAAAAATAATTATTCAAAATGAAAAAGTGAAATGGTTGAATCAAAATATATCTAAAACCGTTTCTTTACCAGATGGTTACTTAAAGACCATATTTTCGAAAAATGGACAATATTTTGGAATTATAAGTTTGAATGAACCACCAAAAAGCAGGGACAGAAACAAAATTTTTAAATTAGAAGTTTATTCAGCCCCTGCCAAAAAACTATACACGCTTTTCAGAAAACAGTATTTCGATGATTCTTTCCCGTCGGTTACGATTTCTAATAAAAACGGCTCTGTCGTAATGGGACAAAATACCACAGGAAAACTTTGGTTTTATAGCCAGAATGGCGTATTAATCAAGGAGCTTGTTTTGTTTACTGATGCGACCTACGATTTAGAGAGGATACTCCATTTTGACTTAAATGAAGATGGCACCAGGCTGGCTGTTGCAGCCAGTAAACGAGGAGCATCTCCTTTAGGTTCAAGCGCTATTAAACCCTCAGGAGAACCTCACTTATTTCTGTTTGAACAAAATGGCGGGGAAATATGGAGATACAATCTACCAGAATTCAACGTCTCACAAACCGCTATTTCCGCAGATGGCTCACACATTATTGTAAACAATTACACTATTGATGTTCAAGGTCAGTTGAAGAAAAAAAGCCTGCTTTTTAATAATGCAGGTGAAAGGATTAATAGCTTTGATATTTTATTTAAATATGCTGAATTTTCACCCGATTCAAAATATTTGATAATAGCTGAAAACAATGTCGCCAATGTTATTGAAGTATCTTCTGGTGCAATTATTTGGCGCACGAATATTTCAAGAAAACAAGGCATGATCACGGCCGCTCGACTGTCAAACGCGGCAGAATATGCAATTCTACTCGTAGCTAATAATGAATTCAAAGACGGCCAGTTTATGTTTACAAATTGCAGAGTCAAGGTACTCGACCGCACAGGCAAGTTATTTCAAGAAATAGAACTTAAGGATGAAACATTTGAAAAACCACAGTTACATTTTACCCCAGATCACTCGTATATAACCATCGGATTCAAGAATTCATACCGCATTTATGAGGCTATTCAATGAGCATTAAAAGGAATTACAGAATATGGACAATAATATTTTTTATCCTCGCTCTAACCAACAATAACTTTGCTCAAACTCAGTTCCCCTGGCCCGTAACACCCCTTACTACCAGTCAGGAAATAACAGGGAGTTTTGCCGAGTTTCGTGATACTGGCAGCGCCGACCATTTTCACAACGGTACCGACATTCCCAAGCCCGATGGCTCACCAGTTTATTCAGTGAAGGATGGCATAGTTTCCTACATTGGTACAGTCGCTTCTCAAGGCTCCAATGCTTATGTTCGAGTTCAGAATCTGGCTTATGTGCATATTGTACCCAACTCTTCTTTGTCGGCCGGCGATTCTGTGTTTGCGTCGGAAACTGTATTGGGGACCATTCTTAGTGGCCAGGGCCATGTTCATTTCACTAACGGCTACGTTGGTTCAGAAAAAAATAGTATGTTAATGAATAGCGGCCTGACTCCATTTGATGATTCCTGGCCGCCGATTATCCGCTATGTTGGCTTTTATCAAAACAACACAGCACAGAAATTTACTGGTAACAAGTTAAGCGGATTGGTGGATATTGTTGTTAAAGTGGATGAACAGAACGGACCGCCATCATCAAGAACTTCACGACGCAATAATGGGACTTATAAAATCGGTTATAAAATTTTAACCGCTGATCGCAGCGCTGTGGTTTTTGAACCACCTAATGGCGGTGTACGCTTCCAGTTCAATACAAAACCCAGTAATTCACATGTGCATCGAGTATTTTCTGACCAGCTTTCTAGTACAACAAGCCATGTGTACATCGTAACTAATGACATTTCCAGGGATAATTATTGGAATACTGCTGCTTTACCTGAAGACAAATACCAGGTAATGGTTTTTACTGAAGATACGCGTAATAATACTGATACGATGTATGTCGAAGTAGAAACTTCAGATGCTGATTTAATTGCACCAGCCCAACCTGTTTTGCGTTTTGTCAAGGAAATTGAGAATGGTTGGTCGGTTAGTTGGTTTCCGAATACGGAAGAGGATTTGTTAGGCTACCGCTTATATTTTAGTGTGAATAATCAGTTCTGGTCTTTATTCAGAGACGAGAGATATTTCACAGCTATCCAACAAGATACTTCAATTAATCAAATATTAAATCGAGATATCTATTTTCGCTTAACTGCAGTGGATAGTGCGATAGTTCCAAATGAAAGTATTGCGTCTGATGTTTATGGAATGAGTAACGGTAGTTTCACAGAAAAACTGCTCATCGTTGATGGCTTTGACCGCGCAGAAGGGGGGAGCTGGCAAGAACCAAATCATTATTTCGCATTCACTCACGGACAGGCGATAATTTCAAACGGATTTAGTTTTGACACAGTAACTAATGAGGCTATTGTTGATCGATCCATAGATTTGAGTGAATATAAAGCTGTTGTGTGGATATTGGGCGACGAATCAACTACTGATGAAACATTCAGCTCCACAGAACAGACATTAATTAAAAATTATCTCGAAAACGGCGGTATGCTGTTTGTCAGCGGCTCTGAAATCGCCTGGGACTTAGACCAGGACAATGCATCGTCTGGCTCCACGCCTGCAGATGAGCAGTTTTTGCATGATTATCTGAAGGCAAATTATGCTGCCGATGATTCAAATATACTTTCTGTTTCAGGTGTTTCTGGTACCATTTTCGAGGGTATGAATTTCAGTTATGGCGTCACTCCCTATCCAGAAGATTACCCGGATGTCATCACACCATTTGGGGAAAATGTCATCGCAAATTTGAAATATAGTTCCAGTAAAATTGCTGGGATTCAATATGAAGGTACATTTGGTAATAGTTCAATACCGGGAAAATTAGTGTATTTAGCCTTTCCGTTTGAAACCATTTCAGGCGAAGATAATCGGAAAGAGATCATACGCCGTGTTTTGGAATTTTTCTTTTTGTTGACCTCAGTGGAATCCAAAATGGCAGATAAAATGGTTCTTCCTTTAGAGTTTGCTATTTTACAAAATTACCCGAATCCTTTTAATTCACAAACCACAATAGAATATCATGTGCCAACAACATCAGAGGTCACATTAGAAATATATAATACCTTAGGGCAAAAAGTTTGCACCCTGGTTAATGAGATTACCACTCCTGGTCGGTACAAAAAAATGTGGAACGGATTCGATAGATCGAACCTGCCAGTAGCCAGCGGTTTGTATTTAATCAAAATAAATGCTGAATCCATTAATGAAACGAATAGAAACAAATTTCAAGAAACACGCTCGATGATTTTGATTAAATGATTAAGATGGAACAACCTCAAAAAGTAATCTACAATGATTATGCCTATAGAATAAAACATATTTGGAGTACTAAAATAAAATCATGAATTCAAAACTACCAATCGACAAATCTATTCTTATTTTTATAATTATAATAAATTTATGTACAATTTCATTCGCACAAGGACCTGCTGGATACAAAGGCATTCATCAGCAGCATTTGGAAACATTTGGAAAAAAGATACCAGATGTCGTGGATTTATTGAAAACTGCTGATGTCATTCCATTTCAGAGGCGATTAGTGGAACCAAACAGGTTTGTTGTCGGGTATCATCCTTATTGGAATAATGGACTCCAAACCAGATACAAATGGGAGCTTTTGACGGTCGTTAATTATTTTGGCGTTTCCCTAAGAAGCAATGGCACAATAAGCACAACAAATAGTTGGCCGTACAATTCGCTTATAAATGCCGCGCATAATAATGGTGTAAAAGCGCAGCTTGTTGTAACACTTTTTTCCGCAAATGATTTAACGACACTTCTTGGAAGCCCAGCCTACAGAACACAGGCTATTAATAACATTGTTGATCTCATGGTTGACGGTAACGGCGATGGTATTGATATAGATTTTGAAGGTGTACCTGCTTCACGCAGGTCTCACCTTGTCACTTTTATGAGCGAGCTTAGAACTGCACTTGATGCTCGTGATTCCAACTATACTCTTTCAATGGCCTCGCCAGCCGTCGATTGGCGCGCAGCCTGGGATTACAATGCTTTAGCGGACATATGTGATTGGCTCTTTATAATGGGTTACAATTACTATTATTCTGGCAGCTCAACCTCTGGACCGGTAGCGCCTTTGAAATTAAATTCTGGCTGGCACCTTACGCGTTCTGTAAACGATTACCTGACAAAAACAGGAAGTGATACCAGCAAATTAATCTTAGGGCTGCCATATTATGGTATAAAATGGCCTACTACAACAAGCAGTGGATATTCCAGCGCCCGAGGCAGAGGTAGTTCGATATTCTACAAAAGTGCAAAATCAGAAGGGAAAGGTTTTGGACAAAATTGGGATAATATCGCTAAGTCTCCCTGGTATTCCTACAATTCAAATGGGTGGTATGTTGCATGGTATGATGATGAGATCGCGCTGTCGCATAAATATGCCATGGCTACTAATAAAAAACTTAAAGGAATCGGTATGTGGGCTCTTGGATATGATGATGGCTTTACTGAATTATGGGATACTTTATATAGTCATTTTGGAACAAATAAACCGCCTAAAACACCTGTGAAACTTCGCGTTGAAACAGATGTAAATAACGGTGATATTGTTGTGAGTCTCAAACCCGATTCGGGCGCCATTTCTTTTGATTATTACATGAGCACAGATGCTGAAAATTTTAGATTTATTGGTAATTCTCTTACTCCAAACTTCCGGCTCACAAATGTTAATGTTGATTCCATATATTTTTTCAAAGCAGTTGGGCGTAATCAATTCGGCGCCAGTCCGGAGACCGAAACACTTGCCGCACGTCCCGGCTTGTATCCAAATGTGCTCATTGTCAATGGCTTCGATAGGGAAGAGGGTATTGTTCCAGCGAACTCACGCGATTATATAATTAAATATGCTAAAAGCCTGAATGCTGCTAGTTTTGAATTTAATTCAACTTCAAATGAAGTTGTCGAAAGCGGTGAAATTCATCTGGAAGATTATGAATTTGTCATTTGGATTCTTGGGAATGAATCAGTTGAAACCAAAACATTGTCCAATTTAGAGCAAGTCAGAATTAAAAGTTACCTTAGAAACGGGGGCAAGCTTTTTATCTCTGGATCAGATATCGGTTTAGATCTTGTTGAAAACGGTAATTTATCAAGTAAAGCGTTTTATGAGGATTATTTAAAAGCAAAATACATCAAAAATGATGTAGGGGATAGTTCTACAGTTTTTAGCTCAAATGCTCTTCAAACCAATAATCCATTTACAGGACTGAGTACCATTGAATTCGACGACGGAACTAAAGGAACTTATAAAGTGGACAGCCCTGATGGAATTATGCCTGTTCCATCATCAGGAGCAGAATTAGTGTTGAGTTACAGTGAGGTGGACCCTGATGTATTTGGAGGGGCGGGAATAGTATACACAGGCATATTTAGTAACTCTAACCAAAACGGTGCTCTTGTCTATTTTTCATTCCCATTTGAAACGATTACAAACGAATCAATGAGAGATGACCTGATATTCAGAATCTTTAACTATTTTATCAATGGACCTGTAGGGATTGAGGATAAAAACAATCCCGAAATACCTGAATCATACTCATTGGAACAAAACTACCCAAATCCGTTTAATCCATCAACTACAATAAATTTTGCTTTGATTAAATCATCAAAGGTTAAGCTTTTTGTTTATAATATTTTGGGCCAAAAAATATCTTCATTGATTGATAAATTTATGCCAGCTGGTCGTCATAAAATTGACTGGAATGGAAGGGATGATTTCAACAATCAAATCGGATCCGGAATTTATGTTTATATATTGAAAGCGGAACAGTTCACATTAAGTAAAAAAATGATCTTGCTAAATTAAGGATTCCACATGAATAAGTATATCTTACTGGTTATGTTCTTAGCAATCGCTTGTTCTGGCTCTGTGAATGAAAACAAACTTACAAAAGATGAAGAGATCACTCTTCCGAATTATAACAGTGCTCATCAGGAACAGATGGCGGAAGCCGAACGTGCTGGAATTGTGCCAATTTCGGATCCCCTCAATGTTGAGACTGGGCTGGATGTCTTGGTAAACAGTAATTTCGAAATCCTGGGCGGAATGAGGGTTGGGGTCATTACAAATCACACTGGTTTGACAAAAAGTGGTCAACACCTGGTAGATTTGTTTCATAATTCAAAGCGCGTTAATCTTGTCTCAATTTTCGGACCCGAGCATGGTGTAAGGGGATTGGCACCGGGAGGCAATTATATTAAATCTGAAGTTGATTCGGTCACCGGAGTTCCTGTTTATAGCCTTTACAGTAAAACCAAACAGCCAACAAAGGACATGCTTGACAACATCGATGCATTAGTTTTTGATATACAGGATGTTGGGGCGCGTTTCTATACATATGTCTATACAATGGCACTGGCCATGGAATCTGCGGCCAACTTTAATAAAAAGTTTTTTGTTCTGGACCGGCCAAATCCAATAACGGGTTCGCTGATTGAAGGACCAATGCTGCAAGACGGATTTGAGAGTTTTGTCGGCATGTATAAATTACCAGTTAGACATGGTATGACTGTTGGTGAATTAGCGCGCTTATTTAAAGGAGAGGGTTGGATTCAAAATGCCCGCTCCCTTGATTTAAGAGTCATAAAAATGAAAGGGTGGGAGAGAGGAACGTGGTTAGACCAGACCGATGTTCCATGGGTTGGGCCATCTCCTTCGATGAAAACTTTAGCTACAGCAACTGTTTACCCCGGAACCTGTTTTCTTGAAGGGACAAATGTCTCAGAGGGCAGAGGTACAGATAAACCTTTTGAAATGATAGGCGCACCGTGGCTGGATTCTCGAAAACTTGCAAACGAATTGAATAAACTTAGTTTGAATGGGGTTGCATTTCAACCGATTGAATTTTCCCCTGTGGCAATCTTACCTGCGGTTCCCAATCCAAAATATAAAGATGACAACTGTGATGGAGTATTTATCAGAGTAGTCCAAAGACATACATTTCAGCCAGTTAAGACGGGTATAGCCATTATCTGGACCATAGCGAACCTTTATCCGGATAAATTTGAATGGCTCATGACCATTGATAGACTTTATGGTTCAGGTAGACTCCGAAACAGTTTGGATAAGAAATTATCACTTGAGGAGATCATGAGTAGCTATGATGGCGATATTGAAAATTTCAAGAGTATCAGAAAAATGTATCTTTGGTATGAATAATTAAACTTATTGCCTGAAATAAAAATGTAGCCCTGGGGGTTTTATTATGACTCAATGCGTGGGATCAACATAATTTCAATTTACTTGATTCTAAAACTAAAATAAGGTATATTTGGAATCTTAATTTAAAAAAACCGCCCATATAGCTCAGTATGGACAGAGCAGTGGTTTCCTAAACCATGTGCCGCAGGTTCGAGTCCTGCTAGGGGCGCTGAATAATCAAGGCTAAAATTATTAATTCCATACCAATAGGGGCAATCAATAAAACAGCAATTTTTACATTATTTACGATTCAATTTGCTTAATAATGCTTAAGTTGAAAAAAGGGACATTGCAAATATTGGTGTCCCTTTTTTTCTAACTAGTGTCATGATTTTATAATAAGCGGATGAATTATTTCTTTTTTCCATCGTATG
>CAZIKB010000195.1:0-8693 GCA_964539665.1 uncultured Cytophagia bacterium
CATAAAAAAACGCGGAGCCACCTTTTTCAACTAAAAATGGTATTGACTCTAATTTTGCACGCACATAATCCGACATACATCACTGTCATTCATTATATTGAACTGTTGGTTTCAAGAAGACGAATCCATGCTGCATTACTATTTAAGCAAGATGAGCTTTCTGGTTTCAACAAATGTACCAGCTTTTATTATGTAAAAATAAACTCCGTTTGCAATATCGTAGGCATTCCACACGGCTCTGTATTGTCCAGGAGGCAGCTCCTCATCAACTAAAGTAGAAACTTCTTTCCCCAGGATGTCGAAAATCTTCACAGTTACGTAGCTCCCATTTGGCAGATCGAAAGTAATCGTGGTCGAAGCATTGAAGGGATTTGGATAATTCTGATGAAGACTGAAGTTATTCGGGTTTTGTCCCTGTGGATGCGGTCTAATTGAGGTCGGCAGCTTGCGATCAATCAGTATTTGGCAATCCAGAGCGTCAATATTATCCTGCGATAGGAGTCCAAGTTCAGAAGCCTGAGAAAACAATGAGAATGTTCCGGTGAAATCCGTGAAAAAGACGTCTGCGGGACTAAGACCGGAACCGAGTGACGGAGAACCTGGAGCTAACGAAAACAGCGCGAAGTCCTGTCCTGGATTGAGAAATCCAAGTTGGGTCGTGTCCTGGAGGCATAATGCATCGAGATCATCGTCTTTATCAAGACCGATATCCAGCACACCACTGGCAAACACACCAAATGAGCCCCCGGGCGGCCCTGCCATAAGGATGTCATCTGGAGAAGCTACACCGTCAACAGGGCCGGGCCGGAAATCTGCGACAGTCATACCAATGGACACCGACCTGGCGTCAAAAGAAAAATATATATTACTGACGAGTTGATCAAGCCTGGCATCGAAATTATTATCATTTCCAACAAAAAACACATTACCAAACTCCAATGCATCAGTATCTTCGGGATTGTTTCCACCTGGCCAACCCGGTGGGTTCCCAGGCAGCAGACAATTCGATGCAGTCGCGTTCCGGTTTGTAACCGTCATATTGGCTATAAGGCACGTCGCATCTTTCTCGTCAAACATCAATAAGTTTTGACCATTCAGTGGGGTGAGAAAGATGTCGGCCATATGTTCAGGTGGCGCAGGTGCATCCGGCGCACCGAAATTGCTGCCGGTTGTGACTTCAAAATTAACTGAAGTTCCTGCCGCACCGATTGAGGCGTTATCTACCGAAAAAGACAAAGCAGCGATATCTAAGGAGTCGATCAGTACATCATCCATCCCAAATGACAATGCATCAATGTTGTCAGTGGTGTCCGGTGTGCCGGCAAACAGTCCCAGAAGAGCAGGTTCAATACGACCGACCGGCGGCCAGCCAAACGCAGGAGGTGCGGATTCAACTATTCCGGCGCCAAAAAACGAGCGTCCGGTAAAGTTGAATGGTCCAAGGCTGGCAAGATCCAGGTTGCCTCCGGGCACGACTGAAAATAACGGATTCTCGAGCTTGTGAGCAGCCTGAATAATGGTTGCCAGTGCAACTCCCCGGGAATCTAACAATTTCACGCCACCGTTGTCAAAACGGTGTCGGTAAGCTGTGCCAATCGGCGGAATGCATAAAATTTGGGCCTGCACGTGAAGAGGTTCTTCATTGAATAAGTTAACTTCCGCTCCAAAAAGAGAAGCTGTCACCTGGATAAATACATCAAAAAAACTATCGGCTGGAAAGTCCAATTCCGGATCAGGATTACTGTCCATTATTCGGCCCATTGAAGGAATTTCAGGATGTAGAGTTATCCTGAGTGGGCCCAGTATGCTGCTTTTACCATGAAGATTCATTTCGACGATTTCAGTTTCGATGAATTTTTTTCCCGTGGAATCAATCATTGGATAACTTCTGCTAATAACCGTAGGACCGGAGACATAAACAGTCTCTGTGACGCCGCTCACTACGTCTATGGAGAGCTGCACCACTCCCAAAGATTGCGAGTGATCATTTCCTGCTTCAGGAAACTGATAACATGGCAAAACCTGACCTGAAACCGACTCTATGTATAATAAAAAGAAAACGACGAACATGTTGACCGTAATCACTGCTAATTTGTTTTTCATGATGTCCTCCTTTTTAGATTGTATTAATTTGGATTTACTATGCGTTGCATTTATCCTGGAGCTAGTTAAAACTGTTATCATTCTAAACCATTATACTCAGCGTCAAAAAGTCAATGTTCGAATATCCGACGAGTGGCAGCCATTTCTGGTTGTTTTAGTCCCATTGCTTTTGACATTAAACGACTACTTTCAAATAATGCTTATAAATCGGGTTTTTCACAATTCAATGAACACCTCCAAGACTAATGATACCCGAACGACATACGCACTGAGCAAACGATACTGATTCTACGGAAGCGAAACTTCACAGGTTTATTAAACTATAAATCTTTACCATTTTGCTATCGCCTAATACAGCCGCTGCGGTGCCATTTAAGCCCATAACAATAGCATTGTTGGTATCATCCTGCGCTTTAAAGTCTTTATCCAGCAAGATCGGTTGCTTATCTTTTTCTTCGACTTTCCATAAAGCCACCTGACTTTCCGCTGCTGTCACCATTCTCTTACCGTCCAAAGTCCATGCAATACCATTTAGCTCACTACCTTCTCCAATATTAAACTCGTTGACTGTTTCGCCGCTCTTAACATTTAGAAGCTGCACTTTCATACCTCCCCAACTGGTGGTTCCAGTCGCCAGAAACAGTCTATCTGGCGAAAAAGCAAGTGTACTTTCGAATCCATAAGCCCCATCGGTATTTCGCCACATTTCCCGCATCTCTGGCAGGCGATACAAAACGACTGTTCCCTGTGATCCTCTTTGCCCGAAGCCATCAGCGCCTCGCACAGCCAGGTGCACACCATCAGAAGACAAAGCGAGAACTCCAGGCTCTTTTATTTTGGTGTCAATGATTTTTGCGGCAGCGCCGTCCTGAAGCGACCAAAAACGTAAACTGGATTCATCTTCGGAAATGCTTGCAAACTGCTCGAGGGCCGGGATGTACTTTATCGCCGTTATCTTAATGTTCTTAGACATGTATTTAGCCGATGCAGGATCGGCCTTTGTAAGCTTAGGATTCGGAATTCCTGCCGCACTCCAAATCTTTTTGCCGGTGCTCACTTCAATTAAACTTACTCCTTTACCACCACCGATGACGATTTGCTTACTGTCCGGCGTAAATGCTACTCGCAGGATTTCCTGACCAATATTAATTGATTTTTCCAGTTTGCCAGTCTGAAAACTTACCAGGTAAAGTTTACTACTTGTCCCGATTGCCAAAGTATTCCCATCCGGCGAAACGGTTATGGCATGTAAATAACGTGAAACATAAAGAATATGGCGTACACTCCCTTGCCCTTTCTCTACCCGGTAATCATTATCTTGTGCGGCCATTTTTCCAAAATAAAACAATAAAATGGAAATTAAGATAGAAACTGTTCTGATCATTCTTGTTCCTCCTACTGAATTAGTTGCCATCATTTTACTATATTTGATTGTAACACGAATACTTCTTTCACTTTTGACTAAATGCAGTGCAAGTGGTCAGGAAGCAAACATATTGCCTCAACTTTGAATGGATACTTTTCTTCGACTCTTTCCAAACCTACCCGTAAAATGGACGCGCGAGTATTGAAGTTAAGCCCGCCCAATTTTAATCCAAAAACAGAAGATTCTTAATTCCTTAAAAGTGGTAATCATTATTACATATTTCATAATGATTCTGGAAATTTTGCAGCTATTTCTTCTTGCTTTTCTCTTTTAAGCATTTCACTTTCTCGGATAGCAACTGATTCACGGTATTCTTTTGCCTCTGCCAACTTAGTAAATTCAATTTGTCCATTATTTGGGGAAACGGCAGAGGATATTTCATCTAAGTTAGCTTTAAAAAATTCTTTCCTCTGATTTACGAGATTAACACGCCTTTCATCAAATATTTTATGTAATCCACTCTCTAATTCAGGAGCATTTTCGGAATAAATCATGGCATGAACATCAAAAGCAAAGGGTACCGATGCATCCCCCAATTCTCTAACACGATCTGTTGGTTCTAATCGTCTGGTTAAGCCAATTTTATACACATTTTCGCCAAATGATCCTATATTTGATATTATATAAACATGACCTGATTTGGTGAGTTGTGCCCTCGAAAGTGCACGTTCTTTATTTTCCTGTGCTTCTTTAAGTTTTTCTTCCAAAAGCTTCATTTTCTCGTTGAGTTTTCCAACTTTATCGCCATGTGCCTCACTTAACTCTGCATTTGCTTGTTCTAAGGCTTTTTGATAACGATTCTCATCTTGTTCTGCTTCTTTCGTGGCCTTCTCAATTTCTTTTTGCACTTTCTCTTCCTCTCGCATCTGCTCTCTTATACGCCGTTGCTCTTCTTTTTCCTCATAGAGCTTTTCCTGATATTCATGCGCTAAATGTAACTCGTCCAGTCTTAAATGGAGGTATTGTGATGTAATTTCAATATGATTTGGTTCAGCCAATTTATTTAATGCGTCAAAGGCTTTATTTATTCGTTCCTCCATTTTATCAACATTGTTCCACTTTGCTTTCAGTATTGCAGAATCACATTCACCATTAAAGGCACGCAAAATAATCTTTATATTTCTGTTTGTCATCTTGCGACCTTCTGCTTTACTACCGCTTACTTCCCATTGTGTAAGGCATATTGCAGCATTTTTATCTCTAATTACATCTTTTTGTCTATTTCTAATTTCAATGATTTCCTTTTTGTATCTGTCAGAAGTATCAAAATCAAAGTGAGGCTTATAAATGCCAAAGGAGATGAAATCTAAATCTTCTTCTAATATGCTTACTTCCTTAATTAAACTATCATAAACAAGCCGCTTGGAATTGTAGCTATCCTTTAGTTGATTTTCTCGAGATAAAAGCTCGTCAACTTCTTTTTGAACTTTTTCTTTTTCCTTATCTATATCTATAACATCTTTAAATCTTATAGATAACTGTCTATAGCTCTTGGATTTTTTAATATAAAGAACGATAAAGAGAATAGTGAAAACTGTAAAAACAATCACAGAAACGAAAAGGTACAAATCCATGTTAGCCTCCTGAATAAAATTTTCAATAGACCATTTTTTGTATACTTGGACGTTTTAATTATCCTCGTTGCGCCTATCAATCAAATACCAGCAAAGTAGTTTGGATTCGTTTTCTTGAATCCAACATTCACCCCTAAATGTATTTTCATTGGCACAACAGATATCGATGCAACCCTACTCTTCTGGATAGTAATCCAATCTAAGGTAACGGTGGAATCTCAACCACACTTCTTGACTTTTTACTGCCAATCAGGGGGATTAAATAAGTTGCCCCATATATTTTTCTAATTTATTGTTTATAGCTAAGGATGTCATTTTATCCCGCCTCAGTGTTGTTATTCCCTTCCTCGTGTGCTGGCGCTGGTGATTGGTGAATGATAGAGTTGTGTGAAATATCCTGTATCAGGAGAATAACAATTGTGAAAGATAATTAATATTTTCTGTGATGTCAAGGAAAAAGTACTGGGGGATGAAAAAAACAGGACACGGAGAGCACGGAGTTACGCAGTGGACGCGGAGAAGGTGAATCAGGGAATATGGGTTTATGAAATAGGGCAATAAGAATTTAACAGAATAGAGTCAAAAGTGATTTGCTTTAGCTGGACTATTTATGGATAAAATCAAATTTTTATTTTGTTTTAACTTGAAATCGCACTCAAATTAAACTATATTGTAACACTATGATTGACCGAAAACTCGATTCTAGATGTCATTCCAGCGATCTTTTATGCTGGAATCTCCTCATTTCAGGCAGGAGATTCCTGCTAAAAACATGCAGGAATGACAAGAAAAGGCTGTTTTCGGTCAATCACTATTAAATTGATCAACTGCTTTGATTAACACCAACCAAAACAAAATATAATTAGATACCGGAGGGTATTTTAATGACAAAAAGGTTCATTCTAATCATCACTATTCTGTTGCTGTTTTCATTCCATTCTTACTTTTCATCACTAATTTTTGCACAACCACCAGTAGTACACATCGGGATTGTAATTGACGGCCCCTGGGAGCACAATGTTGCTATTCGAAATATGTTCACCCAGGAAATTCTAACGCTCACAGCAGGGGAGTTTGATGTTCGATTTCCAGAGGATATGGAGATTGTTGCTGACTGGTCGCTTGCCAGTATCAGAGCAGCCCTGGATAGATTGCTGGCCGATCCTGAAGTTGATTTTGTTTTAGCGATGGGGGTTTTGGCTTCCAGTGATATTTGTCAGAGAGGAGATTTGCCCAAACCTGTCATCGCCCCATTTGTCATTGATGCTGAGCTGCAGGGGCTGTCATTAAAAGAAGGCGCCAGTGGCATCAAAAATTTGAACTACCTGTCTTTACCATCACACGTAACCAGAGATATTAAAGCTTTTCGGGAGATCGTCTCGTTCAACAAAGTGACGATTCTGGTCAATAAAATTATCTCGGAGGCCATTCCAGAATTATATTCACGTACCCGGGCTGCTTTGCAGGAAATGAGTGTGGAAACTCAGTTTGTACTGGTTGAGGAAACCATAGATTCTGCTTTGAATAAATTAACTGAGGATGTAGAAGCGGTGTATGTTGGCTCCTTGCTGCACCTGCCGTTAGGTGATTTTGAACGCCTGGTGAATACGCTTATTGAACGCAAGATACCGAGTTTTTCACTTTTAGGAATCAGCGAGGTCGAGCGGGGATTGATGGCCGCGGTAAGTCCGAATATTTTCCCGAAAACAGCGCGCAGAGTGGCGCTCAATGTTCAACGAATATTGCTTGGTGAGTCGGCTGAAAATCTGCCCGTGGCCTTTGCGTTTGGGGAGAGATTGACTATTAACATGACTACAGCACGCAGCATAGGCGTCTCGCCGCCATTCGCTGTGTTAACCGAGGCCGAGCTTTTAAATGAGCAGAGGCAGGAAATCGAGCGTCGGCTTTACCTTGCGGCTGTATTGGAGGAGGCCATTGCCAGAAATTTAGACTTGGCGGCAGAGGGACGTTTTGTCCTGGCAGGCCAACAAAATATTAACGAAGCCCGATCGAATTTACTGCCGCAAATCAATGTATCAGGTTTGGGGCTGATAATTGACCGGGATAGGGCAGAGGCCAGTTTTGGCTCTCAGGCTCAACGCTCTTTATCGGGCTCGGCAACAATTTCACAATTGATTTTCTCAGAACCTGCCCTGGCAAATGTTTCCATTCAGCGTTCTTTACAGGATATTCGAACCAATGAAAGAGAGCGGCTGCGTCTCAATATTGCTCAGGCCGCGGCTACGGCTTATTTAAATGTTCTCAGGGGGAAGACTTTTGAGCGGGTTCAAAAAGAAAATCTTAAGCGTACGCGCTCAAATCTTGAACTGGCCCGAATACGTGAAGCGATTGGGCAGTCTGGGCGCTCTGAAGTTTTTCGTTGGGAAAGGGAGATCGCCATCCGTAGAAAGGAGGTGATTGCGGCTAATGCCTTGCGAAATCTGGCAGAAATTGAGCTTAATCGTTTGCTGCATCGTCCCCTTGAGGAACCATTTTTAATGCAGGAGATTGATTTAAGTGATCCAGCGCTGTTCACCAGCAGGGAAGGCGTTTTAGAATATTTTTCTGATCGGAATTCATTTAGAACTTTTCGCACCTTTATGGTCACAGAAGGACTTGCGGGTTCTCCGGAGATTCGGGCTCTGGATGCTGCCATCTCGGCAAAGGAACGGGAATTTCGTTCGGCGAGCCGATCATTCTGGTCGCCTGCAATTGCCGTACAAGCTCAAATATCAAATTTGTTTAAAGAGGGCGGAGCGGGTACAATCTCGCCGTTATCAGATTTACCACCTGAGGTCTCCGATTTATTTCCTCCAATACAAGAAGCAGATAACACAAGCTTGAATGTTGGTCTCAACTTTTCGATTCCGATTTTTGAAGGCGGTGCCAGGTTTGCAAAAAGAAGCCGGGCAAGTGAGGAACTACAACAATTTCAGACAGAGCGCACCGCGATAGCTGAGCGGATTGAGCAGCGCGTGCGTTCAGCATTACATGTTTCTGGTGCATCTCACGCAGCCATTGCGTTATCCCAGGCTGCCGCTGTAGCGTCTAATAAAAATTTGGACCTGGTTACGGACGCCTATTCCCGGGGTGCGGTAAATATCCTTGATCTTCTCGATGCACAAAACGCCGCACTACTTTCTGAGTTAGACGCTGAAAATGCTGTTCACGATTTTTTGATCGACTTATTCGAGGTAGAACGATCAGTAGGTTACTTTTATTTTTTACTTTCGGATGAAGAACGGCAGGCTTGTTTAGAACGGCTCAATGAGTTTTTTGAAAAAGCGGGAGTTCGGTAGAGGAGGCAGAGGTTCATTTCACTTTTCGTTTAGGATGAATATCCAGAATGATCAGGGTGCATTGTTCTATTGTTGCATTGCTTCATTGTTCTTTTGCTTCAATATTCTACCGTCAATAATTTTGAGTACAAGAAGAAACTAACTTGAAGTGTTTACCGCGGAGGTCGCAAGGAGCGCAGAGATTAAATAATAACAAAGAATAGACTTCTGTAAAATATACATAAATGTCATTCTGAGCGACCTTTGGGAGCGAAGAAACTGAGACCACTAACATTGTGTAAATCCAATAAT
>CAZIKB010000196.1:0-8331 GCA_964539665.1 uncultured Cytophagia bacterium
TGCCGCCATTTTTGCTGTTCTGATTGCCAGCAAGGTACGATCGGCCGGTCAGTTTACCATTGCTGATATTTTTTACGAACGCCATGACCGTCGCGTTGGTATCCTGGCCGGAATTTTTCTATTATTTATGACAAGTCCGGCTCCTTATATTCTAATGATCGCACTTTTGCTTGAATTGATCCTGGGCTGGTCATTTTTTCTTAGTTTGATTGCCGGCACAATTCTATCCGTTCTCTATGTTTATTTCGGGGGTTTTCGTTCGGTTGTGCAAACAGACAAATTGCAGTTTGTCCTGATTTTCAGCGGATTCTTTATTCTCCTTTTTTTCCTGTTCGCTCAATACGGTGGCGTACAGTTTATCATAAATGAATTACCCCCGGATCATTTATCCCCGGGCGGCGGCAATTCCATACAATATATTCTGGTCTGGTTTTTTCTGGCCAGCTGGACCTTTATCGATCCTGGTTTTCATCAGCGCTGTGCGGCGGCAAAATCGCTGAAAACAGCCCGGCAAGGTATTTTGATCTCAATTTTATTCTGGTTTGTGTTCGACTTTCTTACGATTACCTGCGGTCTTTATGCTGTAGCTATCCTGAAAGATATCAATCCGTTGTTCTCGTTTCCGTTATTAGCCGATCAGGTACTGCCACCTTTTATCAAGGGATTATTCTTTACGGCGCTATTTGCCGTCATCATGTCCACTATCGATAGTTTTACCCTCTTATCAGCTATCACTTTCGGGCGGGATCTGGTGTGGCGGTTGAAAAGAAGTAAAAATGAGGCGCAGATCAGTCAGTACACTCGTTTGGGACTTATCCTTACTGCTATTGTGTCGGTTACCCTTTGTCTGTTATTTCCTTCTGTTATTCAGTTATGGTATATTATCGGTAGTCTTTTTATACCGCCGATGTTATTACCATTGATACTCGCTTATTTTCCAAATTTGAATCTGCCGCCCCGGCATATTCTGCAGTTGATGATCGCCGGTTTCAGCTTCTCATTATTTTCTTTTCTTTGGGGCCGGTTACACATGACAGGGGGAATTCCTGCTTATCCTCTGGGCGTTGAACCATTTTTCCCCGGATTTATTTTAAGTCTTTTTTTATTCCTGATTTTTAAGATAAAAGAATACTTTTCGAAAGAGATATAACTGTCATTTTTTTTCGCTGACAGGTAATCCAATTTCCCTGATTAAATTTTTAAAACGTGGATCATCACGCAGGTAATCAAATATTGGATCTACATTGAGGTAGGGTATATTAGGATCGCGGGCAATCAGTGCCTTCTCAAACCACTGCAGAGCTTCTTCGGGCATACCAGCCCGGGTATATAATGTAGCAATCGGCCAGGGTGATATATATTTTGTCTTTGATTGTTCGATTTTGGATTCGGCGACGCGCTGCAAGGCTTTGCTGTAGCCACCTTCCTCATTGCCGCGGTTAAGTGCGTCAATCGATTGCTGATCACCCCGGACTTCAAAAGAGCGCCGCCAGATATCCAGGGCCTTATTATACATTTTTTTCTGATGGTAGGTGGTTCGCAACGTTGATAAGGCAATTGGATCCGCGGGTGACGTTTTAAGCGTAGTTTGCAACAAGTTTATCGCCTTATCATATTGGTGTATATAATTCAAATCCATGGCATATAAAGCCTGGAATAATGAATTAAACGGATCCAGTTCTAATGCACGGTCTATATGATGTATGGCCTCTTCAGGTTGATTGAGGATAAATAATGCATGGGAATAATATGCGTGTGCTTCTGCCAGATTTGGATTAAGTCTGATAGCATTCTCAAACGATTTCACCGCAAGATCCCATTTCCATTCTCCCCATGCGTATAAAACGGCATTCATATAATGAACTTCGGCCAGCGTATTATCTAATTCTAGGGCCTTTGCGGCAGCTGGTTTGAATTTTTTGATGGCGATATGCATCGGAATATAACCCATCTGTGCGCGTCCGCCCCATACCAGAGCAATACCGGCGTAAGCCAGAGCATAGTCCGGATCTAATTCGGCAGATTGCTCATAATAATGTAATGCAATCTCCAGGGCTTGCCTGGTGAGTTTAAACAAATAGAAATTACCCTTGAGGTAAGCCTCATAAGCCGCCGGATTAACGGATTGCTGTCCGGAAAACAGGTTTTTTTCCTCCGGGGTCAGATTTACTTTAATTTGCTCAGCGATCTTGCGGGCCACATCGCTCTGAAGCGATAAAATATCAGTAAAATTCCGTTCATATTCCTGTGCCCAAACATACTCATCAGTCGCGGCATCAATCAGACGCGTGGTGATTTTTACCATGTCATTTGACTTAACGACTGATCCTTCGATAAGATAGGATACCCCTAAATCAGCAGCTATTTCAGATGAAGATTTATTGGTGTCTTTGTATTTCATTACCGAAGATCTGGAAATAATGCGCAAACCGCTGATCCGGGCCAGGTTGGTAATCAATGCATCGGTCATACCTTCCGTAAACCAGTCATGCTCCGCATCCCGGGTGATATTTTCCAAAGGTAAAAGTACAATAGAAACCGGGGTAGCCTGGGCATCTTTATAAAAGAGGAAATAACCGAAAATCGCCAGTATAAGGAGCAGCACCGGCGTTACGCGAATTAGAATCCGGCGTTGTTTACGTCCCAATCGAAATGTGGATACGGTGACGGATTTTCCTGAAGTGATATCATTTAAGGCATTTTCTAAGGCCTCGCACATCTCGTCCGTGGATTGAAATCGTTTTTCGGGATTCTTATTCAGGGCTTTACTGACAATTTTTTCCAGTGCTGATGGGATATCACTGCGGATCTTGCTGATAAACTCAGGCTCTTCATTAATGATTGAATACATCACCGCCTGTTCGTAATCACCTTTAAAGGGACGCTCGCCGGCCAGCATTTCGTACAATATGACGCCCAAAGCCCAGATATCGGTGCGCCGGTCAATTTTTGTCCCCTGGGTTTGCTCGGGTGACATATAGGCAATCGTGCCCAAAGTCGTCCCGGTTCGGGTAAGAACGGTGCGACCCATAAATTTGGCCAGACCAAAATCAATTATTTTCGGTTCACCGTCTTCACTGAATAAAATATTCGCCGGTTTGACATCCCGGTGCACAATATCTTTGCTGTGCGATTTTTGCAGGCCCCTGGCAATACAGGATGCAATATTTACCGCCTGAATAATGGTTAAGTCATTTTGGGCGATCTTGTCCCGCAAGGTACCCCCGGCGTAATAAGCCATGGCGATAAAGGGATTTTCATCGCTCTCATTAATTTCATAGATGACGCCAATATTTGGGTGATCCAGTGCAGAAGTTGCCTGCGCCTCATGCACAAAACGAAGACGTGTCTGCTCATCACGGATCAGCTCAGAGGGCAGAAACTTTAAGGCAACAGTACGATTCAATTTGGTGTCTTCAGCCAGATAGACTTTGCCCATCCCGCCTTCGCCCAGTTTTTGAAGAATATGATAATGAGAAACCGTTTGGCCAATCATTTACTATCCTCGTTCCCAAGTTGTACTTGGGAACGTGCCTTTTTAGATTAGTTGTAGAATTAATATATGCAAAGATTTTTGGTTGATATAATTTTAAATAATTATTACCATTATAGCAAAAAGATTTAGGTTCTGCATTTTATCTTTTGTCTTAGGTATTTTTGAAATCTGGTGCTGCAGTATGCTATTATTGCCAAAAACTTTGTTATTTTAGCAAAATTCTTACTGATATGAATAATTTATTAGATACAAAGTAAAAAAATTAATGATTTAAAAAGAGTATCTATTTTTAAACAAATCAAATTAACATCGTATATTTAAAGATTCTTAGTTCCTTTTTCTTAGTGTCTTTGAGTATTCGTGGCAAGTTTTTTGAACTGATCAGGTTAATAATTTATGATTTGATTGCAGCCTCGGCTGCGGTATGAATAAATCAGATAAAAAAATATGCCATATTTTAATAAAAAAGCGTATTTTACAGTATTATGAAAACTCAATCAATAGATACCCATCCTCAAATTGAACAAATACAGATTTCGTTATTGCAAAAACAAAGTATCGCCAAAAAATTTGCCCGGGTATGTTCGCTTTCCCAAACAACAATTCAGCTTTCTAAACGTGCAATAGCAAGGGCAAATCCAAATCTGGATGATAAACAAATAAATTTATTATTTATTACTTATCAATATGGTAAAGATTTAGCTGCTCGTGTTGCTGAATATTTAAATAGAAGATGATATGGAATCTGCAAATATATCGTTAGTTTTAAAACCATTTATAAATGTATTAGACAAACTTTCAATTTCCTATTACATCAGTGGTTCGCTAGCCAGTTCAGTTTTTGGACTTCCAAGATCTACTATGGATATTGATATAATAGCTGAGATTCAATTATTGCACATTTCTCACCTTAAACAAAACCTTGAAAGTGAATTTTATATTGATGAGGATATGATCAAAGAAGCAATAGATCGTCTATCTTCCTTTAACATTATTCATTTAGAAACTGCTATGAAAATTGATGTTTTTATACCAAAACGAGATTCTTACCAGGACAGTGCTTTAAGTCGTAAACAAAAAGATACTCTTGTTGAAAACGACAAAAGTTCCGAATTCTATTTCTTATCTCCTGAAGATATAATTCTGAATAAATTACTATGGTATGAAAAGGGAAATCAAGTTTCAGAACGACAGTGGCTTGATGTGCTTGGTGTTATTAAAGTTCAGGGAAATTCTTTAGATAAAGATTATTTAATAAATTGGGCGCAAAAATTAGCTATATCCAATTTATTAGCTGCTGCTTTTACCGAGGCAGGGCATTAAACACAAATAATGTGAATATTTATTACAGAAATCCAGGTAATATCATAACCATTTTAAACAGGAAGGTATTTGATGGATATCATTCATCTTTGGATGCTTAGCATGACCCGGATAACATTCAAGGTTCAGAGTATGAATTTTTCTACACAAATGCAATGTATCATTTTTGTCATTTGAATTGATATTACATATATTGGCATTATACAGAAACTATCTACTTACCTGTTATCGCAGACGCGCTCCGCGCTATGCACTGTTTCTTAATATAGATAACAGTTGGCAATACTACTTATTTAGGAAAGACTGTGAAGAACCAACATTTACACTTTGCAAAGGATCCGAGAAGAAATGAATTCATTAGATAGAAATATATTCGAGAATGCTGGGAACACAATTGACCAGATTGATGTCAAGATCAGTCACAGAATCATTCAGTTATTTTCTGAAGGTCTCTATTCCAGCCCCAACAAAGCTGTTGAAGAACTCGTCTCCAACTCATTCGATGCTGGCGCGAATAACGTCCACATCATCCTTTCCCCAGACCTCCGTGATTCAGATGCAACTATTGTGGTCATAGATGACGGGGAAGGTATGAACGCTGATGGCCTCAAGAAGCATTGGATCATTGGTGAAAGCACAAGGCGCAGTGTACCTGGTTCTTCCAGGCGAAAGCCAATTGGTAAATTCGGCATTGGCAAGTTATCCACATATGTATTGGCTTCAAAACTCACTCACATTTGTAAGTCTGGTGACACTTACTATGCTGCCACAATGGACTATTCAAATCTTGAGGGCAGCGCTGAGGAAGCCTCCGATGGGGTTTTTGATGAACAGACAATCCAAATACCACTAAGAACACTCACAGAACAACAATCACGGGATGCTGTGCAACTTTGGGTTTATGGAGAAAAGGCTGGCTATAAGGTGCTTAGGCTGTTCGGAGAAGATGCCCCTGATTCGTGGACTGTAGCTATAATGTCAGGCTTGAAAGACATGGGGAAGAAAGTCAAGATTGGCCGTCTCAAATGGGTATTGAGTACAGCCATGCCCCAGCGCAGTGATTTTTGCCTCTTTCTCGATGGCGGTCCCATAACTTCTCCCAAAATGGGTGAGCCTTTGGCAAAATTGGTGATAGGCAAGGACGTGATCCAGATGTCAAAGCCTTGTTCTGAAAGTTTAATTGAACGGGAGGACACAAACGAAGCTGCTGATTCTATTCATCGATATGGCTTGTACGATGACGACGGATTACTTGGACGTATCACGGGATTCATAGAAATATTCGAGGAGGAACTCGACAGAGGCAAAGACAAATTCGGACAAAGCAACGGTTTTTTTGTCTACGTTCATGGACGACAGGTGAACGTAGATGATCTGAGCTTCGGAATAGAGCGTAATCTGCTACGGCACGGCACGTTTTCCAGGTTTAGAATGGTTGTTCATATCGACAGCCTAGACGAAGTGCTCAGATCTTCCAGAGAATCGTTTCAACAAGGAGAACTGTATGAAACGGTGCAAAACTTCCTCCGTGCCGGTTTCAATCTTGCTCGTAACGAACTTGTGGAGCACGACCGAACACAAACACCAGCCGCCCGGATTTCTGCCAGTATTTCCTCTGCGCCCGGAAGCATGACGCTAAAACCATTGCTATCACTCGCTCGCATGGTCGCCGAGAACAATGCCACCCCTTTTTATTTTCGTTTTCCTGCCGGACTTTCTGCTAAGGCGCAGACTGAGTTCCTGGAGACATTGAAGCAACAATCAGAAGGAGCCGGATGGCTTGCTTCGCTCCACGGAATTGAGCGCTCTTGATTCGAAGGACGGAATGGCTATTTTCGACGTTCAACAAGGCAAGTTGCTCATCAATTCCTCTCATCCGTTTGTCGCTGCGTTTCAAGAGTTCTTCACCGATGCTCGGCGGAGTCTTCCCCTCGAAATGTTTGCGATGTCTGAGATTTTCATGGAGGCCAATTTGTATTACACGGGGTTGGACGAAAGTGTGATTCGCGACGCGATCGGTAGACGCGACGAATTGCTGAGGCATTTCGTCAGAACGTCCGCACGACGGACGGCTGGAATGATTGCCCTCGCCCTCACTGAAGCCCGGGACGATAGAAACAAACTGGAAGAGGAAATGCGCGCCACTTTTGAAGCCATGGGCTTTGCCAATGTAATCCACATTGGGGAAAAAGGTACGCCAGATGGAACTGCTGAAGCCCATCTGGCAGCAACCGAAGACGGCATTGTCCAACGATACAAGGTAGGGCTTGAGGCCAAGAGCGGAGGGTCTGTATCAGCGCACCGTTTGAATATATCAGGCATCGCCAGGCACATGGAAGATTACAATTGCGACCATCATATAGTGATCGGAAACGGCTTTGCTACTTCCACTGGTGATGATTCTGCTTCAGTGCGTGAAATTAATAACCATAAGGAAAGCACAGGAAAAACTATAACACTAATGCATATTGACGACTTGGCTCGGTTGGTTCGAAATGTTTCAGCGAAACGTGTCGGGGGCTTAAGCCGCATTCGCAATCTATTTAGGAACTGCGTGACTCCTGAGCAAAGTAAAGAATGGGTCGATAATCTGGCGGCTGAGACTCCCGAGAATTGGCCACATATGGAAATTTTGGAGACCGTTTGGTACTTGGCAGAGGAGCAACCAAATGAAGCGATGAAAGCCATGGCCGATCTCGAATCGCTTGACAAACGGTGTCTGGGTATGGTTCGGCGTTATGTCTGGGATATGGATAAAGTGATGAAGGAATGCTCGCGGGTTCTTAAACGCAAGGGGCGCGCCGTCTTCGTTGTGGGTAACTCTGCCATTCGTGGCGTGTTTATCAAAAATTCGGAGGCCTTTATTCGACTTGCCGATAGCAACAATCTTTCTCTTGTTTCACATAGCACACGTCCAATTGAAACAAAGCGGCGGTATTTGCCCCCTCCCGAATCCGAGAGAGCTGGAGGAAAAATGCAGGGTCGAATGAGAGAAGAGGTTATTTTAGAATTTCGTGCTGATTGAAAAAATTTTCAGATTAATGTTGTACATAACGAAATCGTTCCACCTGAGATTTTCCGCTCCGCTCCAAAATGCAGGTGAACTCAATCGAACGCAAAAATTATTTTGGGGAAAAATATGCCATATTTTAATAAAAAAGTGTACTTTATGTGATCTTTAAATAGGAGGTGCTTGTATGAGGTCAAGTGAGATTATAAAAGAAATTGATAATTTGGCTCTTTCTGAAAAATTGATATTGGTTGAGGATATTTGGGATTCCATTGCTCAAAGTAATGCTGAGTTGCCGATGCCTGAATGGCAAAAGGCTGAGTTGGATAAGAGGCGCCGGCGTTGGAGGTAATACGACCGGCGGGAATTGCACCATGACGCAGCGCCCAGAGAAATCGTTCCTGCCAGTGTTCCTGCTTCTCGGGGGTCACCTCCACCTCGGCCAGTGCCTGCGCCACGCGTTGGTAGGTGCCATCGATAGATTCGTCGACCGCGACACCAT
>CAZIKB010000197.1:0-7969 GCA_964539665.1 uncultured Cytophagia bacterium
CAGCGTCTGCTAATTGGAAGCTTTCTTGAAATAATTCACTCAATCGCTGGTCCAAAAGCTCCTCGGAATCAACTGGTGAATAATAGCTCATCTCATGGGAGACGGTGTAGATTGCCTCCGAGCCTTTTGGAAAAACCTCAGCCTCAAGCACGAGTTTTCCTCTGGAAACAGTTTTAAAGTAATTGGCAAGCGCTGTTAGTTGATGCTCAAAATAAGTCAAATCATGAGGAGGGCCATCAATGAGAAGCTCTGATGAAGACGAAAGATCAAATTTCCCATTGCCAGAAGTGAAACTATCATCATCTTCCTGAAATTCTACACGAATTGCCACGATTCGTAGTGTATCAGGGGCCAGTCTCTGACTACTCTGGTTTTGAAATAAATTTGAGGCGCGGACAGCAGGAGGGCCAATGCCTAATAGATCACGGTTTGAGATACCGCTCTTTCGCAGTTTCACGGGCACTTTTTGACCAGAAAAAAGAGGCTGGCAAATCGCAGCCAGAAATATCAGGATGAACAACATCGTTATATTTTTTATGGGCATTTTCAATTAAGGGTAATAAGTTAAAAGATCAATTCGATAATCAGCAACAGCTTTAAAATCAATTGGAAATGTTGATTTTTCCATTTTACCGAGCCTGTTAATTGATTTAGCTGAACTGCTTATTTTGCCGAATCAAGGACAGTTTGACTCATACAGGATAAATGAGATTTTTAACATTTTAATAAATTAAATTATAAGGGGTGTTGGGGTTGTCCAAAAAATCCCTAAATGCACTTGTCTTCACCCTTCGACTCCGCTCAGGGTGAAGAATGGCGACTTTTTGGACAGCCTCATATATTTCTAATTATTTCCCAATGAGCAAAGAAAAACGCATGGTATCAGAAAGTGGATGCCCCTCAGGCGCTGCAACGTATGCAAAATCAAATTGATAGATTGAATACCGCAATCCAGCTCCAAGTGAGAAGAATTTAACCTTGCCTGCTTCGTCGTGATTGTAACCTGCCCGTAAGGCAATCAAATCGGCATACCAATATTCTGCGCCAAGATTAAAAATAAAATCATTATTCCCCCAGGCGGTAACCAAAGCCTTGGTTATATCATCAGCGCCATCGGAAGATCTATTTACCAATAATTTATTTACGTCTGCGACAACCGTAAATTTGTTATACTCCTGATCCAAAATTTTATAAGCGAAGCCTGCTCTTAAATTTGTCGGTATGGGATCAGCTTGTGAAGCGTCAATATAAGTAATCTTAGGACCAAGATTGGAAACATTAAAGCCAAAACTCAGCCTGTCAATGAATAACTTCTTTTTAAGCAGCCCCAGATCCACAGCAAAGGCAGATGCTATTCCTGTACCTTTCTCTGTTCCTGCGCCAACTTTCGATAAATTACTGCGAATATATCTTACGTTAAGCCCTACCCCAAAATTTTCAGAAAGAAGGGTTGCATAGGAAAGAGAGATAGCCCATTCATTGCTATTAAATGTTCCTTCTGGTTCCGGACTGGTCGAAGTTATTATTTGCTCACCTAAATTCAGATAAGTAACATTTATGCCCACCGTACCCAGGCCTTCAACGGATTGGCGATAGGCGCCAAATAGATAGTACAAATCTTCCAGGTTAAACTGTGGAAGCCATTTTGCATACATAGACGTGAATTGCTTTCCCTCCTGAAACGCCATACCGGCTGGATTCCAATAAATTGCCGAAACATCATCTGAAAGGGCGACAAAGGCTTCGCCCATACCAGCCGCACGCGCGTGTGGGGAAATCAGTAAAAACAGTAAAGCTGCTTCACTTACTGCAAACACGTTTGATACTGCAAAAAGCAAAACCAAAAAGAGCGTTACAAACGTGGTGATTTTTTTCATGATTAGTACCTCCAAATATAATATTATATTACTGTTTTTTAAATTTGGAATTGGGTCTAAAAATAAAAAATCGAATGCTAAGGCTTTTTGATTCTACTTTCAGCAGAACCACCTTTGAACATTCGGGCTCAATGCCCATACCATCAGTTCGTTTAAAGGAGCCAGGCATATAATTTTAAGTTTAAAAAATTATCTTAAAATATATAAATCAAAGACACAGTATATTAATTAAACCCAAAACCTTTAACGAACTTGTATAAGCTATCTCCTAAACTTTTAATAATTGTTCAAAAATATAAGTATTTAATTTATTTTTGTCAAGAAATTTTTATTTTAAATTAATATCGGTTTCCTGTTAATTAACTTTACCACAATATCGGTCATGAAGGAAAATGCTAACCTTTTATTAAAACAATATTTAGCCTGACAATTTTAAGACTGCTTAACTCAATTAACATGCATGCAACTCTCACTTTACAAAAAGGCTAACTTTTGATTTGAACAATTACAATTTTCGTGCCAGCTTACAAAACAATATGCAAGTCGCTTCATAAGTTACAAATTCACAGCATATTATGACCATTATATAAAAGAACTGTAAACATAATTGAAATAATAAGTGCTGGTTTGAATTTCAATTATGTATCATGGCGTGACAAATCAAACTGAATTAAGAAATTTGTGTGCGATAATCCTCTGCTGATAGTAATTTGTCAAGCTCAGACTCGCTTGAAATTTTCAATTTCATTATCCAGCCATCGCTGTACGGATTTGTATTAATAAGATCTGGCTGCTCTTCAAGTAACTCATTCACTTCAATAATTTCTCCACTAAGCGGAGCGAAAAGATCTGATACAGCTTTAACCGCTTCAATGGTACCAAAAGGCTGCATATATTCTGTAGTGTCCCCTGCTTTTGGAAGTTCGACATAAACAATATCGCCTAATTCACTTTGAGCATAATCTGTGATACCTATAGTTGCAATATCATCCTTAATTGCAATCCACTCATGTTCTGAGGTATACCTTAATTCCTCAGGTGTTTCCATAGTATTTCTCCTTTATCCAACTATTTATGTTAATATACCTATTTTTACACGCTATTTGGGAATAACTTATCCTGGAATTTTTCAACAAATTTTGTGTCAAAATTCCCGGCAATGAAATCGCGATTCTCCAGAACCATTTGATGAAATGGAACAGTTGTAAAGATACCCTCAACGACGAATTCTTCCAGGCAGCGGCTCATTCTAACTATTGCCTCTTCCCTGTTTTTACCATGCGTAATAACTTTTGCAATTAAAGAATCATAAAATGGCGGAATCACATAATGTGCATAAGCATGGGTATCTACCCGTACACCCGGTCCACCAGGGACATGAAAACTTGTAATTTTACCCGGGGATGGTCTGAAATTTTTGGCAGGATTTTCGGCATTTATTCTGCACTCAATTGCATGTCCGCGCATTTTATAGTCTTTATTCCACTCAAATTTCCGGCCCCCGGCAATCTCAATTTGTTTTTTAATCAAGTCCGTACCGAAAACCGCCTCTGTTACTGGATGCTCAACCTGAATTCGGGTGTTCATTTCCATAAAGTAAAATTGTTCATTTTCATACAGAAATTCAACGGTTCCGGCGCTTTCATAATTTACCGACCTGGCGCCGCTGATGGCTGCCTCTGACATTTTTTTCCTGATTTCGGGTGTTATAGCGGGCGAGGGAGATTCTTCGATCAATTTTTGATGTTTTCTTTGAATGGAACATTCTCTTTCTCCCAGGGCAATTATATTTCCGTGAGAATCGCCAAGAATTTGCACTTCGATATGCCGAGACCTTTCAAAGTATTTCTCCAAATATAAATCCGGATTCCCGAATCCCGTTTCAGCCTCGGTTCGAGCCATATCAAAAGCGGTTTCCAAATCGTTCAAATCTCTGACGATGCGCATACCCCGACCACCGCCGCCGGCAGAGGCTTTAATAATCACGGGTAAACCAATTGCACTTGCAAGTTCTTTTGCCTCATTTTTACTTTTTAGAATCCCCTCGCTGCCGGGGATCACAGGCACACCTGCGCTTTTCATAGTTTTCTTAGCAAAAGACTTATTCCCCATTTTATCGAGCATTTCGGGAGAAGGGCCGATGAATTTCATATTACACGAGGCACAGACTTCAGCAAAATGCGCATTTTCTGCAAGAAATCCATAGCCGGGATGAATGGCTTCTGAATTTGTTACTTCAGCAGCGCTAATTATCCGAGGTATTTGCAAATAGCTCTGGCTGCTCGGCGCCGGACCAATGCAGACCACCTCATCAGCAAATCGCACATGCAGAGAATCTGCGTCAGCTTCGGAGTAAACTGCTACTGTTGCGATATCTAATTCTTTGCATGCTCGAATTACACGTAGCGCTATCTCACCCCGATTTGCAATTAAAACTTTTTTAAACAAAAATATTCCTCGAAATGATTAATGGTGTAGAATCCTGTGTTCAGGTTAAGTAGTTTTAACTCGAAAAAGAGGTTGATTGTATTCAACAGGTTGCCCATCTTCTACAAGAATTTCAATTATTAGGCCATTATATTCTGACTCAATTTCATTCATGAGTTTCATAGCTTCTATAATACACAAAACCTGCCCCTTTTTAAAGGTTTGATTAACATCAATATATGGAGAGGCATCAGGAGCTGGCGCTCGATAAAGAGTACCAACCATTGGAGCTTTAATTACTATCGAGTCTTTACTATCAGCTTCAGGTTTATGTTCAACAGGTTTTTCTTTTTTATGTGAATCTACAGGCTGTTGGGCCGTTTGAGGCGCAGGTGCAGAAGAAATATGCTCGATGGCAGAATTTGCTAACATGTTTGAATTTTGAGGAAATTTGGAAATTTTAATGGTTTTCCCCCAGCGTGATATTTCCAACTCACTTATATTGCTTTCTTCCACTATTTTTACTAATCGTCTGATTTGGTCTTCTTTCATAACCTTCCCTATCGTTCTCCGGGTTGAATTGGCTTTAATGGATGTGAATAAAACACAATAATATAACCGAAATTCAATAAAAAGTCAACTCATTTTTTTCGTTCAAAGCCCAATCATAATCCGTGTATTTTATATTGATCTTATTTCTATTCATTCGAATATATTCAGCTCGCTTATTCTCCAGAAATTGGCTGACATAATCTAAAACATCCTGACCGTTCTTCTTAAAGTCGCCCGAAAACCATTTGAAAATTTTAGATAAATATACCACATTATTCTCAAAATCAAATCGATTTTTATTTTCCTGGCTCAAAAAAGTGCGGGCTTGCTCATTCAACTGCTCATCAAGTGTATTGGTCTCATAAGCCTCAGCTCGTAAAGAAGGACAACTTTTTGCCGCACAAACCAAAGCGAAATGAATACGTGCATCGCCATAAGGGCGAAGTAGTTTATGTTCGATAAAATTAAGGGTGTATTTCCTATCATTCAGGTCAATATATTCTTTATCCCAAATAGTTTTTTTGATTATATGAGAAATGTAAAATCCCCCGGTGTGTAAATCCGTTATACTTTTTACAGGATAATTATCACATACGACTTTAATGGTAAATGCATTATATACATTAATCCAAAACGAAAGAAAATCATCCGCTCTTATCTGATACGGATCGATATTTCTAAGCAGTTCGATGTATTCTTCAAAACGGGGATCTTGTTTGATAGCCTGATAATCTACCATTCCTTTTTCAACATGGTCACTCAGAACTTCAGTGAAAAGTGTATGATCCACTTGAATGGAGCCTTTTGCTTTTCGCAGAAGTTCTGTATTCTGTGAAGCCGCACATGTTGTTAAACTCTGAAAAATAATTAAACATATACATAAGCAGGTGTATTTTAATTTCATAAAACTACCTTTTTGAATAAAATAACGCGCTATTTACACCTCACAATCCACAATGCACTAATCACTCTTTATAATTCCTTCACCAGCTCCAATACCTTTTCTGGATGCTGCGGTACTTTCACCTTGGAAAATATTTTCTGAATAATTCCATTTTTGTCGATAACGAAAGTCGTGCGCTCTACTCCCATGTATTTTTTGCCATACATGCTTTTCTCTTTCCAAACATCATAAAGCTGAACCACTTCCTTATTCACATCGCTAAGAAGCGGAAAGGTCAAATCATATTTACCGGTAAAATTCTGATGTGATTTAACAGAATCCGGACTGACGCCTAAAATAACCGCATCTACATCTGCAAATTCAGACTGTAAATTTCGAAATCCACAAGCTTCTTTTGTACAACCAGGCGTGTTGTCTTTTGGATAAAAGTACAGTACAACATTTTTGCCACGGTATTCGGAAAGCTGCACTTCAACATCTTTGTCATTTTTTAAAGAAAAATCAGGTGCAGCTTGACCTACTTTTAACATTTTGCCTCCATTATGTTTTCGATGAGTTTTTGATCTGTGTGGATCTAATCATAGATTTATCATTTTTATGAATTATGAAACAAGCGGATCAGGCTTCTCCGGGTTCACTCCCAGATCGACAATCGCTTTTTGTACCAGATCAGGTTTTATTTTACCATTTTTGGCCAATTGATAAAGAACCGCGATTGTAATTGATTCAGCATCCACTTCAAAAAACCTGCGTAACGATTCCCTCGTATCACTTCTACCGTAACCATCGGTGCCTAATGAATAGAGGCCCCTGGGCACCCAGCGGCCCACCTGGTCCGGAACCATCTTCATATAATCAGAAGCCGCAATAAAAGGCCCTTGTTCATTTTCTAAAACCGATGCAATATAAGGCTTCTTCGGTTTGTCCGCGGGATGCAGCATGTTCCACCGTTCAACAGCCAGGGCATCGCGCCGTAATTCTTTATAACTTGTTACGCTCCAGACGTCGGCAGATACCTGGTATTTTTCTGCAAGTATTTTTTGTGCACGTAATGCTTCAAGCAGAATAGAACCACTTCCGAATACATGAGCTTTATGCAATTGCTTACCGCTTTTAGATTTATTGGGCATATCAGAAAATTTATAGAGTCCTTTCAGAATTCCTTCCTCTACCCCATTAGGCATAGCTGCCATGGGGTAATTTTCATTTCCTAAAGTAATATAATAAAAAATATCCTCCCGGTCCTGATACATCCTTTTCAGGCCATCCTGAATGATAACGGCAATTTCATAAGCAAAAGCCGGATCGTAGGTTATTAAATTTGGAACAGTACTGGCCAAGACATGACTATGCCCATCTTCGTGCTGCAGGCCTTCGCCATTTAATGTTGTTCTCCCCGAAGTAGCGCCGAGAAGAAACCCGCGTCCGCGCAAATCACCAAAGGCCCAGATTGAATCCCCAATCCTTTGAAAACCAAACATGGAATAGAAAATAAAGAATGGAATCATATCTACGCCATGAGTGGCATAAGACGTTCCCGCCGCTGTAAATGAGGCCATCGCACCCGCTTCATTAATCCCCTCCTCAAGAATCTGGCCATCTTTGGCTTCCCGATAGTACAGAAGCATATTTGCATCCACAGGTTCATACACCTGACCTACATGGGAATAAATGCCACACTGTCGGAAGAGCGATTCCATACCAAACGTACGGGCTTCATCCGGTACAATCGGGACAATATGTTTGCCAAGAACCGGATGCTTAAGAAGCTGCGTCAACATTCGCACAAAAGCCATCGTAGTGGAAACTTCGCGATCAGAGCCTTTGAAGAATTCAGTAAACTGATCCAGTCCGGGAGTTTTGGTAGAAGCGGAATAAATTTTACGTTCAGGCACAAATCCGCCCAGCGCATGTCTTCTTTCTAAAAGGTATTGTATCTCCTCACTTTTTCCGGGAGGCTTATAAAAAGGTGCATCGTGGATTTTAGAATCAGGAATAGGGATATCAAATCGATCGCGAAAATGCTTAAGTTCTGCATCATTCAATTTCTTTTGCTGATGGGTAATATTTTTTCCTTCACCGGCCTCCCCTAAGCCGTACCCTTTGACTGTTTTTGCCAGAATGACGGTGGGGGCCCCTTCGTGTTCTACGGCAGCCCTATAGGCGGCATAAACCTTTTCTGGATCGTGGCCACCCCGGCGCAGTTTCT
>CAZIKB010000198.1:0-7914 GCA_964539665.1 uncultured Cytophagia bacterium
TTTTTTAATTTAGGAGCCACCAATCTTAATTTCAACTAAATATAATACATTTTCGGATACAAAGTTCGCTATGGTACCGAGTCACAAAATTATGATACTGTTATTGATGTAGGAAATGTTACATCAGTAATCCTGGATAGTTTAGAAATCAGTAAGACGTATTATTTTGTGGTTACGGCTTATGACCTAACGAGCAACGAAAGTGATTTTTCTGCTGAGGTTTCATTGCTAATTAATCCTCCTGCTGATACACAGGCGCCAGAACCTCCTAAAAACATTAAGATTGTAGTTAGTACTACTAGTAGTATTAGCGTAGCGAAAGCTATAAAAAATTCAAAAGAATGAACGACCTCGGAGCAAGTTCCGAGGTAACCCAAGGTAGTCGAGCTTGAAAATCAGAGATTCTAAGCTCGGCTTTTTTTATTTAGAGGCAAGCTTGGGGGAATTATACCCGAAGTGATTAAAAGCTTATTTCTACACCCAGGTTAAAAAACAGGGGGGAAGTGAAGCGCCACTAAAACAAACAATAATGCGAGCACGTTAGTCCTTCAGAAATTTCAGATAAAATTAGTGAAATTAACTGTAACAATTTAGAGGGCTGCTTAACTCCTTATTTATTTCTTGAGTAAACTTCTGCAAAATCTACATCAATGTTATTCTAAGCGACCTTTGTGAGCGAAGAATCTGAGACCACTAACATTGTGTAAATCCAATAATTTTGTGGTCACAGATTCTTCGTCACGGAGATTTGCATGAGCGATGTCGAAGGATGGATGGTTCGACTTCGCTCGCTTCAATAAATTATACAAAAGTAGATGTTTTAAACAAAAGAGACAATTTTATTTATCAGAATCATTCAGGCTTTTCTTTTTGCAAAATTGCCCGGGTAGACTCCTGCTGTAAATCTATTTTATAGATTAATCTATCTTTGATGACAACTCGAATGGTTTGATCCTGCCATTTTTCTAACCGAATCTCTGCAGGATCAATTTCTAAAAAATCTGATCCAACATACCAATCCATTTCCAGGCTTTTAACATCTTGTTTCAATATTTTCACAGAAAAAGATTGCGGCCGCTGCCGGTCTTCGTCAAGCGTTGGATTCTCTATCGTCAATCCTTCAACAGATGTCTTCAAGTGCACCTGAATGACATGGCCATTGGATTTAAAAAGAAGCTCTGAAAATGCTTGATTTCTACTTGTTTGTGCAAAATCCAGAGGACTAACACTTCGTTCCTCCATACGTATTTTATCGATTGCGCTTGTTAATTCATAATGATAAATAGTGAAATCTTTAGTTTTTTGAGCACCTGCTTTGGCGTCTATGTTTTCCTGGTTTAAACTAAACTCCAATTCAGGTTTTAATTTATTTCTACCCAGGGCAATCGAATCGTTTGCTGGTAAGGTCAATAAAGGTTGGATTCTTTCAATATTCGAAATCTGTACGTCTTTACCCGGTATGTGGGCAGTTTGCCCCCTGGTTGGTTTTGAGCTATATAGTTCATTTAGCTTGGCTGGCGCTGTTATTTGTTCTACATCACTCGTTTCCTGAGCTCTTCCCTCTGATGGTGGCGCTTCTTTCTTTCTCAAATCTTCTTTATTAGATGATCGGACAGCCGTAGGTTGAACCGTGCCTTTAATTTGGCCCTTTGGGGAAGGATCGCCGGCAGCAGGAGACATTATCTTTTTAGCCAATTTGGCAATTTCAGATTGTTGTGTATCTTGCTCCGTATCGGCAGTTTCTGCTTTTTCTTCGGACAATACTTTTGATGATAAATCGGGAGACACGGGCACAATCTGTGAGATTTGTGTTCTAAAGATATAGTACAAACTCGGAGCCATGACGAACATGAAAAGCACCGCGGCAATTTTTGCCAGACGCACCCAGTGTATTTGCGATTCACTCGACTTTTGTCCCTCAACTTGCCAGCGGATTTCCTCTTTCATTTCCCGACGCCCTATTTCACGAAGGCCGAAAATCAATTGACGCTGATTCTCCAACTCTGCCTGACATGTTTCGCATGTCCGCAGATGGGCTTCATATTCAGTTTTTTCAGAATCATTGAGGCGTCCAAATAAGTATTGTTCGTGAGCCTCGCTTTTATGAATAGTTTGGCAGTCCATCAATTTCTCCTTCAGGCCTCTGCCATGAGTGATTTCAAAATGGTTTCCAAAGATTTTTTGCATTGATATTTTTTCGATTTAGCTACATCCGGATTGGCAAAGCCCAGGATTCTGGCTATATCCTGCAAATTTCTTTCCTCAAAATAAAAAAGCATAAGTAATTTTTTACAAACCGGATTTATTTCATTAAGCGCCTTCCGGACAGTCTCAGCTTTCTCTCCTTTTATCAGGCCATCCAATGAAGATGGATTCCCATCTGGTGTATCAATTGATATTTCTTTGCTATCGTACTTTTTCCGTTTACGCAACTCAGCCATCCATTTGTTTTTTGCGATTGCCTGGATATAGGTACTCAATTTTGACGTCAGTTCAAAATTACCAGAGTTGACCTTCTGCCAGAGCACTATGATCGCCTCCTGAAGTATATCTTCTGCATCGGATTCATTTCCGCCATGAGATGTAATATAGCTAAATATTAATTTTTTATAGCGTACAAAGAGTTCGCCCAGAACATACCGGTCATTGCTTTTAATTCGGTTGATAAATTGCTGCTCTGGGAATAATTTAATTTTTAGCATTTATCCTTTATGTATTGATGTCATTAATAGTCTAAAAGTAAATCAATATTCGCAAATTTGCAAGTTAAAAACCAATTTAGTTTCATGTAGTACAAATAATAACATATCAATTTTAGTTTTCAGAGAAAATGCAATATTTAGCATTCACCTTTCTTCTAAAACTGATATTAATAGATAAACAGGTGCAAATAATTAATTATTGTTAAATAATGAGTCTTTTTAGGTGAGTAGAATAGTTTAAATATTAAAACAAGGAGTGAACAAAATGAAAAGCAAACACATCTTATCGTCATTAAGCGCAGTTTTATTTTTAATTCTGCTTGGCGTTACTGTCTTCGCTCAGGGACGGATTGTTATTTCAGATCGACCTGATTTGATCCAAAACAAGCCAGTTTATTTGAAAAGCGTGGACGCAACAATTGATCTCAAACAGGGCATCGGGAATATCAGGCTTGAGCAAACGTTTCATAATCCTTCACCCAGGCAATTGGAAGGCGAATATCTTTTCGCGCTTCCAGGCAACGCTCAGGTGCATGATTTTCATCTCTATATAAACGGTAAGAAAACCCATGGGGAAATACTTGGCAGCAAGGAGGCTACCGATATTTATGAAGGCATTGTACGAAAATTACGCGATCCGGCCTTACTGGAATATGTGGGACATCGCCTGTTCAAAGCCCGGATATTTCCAATCACACCTAATAGTGATCGCAAAATTGAATTGTCTTATGCTCAGGTAATTTCTTACAATTCCGGCACATTTCGTTTTTCACTGCCGATACGCCAGAGCGGGCAGGGAATCATTGAAACATATCACCTGACCATCAATTTAGAAACCGAAGCCCCTCTGGCTAACATCTATTCTCCCTCTCATGAAATAGATGTTACCAGAGAAGGCGGGAACAAAGCTCGCATTACATTTGAAGCCAATCATTTGCAGGCTGACAAAGACTTTCTGCTCTATTATAATCTTGCCGATCAGGATGTGAACGCCACTGTGCTAACCTTCAGACCCAGGTCGGACAGGGATGGTTATTTCATGCTCCTGGCAGCGCCTGCTTATGATGTAACTAAAAATAAACCTGTACCAAAAGATATTATCTTCGTGGTTGACGTGTCTGGCAGTATGGCAGGAGAGAAAATAAAGCAAGCCAGAGAAGCTCTGCGTTACTGTGTAAATTCACTGCATTCAGAAGATAGATTCGAAATCATTCGCTTTAGCTCCTCAATTGAAAATTTTCAAAATAGTTTAAAAAAGGCTGGCAAGGATGAAAAAGAAAACGCACTCTATTTTATTGATAATCTCAGATCGGCCGGAGGCACCAACATCGATGGAGCTTTGAAGCAGGCGCTTAGCTTAAAGAACAAATCCGATGGCCGGCCAACCAGTATTGTATTTATGACAGATGGTCTGCCTACCGAAGGAGAAACAGACATAAATCGCATCCTTCAAAATGTGAAAAATGAGCAAAAAGGATATATTCGTATTTTCAACTTTGGCGTGGGTTATGATGTCAATACTTATTTACTGGATAAACTCTCAGACGACAGCCACGGCAGCGCCAATTATGTAAAACCGGGTGAAAATATTGAAAGAGAGGTGTCAGAATTTTTCGCAAAGAATTCAAATCCTGTGTTGACTAATCCAAAATTAGATTTTGGTAATTTAAAGATTTACGATGTTTATCCGCAAAAATTGTCGGATATATTTCAGGGCCAGCGAGTCAGTGCGATTGGTCGTTATCGGTCGCCGGGAAATTCGAGCATTGCGCTGACTGGCCAGCAAGGGGACAAAACACGTCGCTTTGAATACACAACGACATTTGAAAGACGAGAAACTGACAACGAGTTTATTGCCACCCTGTGGGCAAACCGCAAAGTGGCCCATTTATTAACACAAATTCGATTTAATGGCGAGAATTCTGAGCTTGTAGAAACTATTAAAAATTTGGGAATAGAGTTCGGCATTGTCACGCCATATACTTCCTATTTGGTCACAGAACAGGAAAACGAACTAATGGCACTGGAGCAAAATATATTTGACTCACCATTCAATGCGCCGGCAATAAGACTACAATCTGCAAAGAAAGCCAGAGAGGCTCTTTCAGCCGAAGACGAGGAGGGTGTAGGCACGCAAGTCTTTTTGAAAACATTGTCAGCGCCACCTCTGGCAGATTCAAAATCAACTGGCAGGGGGGCGGTTCTGTCCAGTAGATTAAAGAGACAAATTGCCGCCAGTGATAAGGAAATGAACATGATTCTTACAATTCAGAAAATTGGCGAGAAAACTTTTCACTTGAAAAACGGTGTATGGATTGAAAGTGATTTTGACCTGAAAAATCGTGCTGCTATAATTGTTAAGTTTCTAAGTAAAGAATACTTTGCTTTGAGCAGAAAAGATAGTCAGCTAAGAAGAATATTGGCGTTAGGGGAGCAGGTCATGTTTAAATGGCAAAATAAAATTTACAACGTGACGAATAACTAAATGTTCTTTTGAACAATTCTCGGTAGCAGCTATTTTATTCTTCTCATGGCGAAATCACAATTGTGGATGAAGCAATCTCCTGCCAAAATGGTTGGAGATTGTTTCATTTCCTTCTGCACGCGATATAATGTTCTCAATAAAGCTCACAACCATTGTGAGTTTATTTTTATTTACATCTTAAAATATTTTTCGTACTTTCTATTTATAAAGACGAGGAGTATAAATAATGCAAAAAATATCAAAAAGTGAATATTTTGTCTGGTTATTTGTTGGTGTTATTGGATTTGCACTATTCTTGGGTTATCAATCCAAAATTGATCCACTTTCAAAGGTGAAAGTTTCGATTGGAAGAAAAGAAGCAGCCCAGAAAGCAGAAGAGTATCTTGAAACACACGGATTCGATATTACTGAGTTGACTGAATTACAACGAGCAACAAGGTTTTTGCCTTCTCAGTCGCAACAGAGATCATATCAGCTTCTTGATTTTTCAGATGAAGACTATAAGTTTTTAGAAGAAAGATCACCGGCATACTACTGGTCTGTGGTTTGGTTCAATAATTCTGGTCGACAAATTTATGAAGCTGTGATACGACCTGATGGTGTACCATTTGGATTTAATCACTACATTCCTGAGGATGTTCCAGGTGATAGTTTAACTCAGGATGCAGCAAAGCAGATTATGGATGAATTCCTGCAGACAAAATTTCATATAAACTTGGGCAATTATGAACTTCTCGAAGTCAGCAGTGACAGACAGCAGTCTCGCATGGATTACTTTCTCAATTATTATTCTAAATATGATTTTCCTAATGATATTCAATTGCATCTCAGAACAACCGTGCGTGGCAATCGTGTTGACCATGTTACAACCTTTTTTCATACACCAGAGCGATACGTAAACGCTGCAAGGCAGGAGCTTCAAAATGAAAATACTGTCAATATTGTTGTTGTTCCTGTTATTATGGTAACTATTTTTATTATTTTGAGTGTATTATATATTCTAAAGTTTCATGCAGGTGAAATTGCAATAAAGGCTCCCATTTTCGTAGGAATTCTCTATGTCTTAGTCATAACGATTATTGCGCTCAATTCATTTGGTGTTTGGTCTATTTTTGGTATAGGAATCGCAAATCCTGTAATGCGTATGATTATCTATCTGGTGGGTTATATTCTTGGCGGTGTATTTGGCGCCGTAATGATATTATTAGCCTGGTCTGTTGGTGATTCACTGGTGCGTGAAAAATGGGGCTACAAGTTAACTTTCTTTGATAAAATTTCATCTGGAAGGATTCTGTTTCCTTCCCTACTACCATCTGTGTTCATTGGATATATGGCTGGAATGCTGGCAGTGGGTTTGTGGTCAGTTTTAACCTATTTAATTACACAAAACTTTCAGGCCTGGACCGAAAGTCGTATCGGATTATTTCTTTTGCCCTCATACCTGCCAGCTCTGGAAGTCATTGGTGAAGCACTTACTGATTCACTACTTTACAGTTTTATTGGGGCGGTCTTTCTTATAGCATTTTTTACGAAATACATTAAGTTTGTTAAAAATCAGACTGTCGTGACTTTTTTAGCAATTTTGTTTATGGCCATGCTTGTTTCTTTCGGTCAGTCCATAATACCACTCTATCCATTTTATTAGCGCTATTTGATCACAGTCATTACCAGTTTTATTCTTGGATGGCTGTTTGTCAGGTATGATCTGATTACAGTACTGGTTGCCGGATTTATATTGAGTGTCATGCCATACGCCTATGAGCTCATTCAAACAGAGTATTATTTTACTTCAGGAGTTATTTCATATATTTTTGCTTTCGCACCCTTTGCAATTGGGCTTGTGGCTTACTGGAAAGGCAGGGAACTCTCACCGGAAGAGCTCGCGGCAAAGCCCAGCTACGTGAAGTTGATTACACAGCGAGAGCGAATGGCTCATGAACTTGATATTGCTCGCAGTGTCCAAATGAGTTTGCTGCCGAAAAAGAATCCTTTGCTGGAAGGCTTTGATATTGCCGGTGTTTGTATTCCGGCATTAGAGGTTGGAGGCGATTATTATGATTTTTTCAAGCTTGAGGATGGAAAGATTGGCATTGCAATCGGGGACGTTTCTGGTAAAGGTGTCCCTGCTGCCATCTACATGACCTTAACAAAGGGAATATTGCAGACCACGGCCAGCGAGAGCAATTCTCCAAAAGAAGTACTAAATAAGTTGAATAAGCAAATGTACCTGAGCATCGACAGAAGTTCCTTCGTGAGTATATTTTATGCTGTGTTGGATATGACAAATAATAAGATTCGATTTGCGCGTGCAGGCCATAATCCCGCAATTCTGGCTCATCGTGGCAATGATTTGAATACTCTGCTTGAGCCCAAAGGTATGGCTGTAGGATTGGAGGCAGGGGAGAAGTTTTCGGACTTTCTTGAGGAACATGAGATTCCGCTACAAAGCGGAGACGTACTGACGTTTTATACTGATGGTTTCACTGAAGCTAGTACTAAAGATGGAGAAGAATATGGTGAAGACCGATTATTAGACCTGATTTCAGAAAACAAGAATTTTTCAGCAAATGCGATGATTCAAAAAGTCGTTCGAGAGATAAAAGCATTTGTTGGTAATCACCCTCAGCATGATGATATGACCATGGTGGTAGTTAAAGTGTTATAGTTTAATCACTAACATTTCTCACTTCAAATTAACGGAACAGCAGTGATATTGACATTATATTT
>CAZIKB010000199.1:0-7864 GCA_964539665.1 uncultured Cytophagia bacterium
GCCGGATTGTCCGGCTTGCCTATATTAGCTTTGCTTGGCGCACTCATGATTCCTCTTTTCTTTAGTTTCTTTAACAAAAGGATTGAAAAGAATTAATTTTATTGTAACTTAATCATTATAAATAAAGTAAATTGAAAATACAAGTTTAAATCAACTCTATGGCAATTATTCCTATAAAAACATATTAGTTAAATCATATAATTTCAGGAGGTTCAAGATGAAAAATCGAACAGTTTTGTTTTCCATACTCGTTTTAGTATTAAGTTTTTCGTTGTTTGCATTTTCTAAATATACAGCTAAAAACGATAAAGTGAAAAATGAGGTGCAGGATTTAATCGAAGCAGCCTACATCAATGGGGCATTCAATGACCTGGATACAGAGAGCATGCGAGCTGGATTCCACCCGGACTTTGCCATATTTTCAGCAAAAGGGGAAGAAATTAGTAGATATCCCATTAACACCTGGATTGAAGGTATCGAGAAAAGGAAAGCCAGCGCGGATTTCGATCCCGCAAAAAATAAATGGGACCATAATTTCCCATATATCGAAGTTACGGGTGGCGCTGCTGCTGCTAAAGTTGAATTGTACAAGGATTCAAAGCATGTTTATACCGATTACCTGTCCCTGTTGAAATTTGACAGCGGTTGGAAGATTGTGGCGAAGGTTTATCATAAGCATGAAAATTAGGAAATAATACATTTAGTCTAAATAATCTGCCAGATGGATTCTTTTAATAGGTTGTTATTCTAAACACTAACAGGTTGTTGAGCTGGATCAGGTTTAATAGCACTTAACCTTTGATTTCAAAAGACTTTAAGAGGGCACTGAAGTAACCAGAAAGCCTGAGTTCTTGCATCTCCGGCAAACCGTTGTTATGCTAAAATTTATATGAGCTTAAATTGAATAAGATAATTTGCGAATTGCGGTCCATCAATCAGGTTCAGTTTTGGATTTTGAACAGAAAATCGTCTGCATTCTTCAGTAAACGAACCAGTCGTGACTATGAAGCCTTTCTGTACGTTAGGTCTGCTCGCCATGACACCGAACAATTCTCGAGCAACTTTAACACCGACTGTTTCAGTCCGTTTACATTGAGCCACTATTGTTTCATTAATTGTATCAGTTTTTCTAGAGCCGAATACATCTATTCCTCCATCGTGACTTTTCTTGGTAACTCGTGCGTTTGTGTATCCGAGCCTGATAAAAAAGTCTTTTGTTATGATCTCAAAGTCATCTGGGTTAAATCTTCTTAGTTCATCCATAGCGTCATGAATGGTTTTTATCCTCTTGGTTTTATCTTCAGTTTTCTTCTCTACGCCAAGAATCTCCAGCCATTCGTCAGTCGTAATAGTCTCATCAATCGCTTCCTCGGCCAATGAATCAATCACGTTTTCAATGAGTAGGCCTTTCTCCTTGAGCTTTCTTTTGATTCTCTCCTCAATTGTATTTCGGATCCAAAAGCTGTACACGTTTAAACATACTTCATCGGTCTCGACGAATTCGCCCGTATCTGTCCTTTTGAGTTTCTTGACGCCTTTCTTTTTTCCAGTATCAGAGTGTCTGTGTGCCCGGTCTTCGGCTTGCCACATGACTGCAGGATTCCACCAGTGATCAAAATGTATCACATAGGAAGCCTCGGCCAAGTTCATACCAACTCCTCCTGCTTTGACACTACACAGAAATACATGAATATCTTTTTGAGTTCTGAAGTCACGAATAGCTCTTTGTTTCTGTACAGTTGTCATTCCGCCCTTATACGTTACATGTTTGACCTTACTTTTCTCGAAAATTTTTTCAAGCCTCTCTATTCCATAATCAATGTAATAACAAAAGACCAAGACCTTCTCATCGTTAGCTGAAATTATGTCGATAAAATCTAAGAGTAAATCCGTTTTAGGGCTTGAATGCTTCTTGGGTGCAAAATTGCATACTTGTTTTAATTTTGTTAGCAAACTAAATATATGAACCCTTACTTGACCTGCGTTCTCTGACTTTACCGTCTCGGCAAGATGGCTTCTGCCGCCATTGAGAATGGCATCGTATTCAACTTGCTGGTCGGCATCCAAATCTAACCATATTTCCTGCCTGAGCTTCTTTGGTAGGTCCTTTAGTACATCCCTTTTTAGACGTCGCAAGAAATAAGGGGCCATGTGATTCATCAGTTCTGTATGACCATAGCTCTTTTTATGATCGAAGTGTTTTGGTTTTACAAAATCAAAAATGGAGATTACGTCATCAACTGTGTTCTCGATCGGGGTTCCTGTCAAAGCCCATCGATATTGAGTTTTTATCTTTCTTATGCTTCTTGATATTCCCGAGTTTCTATTTTTGATTTTTTGGGCCTCATCGAGAACTACACAGTCAAACTTGTTTAACTTTTTTTCGGTTAAAAGACCGTTTTTAAAATCATTTCTGATTGTCTCATAGGTGGTAATGTAAATATGCGATGGATATTCCCAATCAAGTTTTCTCTGATTTTGGTTACCTCGAACGACTGTTACACTTAGTTCTGGTTCCGGCGCCCAATTATAAAAATGACCATCCCATCCTTCGGATTTGCCTGTTATCGAGCTTAACCTTGCACTTCCAATAACTGCGACTGGACACACAATCAATGCGTTTTGTACCTTAGCCTGTCTAAACAGAATCCTTAATGCGATTATGGTTTGAACTGTTTTACCCGTCCCCATTTCGTCTGCAAGCAAAGCTGCAGTGTGGTCTACCAGAAATTCAACGCCTTTTTGTTGATAACCGTATAGCGGCCTATAGAAATCGAATTGCTCTTTGAAATCAAAGGACAGTGGCGGTAAGAGCAGTGGATATAGTAGATCCCAAACCGTGAGTTTTCTCACACTCGTGGAATACTTTCCCTTCTTAACTTTGTATGCTTTCCTTACGCCGTCAACTTCATCAGTGGCTGGCTTTTTTTCCTCAAAGAGATCTTGTTCAGTCTGCCGAGTGTCAAATACTTTTCCCTCAGGATTACGCTTTCCAATCGGATGAAACAAATTCGCGGATACCTCGATCTGTACAACAGCCAGTATGTCAATCTCAAAAGTCTCAACGCAGTCGAAACCTGTATTCTCAAAAACTAAGAAACTCTCAATTTCTATTCTATTAAGGGTATGTAAATCTATAATGTCAGGTACTTGGATAAGATGATTAATGGATGAATCGCCGTTTTGAGGTAATATTGGAGGAAATAAAAGTGAATCAATTTTCGGTTCAAACTCTGGACCTGAAAAAATAAGTTTGCCTCCTGTGGCTTCCTGCTTGTGAATTATTGATGATATCTGCCTGGCTTCTGGCATCCTCAAAGAAATGTTTTCGGATACTAGTGCTTTATTTAAGCGAAATCGGATGTTCAAAAAGTTTTTAGCTTCTTTTGTGTGAGGTAGTATTAGCCAAGTTTGGAATTTAGCTATCTTCGGATAGTCTATTTCTGAAATTGAGGATGCAACTAACTTATGAATCCGTTTTATCATTGTTGTGATTCACCTAGTTTCTGAGCATGAACCTGTTCGCACGCCAGCTTCACTCTTTCGAATGGCTCAAGTAGATTGTACTTTGCAAAGACATCAGATAATATCTTTCTAATCTCGGGCAATTCATCGTTAATTTCTTTTGAGGCTTCGAGCAAAATCGGTTCATATTTACCACTTAACGAGTTTATTGAAACACTCTCGTTATTCTTACCGAAACTAATTTCATCTTCTTTGTAGATTCTCACAATCCTTATATCCTGTTTTAAGTTGGCACCTAAGAATAAGGGATCGCGAACCAATATTACTACTGGTTTTTCTTTAATTGTTCGCACAAGAGGTAGCGTTATTAGCTCGACAAAAATCTCCTCGCCAAGTATTTCTCCATACAAGGTTTTCTGGAACGAGGTTGGCCTGATTGGGGCTGTAACTCGAAACTCTAAGGGTTTTGTTTGAGAGTCGGTGATTAAGATAGCACCTCGAGATGTAGTGTTGCCTTCGAAATTGACACCTGTCAAAAATCCGATTTTTAATTCACTCATTTTTACTTCCTACAATAGTTAAGAGTGTATTTAGTTGATTTGATTATTAGCTGCTTTAGATAACTATATATATAACTGCAATCGATAAGATTTACGGTAATAACATTTTATTAACCATCAAAATAATGCCCCCAAAAGTGTCTATTATTAGGAACAAGTTTCCATTTCTGAACACCGTTATTTCCCTAAATTACTAATCTATCGTCCAAGCCTTAACTTCATTATATTAAGAAATAAACTCGGAACACGTTTCTGTATTCAGCTGGTTGGAAATCTAAAGTTTATGAGTCAAATTCATCTCAGGCCCCGACACTTCCATATTATTTTATGAAATTAGATACAAATTATTTACATGCTTGTCAAGAAATTTTTTAAAACAAAAAGTTATTTGGTTTAAGTTTCACAATTATTAATATTAACCACGAAGAGCGTAGAGGACGCCGAGGATATAAGAGATAAAAACGTTTAACCTTTTCTACTAAATTTTAATCTGTTTGAATGGTAAATTCATCAATACTTCAGTCATTTCTCTCTATTTCAAGGATTTGTTGAACCGCTTTCTGAAACGCCGGGAATTTGTTGATGACCACATCCCAAACAATTTCACAATTTATCCCAAAGTGAGAAAACATCTTTTTTTTGTACAAACAAACGTATTCATCATAAGACCGGATAATTAAATTGAATAAAAGTGAAAGAAATTTACAATAAAATTATTTTGTGTATTTGACGGTAAATGCAGAATTTGCGTTTATAAATATTCAATTTAAGTAATTGCATCTTCCATTTATATCGGACCCGAATGATTGAGTATTGTTTTTGAAAATCGGGATAAGAGTTATACCTGAACGTCAGCTTTAAGTTTATAAAAAAAACATTGACCGCTTAAGAAAATCATATCAGTGCTATTATCCTCGGTAACGTTTAAACGCTTAAAAACTAATACCGACAGTCACACCGCTAACTTCAGGACTAATGAGCGGAAACCAGTGGATAGAAGTAGAACCGTCCCCATCTTTGCAGGCAGTTTTATTCCTATTCTGCCGTAATTTATAAAAATTGCGCCCCACTGTGGTACCGATGACGTATCCCATCAACCCGCCGGCTATTACTTCTGAAAGCCAGTGAACATCTCCCCGTTCGTCAATCAGGACGCTAGCGGTTACATAGGAAACATATCCGTATGATAAAAATTTAAGCCAGGTTTTTTCGGGATAATAGGCAGTCAGCGCCGAGGCCATCGCCATGTTTGCCATGAGATGACCCGACGGCCAGCCATAATGCAGTCCTCCCCTGAGAAAACCGAACCTGAACTGCCTGCTTAATTTTTCCTTATTCTCATGATCGGGATCAGGCGGCCTCCGTCCGGTAACTGCCTTGAGTAAACCATTGGCGACTACTGCAACCCCCAGCGATTGCATAACAGCATAGGAAGCAATTTGGAGCTCTCGATTATTTTTTCTTCCAGCAAAATACATGGTAGCCGGTACTGCCATTGGTGCAATGTAACCCAGCATTATTCCCGGAAAACCTATAGCTACACTGGTATTCTCATCCATTTTTGAAGTTGCTTTAAGCATTGAAGCATCATAATCATTTTTCACCAAAAAATAGGTCAGGCCAACCCCAGCAATGTGATACAGTGAATTCCATCCCGAGTAACTTTCAATAATATTTTTGCCAAGACCGGTAATGGCATTTACGAAATTCGATTTTCGTTCTTTGCCACTGTTAAGTGCAAGTAACAGACTGGCAGGCAATAACATCAATAAAGTGATAATAAATATTTTCTTTGGGCAAGTCATAATATTTTTCCTCCAATACTTATCAATTTAATAAATAGTTTTATAAGAAAGCTAAATACCGATGTTTCTTCAGGTATGATTTCAATACTAATAAACCGGCACCGGCACGTTCTCGTACATGATCGTTTCAGGGGGCTGTTTAATGTCAACAACTTTCTGTTGAGAAACATTAAGCCATACTTCAACAATTGGTGTTATGTTAATGGTATTTACAAGTAACTCTTTGCCTTCGAAATTCTGGTCTGTTCGCAAGTTTGCTTTGGTGAAAATGATCTTGTAGAAATTTTTATTATAATCATTTGATGACTGTAGAAAGTGCTCGGAATTGCATTCAACGATATTCATGGGAATTTCCGAGATATACCACTCTGCTGGCAGCAGGTAGTTGAGAAATTTTGTGTTTGCGTTGCCCTTTACGTTATCAATACAGGCCTGAATGTCTTCATTAGCCAGGGCTATTTCGATGAGGTTTGCCATATTTTCCTGGTCGATTTTAGTCACAGAGATATAAGCGGAATCTTTTAAATAGACTGCATACAGACTGTTCAGTGAGAGAGATTGTAATCTTTGCGCCAGATCCAGAGAAAGCAGGATGGTCAGAGCATATAAAGTCATCACAGACAGCCATTTTCCAATCCGTGGTTGAGGAGGTATATCAAGCAGTTTATCTGTCCATGGTATTTTGAATGGCAGAAACATCTGGGTTCTGTTTTTATACTCAACGTAAGATTGACCAAACTTTTCTTCGCATTCCCGCTCTTCCAACCTTGCCAGAAAGTAGTAGGCAAAGAGCACTGTTACGAACATCACGAGGACCAGGTAGCGCGGCCAGAGAAGCAATAAACCGAAACTGCAGAGCGCAAATGAAGCATACTGGGGATGCCGGATATAATTGTAGATCCCTCCTGTCACAGCCCCCTTCTTCTTTAATTTGAAATAATACACCTGGCCCGCTCCCATACAAAACATCAAAAAACCAAGAATAGCTAACACAGCGCCGGCTATATTATGCAGATTCACGATTGTGGAAGACGTATCCACCACAACATGCGGCAGAAAGAAACTGATGAGCCAGGCCATCCCTGGTACCTGGTTAAGGAAGTTCAAGCCGGGCTTGTAGATGGAATAGAAATAGATCCCAAAAGGACCGGCCATATAAAAAAATTCAAAGGCGATCAGCCCATAAAAGAGCGCAATAGTCCAGAATGTTTTTCTTGCTGATTTTTTCTGATCATGTGTTGACACATCATTGTCTCCTTATTAATTATTGTAAAAAATTAACCACAGAACGCACAGAGAATACACCTTCTGTGATCCCTGTGGTTTTATAATTATATCCTCTTCTCATGTCGCTTTTGTCTTATTATTTAAAACTCCAACTTCAAACCAAGAATGGGTAATGTCTCTAATCCTAATGGTTCAACCTCACCGCTTTTCTCAACAAAATTTTCATCATAAGGATTCTTGCGACCATAGACATTCATAATATCGAGATATGAGATCAAAGCCAATCTTGATGAAAATTGTTTTCGATAGTCTATTCTGAAATTTAAACTATGAATGTCATCCAGACGGTATGTGTTATTCGAAATAACCTCTTGTGAATACCTTAAATGATCGGAGTTATTATGAACATCCGCATGAATATTGTATGAATCTATCGGACGACCGGTGGCATATTTCCATTTAGCAGAAACAGACCATTCTTTGTTAAACTGGCGCCCGCCGAGAATATTAAAAATATGCGGTTGATTAAAATCTGAATTGTATTTTCCTTCGCCATTATGATCGTCTCTTTTACTTAATGAATAAGAGTAGCTCACCTGACCATAGAATTTATTCACAAACCGTTTTACCAGGCTCAAATCCATTCCTGCCGCCCAGCCATCTCCGATATTGGAAAAGTGATAATTTCCCCGGTCGGGCCTGACGACTAAATCATCTAAAATTTTATAATAAGTTTCGGCTGTAAATTTAAGGGCATTGTTAACAAAGTATAGCTAATTCGCCATTCCATTTTAACATCAAAAGCAT
>CAZIKB010000200.1:0-7859 GCA_964539665.1 uncultured Cytophagia bacterium
CACGTGCCGGATTGTCCGGCTTGCCTATATTAGCTTTGCTTGGCGCACTCATAAATTATATCCTCTCTATTTTTGAAATTCAACTTTGTCAGAATGAATTCAATACTTTGACAATAACTTTCATCACCATACACTTTGTACTCGCTGTTTAATAACCATGAAAATTAACTCATCTTCTTCATCGAACTTTAAAAGCCATACCATACCGATGAAAGAACTAAAAACTACGACCGTGGTGAGGATTAAAGATGGTAAATATGTTAAACTTGTTATACCTGATTTAACAATAATAGCCAACAAAGCGACCGCAGATCCAACACACAATCCCTTATAATACTTTCTACTAAATGGCCACAAATTCAGATAGTAAATAATTTCAAACAATCTAACTAAATGCAAAGACAATAAACTTATTCCGGTTGCAATAGCTGCTCCTACAATTCCAAATTTAGGTATCAATAAAAAATTCAAAACTAAGTTCATTATGAACCCACCGAGAGTGTTATAAAATTCAATTTTCTGCCTACCAGACATAATTAAAGTTTCCGTAACTGGTCCCAAAATAGTACTCAGGAAGAGAAACACACCCAAAATCAATAATGCTTTCGAACCAGGAACAAATTCCAATCCAAATATATTCAAAACCTCTTTTGCAGAAATAACCATTATGATAAAGATTGGTAATGTAAGCAGAAATATCCACTTTGAAACTATTTTGAATAGATGGTTAAGCTCATTTAATTTCTTTCTATTATGAAAATCAGCAACAATAGGAGAAAATATGGAATTGAATGCCATTAAGATCATTAACAAGGGCATTATGATTTGGCTTACTGCATTATATATCCCTACTTCGACTGAAGACTGAAAACATCCCAACATTAAAACATCTGTGCGGATCATTAGCATTTGTAAAAATCCGACCAGCACTAGAGGAACTGAGAATTTTAGTATTTCTTTTGACGCATAATTTGCTTTTACTTTAAAAAACTCAGGAAACTCTTTTTTTACGAAATAGATGCTTATCATAAAACCCAAAACTGCAGCAAGAATCCACGCTGAAATTGCCCCGAGAAGCTTGAATCCAAACCAGTACAGAATTCCAACACAAGCCAAGTTTATAATTGGATGGAAAAAATTCTTCACATACACAAAATAGTGCATCTTCTTAAAGCCCCTTGTGACAGCAATGGCCACCATCATTGCTGACATGAATGGAATTCCAAAAGAAACTATCTTAATTACATTGGCCAGCTCTGGGCTATTAAATGCATTGGCTATGTTGCCAGCACTGATAAACAAAACAAGCCCTAAGATTCCTCCTAGCAGAAAAGGCAATCCTATGGATTGAACAATCGTGCCTTTCACTCCCGCTTTATTCCCTTCGCCGTAAAAAATGGATACAAATCTGATGGCTGCCTGTGACAACCCAATCATTGATAAAGTTTGAGCCACATTAAATACGACCAGGCCCAGGGCATAAAGACCAAACAGTTCAATCCCTAACATTCTTGCCACTACAATCTGACTCACAAAGTTTATCCCTTTGCCCAAAAAATCTCCGAAAAAAGTTATACCCGCTCCCTTGGCAATCTGTGGAACCAACTTGTCCAGCGACCTTTTTGCTTGGTGATTATGAAGTTTTAAATCAGCTCCAAGTTCAGAACCAGCCTCCAGGGACAACTTTACTATAATATCCTTTTTCTGAAAAAATTTCTTATTCCAGTGCAACTTTATTCTTCCTTGCGGAACAATTCAAGCACATGATTATTTGGAATTCCTGCGAAACAAAAAATCTTATACTCCATTTTCTGTCTTTGCATTATTTTAGTATTTAGTTAATACCTGAGCATTTTTTTCATTTTGCGTACCAGTTTATTAGGGAAATGATAGCGGAATAAGTACTCATATCCAAAAATTTCTACCCAGTTTGGATTTCCCCAACACGTCCGCACTCGTGTCTCATACTCTTCTTCAAACCTCATCATTTTGTCCGGTAATGAGGCTAGGGTAAACTGTTGATAATCTTCCAATATGGATAAATCAACTTGAATGCCCTTTTTTTGCAAAAATTCCAAATAGAGACTTTCCAGTTGTTTTGTTACATTACATACATCATAGTAATTCTTTACCTTTTTACGAGCCCTTTGACCCATTTCTTGTCGTTTATTATCATTCAGGAGCAAGTCGGTTATTGCCTCAGCAAAAGCTTTCTCATTATATGCAATATACCCATTATTACCATGATCAACTAATTCTACCTGAGCGTTATCATGAAGAGGAGTTGACTTTGTGACAACTGGTTTTCCCAATGCCATTGCTTCAGCAATCACTAACCCAAAGCTTTCCCCGATTTTGGCTGAGTGCATAAGAACATCAATCAAACAATAAAATTCAATCACTTTGTCCGTCCTGGGAGAAGGATCAAGTAAAACAATAGTATTAGCAAGCTCAAAACTTTCCGAAAGACTCTCAAGAATCTTTTTTGGGGCGCCCATCAATACGACTTTAACATTTGGAACAAGTTTAATCAACTCGCAAAGTATTGATTTAATTGAGTATGGTGCAGGCCATTTTGCAAGATCTGGTCTTCCGATTCTTCCAATAACAGGGGCATCTAATGGTATCCCATATTGTCTTTTCAATTGGGCTATCCTTTCAGAAGACAGCCTATTTTCATCAATCTCTGCGAGATTAACGGGATAATAAAGAACTCGATGTCGTTGAGAGAAAGACTTCCAAGGTATTCCAAGCCAGTGTTTATAGCGAAGAGCACACATTTTGCTTATAAAGATGTGACAGTCAATATATTTTCCCCAGGAAGTTTCATCTATACGTCCAAAAACATTTGTTTCAATAATCACTGGAACCATAGCTTCATAGGCGGCTTCAATTACAAAATTATCTCCAAATCCTGAGCGATGAACGTGAACTATGTTAATCCTCTCACCCTTCATCACTTTAATTAACTTCTGTTTATCGTTGTTAGTACAATATACTTTAAATCCTTCGATCTTAAGCTGTTCTGCTCTTATTCCTCCCTCAACCCACCCGCAAACAATAACGTTAAAAAGATCTTTGTTCAATTGTTGAGAGAAAAGTTGGAGTGTTTTTTCTGTACCTCCCAAATCAAGTTTAGGAGCAATTTGTAATACGTTATATTTCCGCACAGATTTTCTTTCTGATTAGCTTAACAACTAATTTATTACATCATTTAGCCAAAAGAAATTCGCTTTTAGTTTAAATAACTCAATTATATTTGTGCACTCTAAGCAAGTGGGAATTCTCCCGAACAAAAATCATATCAATCTGCCACAATGCATGGTCGAGAGGCCGCCGGATTAATGAACAAACATCGTATGGAACAAAATTTTTTTGTTCCATAAAACTTAAAACTTCATTAATCACAGGAGCGCCTTTGTTAATTCTTAAAAGCGCTACTTCCATCAATATCACGTTTACACTATTTAATGTTTTTGTAGCACCCTTTAACACTTCTAATTCATAGCCCTGAACATCCAACTTTAACAGGTCGGTATTGTTGAAATCAAATTTAGAAGTAATAGAATCAAGAGTTTGTGTTTGACAGGTAATCTTTTTACGAGGAATTGAGCTCTGCTCTTCCAATACTGAAGAACCTGATTCCATCTCATTAAAAACTACTTGTTCGTTACTCTTACTAGCTAAAAGATTTAAACAATAATCTACAGATTTCCCAAATTGCTTTTTTACCTTTTTTAAGTAAATTTCTTTATCACTTTGAGCCTCAATCATCAAAACTCGCGATGTAGGGAAAATAGTTTTAACCATTTCTGTCCACTTCCCTTGATATGCACCTATATCAACAATTGAACGAGGATTATAACCCAACTTTTTTAAATTGTTAATACTCCATTCCATAGAAGGATGAACCAAACCATATTCATCCAAATCCTTAACCAGAAAACACCCCGTCTTATATAAGAAATGCTTCATACTTGACGGTAAAATATTTTTGAAAAATAATTTCATACTTTAACTCATCACCAATGGAAGATAATTATATTTAACTTTCGTTCACCAATCTTACAAATCTTGAAACAAGAAATGTAGAGTAATTCTATTTTACAGAACAAGTTCTTTTACCTCTAAACCACCTCTTTCTACATTGCTTGTCTTTAAGCAACTATAAATTAATTTCTCCCCTTTCCGCTTGCAAATAAATCCTCGTTTTTTCATGGTATCATCGACAATCTTAAAAGCACTATCTCCATGTACCTCAATTACTAAAACTCTGCACAAATCTAACCATTCTAAATCACCCTTTCGAAATAACTCGCCCTCGGCCCCTTCGATATCCATTTTTACCAGGTCAACATGACTGAGGCCATAATTGTCAAGCAATGTTTGAATCGTAAAACCAGGAATTGAATTTATCTCTGACGATTCTGCCTCACAAACACGGAAAGACCAGTAGTCAGCTTTTGGATTTTTTATAACCAGGTCAGTGTTCCGCCACCAGATTGCCCCGTGGACTACCTGCACATTCGGGAAAGGCTTCAAGTTCAACTCGACCATTTCCAGGTTTTCTGAATCCGGTTCTACCGCTAAGATTCTAGCATGAGGAAATTTTGCGGCGTAGAACACAGACCCATATCCAGTATTTGCACCTGCATCAATTATTATTTCAGGAGTAAACGATTGAGCAATATCAAACTCTTTAATTCCAAAAACTTGCCACATTGGAAAAATATCACTGGTTTTAGGCCGACAGAAAACAGGACATGCAAAACCGCGAGGAGTTAAAATTATCCTCGGTTTATTGAAAAACCAGTAAAGACCAAATTTCAGTGTCTGAGATATACCTACCAGTCTACCCATTTTCACGAGACGAATTGGGAGACGTAATAAAGCTCTAATTATTCTAATTAGACCGCTTTGCATGATTATTTTCAAAACTTCCTGGTGAAAGTAAAATTACATTCTACCTCTATACCAACTCCTTCACCTTCTTCACCACATATTCCAACTCGTCATTGGTCATCTCAGGATAGTTTGGCAGGCTCAAAACCCGTTCTGCCGCTCGTTCTGAAACCGGAAAGCGGCCCTTTTTACAATCCCCCAAATTCATAGTTACGAATAGTGAATACCTGACCATCACTCTTTTCACACCAAAGTATTAAATTTCAACAGGTTTTAGACTAAATACTCGGGCATTTCTGGTCGCTGTCTTTAAATCCCCACGACGCAATGCTGCTCGTACATCGTCTAACTTTTGTGCCTCTTCTAAAGACAAATATGGTGACCAGCCTTCATCCGTGTCGATTAATTCAATATCTACCTCAGCTACATATTGCCCTTCATGTATGAGTTTAGTATATTTTCTCTTTGTCATATCTTTCTCCTCTTAATGAAGCTGCCAAACGTGACTTGTCATGCCCGAATGTTGTAATCGGGCATCCAGAAAAACAACAACTTATGGATTCCCGCTTAAAAAATGCGGGAATGACAACGTGGCTTTTAGGACGACCCCAAGCTGGATTACCATCCTTTATTCAGAGGATGCTAAAATATTTATGTACGCCACTCGCAGGTTTATCTAAATTACCAACTCCTTCACCTTTTTCACCACATACTCCAACTCGTCATTGGTCATCTCAGGATAGTTAGGCAGGCTCAAAACCCGTTCTGCCGCTCGTTCAGCAACCGGAAAGCGGCCCTTCTGCAGTCCCATGAACTCATAAGCTTTCTGCAGATGTAACGGAATGGGATAGTGAATACCCGCTCCGATACCCGCGTCATTTAGCTTTTGTTTCAGTGCATCCCGATTGTCTACCTGCACCACATAAAGATGATAAACTGGCTCAGCCCAGGGCGATTCTCCAGGCAGCGCCATCTCTTTCAGGTCTTGAAACGCTTGATTATAGATTTTAGTAATTTCCCGGCGCCTTTGATTCCATTTATCTAAGTACTTCAGTTTGACGCCCAGGACGGCTCCTTGCAATCCATCTAATCGGCTGTTAAAGCCCAACATGTCATTAGCATATTTTTTAGAAGAGCCGTGATCTCCTAATTTCCGGATATTTTCAGCTATTTTAGGATCGTTGGTTGTGACGCCGCCGGCATCGCCATAGGCGCCCAAGTTTTTGCCCGGATAAAAGCTAAAACCGGACACATGCCCCATTGAACCCACCCTCTGGTTTTTATATCGCGCACCATGTGCCTGAGCAGCATCTTCAATAACTTTCAAATCATACTTTTTGGCAATATTTAATATTGGTTGCATATCCGCCGGGTGGCCATAAAGGTGGACGGGCATAATTGCACGGGTTTTGTCTGTAATACTGTCTTCAATTTGCTGTACATCTATGGTATAATTCTCAGCATTAATATCGACAAACACCACTTTCGCTCCCACCCAATGTATGGCTTCGGCAGTTGCGGTAAATGTGAAAGGAACGGTTATGACTTCGTCGCCGGGGCCGATTCCCACTGCTCTTAAAGCTAACAGCAGGGCGTCGGTGCCGTTGCCAACCCCAACCGCATAATCGGTTTCACAGTAACGGGCAAACGCCTCTTCAAATGCTTTTACCGACTTACCGCGAACAAATTGCGTGTTTTCGATAACCTCGTCCATTACCTGATGGATTTCGTCCTTGATGGTTTCATATTGCGCCTTTAAATTGGCTTGAGGTATTTTAATCATTGTTTTCTCCCGTTGAGTATTTTTGTAAATACAGTTTGTTAATACAAAGCAAATGTCTTGTTTAAAGTATAAGTTTAATGGTATACGGTATAAGGTATACGTTAGAGCATAATTCGAGCTCTACTCATAATCGCTTATCCACTAAGCTGACACCCAGGATCTAATCATTTTATTTTTCTTTTAACAAAATTGATAAATCCGTTTAAATCTCTTTTAGCTGATTCTATTAACTCAACACCTTCATCAAACAACTCTTTGAATAAATAACCAAAATCATAACAACTAATTAAATGATCTTTTAATTCATAAAGCGAACCTCGTGAAATTCTGTAAAACTGGATTCCCTCTTTATAATGAAATCGTCCATATCCTTCTGAAATATTTGCCGTTGTACTTACAGATGCTTTTCTAATTTGAATATCCAAATTATATTTCTCATCCGGAGGTAATTTCGGAAGTATCTTTCTATAGAAGTACAATTTCACATCACGCGCTTTCTTCCAGGCATGCAGCGATACAAAATCACGATTTACATCATAATTTTCACAAGGCTCTTCGACTGCCAATATTATGTTTTTTGATTCCTTGTACTCATTCATTTCTTCCTCCATATTCCCTTATACCCTATTCACCGATTTAAACTAAAATTAAAAGCTATTTCACTTCTACTCACAGAACCCCGCAGACCATCTCGCAGCAGCATGTTTCGAGAGGATGCGGAGTTGAAATTTAAACCTAAATAGAGATTTCTCAACAATTCATAGTTCACTGCCAATCCGAAGCAATTTCTTCGTTCCCGGATGCCACCCAAAAATTCAAAGTACTGCTCGTTTTCCGAAAAGTTATCCAGGTTAATATCACCGCCTACATTCCTGCCAGGCTCATTCGCTCCATGTCGAAAAGATTCAAAATCAAAGGCCACGAAGAAACTTTTTGAAAACCTGTACTCCATGCGTAAATAAATATCATCCGCGTTTGGCCCCATCCAGTGACCTAAACCAGTAGAAAAATGGCTAAATACGTTTATAGAGGATCTATGCGAATAAACAAATGGCCTTGTGCGCGCATACTCAAATCTCAAATCCAGATTGGGAATTTTAAATACATCTACCCACAATCCGCCGGTAAGAAAAGCGAACTTATTTCCAAACCATCCCGTACCCAGGCTTGACGT
>CAZIKB010000201.1:0-7606 GCA_964539665.1 uncultured Cytophagia bacterium
ATAATGTCAATATCACTGCTGTTCCGTTAATTTGAAGTGAGAAATGTTAGTTACTACTTTTGTGTTTTCTTTTAAATTATTCATAATCTTCGCCTCCTAATTTATTGCCATAAGACCTTAATCAGATATCTTAAATTAAATCCAATTGGAACCTTCACTATTAATGTATTGCATGAAATTGAGTATCCTTGCACCCACCACGATATTTGTGAATAAAATTATTTCATCATCGAATGTATTTTATCGAGCAAATCCCTTGCCTCCCACTCATAATCCCCCACCATTTCCACCACCTTCTCAAATTCATTCAAAGCCTTCTGCCCATCCTCTTTCAAAAGATAGGCATTCCCCAAATACCAATGCGCCTTCTCCTGTAGCGAATTGCCCCCCAATTCAATGACTCTCTCAAAATGTCCAATGGCTTCATCTTCTTTTTTTAACAGTAAATAAATCAGCCCTGTATAAAATTGAAAACTGAGATTCTCTGGATTTTTCTCAACAGCAAGAGATAATTTCTCCACAGCTTGCTCATATTTTCTTTCAACATAAAATTCCATCCCTTCCTCAAACAACTGTTCAGCTTCAGTAGCCCCCATGGTTCCTTTCAACTGCAACGCTCGGTAAGGTACAGGCTCAATCCTGGCTAAGTCAGAGAGCGGCATAGACGGTTGCATGATGAATAAAAGCAAAACCGCAATGACAATCCCTGCTGGCACAGCAGCTTTGCCCCAGGCAGGTACAGGCACCAAATATTCACCTCCACTGCTAACAGCTTTTGACAACCAATTTTTAATTCCTCCCAAAAAAGAAAGTTGTTCGGACTCTTCCAAAGCCGAACGGAAAAATTCAGGATTCTCTCGCATTCTTTCCACCACAGGAGACAGATTGTGGAAATTCTGAAAACAGGCGTCGCATTCTAAAAGATGCGTTTCAAATAACTTTTTTTGTTCTTCAGAAATTTGGCCAAATTCATACAAACTAATTAATTGGCCGGTCTCTTCATTCGTGCATTTCATACTTCAAAGCCTTCTTCTATAAGCAGTTGCATAAATCGTTTTCGGCAGCGGTGAATTTGACAGTAAATATTTCCTTCACTGTCTCCTTCTTGTTTGCGTTTTTTTATGTAGGCCTTTATTCTTACATCAATTAGCGCCTTTATAATTTCTCTGCAAGTACCTTTCAAGTTTTTTAAAGCTCTGTGAATAAGTTCATCAAATTCCTTCGCTACTACAATTTGCTCTGGTGAATCTTCAGGATCATCCGCAAGGCTATCTTCATCAATATCACTATAAACCTTTTTCTTCCTTATTCGAATGTAATTGCCTACTTTGTACCAGACAATTTTATGCACCCAGGCCATAAAACCATACGGGCACTTTTCAGTTTTATATTTTTGAAGGATAGTCAACATACTTTCTTCAACGATGTCCTCCACATCCTGAGCAACCTCCGAGGAATGCTTTCTGACGTTCCGTAATTTATATTGCACCAAATTCAAAATCCTTGCACGCAATTTTGAAAAAAGTTGATTTTCAGCGTTTTTATTACCGCTTCTGGCGGCAATCAATAAATCGTCGATTGTCTTCATTTATCTGTTAAGCATTAATAATCTTAGAAATAGGAATTAATGAAAATTTTATAATAATAATGAAATTATAAAATTGATAGTATAATGCTGTAAACTCAGATTATAGAACAGTTAAATCTTAAACCGTGTCTCGCAGTTACAGTAGGGTCCGAGTGTCAGTAATGATAGTCAGGCTTCAAATACGGCTAACAGAAAATCGGAATGCGGTTATCGAATTCAGTCTTAAAATGTAATTCTTTCAGCCCTTCACACAGATTTGTTACCAATAATTAACGAATTTGTGTGAGAATGTCAAATAATATATAATATAAAATTGGAAATAAATTATAGAAGGTCTTTGAAATGTTTAAAGTAAAGACATCGTGATAAAAATTTGAGGGAATAACACAATTATCAATATTTTAGCTATCCTTACGTTATTGGAAAAAGTAATTTTACACTAAGTCCTCAAATCCAATCCTGGTTTATTTATCTACTAACTATAAAGTTCACCAGTTAAATCCAAGCAAACCAGCTTTTCTGTCATTCAAACGTACGCTGTGGCTCCACCCACTTCCCGTGCGCTTTAATCAGCTCAATCAACTCCGAGTCTGCCATATCTTCCGGAATATTTCGCTTCACACATTCTTTACCGACAAACAGGTTGACTTTCTGGGGGCCGGCGCCAACATAGCCAAAATCCGCATCGGCCATTTCACCGGGACCGTTAACGATGCAGCCCATTATGGCGATTTTGACGCCTTTTAAATGACCAGTTTTAGACTTAATTCGCTCAGTGGTTGTTTGGAGATCGAATAGAGTTCGGCCGCAGGAAGGACAGGAGATATAATCTGTTTTGGAAATTCGCAGACGCGTCGCCTGTAATATGTTGTAACTTAATCGCAGTAATTCATTTGAAGATAAATTAGCATCAATATGAATTGCATCTCCAATGCCATCACAAAGCAAAGCGCCGAGTTGGTTTGATGCATCTAATAAAATTGTGTCAAAGTTTTGATTCGAGGTATATCGCAAAAGAAGGGGAATATTCGCCCCCAGAGCATCCAGACAGGCTGCCAGATAACGGTATGGATAAACAATCGCATCCTCAGCAGATAATGAGAATAGAATGTTCCAACAATCAGTTTCTTTACAGACATTCAGAACCAAATCAATAGATTGTTCTAACGACATCATCTGGCTCTCATCGTTTAGAAAACCCCCTTTGGGCATCGGAATCGCCCATTCAACAGCCCTGTCAAAAAGCTGTGCAGCCTGGATTATTTTCTGCACCTCCAGACTATTTGAGTCCGGCCCTGGGGAATAAACCAGACGCTCGGCTGATTTAGACACTTCGGAAGCAGCGTCTGGAATATCAGCAAAATATACAGCTATTGCAATATCAATTTCTTCAGCCCGCAATTTTTCTTTAAATTCTGACAATTGAATCAATTCTTCAACTGTTCGAAGCTGAATATGAACCGTCTCACATTTGAGTTCTGATTCTTGATGCTTCTGTTCTAATAAGGCCAGTTTGCCATTTTCATTTTGACCAGACATTTCTGCAATTTTCCCAACGGCGGTTTTAAGATTACTGAACGATTCAAAAAGCGTCATCTCAACTCGCGGCGGGTGCTTGCTGCCAATTTGGTGAAAAACCAGATCGCATTCCAGAGTATTTCTGCGAACATACTCAAAAGAATCTGGCAGCTTTACGGTTCTGCCGTTTTTCCCAGCTTCAAAAGAATTTAAAGAAGGCAAGGCCGTGTTGATGAGGTCATTATATTGTTGGACAATTTGAAAAGCCACGGGTATTTCAGCAATCGAGTCTTCAGTTAAAGAAACCCGAATGGTATCGCCGATGCCGTCTTCCAAAAGGGCTCCAATTCCAATGGCTGATTTAATTCTGCCTTCCTCGCCGCCGCCAGCTTCGGTGACGCCTAAATGGAAAGGGTAGTCCATGCCGAGTTCATTCATTCGCGCCGCTAAAAGGCGATAGGCCTGAATCGCTACCTTCGGATTAGACGACTTCATAGAAAGGATTATATCGTGAAAATCGTACTTCTGGCAGATGCGAACAAATTCCAGCGCAGATTCAACCATGCCTTGCGGAGTGTCGCCATATCGGTTCATGATGCGGTCAGAGAGGGAGCCGTGATTGGCGCCGATTCGCATAGCCCGGCCTAACTGCCTGCATTTTAGAACCAGCGGTTTAAATTTTTCTTCAACGCGCAGCAATTCCTGAAGGTATTTTTCGTCTGAATATTCACGCTGCTCAAATTTCTTTTTATCCACATAATTACCGGGATTTATGCGCACTTTTTCCACGTACTCAGCCGCTATTAGTGCCGCATTAGGAGTATAATGGATGTCGGCCACCAGCGGTACTTTTACACCGTGTTTACTCAACTCATTTTTGATATTTTTTATGTTCTCGGCTTCTCGAATAGAGGGAGCCGTCACGCGAACAATTTCGCAGCCAACCTCAACAAGTTGAATAATTTCGTCTGCCGTGGCTTTTGTATCCAGAGTATCCGAGATGGTCATGGACTGCACGCGGATGGGATTATTACCACCGATGCCAATTTCGCCTATCATTACGACACGGGTTTTGCGGCGTTGGTAATTAAATCTGTCGTCGCAATATTTCATGAATTTACATTAAGGACGTCGGAAATCTATTCTGTACGATAACTTTCCGACGTCCTTTTAAAAATGATAATTTTAATAATTAAGATCAACGTGTTTCACACTTACCTGGTTTTTAACTTAAATTAATTAATACTATAGCCATTTTTCAGTTAACTGTTTCATCAATCTTTTGCCGAAAGCATGCCATCCCTTTCATAAACAACCTCTCCACCAATCATCGTCATCAGCACTTTTATGTCAAACAACCTTTCTTCGGGTTCAGTCATTAAATCTCTATCTAACACAACCAGATCAGCGAGCTTACCAGGAATTATCGAGCCTTTGATATCCTCTTCAAAAGCCGCTTTTGCTCCCCAAATAGTCAGCGATTTTAAGGCTTCTTCACGGGTCATTTTTAACTCTGGATGCCAGCCTTCGGCCGTAAAACCAGTTGTATCTTTGCGAGCAACCGCGCCATAAAACTCAATCATGGGATTGCCTTCTTCCACAGGTGCGTCAGAACCGCCGGGGATATAACAGCCCAGATCGATAAATGTTCGCCAGGCATAACCTTGTGTCATCCGATCTGAACCCAATCGACGGACCGCAAAATGCAAATCGCCAATTGCATGACTCGGCTGCATGCTGGGAATGACGCCTAATTTCGCAAAACGCTCCATATCATCCAGGGCTACAATCTGTGAATGCTCAATACGGAAGCGTGGATTCTTTACAGAACGGTTTTCATTGGGTACTTCTCGCATAGCTTGTTCGTAAAGGTCCAGTACGTTGCGGTTGGCTCGATCCCCAATGGCATGAATAAATATCTGAATACCGTTTTCCAGAGCCTTTTTGATAGTCGGGTAAATCTCTTCATCTTTATGAATAAGAAAACCCGATGTTTCAGCATCGCTGTAAGGCTGTAACAGAGCTGCCCCGCGAGATCCCAGAGCTCCATCCTGGGTTATTTTTATGGTGCGAACGGTTAATCGATGATCAAACAAGCCAATTTGAGGACCTTCCTTTAAAAGTAGATCGGCGTCTTTTCCAGGCCCCCGAATGCTCGCATATAAACGAATTTTTAAATCACCTTTTTCGTACATGTCTTTCCACAAATCTACAGTTTGCCAGTTTGTCCCCATATCGTGTACCTGGGTTAATCCGTAGGCGATGGCAAGATCATTGGCTTTTTTAGCATACTGCTGCATCATTTCAATGCTCGTATCAGGCGGCACATGCTTTCCTACTAATCCCATAGCTCGATCTAACAAAATGCCCGTTGCTTCCCCAGAATATTTGTTTCGAAGAATTTGGCCACCTTGTGGATTTTCGGTTTCTTTTGTAACTCCAGCAATTTTTAAAGCTAATGAATTGACGACTGTTGCATGTCCATCCGCGCGCCTCAACATAACCGGATTTTCCGGCGTTATTTTATCCAAATCCTGACGAGTCGGAAATTTTTTGGACGGCCAATCTTCTTCAATCCAACCTCTACCTGTAATCCATTCTCCTTTGGCTTTTTTCGCTGCTTCTGCCTTAATTTTATCCAGAAAATCCTGATAAGATTTGGTGCCGTCCAGGTTGAGATGAAATTCACGGTTGCCAACGCCCATATAATGGTAGTGACTATCGATGAATCCGGGGACGACAGTTTTGCCTTGCAAATCCATAACCTGGGTGCCGGCGTCCATCAATTGTTCTATATCGGCATTGCTGCCAACTGCCAATATTTTATCACCAGCAATTGCCACAGCTTCAACTTTTTGAATTTTCTCATCCACCGTGTAAATGATGCCGTTTTTTAAAACAAGGTCTGCTTTTTGAGTAGTGCAGCCTACAAAAGTCAGCAAAAGGATAAAAAATAGTACCCTTAAAACACCTGCTTTCCAAACTTTCATGACAAAACCTCCTCCATATAATATTAGTTTAATTGATTCAGATTAAACATGATTTAAAACTTAATTATAAATAAGTTTCAAATCAAGTATAAAATTGAAATGCTGATAACAACAGTCATGTCAGGAAACAGACAGCGGTTTCATCTGCATGATTCATATCATATTCTATGATTTCAATTCATAAGTCGATGTGCTGCATCCACAAATAAAAATATTGATTTTATCAGAAATACTTTTATATTCAAGCAAATATCATTTCCACTCTGTTCGCGGTAAAAATCTTAAAATAGTTATGATAAAAAACCGGAGGGAAACTCATGGAAGACAAAATTTATTACTACCATGCAAAAGTTGTTGACGTCTACGATGGAGACACCGTTCGAACCGATATTGACCTGGGATTGAGCGTATGGGTTAACAACGAAAAACTGCGTCTGGCTCGAATTAATGCCCCGGAATTAAGAGGAGAAGAAAGGGAAGCTGGATTAGCAGCCAGAGATTTTTTAAGAAGCCAGATTCTCGACAAAAATATTCTTTTAGAAACATTGAAAGATCAAAAAGGAAAATATGGTCGTTACCTGGCAGAAATCTGGATTAAAGACACCACAGGTAATCATACAAATGTCAATGACTTAATGGTACAAAATGGCCACGCTGTTTACCAGGAATATTAATTAAAATTATTTGGCATTGAATGTAATTAGTGTATGACCGAAAAGCAAATCCTGTTGTCATGCAGTAGGATTTTTTTAAATTAATAGCTGTTTAGTTAGAATTGAGGAATATTTATAACAATGTGAGTCTTAGCTCACACACAAATTAGTATAAAAAAAGGACTATTTCAATGGCAAGTAATTCGACACGAGTTGCTGTAATTGCTGGTGCAAGAACACCATTCGTTAAAGCTAATACTATTTTAAAAAATTACTCTGCGTTAGAGCTGGGCACCCACTCCGTTAAAGGACTTATTGAAAAACATAAAGTGAATCCCGAAAGTATAGACGAATTGGTTTACGGCATTGTAATTTACGATCCTAAAATACCTAATATCGCCCGTGAAGTTGTCTTCAAGTCCGCTTTGCCTTCTACAATACGCGCCCATACAGTATCTAACAACTGCATTACGGGCATCCACGCGATCACGGCTATTTTTGATTCAATAATTCAAGGCCGTGCAGAAGTAGGAATTGCCGGCGGCACCGAATCCATGTCTAATCCGCCTATTCTTTTTGGTGAAAAAATTTCGCGGATATTTGTAGATGCAGCCACAACAAAATCATTTGGATCGAAATTGTCCAATTTTGCGAAAATCCGGCCCTGGCATTTTAAACCGACAGCTCCGGCTATTGCCGAACCTTCTACAGGTTTATCCATGGGTGAACATGCAGAAATCATGGCGAAAGAATGGCAGATTTCGAGAGAGGAACAAGATGAAATCGCCTACAGAAGTCAAACCCATGCCGCAGCAGCTACAAAAGATGGCCGGCTCCTAGACGAGATTTATCCGTTA
>CAZIKB010000202.1:0-7595 GCA_964539665.1 uncultured Cytophagia bacterium
TTGATTCTCACTTTAATACTCTTCATTTTTTCATAAAACTTTTGACACTACCTTTCTCCCATTCGTTTGGTGTCATAGGTTTAGTAAATGACGCCCATGACGCCTTTGCCGAGTTTTTCTTAAATATGATAATGTGAAATGGTTTTCCTAAACATTTGTCTATTCCCAATTTTCAGGATTCTCTTTGTCTTCTTCCCATTTCGCCGGATTATTTGAAATGTAGACGCTAATTCGATTCAAGTCGCCCTCATGGCGAATGATTTGTTCATAAAAATTACGTTGCCATAATTTGGCATTAGGTAAACTTTTCATTCTGTTTATTTTTCGGGATGTAATGGATTTAAAATTTTGAATAATTGCAGACAATGATTGCGGTTTTGTGCCTATAGGTTTTTGTTTTGTGAAATCGGGGGGTCGTAGGGGCGAAGCATTCCCACGTAAAACATTCATATTTATGACAGCATCGTGCCTGGAATGCTTCTCCCCTACAAACGCAACGGATTCATCATTGATTATGTGAATAATTCCATGTACATGATTCGGCATTACCACAAATTCGTTCAATTCCGTATTTTTAAAATGATTGGTAATTGCTCGCCAATGCCAATCAACCGCTTTGCCTAACGTATTCAAAACCATTTTGCCATCTACTACATCACCAAAAACACATTGTTTATTATATGTGCAGATGGTTACAAAATACGCACCTGCACTGCAATAATCGAATCCCTTCAACCGAATCGATCGTCGATGGTGTTTCTCAGAATTATAGTGCATTGTGATTCAAATCCATGCCGCCTTCACCCAGCTTTTCTAGGATTTCGTTATGGGATATGGTTTTGCCGATCATATTTAAACCTCAAAATTTTCCCATTCGTGTTTGACTCGTTCCATGAGTTTTTTAAATCGCTCCTCGCCGCGGATGTTTTCGAGAAAGGGATCGTGTTTATTGAAATAGGGGTAATCGCACCAACCTAGACTTACCGCTCGTTCAAGCCAATCAAGAGACTCGTCTCTCATATTCAACAGTGAATAACCTGATGCAATAACCCATGAATACCTTAGTTCATCAGTGGCAATTTTAATTAATTCTGGTGTCATGGCTGCAATTGCCTTTGTTTCATCCCCTTTGATGGCATATTTTATAAATTGACTCATCCATGAATATAATGTATTAGGAGTTTCACTTATTACTAAGTCATACAGAGAAAAAGCCTCTTCATATAATTTATTGTAAGCGGACATTGTTGCACAAAAAAATCTGAAATCGGGATTATCCGGTTCCATTGACAGATACTTTCTATACGGTTCTAAATGCAAGTTCAAAGCGACCTTCAACGTAATACTTCCATCCCGGAAGACAGTGATTAATAGGAGTAAGAGGATCTATGTCAAGCAATTTTTTTACAATTGGCTCCATCGGCCCGGGCTTACCGGCAAAAGCATATGATGCGCATAACCAAAGTAATGCATCAGGGTCTTCGGGATCTGATTTTAAAGCTGTCTTTAAATGATTTACCGCTTCCTGAATATTTCCACGTTTTATTTGAACCAATCCATGCAGACGATGGCCATGATAAGAGTCTGGTTTTAATTTGAAAATTTTTTCAACACAATCCTCCCCTAATTCAAGATAATTCTTATCCGTAAATCCAGCATTATGAAACTGCCAGTAAATACGCCCTAAACCTGCAATAAGGATTTCATTTTCTCCGACAATTTCCAAACCATTATTTAAATCTTGAACAGCCCTCTCTAAATTTTCTTTAGTAAAATTCCAGAATTCCTTTCTCGCTCTAAAATAACATTCCAATGCCCGCGCATCTTCTATAGACCGTTCTGCCAGTCTCTGATCTTCTTCAGGTCTTAATTTCATCTTAAGCGCATCCACAATAGACCGCGAGACTTTCTCCTGAATATCGAATACATCATCCAGTGTTCCTTTGTACTTTTCCGCCCAAAGGTGCGCATCATTTGCAGCCTCGATTAATTGTGCCGTGATACGCAGGTTGTTTCCTGCTTTTCTTACACTTCCTTCCAACACATATTGAACATTTACATCTTTGGCTATCTCTCCAATTTTCTTTTTAGTACCCTTGAAAGTCATCGCGGAGCTTCTGGATATCACAAGAAGGTCTCGGATTTGAGACAGGTCGCTTATTATCTCCTCAGTCAATCCATCGCTGAAATATTCCTGTTCCGGATCGGAGCTTATGTTTTCAAACGGCAAAACGACGATGGACTTTTCCTGCAGTGTAACTGTCGCACTTGAGGCTGTCGGGTTCTCCAAGTCGTTGATAAGCTCCTGAATCTGTTGGTAGCGCTGGTTTTGGTCTTTTTCCAGCGCTTTGCCAATAACATATTCAAGATAGTCAGGAATATCCAAAAGAATTGGCTGCGGCTCCTCATGCAAAATCGCATACATCACTGCCTGCTCATAATCGCCTTTGAAGGGCAGTTCGCCCGTAAGCATTTCATAAAGTACAATCCCCAGCGACCAGATGTCGGTTCGGTGGTCAACTTCCTCGCCACGTACCTGCTCGGGAGACATGTAGGCCATCGTTCCTAACGTAGTGTGGCTCTTGGTCAGCCGAGATTGCCCCGACAGCCGGGCCAATCCGAAGTCGATTATCTTGACTTCATTTTCTTCTGTTATCAACACGTTCGCTGGTTTGATGTCTCTGTGAATAATGCCTTTGGCGTGCGCTTTTGATAAGCCTTTTGCAACTTGTTTGGTTGTCTCTGTGGCCTCCTCTATTGTCAGTGGCCCACGCTCTATTTTGTCTTTCAGTGTCTCACCGTTATAGCAGGCCATTGCGATGAAGAGTTGGCCCTCATCGGTTTCGTCGATTTCATAGATTGTGCAGATGTTGGCGTGATCGAGCGCTGAAGCTGCCTGAGCTTCCTGCACAAAGCGTTTCTTGGCTTCCGGGTCGCGCGTTAGCTCCGGCGGTAGAAACTTTAGGGCAACCTCTCGTTTGAGTTTGGTGTCCTCGGCTTTGTAGACAACGCCCATTCCGCCTTCGCCGAGCTTTTCTATTATTTTGTAATGTAAAATCTTTTTGCCTATCATAATTTGCTAAACCATTCAATTGGTTAATAACTGCTTTACTTAGCTGGTGCGTTGCTGTTCCATATATCCCAAACAATTTTCCATGTTCCGTCTGACCATCTCTGCCAGACCATCACATATTTCCCGGTTCTAACTGCACCATCTGGTGAATCGCCTTCCCGAACCGTGCGGATGGCCCGGTCAACTGCCATATCTCCTGCCGACCGTACATCACTCTTAACGATCTCTAACGTCCGCGGAGGGCCGCTTAACCATTTCACCAAAATCACTTCGATCGCATCTCGTCCAGTTAGTGTTGGTTCACCTGGAATGAGCAGTTCGGCGTCCTCGGCGAAATAGCTTGCCATTCTTGAGGCATCCCCGGCATTGTATGCCGCAACCCATCCCTTCCGTACATCGGCAAGCACATCTCCCTCAGTTCCACCTTCCGTAACCACAACCGTGGGCTCTGGGGCCCGATTGCAAGCAGGACCAAGCGCTACTACGGTAATTAGGGCAATCATAGCAATAAAGAACCTGCTAAAATGTTTTGTTAACATATGCCAATCTCCTATCTTTTGTGTGTAATATAATATTCTGCCCCGACGATCATTATTCCAATCCTAATTTCTCCAAGACTCGAATGAACCTTGGATTCGTGCGATGGCTATTGAATTGGGGATCAACTTTGAGAAATACCAGTGAGTGCAAGCGTTAACGGCTAAAAATTTTATAACCATCGGTAGCTGGCGGACTTCGCCAAGTTTTTCGAGGATTTTTACCCCGTTAGACAACCTTTTCATTTGATCTTCAATAACCTTGCTTTATTTCTCTTTTATATTTTAGAACTGAATTGCTCATTTTTCTCTCAAGAGGTTGTAGTGAGATGTGGTTTTGCCGGTCATGTTTTATTTTGCTCCGGTCTCTTCGGTTTCGAAACGGTCGTGCTAATCCCGTAGGGATGAAATGTTTATAGCAATATGGCGCCCCATATATCCCAAACTCCGTAGGAGTGACATGTCAACGCACTGCATTGTCTCATTCATCCTCAATCCATTTAAAAAGATATTTCATGTCGAATTCAACATTAAATTTCTCCAACATCTCGAAGTATTCCTCTTTGAACGTCTTTCGCGCGTGGTGCTTCTCCTGATTTTGAATATACTTCACCACCACGTCAATTTGTGAATGGCCATAAGAAAACGCCCCAAATCCTTCCTGCCAATTGAATTTACTCCGTAGCCATTTTTTCTCATTGATGAATGTCGATGAATTGTTTTTGATGTCGCGTACCAAGTCGGACAATGCAATGCTCGGTTTCATACCGATGAAAACATGCATATGATCCGGCATACTGTTGATGGCAATGAGCTTCTGTTTCTTGTTCCGAATAATGCCGGTTATGTATTTTTGCAGTTCCCCTTTGTGTTCTTTGCGGATCAAATTGTATCTACCTTGCACCGCGAAAACGATTTGAATATAAATTTGGGTGTATGTGTTAGCCATTTATTTATCTCCTTGCAAGAATTCACATATCACTCCTACGGAGTTTTGCAGATTTATCTGGCGCTCATACTATAAACATTGCACTCCTAACGGAGTTGAATGCCAGTAACTCTCGAGCCTGGTGTCCTCGACATTTAACCTCGTGAGAAATTATTTCTCTGAGATTAATGCAGCATTGTCGGCTGCTTCGTTCCGGCTACAAAAACCCCGCACCTTGTTGTTTATCTCACGGTGTGTAGTGTGATATTGTTTTTCCGATCATGACCCTCTTAAATTATATTAATTCTCATTAAAAGCAACTTACATTTATTTATCCGTTAGAAGCTCCGCTAACCAGATGTCACTATCGTTCTCGGTTAGCGTGAAGAAAAACCTCTTGCCATCTGTGGTGAACTCAGTCCGACTGAACTTTCGGTAAGGATTGTCAAACTGCACCAGAAGTTTTGGTGTACCTCCTGAAACCGAAATTGACCAGAAAGTTGAACGCCTTTTTGAATCAAAAGCTTTATAGTAAATCGTCTGGCCGTCTGGTGACCAATCGAGATATAAAGGATATGGAAATTTTTCAGGATCTTTATTGCCGAAGACCACGCGGGTGTCGCCATCCTCAGGTGAAATAACTACAATTTTTCCACCCGAAGTATAAGCAATAAAACGCCCATCCCTGGACCACCTGGCGTGCTGTCCACCATCAAATGTTAGTTGTTTTGGTATGCTCCAGCCAAATTTTTCAATCACTTGTGAGACTGTATAAAGTTCCTCGCGTCCGGTTTTGTTCGAATAAAACACTATTTGCCGACCGTCTGGCGACCAGTCTGGTTGGAAGTCATCCGCAGGATCTGCTGTTATCTGCTGAATTGATCCGCCATCTGCCGACATCACATAAATATCTCGGTTGCCCGCTCGCAAAGAGTAGAAAGCGATTTGCTTTCCATCCGCGGACCACGCTGGATAATAATCATTACTCGGGTGTGTAGAAAGCTGAACTGGTTCTCCACCTGTAATGGGTATTTTGTAAATATCTTGATTTTTTCCGCTACGATTTGAATCGTAAGCCAGCCACTGACCATCCTTCGAAACATGAAGACCCTCTATAACCTGGCTGCCGGTCGTTACAGGTTGCGCTTCAGAATCTGAGACAGGTCCTTCTTCTGGAATCCTAATTGACCAGATATTTGAGCTATGCCTGAATTTCGAGTATGCCAGAAATTCTCCATCATTGGAAATATCTATTGTGTGTGCGTCTAAGCCAGTCGTTAATCGTGATGGTTCACCCAACGGCTTGCCAGATTTACCGAGAGCGATCTGAAAAACATCCCGGCTGCCGTCTTGATCTGAAATAAAAAGCAGATGTTTTCCATCTGGTGTCCAGACAGGGCTCATATTCATGTATTGACTCTCTCTTACCTGTTCTGGTTCACCTTTTGACAACGACACCACCCAGATTGAACTTGGAGCGAGATTGACAATGCTGATACCAAATATAAAATTTGAATTTCCTGCTACGTAAGCCAATCGTGAACCGTCGGGCGAAAAACATAGGGAATGGGGATCGTAAATTTCAGTGACCTCTCTCTCGGCTTGTCGCTATTCACCGATTGAACATAAATACGATTATTCAACACATAGGCAATTTGTTTCCCATCAGGTGACCAGGCCAGACCAAATCCACTTGCATTTTCAATTAGAGGTTTGGGAGTACCTCCCAGCGCTGGTACAACGTAAATTCGTTTTGTGGCATTTGTGCAATGAAAAGCAATTTGATTGCCATCAGGCGACCATTGCGGCCAGCGGTGGTATCCGGGTAATCCCGCTGAAAGAGCTATGGCCCTTCCGCCCGATATTTGACGCACGTAGATTTTCATGTCATTTGTTGTTCCTGCAGCATAGGCCAGCAGCTTGCCGTCTGGAGATATGGCTGGATCGATTTCTAAGGCCGGGGAGTGAGTAATTCGTAAGTTTCGCCCAATCTTTGTTTCCACGTTCTTAGAAATAATTTGAATCAGGAAGTAACTTAAGATTGAGATAAAAACCAATCCAATTGCAAGAATTGCCCATCCGCCAATTTTCCTCTTCGGTTTTGGTGGAAGACCCAATGTAAGATGTGAAGTAGAAGAACTAATATCCTTGATCAAAATTTCCTGCTTGACGTGCTTCAGCTCGGCAATAATTTCTTCGACATGGGAAAAGCGCTGCTCACGCTCTTTCTCCAAACAACGCAGGATTATCGCTTCAAGTCCGGATGGCATATCCGGGCAAATTGATGTAGGGCGTGGGGGATTATCAGTCAAAATCGGATACACAACTGCTAACTCACTTTTGCTTTTGAACGGTAAATCGCCACAGACTAATTCATACAACAAAATTCCGTACGACCAAATGTCAGTCCGATGATCGACTTCCATTCCTTGTACTTGCTCAGGCGACATATACGCAAGCGTACCCAATGTCGTCCCGGTCCTGGTTAGCTGTGTACCTCCGTAAGACTTTGCTAATCCGAAGTCCATGACCTTGGCTTGTCCACGTTTTGTAAGCATAATGTTGGCGCTTTTGATGTCACGATGCACGATGCCTTTCTCATGTGCTGCCTGCAAACCTTCGGCGATCTGAATGGCATAGTCTAAAACCTCCCGAAGGTTTAGAACCTTCGGGAGGTTGGCTTCGATTTTCTTCTTCAGACTTTGTCCTTCGATATAGGCCATGGCAATAAACGTGTTTCCATCCGCTTCATCAAATTCATAAACCGTACAAATATTGGAGTGATCTAATGCTGCCGCAGCTTGTGCCTCATGTACAAATCGAGTCTTTTCCTCCTCGCTTCCTAATGACTGTGGTGAAAGAAATTTGAGAGCGACAGTGCGTTTCAGTTTGGTGTCCTCGGCTTTGTAGACGACTCCCATGCCGCCTCGGCCCAGTTCTTCTAATATTTTATAATGTGATATTGTTTTGCCGATCATCATTTTTTTATCCTTTGGTCATAAACCGTAGTGTCAAAATATTGCATTATACAATCTTTTAATTTAGTATTTTGTAATAG
>CAZIKB010000203.1:0-7507 GCA_964539665.1 uncultured Cytophagia bacterium
GATGGAGCAATGAACGCTGACATATTTATCAACTTTCTAAAACGGTTGATTAAAGGAAACGATCAAAAAATATTTCTGATTATTGATAATTTACGTGTGCATCATGCTAAGCTTGTAAATGCATGGCTCCAAGAACATAAAGACCAAATTGAATTGTTTTATTTACCCGCATATTCTCCTGAAAGAAATCCAGATGAATATTTAAATCGTGATTTAAAAGTCAGTGTCGCCAATAAGGCTCCAGTTCGCAATCAAGAACAATTGAAACGACAACTGATTTCACATATGAGAAAAATTCAAAAACTCCCAAATCGTGTTAAATCTTATTTTAAAAATCAATATGTCCAATATGCCGCATTATGTTAAGTCTTTTATCGCCGGATTAATAATCTCTTGACATTCCAAATAGAAATGAGTACATTTTGCAACATTTTCACACTATCACAATAATTATCTTAATCCAATTAATTCAATGTGTTAATGTGTCTGAATTGATCGCGCATAAAGGAAAAGAAATGAACAAGAAAAAACTTCTGATTTTAGGATTGTTGTTAAGTCTGTACAGTTTTTCAGGTGCATCAGATATTAAATTCTATTCAGGTGCTACATATAATTCGGAGATACCAACTTTAAAGCAAATAGTTGGTCATAACTGGGGTGAAATGATAACTGCGCCAGATGAAATGGAACGGTACCTCAAAGCCCTGGCAGAGGTATCATCCAAAGTCCAGATTATTGAATACGGAAAAACATGGGAGAATCGCCCGCTTTTCTACTTAATCGTAACTTCTGATGAAAATATGGCTCGCGTTGAGGAAATCAAGTCCAACATGCGGAAGCTGGCTGATCCTGGAAAAAGCAATAAAGCTGAAGCTGAAGCCTTCATTAAATCACAGCCAGCCATCACATGGTTAGCTTATGGTGTACACGGCAACGAAATTTCCAGTCCGGAAGCTGCCATGTTAACTGCTTACCACCTTGTGGCTGTACAAAATGACTCGTTGGCTGATTTAGTGCTAAATAACAGCGTTGTCATCATTGATCCATTGCAAAACCCTGATGGACGTAACCGCTTTGTACATTACTACGAGCAAACTCGAGGACGCTGGCCCGACCCGGATCAACAAGCCGCCGAACATAATGAAGACTGGCCCGGCGGACGGTCAAATCACTACCAATTCGATATGAACAGAGACTGGTTCGCCCGGACACAAATAGAAACTCGCGGACGCATTATAGCTTACCTGGAATGGTTTCCACAAGTATTTGTTGATTTTCACGAGATGGGCTCCAATTCAACTTATTATTTCGCACCGCCTGCGTTCCCTCACAATCCTGAAATGCCGCCTGCTCAAATAAATTGGCTAAAGCGTTTTGGCCAAAATAATGCCCGGTGGTTTGACCGAATGCAATTCGATTATTTTACCCAGGAAGTATTCGACTCTTTTTACCCTGGCTATGGTGAAGGCTGGCCCATGTTTCAGGGTTCTGTTGGTATGACCTATGAGCAGGCCTCAACACGCGGTTTGGTTGTGAAACGTGACGACAAAACCACCATGTACTATCATGATGCCGTGCAACACCATTTCATCGCTTCACTTGCAACCGCCGAAACCACAGCCAGGAATCGTGAAGCCATGCTGCGCTACTTTTACAATTATCGCCAGTCTGCTATCCAGGAAGGCTCCCGGGAGACCGTGAAGGAATTCATCATTAGCCCGGGGAACGATCCGAATCGTGCGGCCAAATTAGCTTCAAATCTCATAATCCAGGGTATTGAAGTCAAACAAGCGAAAACTGCATTTTCGAATTCCAAAGTACGCGACTATTATGAGAGCAAACTCGAATCAAAAAAATTTCCGGCTGGTTCGTACATTGTCACTATGGCTCAACCGTCAAAACACCTGGTTAAAACACTTTTAGCAAAGCACACACCGATGGATGATGCCTTTATCAATGAACAATTACGACGTTATGATAAACGCCTTCGAAACCAATTCTACGACCTCACTGGTTGGTCACTTCCTTTATTATATGATGTTGAATGCTACATGGCTGAAACTGTCTCGCGCGGTCAATTTGATTTACTTCAGACTCCAATTCAAATCAAGGGTCGCATACAGGGGGATAAGGCCCATCTGGCGTATCTCATCCCCTGGGGGACAAATTCTGCGGTGAAAGCTCTCGCTCAAATTCAGCAAGACGACCTGCAGGTTTACAGCGCAGACAAATCTTTTAAATTGAATGGCACAAACTTTCCAGCCGGTTCACTAATCATCAAGGTCAAAAACAATCCTGACGACCTCCATAATCGTTTAGAAATAATTGCTGCCAGTACAGGAGTAGACATCTATTCTACAAATACTGCCTGGGTCGAAAAAGGTATCAATTTTGGCAGCAATCAGGTTAGATTTCTAAAAAAACCAAGGATCGCCATAGCCTACCAAACTCCAACAAATTCTTCTTCTTTTGGATGGACCCGCTACCTGTTGGAACAGGAATATAGTTATCCCGTAACGCTCATCAACACTATGCAGCTTTCCAGGGTTGATTTGAGCAAATACAATGTTCTGATTCTACCCAACTCATCATCCAGATTTGGTGGCGGTTATAATCAGATTTTTGGCGAATCAGGCGCCAGAAAGATTAAAGAATGGGTACAGGCTGGCGGAACGCTCATAACCATAGGACAGGCCACTCAATGGCTTACCGGAGAAAAAGTTGGCCTTTTAGCAACTTCCCGTGAAAATAGAGGTGGCAAATCAGAAAAGAGCGGAAAAGAAAAACCGCAGCCGGATAAGGCCAATCAACAAACAAAATCCGCTAAGGCATCCAGTCAGCCTGTTGATAAAACTGCAAAACCGTTTGATGTAGAACAAGCCATACAACCGGAAAAAGAACTCCCAGGCGCGACGCCCGGTGCAATTATGCGTATAAAACTGGATACAGAGCACTGGTTAGCATTCGGTTACGACCAAGACGCAAATGTTATAGTATCAAGCCGTAACATTTATACCCCGATTAAGCTGGATAAGGGCCGTAACATCGGCCTTTATATGCCTGAAGACAAAGTACTATTAAGCGGCTTCACCTTTGCAGATTCTCATAAACAGATTGCCAGCAAAGCATATCTGATGTACCAGCCTCATGGCCGCGGACATGTAGTCGCGTTTGCAGAAGATCCTAATTATCGCGCCTTTTTGGATGGAATAAATCTGCTTTTCATGAACGCTATTTTCTTGGGACCGGGGCATTAAAAGCATACATAAAACATTGATTTGATTGACAAGAAATAATATACTTAAATTAATCGTGAACTAACAAATTCTGAGGAAAGAACCATGAAAAAATTTTGGGTGTTTTGTACGCTTTGTTTCATATTATGTAGTACGATAATATTTGCGAATGATTTTGTATTTTATCCGGATGCTACCTATAACGCGCAAATTCCGAACCTGAAGCAAATTGTCGGCTATTCCTGGGCTGAAGGAATTACTACACACGGTGAGATGGAACGTTATTTAAAAGCTCTGGCTGAATCCACTCCAAGAGTTAAGCTGATGGAATATGGCCAAACCTGGGAAGGAAGAACACAGTACTATGTTATAGTTGCATCCGAATCAAATATGGCTCGATTAGAAGAAATCAAATCGAGTATCCACAAACTTGCTGATCCCCGAACCATTGATAAAGCAGAAGCTGAGAGGTTGATTAAAACTCTGCCAACTATCACCTGGCTGGCTTATGCCGTGCATGGCAATGAAACTTCCAGTACTGAGGCCGCCATGATGACCGCTTACCATCTTGTGGCCGCACAAAACGACACGCTGGCCGAATCTGTCCTGAACAACAGCATTGTGATTATTGACCCACTGCAAAATCCAGACGGGCGAGATCGGTTTGTCAATTATTTTCGGCAAACACGCAGTCGCTGGCCTGATCCCGACCAACAGGCCGCAGAACATAATGAAGATTGGCCCGGTGGACGTACCAATCATTATCTGTTTGACTTGAATCGAGACTGGTTTCCGCAAACACAAATCGAATCACGAGGAAAAATAAAAGCTTATCTGGAGTGGTTCCCACAAGTGTATGCTGACATACATGAAATGGGTTCGAACAGTACCTATTATTTTCCACCAACACCTTTACCGCTAAATCCAAATGTGACGGCTGCACAGGTAAAGTGGATTGAAACCTATGGACGAAATAATGCCCGCTGGTTTGATCGCATGCAATTCGATTATTTTTCCCGTGAAGTGTTCGACGCCTTTTATCCGGGTTATGGTGTAAGCTGGCCAACCTTTCATGGTGCGATGGGCATGACTTACGAAGAAGCCTCAACCCGCGGTTTAGTGGTGAAACGCGACGATGAAACCATGCTCTACTACCGGGATGCTGTACAGCATCATTTTATCGCCTCTCTTTCGACGGCTGAAACCTCTGCCAGAAACCGGCAGGCCTTGCTGCGTTATTTCTATGATTATCGACTGTCGGCTATTAAGGAAGGAGCACAGGAAACCGTAAAAGAATTCATCATAGTACCAGAACGTGATCCAAATCGCGCGGCCAAATTAGTTTCAAATCTCATGGCACAGGGCATCGAAGTGAAACAGGCCGAAGCTTCATTCACCAACTCTAAAGTCCGCGACTATTATGATGGCAACCTTCAGTCAATACAATTCCCGGCTGGAACCTACATTGTATCTCTGGCCCAACCCGCGAAACGCCTGGCAAAAGTACTCCTCGCGAAAGAAACTCCGATGGATGATGCATTTATCAAAGAACAATTACGCCGCCACAAAGAGCACCTTAACGACCAGATCTACGACATCACCGCCTGGTCGCTGCCATTAATTTACGACGTCGAATGTTACAGGGCGGAATCCAGCTCTCGTGGTCAATTCAAAGTACTTGAGAAACCCATTGTTATTCAAGGCCAAATCTCAGGTGGGAAAGCCCAACTGGCTTATCTCATTCGTTGGGGTACAAATTCTGCAGCTAAAGCTCTGGCGCAACTGCAGCAAGAAGACCTGAATGTGTACAGTTCAGATAAACCTTTTAAACTAAACGGTGTGAATTTCCCAGGCGGTTCATTGATTATCAAAGTCAAAAATAATCCCGACGATCTTCATCAGCGTTTGTCTAAGATTGCAGCAAAGACGGGTGTGGAAATTATCCCAACAAACACATCCTGGGTGGAAGAAGGCGTCAATTTTGGCAGCCGGAACGTCGTATATCTAAAAAAACCAAAGATCGCCATGGCTTACAATTTGCCCACCCAATCATATTCTACAGGCTGGGCACGCTACACAATAGAACAAGCGTATAGTTATCCTGTCACAATTATTAATACTCAACAATTTGGTAGATTCGATCTAAATAAATACAATGTTCTGATTTTGCCAAATTCTTCAAGCCGCTATGGAGGATACAATCAGATTCTTGGTGAAGCTGGCACTCAAAAAATTAAGACCTGGATTCAAAATGGCGGTACACTCATTACTATTGGTGAAGCCACCCGCTGGCTCACAAATGATAAAGTAGGACTTTTAGCTACCAGCCGTGAATTAAAAGGTGGAAAACCTGACAAACCTGAAAAAACAAGCGAGAAATCGAAACAGCCGCAAGGCGCTCAAAAAGGAACGCCTTCAGAGTCTGGTAAAGAAACACAAAAAACTTTCGATCCTGAAAAATCCATTCAACCAGAAAAGGAGTTACCTGCTGCCGCACCTGGCTCGATTATGCGAGTTTCATTGGATACAGAGCACTGGCTGGCTTTTGGCTATGACGGCGACGCTAATGTTCTGGTTTCGAGCCGCAATATTTTTACTCCTGTTAAACTCGATAAAGGCCGTAATGTCGGGCTTTATATGCCTGAAGATAAGGTACTGGTAAGCGGCTTTATCTGGGAAGACACCAAAAAACAGATGGCCAGCAAAGCCTATCTTATGCACCAAAGCCACGGCCGGGGACATGTCGTTGCTTTTGCTGAAGATCCTAATTATAGAGCCTTCATGGACGGTTTAAATTTACTCTTTTTAAATGCAATTTTTCTGGGACCGGGACATTAAATTTTATTGTACCGTAAACGTCTTCGTTTGCGAGATTCCTAATCGAGACGATTGAGTTGCAGGTTTTGAGGAATAGAATGAACAAATTAACCGAATAGATAATGAGAAAATAAAAATGCATGCCCTAACCTTTCACGGTAAAGAATCAATAAAATACGAAGCTGTGCCGGATCCTAAAATCGAAGCGCCTACTGATGTAATCGTCAAAGTGCAGTTAGCTGCCATCTGCGGCTCAGATTTGCACCCATATCATGAACGTGAGAAAGGACTGGACCATGGAACTGTCATGGGCCATGAATTCATAGGCGAGGTTGTAGAAATCGGGCAGATGGTGGAGACAATTGGGAAGGGTGCATTTGTATTCAGTCCATTTACTACCAATTGCGGCCAATGTTTTTTTTGCAAAAAAGGTCTGACCTGCCGTTGTACCAAAGGCCAGCTTTTTGGCTGGATAGAAAAAGGCAGCGGGCTGCACGGCGGGCAGGCAGAGTTTGTCCGTGTACCACTGGCCGATTCCACTGTTCTGACCATTCCAGAAAACGTTTTACCCGAAGACGCCCTTTTACTGGGTGATGTTTGTTCCACGGGCTTCTTTTGCGCAGAAAATGCAACCGTTGAACCCGAAGGAGTCTACGCTGTTATCGGTTGCGGGCCGGTAGGTTTGATGGCCATCATTGGCGCCAGAGAAATGCAGGCAGCACAAATTTACGCATTAGACGCCGTTCCCGAACGCTTGGAAATGGCCGGGAAGTTTGGCGCCATTCCGGTAAATTACCAAACTGAAGATTTTGTATCAATTCTAAAAGACGCGACAGAAGGCAGAGGTGTGGATGCTGTATTAGAGGTTGTCGGCAGTGCAGCAGCAGGTAAGGCTGCAATAGATTTAGTGCGGCCCGGCGGCATCATTTCCACGGTTGGCGTGCACACCGAACAACACATGGCCTTTTCACCCGGGCAGGCCTATGACAAGAATTTAACCTACAAAAACGGCCGCTGTCCAGCCCGCTACTACATGGAAAGACTGCTGCCATTGGTACAGAAAAACAAGTATGATTTGAGCTCAATAATCTCACATCGAATACCGCTGAGTGAAGGCGTGGAAGGATACAGAATTTTTGACCGGAAACTGGATGGGTGTATTAAGGTTGCATTAACCATTACTGACCCAAAGTTGCAACCATAACCGCCTTAATGGTGTGCACTCTGTTCTCGGCTTGATCAAACACGATTTTTTAGTAGCTATTCAGAGATCGTTTATCAATATTGTTAGACTAAATTAACCTAAATTATTCATAGATATTGTTAAGTAATAAACTATGTTTTTAAAATACATGTCATTACACAAAACTTAAGTTTGCTCGCTTGCCTATTTAAATTCGGCATTGTTAACCAAGTATAGTTTTCTATTGATTTTTACATTATTATTTATTAAA
>CAZIKB010000204.1:0-7365 GCA_964539665.1 uncultured Cytophagia bacterium
CTCGGATAAAGCTAAAACGGCTTTATCCGACATTTCAAAGTTGACATAACACTAGTGCTAAAGTAATCACTTTGACATCAGAAAACTTTGGATTTCGGCCAATTTTTGGTATATTACCATTGTTGTCAATATGTTTGCTTAAAGCGCCTTGGATAATTGGCAGCATTTTTTCAAAGATTATTTCGATTTTACGCATTACCTATTCTCCTATTTTTATTTGTTTTAATCAACTTAAATATAAGGATAAATAGGTTAATGCGCATTATTTTTTTATTCTAATCAATTTTGCACAACGGGTTATTTACTATTTTATTTGTAAACTTAGCTTTAATTAGCTGCGATTTACATTTCCAGGATACTTCCTCAACCATTTTCCACGAAAGGGCGATTCAACTGACAGAAAGTTACTTGTCTAAAAGCGATCCAGCCTGGTCACCTGATGGCACCATGATTGCCTACTCCCATGATGGTAGAGCAATCAATTTGATTTCTGTTTCATTAGATGAATCAGATATGGAGCAAATTGGCCGCATTAAGGATGCTCGTATTTACGATAAATTCGACATCTCGCCTGATGGTACCAGGATAGTTTTTCATTGTTCTATAAATAAGCATCTTTGGATAGCCAATCTGCAAACTGGCTCTAAATTTATGCTCACTCCGGACCATCGTCTTGCCGATGCACCTGCATGGTCTTCAGATGGCGAATGGATTGCATTTTGCGCTTACCGGAAAAATTCTAACTTTCGCAGTATTTGGAAAATACCAGCAACTGGCGGCAATCCCATCGAATTAACTAATGATGAAGTCGAAGCTTATCACCCATCCTGGTCACCCGATGGCAAGAAAATAGCCTATTATATTAGAAAAAACTATTACAATATTATAAAAATTATAGACATCGAAAAAAATGAAAGCAGTCAACTAACCCCGGATTCAGTCTCATGTTATTACCCCGATTGGTCGCCAGACGGATTGACAATTGCATATTCCTCCCATAGAAACGATACCACAGCAATCTGGACTATACCAGTTATCGATGGTCAAGAAACCAAACTAACAAAAAATGTAAGAAGCGCTTACCGTCCTGCCTGGTCACCAGACGGTTCAAAAATTGCCATTTCAACTTCCAATTACTACAATTGGATAGCATCTTCGACAGGGGAAATATTGTACCAGACGAATATTCAGGAACGCTATCCTGTTTGGGGGCCAGACGGCAATGCCCTCGTAGATGCTAAATCAGTAAATTATTCAAACATTGAAGTATTTTCTTTAATAGATTCTACTGCCTATCGTGTGACAAACGCAGACGATTTACCAACTGACCGCCACCCAACCTGGTATCCTGAAAGCAAAACCATTGCCTTCTCAAGAAGCTATCCAGGGCAATCTTCAGCATCAATCTTCACCATTTCAATCTTGGGAGGAGAAGCAGCGCGTTTGATAGACGCCTCAACAACATATGATTATATGAACAATCCGGCCATTTCACCGGACGGCAGATGGCTGGTTTATAATATAAGCTCCAGTATTTTTTTAACATCACTATCTGACGTCGATCCCATCAATTTAAGTCAATATATCGGCTATGGTTTAATAGAGCCGGGATGGGCGCCCGACAGTCAGGGCATCGTATGTCGAAGCTCCGAGGGTTTAACGATTGTTTCCACAGATTCTTCTCTTGAGGTGGAAACAAGAACAATTTTAGGCAATTACAGAAATCCTGCCTGGTCGGCTAACCATCCTGTGCTTGGTTCGCATATCGCGGCAGAAGGTCCAGGGGGGATTTACGTTATATCACCCGACGACACTACACATCAGGAAAGTGTTACCAGTGGGCGACAACCTAGCTGGTCACCGGATGGAACCAGATTGTGCTATATCATTTATGGTGAATTATACGTCAAACCCATTCTTGTGGATTTATCGAATTTGTAACACTGAAGATTTATAATTATGTCGAGACAAAGGTTAGTGAATGTTTAAAATATGGCAATATTTCGTTTGCAATAAATTACAAGCCTGAATCACACATATCCAATAAACAAAGGTTCTAATGATTTATCGAATTTCTTTGTTAGTAATTTTGATTTCCTATTTAACTCTGATTAGCTGTGATTTAAACATCCAGGATACTAACACAACCACTTTCCACGAACGGGCGATTCAATTGACAGAAAGTTACCGGCCCAAAAGCGAACCAGCCTGGTCACCCGATGGCACTATGATCGCCTATGCCCATCATGGTAGAGCAACCAATTTGATTTCTGTATCGTTAGATGAATCAGATATGGAGCAAGTTGGCCGTATTAAAGATGCGCAAATTTACTATAAATTCGACATCTCGCCTGATGGTACAAAAATAGTCTATCATTGTTCTATAAATAAGCATCTTTGGATAGCCAATCTACAAACTGGCTCTAAATTTTCACTCACGTCGGACCATCGATATGCCTATCTACCTGCATGGTCTGCAGACGGAGACTGGATTGCTTATTGCGCTTACAGGGAAAATTCTAGCGTTCGCAATATTTGGAAAATTCCAGCAATTGGAGGCACCCCCATCGAATTAACAAATGACGAAAGCGAAGCTTATTACCCATGCTGGTCACCCGATGGCAAGAAAATAGCCTATCAAACTGTAGGCAACAACAACTATATTATAAAGATTATAAACATCGAAAGAAATGAAAGCAGTCAATTGACTCCAGATTCAGTCTCATGTTATTATCCCGACTGGTCGCCAGACGGAATGACAATTGCCTACTACTCGCATCGAAAAGATACAACCGCCATTTATACTATACCAGCCGAAGGAGGCAAAGAAACAAAATTAACAAATATGGTAAGACATGCACGATATCCAGCATGGTCACCAGACGGTTCAAAAATTGCTTATTGTACATACGACGGTATTTGGATAGCATCTTCGAATGGGGAAATATTGCACGAGATGAACATTAGTGAACAATACCCTGTTTGGTGGCCAGACGGTAATGCCCTCGTAGATACTAAATCAGTTACTACTTATTCAACCATTGAAGTTTTTTCATTCATAGATTCTACTACCAATCGTGTGACAAACGCAGTAGATTTACAATTTGACCGCCAACCAACCTGGTATCCGGACAGTAAAACGATTGCCTTCTCTAGGAGCTATCCAGGGCAATCTTCTGCATCTATCTTCACAATTTCAATCCTGGGAGGAGAAGCAAAGCTTTTGATAGACGCCTCATCAACAGGTGATTATATGAACAACCCGGCTATTTCACCGGATGGCAATTGGCTGGTATTTAATGACCGATACAGAATATTTTTAGTCCCACTACCTGAAGGTGAACCCATCGATTTAAGTCAACATATCGGCTATAATTTAACAGAACCCGCCTGGGCGTCAAACAGTAAAGGAATTGTATGTAGCAGCCCAGATGGGCTAATGATAATTTCTACTGACTCTTCTTTTGTTGTGGATAAAAAAATTATCTCGGGTAATTTTAAGACTCCTACCTGGTCAGCTATCCATCCAGTATTTGGCTCGCATATCGCGGCTGAAGGCTCGGATGGCATTTATATTATATCACCCGACGACACCACGCATCAGGAACGCGTTTCTGGAGGGCGTTCCCCAACCTGGTCACCTGATGGAACCAGGTTGGGTTGTATCATTGGCAGTCAATTATACGTTTTACCTATTCTTGTGGATTTATCAAATTTGTAGCTTTAATTATTATTTCAACTAAATTATCAAAATATTATGCTTAGATTACAGTCAAGAAGTCTATTTTTCACCAATCTAATTTTTATAATAGTAATCAATCAGAGCCTATTAAACGCCCAGAATTCAGCAACTATTCAGGGAAAAGTCATTGACACTCAAAGCGGCAATCCAATTCCTGAGGTTAATATTGAGCTGCTCGGGACTCACATGGGTGATGTATCCGATTCCAGCGGAACCTATCAATTACTCCATCTTGCTGCCGGCACTTACTCCATCAGAGCTTCCAGAATTGGTTTTGAGCCACAAACCATCGAAAACATTGTCTTAAATACGGGAGAAAGCCGCATTGTAGACTTCTCCTTAAAAGCCAGCCCGGTGAAATTACCCGGCGTCGAAATCGAAGCTGAACGTCTCTGGGAAAAGTATTTAACCAAAGCATCTTTAATTGGCGTCCAGCGTATGCGTGCACGCGAAATGGCCAATATTCCCGGCTCATTGGACGACCCTACGCGTGCTGTACAAATATTTAGCGGGGTTTCCGGCGGGGGCGATTACAGCGGCTTATTGGCAGTTCGGGGTGGAAGTCCAAACCAGAACCAGGTTATAATGGACGGCATGGTGATTCCTAATCCCTATCGATTTCGCATGGCTTTTGGCGGCGGAATGAGCGCCATAAATCCAAACACTACCCAGGATATTTATTTACATCTTGGCGGATTTTCAGCGGAGTATGGTAATGCCCTGTCCTCCATTCTTGAAATAGAATCCCGCATGGGCAACCGTAAGCATCTACGCACCCAGGGCTCCATCAATTTCATGGATGTCAACGGACTGGTTGAAGGTCCTTTCCCGGCTGGATTGGGTTCATATCTATTTTCTGTGCGCAGAACCTATTATGATTTAATCATCAATAAAATCACCAACAGCAGCTCGGTCTTTCCGTTTTTCAACGAATTCAAAGGCAAGTTTTCATTTGACATCACCAAAAACAATCGCATAAATATCCATCTCACTCAAAACAAAGAAGGGACAGAGCTCAATTCCGAAGTATCAAAAGAATTAAGCATTACGGAAAAGGTTAAAACCCGGATCGCCAGCATCTCCTGGCGCAGGCTGCAAGGTGAAAAGTGGCAGTTTAACACTATGTTTTCATATTATCGCGATGCCCGGGAATTTGCTGCTTTCGAACCAGACACTTCGGACACAACCATTCACAAGATCGGGACAAAATTTGCGCAAATCAATTCCACAATAATGGAAGAGGAAAAACGTATTTACGAGCAGCTCGACGCAAAATTGACCAACATCTCGTTCAAAGAAGATATTCGGTATAAAACAGGAGAAGAAAGCTGGCTCAAATGGGGATTTTCATTTACTAAGCTGCCTTCCAAGCTTGAGTTTGAAACAAGGAAGTCGGGTTTTTCTTATGCCCGGGTCGAAACACCAAACAGTATTAATTTCGATAAGACAAATAGATATTATGCTACCTATTTTGAAAGTTCAACCCGGGCAACCGACAAACTGCATTTAAGATTAGGAGCCCGGTATGACTACTCATCTTTAATTGATGACGGTGAATTCAGTCCGCGCATGAGTTTATGGTACAAACTGAATGCTCAAACTTCCTTGGAAGCAGCCTGGGGCATCTTTTATCAGTATCCCAATCCCATGGCTATTCACACCCGAAACATACCGGTGAATTTAAGCAGCAATTTAGACAACATTTCCGCAGAAAAAGCCATACACCAAACTATTGGCCTCGAACGTTCTCTGAGTAATAATCTTGTTGCGAAACTTCAGATTTATTACAAGGACATTGATCGGCTTTTGCTGCCGGTTGATGAAGAATCTTATGCGCCCAAAAACAATGGCAGAGGATATTCAAAGGGATTTGAATTTGTGCTTGAAAAGAGGCCGTCGAAACAAAGCAGAACAAACGGAGTAATCAGCTACTCTTACGGCAACGCTAAATATCGCGCCATTGATAACGATGAATGGTTTCCTTTTAAATATAATCGCCAGCATGCGCTAACATTCCTGTTTAATATGAGACTGACAGGTAACTGGAATTTTAGTATGTTAGGTCAATTTGCCAGCGGTATGCCTTATACGGACATATTAGGCCTGCGGAAAAGTTCAGGCATATTTGGAAGTTCATATTGGGAATTTCTACGCGGCGAAAAATATTGCGCTTCTTTTCCTGCATACAGACGACTTGATGCCAGAATCAGCTATGAGCGTCGTTTTGGAGACAGAGCTTTTTCGTTTTATCTGGATTTTATAAATTTAACAAATCAAAAAAATGTCTACGAAAAAACCTGGGAATTAAGAGCCCAACCCGAAGGGAAGATGCAGGCTACCAAAAGAACTATTTACATGCTGCCGCTGATTCCGTCATTTGGATTGAGTTTCAGGATGTGATAAGACTTTTTACCATGGATTGACACGGATAATCACAGACTTCATAGAGCAACAAAATTCAAAACACCAAATTTATCAATAAATTTTTGCAACTTTATTGCTTTAGGAGAGACTCAAAGATGTATCAAAAGTTAATTATAATTGTTATAGTAACAGCCATTATTTTCACTTGCTGTTCGAAAAACACACCCTCCACACCGGAGCAAACCTCAGGCGAATTTACTTTGCTAACGTACAATGTGGCAGGATTGCCTCAGGGTATTTCTCCTTTAAATCCTGAAAAGAATATACCCATAATCAGCCCTTTATTGAATAAATATGATATAGCCGTTGTACAAGAAGATTTCTATTACCATGACGAACTAAAATCCAAAGCACAACATCCATACCAATCTGAATCCAATAATGGTACTTCGTTATTTGATTTTGGAGATGGATTAAACCGTTTTTCAGTTTTGCCGTTTGAATCGCTTTATCGGGGAGAATGGCAAATTTGTTCCAACAATGACGGTGAAGACTGCCTGGCCAGAAAAGGTTTTTCTGTAGCCGAAACGGAAATTGCTCCCGGGATCTTTATTGATATTTATAATTTACATATAGATTCGGGTGGAAGTCAAAAAGATTTTGAAGCGAGACGTTCACAAATTCAACAGTTATTGCGCATAATTAATTCTCTTTCTGCAAAAAAAGCAGTGATAGTTGCGGGTGACACCAATCTAAATACCTGGCATCGGCCAAATGATACCACCTTGTTCCAAATCCTGCTCGAAGGCGCCAACCTGACCGATACCTGTGGTTCACTTTCATGTGGTACTGAAATAGTTGACCGGGTGCTATTTCGCAGCTCGACTTCACTAAAAATACAAGCAATTGCATGGCAAATTGAACCAGACTTTGTAGATGAACAAGGGAATCCGTTGAGCGACCATCCTGCGGTTAGTGTGAATTTTAGCTGGAAAATACAGTAAACAAGCTGTTACCCAAAAAAGAAAACGTGATATTTCTTATCTTTACTAAACTTTAGAATTTTAGTAAAGGTTCGTAAAGTGCTGAGAATCTTGTTTGAATGTAATAAAATAATTAATTTGAATTAATTACTCACTACCCTAACAAAACCTTTTATTAATTAATACTCAGGCGATCTGAGTAACATTCTTTCTAACCATCAAAAAGGTAGTGTCAAAAGTTTTATGAAAAAATGAAGAGTATTAAAGTGAGAATCA
>CAZIKB010000205.1:0-7329 GCA_964539665.1 uncultured Cytophagia bacterium
CCTATTACAAAACACTAAATTAAAAGATTGTATAATGCAATATTTTGACACTACGAACAATTTCACAAGGAGGAAACATGAACACTTTTTACAAATATTTTATTCTGTTACTCGCATCCATCCCTAATTTATTATTTGCTCAAAATCCCATCCCTAATCCCAGTTTTGAAAACTGGAGTGGCGGCGCGCCTGATGGCTGGTATGTGAATAACATACCCGGGATTTCTCCATGCACCCAATCCAATGATTCTCATAGCGGTTCATCTGCTCTCAAAGGGGAGGTTTTAAATGTGGCCGGCAATCCTTTTATTCCGGTATTCTGGGCAGGTACTCAGACGGATCAATTCATTGTAACTACAGTGAGACACGCTCAACTAACCGGGTATTATAAATTTTCATCGGCGGCGGAGGACAGTTTTGTCATTGGTGTTAGTATCTTCGATACCGCTAAGCTAGGATTCGGAGGAGGAGTGATAGCTCTACCAACTGTATCTTCATTTACGAAGTTCACCATTGACATCGTTTATGCTGATCAGAAAACGCCTGCTTTTGCAAACATTACCGGCAGCCTACATGGGGCGAATTCGCAGAACCCCGCTTTCGGCTCTGTTTTTATAATCGATGATCTGGAGTTTGCCGGCACAGTCACAAGCGTTTTGGGCAATCCGCATCAAAACCCAACTCAATTCGAATTGCAGCAAAACTACCCAAATCCCTTTAATCCAGAGACCGTAATCCATTATCATACGCCTCAAAGTGGCCGCGTGGAATTAGCCATTTTTAATTTGCTGGGACAAAAAGTGCGAGTTCTGGTGAATGACGTTCAACCAGCGGGTTCGTATGAAGTGCATTGGCAAGGCAGCGACGACCATGGTAATCGCCTCAGCAGCGGTACTTACCTTTATCTGTTGAGAAGCGGCGGCTTGATCCGTACCAAAAGAATGACCTTTTTGCAGTAAAAGCAATTTCCAATAAGAATTTATGTGTAAATCGTAGGAGGGAAAAGTCATGAAATCTATTAATTCAATCCACAGTTTTTTGCTGGTCATTACGATGCTCCTGATGGCCTGCAGCAGCTCTTCAGAAACAGGAAACGACAGCGCTGCTAAAAACAGCACGCTGGCCGGCACCTAGGAAGCAACTGAATTGACCTACACCAGTAAAAGCCACCAAGATCGTTCCCAGGATATGAAGAAAATGCTCAACGCTTCGATTTCGATGACTATAAAATCCAATGGACAATATAGTTATAAAGTGAAAATGATGGGCATGACCAAAACCGAATCGGGAACAATGAAACAAGACGGTAATCGCGTTATCACAGACAATCCGGATTTCAAGATGACCCTAACCGGGAAATCGCTGACCAAGACCAGCGATAACCAGACCTGGGATTTCGGTGAGGGAAAGGAGCCGGCAATATCAAAAGCGGTTTTTGTGAAAACAAAAGGAAAATGAGATGAATTTGATTGGTAAAGTTGCTGTGTTATTATTGTTATTTAACTCACACCTTTTTACTCAAAGCGATGTGCCTGGCAGTAAAGATCATCCGCTCATAACGCGGTATCCGAATTCGACCATTACATATTATGACCAGGCTGATCATGCGGAGTATCAGCTCGCCCTGGGTCCGCTTGTGCCAAATCCAGATAAGAACGTCGGAGGCTCTTTTATAATCGCAGAAAAGAAACTGTTATCCGGCCGCGTAACACGAATCCAATATGCTTTGGATGGAACCGTATCTGCGTTGGAAGTGTACCGGAATTATCAGCAGGCGCTGCAAAATGCGGGCTTTAAAATTCTGCTCGATTCAAAAGGGGATAAACCTCTGACCACTGGTGGAACCTCCTGGACTCTACGCGCATATTCTACTCTTCCGAATAGATTTATTGGCGAGCTGTCAGGCTCAGTAGACCGAAATAAACGTCATTACATGATCGCTAAATTGGCACGGCCAGAAGGGGACGTCTACGTCTCGGTTATGTCAAACCAGAGGAGAGACAATGCGGTACGTGTGCAGTTAGATATCATCGAAGTGCAACCAATGAAGAGAGGTCTTGTTAAAGCAAATGCGGAATTCATGGCCAATGAAATTGAACGCACCGGGCATATCGCTATTTATGATCTTTATTTTGATTTCAACAGCGCAGTTTTGAAACCGGAATCTGAACCGACACTCAAAGAAATTGCCAGGATGCTCTCTCAAAAGCACGATTTAATTCTTTATGTGGTTGGTCATACGGATATGGTGGGCACCCTTGAATATAACTTGAAGCTTTCAAAAGACCGTGCGTTTTCAGTAGTGACGGCACTGGTTAAAAAGCAAGGTGTTGCTGCTAACCGACTGCAGGCGCATGGCGTTGGCCCCCTGGCGCCGGTGGCTGCCAACACAACGGATATGGGTAGAAGAAAAAACCGGCGGGTAGAATTGGTAGCACAGTGAAAAAGTGATCCGTGAACGGTATGACCGGGCAAAAAACTAAGACATAGACCATAGGACCATAAGTGTCATGGGAAATGGCCACCTGGACCGACCGATGAACTTCCATACCGGCTTGTATTTTATCAATCGCTATTTCGGTTGTATAAAGGTCAGACTAATGACATGGACAACTGGATCATTCTTACCAGAAGGAACCGGATCAACCCTCTCAGTTGTATCGCTGATTACGGTCGCGGAGAAGAATAGGAAACGCTTATACTAATTATCTCAGCGCGGCGAGCCGCAATTAAGAATGAACGAATATGAATTTGAGTTTCAAAAATATTTTGGATATCCACATTATTTTTACTTCACTTCAAAGGGTGTTTTACTTTTCCTCATCAATTTTTGGGAGTACATAATATCAGCGTAATTAAGTTTGTCTCCAATTAAAGAATCTTCACTCAGCATCTACCTGCCTAATCTTCACCTAACTACCGTGCCTGCACGGGGCATACGCAAAAATGCCAATTAACTTGTAGTATAAAAAAACAGGGCACAGCAATTCAATTTTCAATTACAAATTGTAAATTCAAGTTAGTAACTTTCACATAGTTATGACAGCGGATTAATTCAGGCCTCATAATCCGGTGATTAAGTTCAATTTAGAAAATCCGATAGTAAGTATGTAGTAAAGTATATCTTAAAATTTATATTCCTGTATGCTTGCATAAAAACTATATTAAACCAGGCAAACTGTGAGGAAATACAATGCTGATGAAATTCTTTAGTTTCTGGAAAACAGGTAAGGATAAACCTCTATTAACGGAATCCACGCATATTGAGCGAATCTACAAACGGAAACGTTGGAGCGTTCTTATGTCAGTGGTCTTCGGCTACGGCATATTTTACATTGGCAGGCTGACCATATCCATTGCGAAAAAGCCTATGATTGATTTAGGAATTCTGGACGTCACTCAAATCGGACTCATCGGGGCGTTCCTGTTCTATTCCTATGCATTCGGCAAACTCATAAACGGATTTCTGGCTGACCGGGCAAATATCAGCAGATTCATGTCCACTGGTTTAGGAGTCTCCGCGGTAGTTAACATCCTGTTTGGATTTACAAATGCTTTTGTCTTTTTTGCTGCTCTATGGCTCATCAATGGCTGGTTTCAATCAATGGGCTCAGCTCCCAGCGTTGTATCAATTACACAGTGGTTTAGTAATAAAGAACGAGGCACGCGATACGGAATCTGGGCGGCATCCCACAGTATTGGCGAAGGCCTTACTTTCATCGGCACCGCATTTATTGTAAGTGTTTTTGGCTGGCAAATGGGATTTATTGGTCCGGGCGTCGTTTGTTTGCTGGTAGCTGGAATTCTTTATCTTACACTTGCTGACCGACCAGAAACTTATGGTTTGCCCAATGTAGCTGATTATAAGCAGGATTATTCAGCAGGGGCGCCTCGTAAAAAGTCAATCAAAGAATTTCAACTGGAAGTATTAAAAAGCCCGGTCGTGTGGAAAATTGGCCTGGCTGCCACATTCTTATATACAGTCCGATACGCGATCCACAGTTGGGGTCCCATGTATTTACAGGAAGCAAAAAATTTCAGTTTGATGCAGGCGGGTACGCTAATGGGCATAAGTACCATGATGGGATTGGCCGGGTACGTATTTTCCGGCTGGTTCTCGGATCGTTTCTTTAATTCCAAAAGAAATATTCCGGCGCTTATCATGAACACCGTGTTAATTTTAGGATTAGTCTTAATATATCTTGCTCCAAAGCGAAACCTGGTATTAAATGCAATTTCATTGGGTGTTTTTGAATTTGCTCTGGGCTCAATGGTAGTTTACATTGGCGGACTATGGGCAGTGGATCTGCTCCCGACGAGAGCCGCCGGCTCAGTTAAAGGCATTGTCGGCATATTTAGTTATATCGGTGCAGCAACACAGGACTGGATCAGCGGTATTTTGATTGATAGAGGCAAAATAGTTGTGGAAGGTGCAAGCTTCTACAATTTTGATCACGCGTTCATATTCTGGGTGGGAGCGGCGCTGGTGGCGTTGCTCATTCCATTCACTCTTTGGAAAGCGGAAGCACATGAATAGCCGATCTGGGAATGGCATTCAAATTGATGTTGGATGTTTGACAATGATCAAATTTTATCCTGAATCTTGCACCAGCATCGATTAAAATTTAAAATAATCAATGTGTACCCACATTTTTATTAGTAAAAAGCTAAAATTTGATTGATAAGAAATTCAGAATTTAATTCACAATGAAGCTGGATTTACATCTTTTTTGTAGATATCATTCATGTTGAACTTTCGACTACTCGCAGAATAAATTCTGTCAAAGTGCAAATTCTTCCTCATTATTTCTATTATTTTATCCTTTTTTTCAAAATTGACTTGACAATTATAATTTTGTTTTATAGATTACTGTCACTACATTTTTTGCAGGACAATAAAAATCACGCCGTGTAAATTAATTTTTCAAATATAACCAGCTTTTAATATGAGAATCAATTCGATATTTTATGCATGGATAATCATTCTCTCTTTTCAAGTTAACTTACTTTATTCCCAAAAAGACCCTCGTTTAAACAAACTTCTCGTCGATGATGCTACCAAATTCACAACTGCCGGCAGTATAGGACTCACTGTTTCCAATTATGGTACATTCGGTGATGGATTTGCAGTGCAAACACCAACTGACCAGCCATCCTGTGAGTATCCAAAAGGTTCCGGAATTGAGCATATATTTGTAGGTGGATTATGGGTTGGCGGTAAAAGAGATAACGGAACGATTCAAGTCACGACCGGTGCAAGAGATATTAATGCTCTGCGCGATGTGGCGGCTGGATTTGAATTCACTAATTCTGATGATCCATTCGATGTGGTGCTGGAACGGTCCAGCATCCTTGATAACCCATTTTTTGATCCAGATGCGATCAGTCATCAGGACTTTATCACTAATTTTACAGATTCCAATTTAGTAGTACCAGGAACGACAATCAGGATTCCCGATCACGAACCCATAAACATCTCAGTGCATTTAGAAACCTACGCCTGGAATTTTCCTTTTGCCGATGATTTTGTGCTTTTAAACTACACAATTAAAAACTCCGGCCGTCTGAGTTTGAACGATGTTTATGTATCGCTGTGGGCTGACATGGTGGTGCGAAATACTAACATTACCCCGTCTCGCGTAGGTGGTCCTTTTTACCAGCATGTCGGTAACGGTTTTATCGATACCCTCAGAATGGCCTATTCTTACGACTACGACGGCGATCCTGGATTCACAGATGCCGGTCTTTATGTTGCCTTAAAACATTTGGGCGCGTCTCCACAAGCCAATGATACTACCTATAAAATTCAAGCAACTTACAACGCCTGGCTGTTCCGTGACACCCAGGATGCTATCCTGTTCTCACCCCGAACCGATATTGAAAGTTATCGCAAGCAGACCGACCCTTTAGATCCGCTTGACTACGACAATTTAATCAGAGGACAGCGGGCTAACTATATGACTTTGCTCACCACCGGTCCTTTTCAAAGCCTGGACCCGGATTCTTCCATTAACGTGGTTTTTGCTGTTGTGTGCGCAGGTAAATTTGGCAGTGATCCTACCACGCAAGATACGGATAACAGCAAAGCGAATCTATTCACAAATGCCTTCTGGGCGCAAACCGCTTATGATGGCGAAGACCGTAACGGCGACAATCAAATAGATCCAGAAGAGGATCTGGATCGGGACGGAGAAATTGACCGCTATATTTTACCGACTCCCCCTAATTCACCGCGCAACAAAGCCGTTTCTTCTAATAACAAGGTTACTTTATATTGGGACCGGTCAGCCGAAGAATCAGTAGATTTCATCACTGGAGAAAAGGATTTCGAGGGCTATAAAATATATCGCACAAAATTGGCTGAAGATTTACCGGGGCGGGACTTGTTTTCATCTTTCACAATCCTTGCTGAGTTTGATTCTGTCAATGGAATCGGATTTGATACTGGTTTTGATTTTGTTCGTCTGGAAGAGCCGATTACTTTTGGCGAAACCGTCACCAATCCCATAACAGGCGGGCAAGAATCACTTTATTATTATTATAAATTTGAAAATGAAAACCTGTTAAACGGCTGGCAGTACGCTTTTGCCGTAACCGCCTTTGACAGAGGCGCGCCTGAAATCAACCTGGGGAGTTTAGAGAGCAGCCGGCTGGCAAATGCCTTACGAGTTTTTCCAGGTTCGGAAACCAGGGAAGCACAATCTGCGACGAGTGCTGAGCAGGAGATTAAAGTGGGCGTTTATCCGAATCCATATCGCGTCCGAGGTTCCTGGGATGGCAATTTAGAGCGAGAACGCAAAATTTATTTTTTCAATTTACCCGCTGAGAGTGAAGTAAGAATTTACACTTTGGGCGGCGACCTGGTTGATAAGTTTGAACACAACGGTACGGCTTATGCTGGAGAAGAGATCCAGTGGTTTGAAAAATTTTCCAAAGGCGACCGGGTGTTTGCAGGCGGTGAACACGGCTGGGATCTGGTCACTGCGGACGATCAAGCCCTGGCTTCTGGATTGTATTTTTTCACTGTTGAGGATTTTAATACCGGTAAAATTCAAAGAGGTAAATTTTTAGTAATTAAATAAAAAACTTCTGTAAAATGCTATTTTTCTGTCATTCTGAGGAATCCTTCGACAAGCTCAGGATAAACTCCGTGCCGAAGAGTCTGTAACCACAAAATTGTCGGATTTACAAAATGTTAGTGGTAGCAGATTCTTCGCTCCCAAAGGTCGCTCAGAATGACATTTAAGTATAATTTGCACATGTCTGCAAAATACGAAGCCTCTCGGCTAAACTAGGAAAGTTTCATGGATTATTTTAGGTAAAAGGATT
>CAZIKB010000206.1:0-7252 GCA_964539665.1 uncultured Cytophagia bacterium
ATTGTCTTAATGTACGTGTATTAATATAGGAGTCATATTATGTCTACTCGACAACTCGATTCAAAAATACCTGACGGCCCATTAGCTGAAAAGTGGCAGAAGCACAAATTTAACCTCAAATTAGTCAATCCTGCCAATAAGAAGAAACTTGATATCATTGTTGTAGGAACAGGTATTGCAGGCTCCGCTGCAGCAGCATCATTAGGTGAATTAGGCTATAATGTTAAAGTGTTCTGTTTCCAGGACACGCCAAGAAGAGCCCATTCTGTCGCTGCACAGGGAGGGATCAATGCTGCGAAAAATTATAAAAACGATGGCGACAGTGTTTACAGGTTGTTTTACGACATGCTTAAAGGCGGCGACTATCGGGCAAGAGAAGCCAATGTTTACCGGGCCGCTGAAGTCAGTAACAACATTATTGACCAGTATACGGCCCAGGGCGTCCCGTTTGCCAGAGAGTACGGCGGTTTATTAGATAACCGCTCATTTGGCGGCGTACAGGTTTCCAGAACTTTCTACGCAAAAGGTCAAACTGGACAGCAATGCCTGTTGGGTTCTTATTCTTCTCTTAGTCGGCAAATTGCCAAAGGAACCGTAACCATGTATAGCCGTCGTGAGATGTTAGACCTGGTTTTGGTGGACGGTAAAGCACGGGGGATCGTTACAAGAAATTTGATAACAGGGGAACTTGAACGGCATTCGGCACATGCGGTCGTGCTGGCAACAGGTGGATACGGAACCATTTATTATTTGTCAACCCTCGCGGTTAATTCAAATGCCACGGCAGCGTGGCGGGCCCACAAAAAAGGCGCATACTTTGGTAATCCGAGTTTCGTTCAGATACACCCGACAAGTATCCCCGTGTTAAATCCTTACCAGTCAAAATTAACGCTTATGTCGGAATCATTAAGAAATGACGGCAGAATCTGGGTTCCAAAGGAAAAGGCAGATAAACGTTCGGCTAACGAAATTCCCGAAGAGGAAAGAGATTATTATTTGGAAAGAAGATACCCTGCATTTGGAAATCTTGTTCCACGAGACGTTGCCTCAAGGGCTGCTAAAGAACGCTGCGATGCTGGTTATGGTGTTGGCGACACGGGCCTGGCGGTAAATCTTGATTTTAAAGATTCCATCGCCAAGCAGGGGAAAAAAGCTATCGAAGGAAAATACGGTAACCTTTTCGAGATGTATGAAAAAATAACCGGCATAAATCCTTACGAAACTCCAATGAGAATTTATCCTGCAGGGCATTATACGATGGGAGGTTTATGGGTTGATTATAACTTAATGACTACTATTCCGGGCTTATATGCTATTGGAGAATCGAATTTTTCCGATCATGGTGCAAACCGCCTTGGTGCGAGCTCGCTAATGCAATGTGCAGGAGACGGGTACTTTATTGTTCCGTATACTATCGGCGACTACTTGGCAGATGATATCAGAACGCCAAAGATACCAACTGATACTCCTGAGTTTGATGCAGCGGAGAAAGAAGCGAAAGAAAAATTAGAAAAATTACTATCAATAAAAGGCAAACAGGCAGTTACTTCATTCCATAAAAGATTGGGAAAAATTTTGTGGGATAAATGCGGCATGTCAAGAAACGAACAGGGTTTGAAAGAAGCATTGGGATTGATCAATGATTTGGAAAAGGAATTCTGGGAAGACGTCAAAGTTCCGGGTGAATTGAATGAACTTAACCATGAACTTGAAAAAGCCGGCAGAGTAGCTGAGTTCTTTGAGGTTGCAAAGCTTTTATGTACTGATGCTTTGAACAGAAAAGAATCATGTGGCGCTCACTTCAGGGAGGAAAGCCAGACCGAAGGTGGAGAGGCCAAACGGGATGATGCTAATTTCTGTTATGTTGCAGCCTGGGAATATAAGGGTAGAAACAAAGAACATGAAGTTCATAAAGAGCCGTTAGTCTTCGAAAATGTCGAATTAACTCAAAGAAGCTACAAGTAAGGAGTCACACTTATGAAAAGCATGACACTGAATTTAAAAATTTGGCGCCAGGAAAATGCCCGGAGTAAAGGAAAACTGGTAACGTATAAAATTGAGGAAGTTTCGCCCGACATGTCCTTTCTCGAGATGCTGGATGTCCTCAACGAAGACATAATTAAAAGAGATGAAATCCCAATTGAATTTGACAGCGACTGCCGTGAAGGAATATGCGGTACATGTGGTCTGGTAATTAACGGCATAGCCCACGGCATAAGGGGCGCCACCACCACTTGCGAACTGCATATGCGCGAATATAAAGATGGCGATACACTTATCATCGAACCCTTACGCGCTAAATCATTTCCAGTTATAAAAGATTTAGTTGTAGACCGTTCAGCATTTGACAGAATAATCTCCGCGGGCGGTTATACTGATATGAATGCCGGTGGAGCCCCGGATGGCAATTCTGTCCCGGTTCCCAAAGAATTATCCGATGAAGCTTTTAATGCAGCTTCCTGTATTGGCTGTGGCGCATGTGTCGCGTCCTGTCCCAACGCATCTGCTACACTGTTTACAGCCGCTAAAATTTCGCAATTTGCTCTCCTGCCACAAGGCCACCCCGAACGAAAACTACGTGTTGCCCTGATGGTGGAGCAAATGGATAAAGAGAGCTTTGGCGACTGTTCTAATCACGCGGAATGCGAAGCTGTTTGTCCAAAGGAAATCTCTATTTCACACATCGCACGTATGAAACGAGAATACTTTAAAGCGATGGTTAGTTGAGAAAATAAATTCGATTCTGAATCCCACTTGTTGTGCGGCATTTACCGATCTTTTAAGGTTTATTATTTCAGATAATAAATCCATCCAGGAATCATTTTTTATTTTTGAAAATGAGCAAGCAGTCCACGCCCGCACTAAAACAGATTTCGCCATGACTCTTATGATAAAAATGTTATATTAAATCCAATTGCAATCAGGCAGGTGCATATCTAATATGTGCTCTATTTTTTCTTTTTGGATACCAGGTTGGTTTGCAGAAAATCTCGAAACCTATAAGGGACAGCTATTCCAGTTTTACCAATTTCACCAGTTAAGCTTTCTGAAAGCAGTTGTCAGTTTGAGGCGAAGCTTCGTTAGATAGTTGTTCAATTCCTTTCAGGTTATTCGGTCTGAAAGGTGATGAAAATGAAGGTTGCCAACTTTAAGCCGGCACTACCAATAAATAATACAAGCTAAAAAATCATTGTTAATGAACAATAGAATATTTATATTATAATTTTAAAAAATTATTATTGGAAAAGATTGACATGAGTATTATATCTATATCTGAATTAAAGAAACACTGTTATTCAATTATGGCTGAAGTTGAAAAATCACAACAACCTGTTCTTATTTCTAAAAAAGGAAAAACAATTGCCAAAATAATTCCATCTCCTCAAAATCATAATAATGAATCCTTTTTAGGTTGCATGACCTCATCAGGAAAAATCAAGGGAGACATCACTGCTCCTGGTCAGGATGAAAACGAATGGGAAGTGCTAAGAAAGTGAAATTTTTATTAGATACTCACATTTGGATTTGGAGTTTAATGAGCTCTGAAAATCTATCTGAAGAAATTATTAAGGAACTTGAAAACAATCAGAATGAATTTTGGTTATCCCCTATTTCTGTTTGGGAAACCATAATCCTAATAGAAAAGCAGCGAATTACATTAAATATTCCTATCAAACAATGGTTAAATGAAGCTTTAACAAAAATTCCAGTAAAGGAAGCGTCCTTAACAAATGAAGTGGCAATTCGAAGTAGATTTGTAGAACTTCCACATAAAGATCCAGCAGATAGATTTATTGTAGCTACTGCTTTAACCTACGGATTGACATTAGTAACTGCCGATAAATATATTGCATCATCAAAAGAGGCGTCAATTTTATTCAACCAATAGATTTTATGCACAAATCGCTCAAAGTAACGACACCGGATCCACATCTATCGTAATATGTACTCCCCTCGTTTGAAATTCTTTTTTAAAATCTTCCTCTGCCTGACAAACAGCCAACTTTATGATTTTACCCGCCGGATCTCTACTTTTATCACTTTTTAACAAAACCTGCCAACGATACTTATTTTGAATTTTGGAAATGGGAGAAGGCGTTGGGCCCAACACCTGATAGGCGCCTCGCAAAGAATGCATCACTTTTGCATACTTTTTGGCTGCTTGCATGACTTTTTCTTCCTCAGGTCCTTTAAATTGAACGCAAGTAATTCTACCAAATGGCGGATACATGAGTTCTCGACGTTCTAATATTTCGCCGTTAAAAAATTTGATAAAATCATGTTTCCGGGCACAGATCAGACAGAAACTATCCGGGGAATAGGTCTGGATAATCACTTCACCAGGCAAATTTTTGCGACCTGCCCGTCCTGCAACCTGAGTTAGCAGTTGAAAGGTGCGTTCGGACGCTCGGAAATCGGGCAGAAGTAAACCGACGTCAGCGTTGATAACTCCCACCAGGGTTACTCTGTGGAAATCCAATCCTTTCGCGACCATTTGGGTTCCCAAAAGAATGTTATATTTACCATCTCCAAAATCACGTAAAATTTTGTCATGCGCCCATTTCCTGCCTGTTGTATCTAAATCCATCCGAACAACTTTTGCGTCGGGAAATTTTAGGTTCAGCGCCTCCTCAACTTTTTGAGTACCTAAGCCTCGAAATATAATATCCGCGCTATGGCATTCAGGACACACATCAGGAGCTTTTTTAGAAAATCCACAATAATGACAGCGCAAACGACGTCCTGTTAAATGATAGGTTAAGGTAATATTGCAACTCTCACATTTTGCGATATACCCGCAATCTTTACACTTGATAAAACTCGAAAACCCGCGCCGGTTCAAAAGCAAAATAATCTGCTCATTTTTTGAAAGTTTTTCTTTGATTTTTTGAGCGAGTAGTCGTGAAAAGACCGGCTCCCCCTTTTTCCCGGACAGCCTTTTTTCTTTGAGCATATCCAATATGTTTACCTCAGGGAGCGGCACGTCATCAATTCTCCGCTTGAGTTGCAGAAGCTGGTATTTGGCAGTTTTGGCATTATAGTATGATTCCGCCGAAGGGGTAGCCGAGCCCAGAATCACAACGGATTTGGCAAATTTGGAGCGAACTACTGCAACATCTCTGGCATGGTAACGTGGGACTGAATCTGATTGTTTGTAAGATCCCTCATGCTCTTCATCCACAACAATCAAACCGATATTTTTTAAAGGAGCAAACACGGCTGAGCGTGGCCCGATAGCGACTCTTGCCGCACCGGCCTTGAGCCTGCGCCAGGAGTCAAAGCGCTCTCCTTTAGACATGGCGCTGTGGAGAACGGCAACCTTATCCTTGAAATGAGAACGAAATCTTTGCACCGTTTGCGGCGTCAAAGAAATTTCAGGCACAAGTACAATGGCGTCTTTGCCTTTGGCCAGCGCTTCGTAAATGGCTTCGATATAAACCTGGGTCTTGCCGCTGCCTGTTACGCCATATAATAAAAATGTTCTGAATTTTTCTTGCCGAATGGCAGTAACAACCTGTTTCAGTGCATGACTTTGCTCCTCATTTAAATTTAACTTTTTGGGAGGATGCACAGGGATATTTTGATAATATTCACGTAAAATTTCTTTCTCTACTATATCTATTAACTTCTTATTTTTTAACGCCTTTATTACTTCTGAAGAAACTCCCGCATCTATCATTATATTTTTTAAAAGAATATCGTCGCCTTTTTCCACCAAGTACTCCAGACATGTAATCTGCTTCGGCGCCCTGTTCTTCAAAGATTCGATTGCATTTAATAGATCATTATTTTTTGAATGAAGCCTGACATATTTTTCCAATTTTGGTTTGGCCTTAGCTTTTTCCAGTACATATTCTAAACGAACATATCCTTTCATCTCTAACTGATTTAAGCTTGAAAATAAACTTTTAGCGCCAATTCGTCTTTTGAGAGTGTCCACCGCAATTCTACCACTATTTGCAATATATCTTAAGATTTGAGCCTGACGCGGCGCAGCTTTTTCAATTTCTTTAGCAGCTACCTCTGATTGTTCTGTTGCGGGTACCACAAACTTTTTAGACGTTTGTAAAAGAATAGAAGGGATAGCTGCTTTTAAAGCATCCCCCAGGGGACAAAGATAGTAATCAGAGATCCATTGTGCTAATTGAAATAACTTGTTCGAAAAAACAGGCTGGATGTCCAAGACATCCTGAATATCTTTTAACTCTGCCAAATCCGTGACATCCTTTAGCGCAACGATGAAACCTGTGAGTTTTCGAGCGCCAAATGGAGCAATCACCCGACAGCCAATCTTTGCGATTTCGACTAAATCGGAAGGGATCTGATAAGTAAAAGCCTGGTTAACAGTTGAAGGAAAGACTACATCTGCATATTTTTTTTGCATGGTTGAAATTTATTTTAAAAAAATTTACATATTTAATTGGTTTTGTGCAATAGTAATAATTACTAAATTCAATGTCTTTAAAACTTTTCTGTTTTTTGGGAACGCTACTTTTTGGATCTAAAGAGTAAAACTCAAAATAACCTTTAAGAAAATGTTTGATGTGCGTGAAGGTAGGTTTCTAATGCATATAAGACGAGGTTATGTAAAATAAGGCCGTGGTAAGTTTGTGGGTTCTGAACGGACGGAGTTCAGCGGCGCGAAACCTTACTACGATGCGTTACGCCATCCGTTGCAGCGATATGTTAAGTGCCGCTACTAAAACTCAATTTAATTCCACTAAATAGTTTAATCAATTTTTCCACATTCGACTTTTAATAAATAATGTCAATAAAAATGAAACATTTTAAATATATTGTTGTATATATACAACAAATAAACTTATATTCACAACACTTGGTGCAAATATTGCACAAAGCTAAATATAGGAAATAGAGTGGAAACAAGAAAAATATATAACCGCATCTCTGTGTTAAGAAAAGAGCGAAATATATCAAGAAAAGAATTAGCGGGAAAAATTGGGATAAATTTCCAAACAGTTGGCTATCTGGAAAGAGAAGAATATAATCCAAGCCTGGATCTAGCGTTTAAGATAAGTGAATACTTTGGCCTGCCAATTGAACTAATTTTTTCACCTGAACCATTAAAACCGCTTAGTGAAGAAATCATAGAATTAAAAAACAAGTTTAAAGGAGAACAATAAAATGAAAAATCAAAACTTAAGAAAACAAAGCAGGATTTGGATTACACTTAACTAGAGTCAATACCATTTTTAGTTGAAAAAGGTGGCTCCGCGTTTTTTTATGCCGC
>CAZIKB010000207.1:0-7095 GCA_964539665.1 uncultured Cytophagia bacterium
AATATGTCCAATATGCCGCAGAATGTTAAGTCTTTTATCACCGGATTAATAATACCGAACAAATAATACAAATGGCTGATACGATTCTGGAAAAAAGTCGCATAGCGTCAACTTAACCTCCCGAAGGTTTGATACGATATCTAAATTCAACTTTTAAATGCAACAAAAGGCTTGAAACAGTGCCCAATTTACTCCAAACCTTCGGGAGGTTCTACTCAATACCCTTAAGTTGACGCCAATGCGAAAAACGTCAGGATCGTTCGCAGTGACAATCTGGCCTTGTTCGATAATCTCTGGCAGCTTAACCTAAATCAATTTTTAGCGCCATTGGTAACAACTTGTGCTTATCGAACACAGAACGGCATGGGCAAATCGATAGCCGTGGTCAATCCTGGACTTGCATGGAATACAATTGGAATTGCATTAATCATACGAGCGATAGTGGCGCTATCACCAAAAATGCCGCCTTCGACATTTAAATTAATTGCTGGCTCTCCATCAATTCTGACACTGTCCACTTCCTCATCCGCTCCAACATACATTTGTAGTTCCAGCTTAATAAGTTCTTCACCATTTTTCAAACCCCTTGCGACATGCAAAATACCATTTACCTCATCAGGAGCTACATTAAAATATTGTGTTTCTACAGGTTTGCTAATAATTTTAGGATCGATAGTCTCTATCATATCGTCTATTTCAAATTCTAATTTATCAGCTACAGATATTAATGATTCAACCAATCCGATGTGACCAAGTTTGCCTTGTTTTACCAAATTTCTAAATACTTCTGGTTTAAGACCGGCTCCAACCTTTTTTTGTAAAGGCTGCCGCCTTCTCGATGCATCTACAATACGGGTGGCAAATACCTTTTTAACATCGGTGCAAACACTGGTCATAGCCAACACCAGAGTATCCATAGAGAAACCCGGATTCACTCCTGTTCCCATCACAGTAACACCATGTTGGTTTGCTAAATCATTAACTCGATTGCAAAAATCAGAATCCCGTTTATAGGGATAAAACAATTCTTCACATGAAGAAACTATGGAAGCTTTGGACTTAATACATGTTTTAAATTGTTCTTCCTCATTCTTTAAGAACGATCCTGTTGAATGCAAAACTACATCAGGTTTAGTTTGCGCCAACAATTTTTCCGGATCATTCGAGGCCTGGAAACCCAGTTTTTGACTAACTTTCAAAACATCCCCCAAATCGACACCGACTTTGTCGGGAGCGATGTCGATGCCGCCAACTAATTTCAAACTTTTTTTCTGCAGGACTAACTTTGCTGCTTCGATTCCGATTGGACCCAGTCCAAATTGCACAACTTTGATTTGATTATTCACACTTGTCTCCTACTGTTTTTTGGTTAATGCTAATGAATTGTGAGATTTTGGTAAAAGCAATATTTCGATTCTTCGATTTTGAGCTCTGCCCTTCTTAGTTTTATTTGAAGCAACGGGCCTGAACTCAGCGTATCCTGTCGCTTCAATATTTTTTGCATCAATACCCACCTTTTCATTCAGGAACCGAACTACGTTGGTGGCTCTGGCCACAGACAGCTCCCAGTTTGTAGGATATTGATCTTTAATATTGGCATGAATGGGAACATTGTCTGTGTGTCCCTCAACTTTAATTATTTTATTTTTTGCAAGGAGTAAAACTTTACCCACTTGTTCAAGCACCTTAATACCCTCAGGTGTCAGGCCTGCTTGTCCTGAAGGGAACAGAATCCGATTTAATATGTTAACTTTTAATCGGTCTGCCAATTGCGTGATGGTAATTTCACCTTTTTTGATCTGTTCATTTAGACCTGAAATGAGATCTTTATAAGTCGTCTTCAATTTACGAATCTCAATCTCTTTTTCTTCAGATACCTGTGTTATTTTTTCTTCAAGCTGGTCAGAAAGTTCTACATTTCTCTGTTCGAGCTGATCCACACGAAAAGTAAGTTCCTGATTTTTATGCTGCAACTCACGCAGAGATTCCTGTAACGGTGCAATGTTATCAAGATAATAATAACCGATAAAACCGAGTATAATAATGATAACAATTACTAAATAAGTAGAATAAGTGGACATGAATGAATTCCTTAAGTATGATTAGCAATCATTTCATTATTGATGATCAAAACAAATAAATATTATTAAAAGGTATTACTAAAAAAGGATATAATACACATGTTTAGCAGCAATGATTGTTTATTGCTTTGACAATTTCATATACGGAAATACCATAAGCCACTGCCACGTTTAATGAAATTTTCATTCCCTGCATTGGAATCTTAACCACCATATCCGCTTGTTGGATAACTTCATCACTAACACCGTTATACTCATGGCCTACTACTAAACATACTGGGAAACTATAATTTGCTTTGTCATAAAGAACGCTGTTTTCGGTTGACTCCAGAACTACAATTTGAACATTCTCCTGCTTTAGCTTTTTTACAACCTCCATACTATCTGGACAATATTCCCATGGAACACTTTCTTCAGCCCCCAAAGCCACTTTACGAATCTCCCGATGTGGAGGACGGCCGGTTATGCCGGCCAAGAATATCTTTCCAACTCCGGCGCCATCAGCTGTTCTAAAAATTGCACCTACATTGTAAAGGCTGCGAACGTTCTCAACAAGCGTATAAATTCTACAATCAGACAATGGATATTGAATAAAATAATTTTGATTTAAACCAAATTTTAATATATTATGTTAATAAATATTTTTATAGTTGTCAAGTCTAAAAAGTACGTTTTATAATTATCAATAATTATAAATTATGAAAAAGTGCCGATTAATTTTAGTATAAACTGATCAATTAAATTAGAATTAGTTTTCTATGAATTAAGAAAGGATAGATCATGGAAACGAATTTTGCATACAAGGGGATATTTTTTTCTTTTTTGATTATATCAATATTTTTGGGGGATTCACTGCAAAGTGCACCGAAAATCCCGGACAGTAATTTCAGCCGAATCCAGGTCGATGTGAATATCGCTAAAAATGGCCAAAAGTTTGGATATTTTCAGACCTCCGCATTTAGTTATACTTTCCAATGGGCATTTATCTTTACCATTAACCGCGGGCTTGGAAGAGATGTTCGGAATTCAGATTTCAAGAAATGGCTAAAAAATATTACAACACTGCCAGAAATCCGAGATGGAGATCATTGGCTCACCAATTTTGTTGGCCATCCACTGCAGGGTGCAACCATATTTGCTTTTTACAAAAATCGCGGTTACTCCAATAAAGCCAGCTTTGCCGGAACATTGTTACAAAGCACTCTATTTGAATACACCGTCGAAGGCTGGAAACAACCTCCAAGCGGAGTTGATTTAATTGTCACCCCGGTACTTGGCAGCCTTATTGGTTGGCGAATTGGTATGAACTCAATCATTCTTGCTTCAACCTATGCCGTCACAAAATATATCTTTGGTCTGTTTTAACCTGTTTATTCAAACAACATCCCCCTGAGCAAATAGTTGCTTTTTAAAACTTTTTAGTTTATATTTCATTTTATAATCAAAAGCAAGACTTGCTCCAATGCAGGAATTCTTAATGTGATGAAATATTTTACGGAATAAGAACAATTCAAAGATGAATATCGACAATAAAAATACTGTTATATTATTAGCAATATCAGGTTGTTTATTAATTGCAGCGTATTTTTGGACCGTATCAAATACTAAAACAATTAACCTTTTACACCAGGATGTTCCTAAAAATGAGATATTAATCCAGGCAGAGCAGGCCTTCAACAATTCTGAATTTGTTGATTATGAAATGAGAAGGAAAGTTACGCTAAACATAAATAAAAACTTACTCCACTATGCTCAACTTAAGAATATAGAAACTTTTTTACCTGTCGGTCAATGGAAAATTATCTGGACGGGGAAAGTAGCAACCAAAAAAGAGGGGACTCAGGATGTACGTTTTACGGTCAGCTATGATTTCAAAGGTAATCTTGTTGGCATGGAACAAATTGGTCCACATTTAAACAAGCCTCCAAATTTCAAAGAATCCGAAGCGCTGGCAGAAGCAATAAATTTTCTTCATTCTCTTCAAGTTGACACCTCGTCCATAATACTTAAAAACAATATCAGGAACAAAGATGACCGCGTTTTGCACTATGACTTTGCATTTAGTAAGCCTTCATCTGTTTCCCCAGAATTGAAGGATAATTACCAGGTAAAAATCTCGGGAAGGAACATTACCAATTATAGAGCCCGGACACTATTGAACCATGATAAATTTAACTTCTCTGAATACGACAAAACCTCTGAAATCATCGCGTATATATTAATGATAATTCTTTGGGTTATAATCTCTTTATTTATAATTGGAATCTTTATCAAGCGTCTCAAACATGACGAGTTGGAATTCAAAAGAGCATTGTGGCTGGGCGTGGCAGCTTTTATATTTATGTGGCTGTATATGGGAATTGAAACCTGGCCGGGTTGGCAGGGTGTACTCATGGCAGGAGGATTTACCAGTATATTTGCAGGTATATTTTTAGCAGTATCTTATGCAGTATCAGATTCCTTAAATCGGGAAATCTGGCAGCACAAAGTTTCACTAACAGACGCACTGTTTCGAGGCATAATCCGAATCAAGGAGTTCGGGTCGTCTATTTTGATTTCTTTATTTATCTCAGGTGTGACATTGATTGTTATTGCCGGACTTTTTTATCTGACTACCACTTTAAATATCGGATATCTCTCTTTTGAGAAAGATGTCTTGCGTATCTTCGAAGGAGATTCTGCAAATATAGTCATCATTCTGGAAAAAATTTTATCCAGTCTTTTTATATGCATAATTTTATTCTCGTTTTGGTGCACATATTTACGGTCTAAAATTAATAATAATATCATATTAATAATTATTTTAGGCATTATAATTAACCTGGCGGGTTTGCAACTATACTGGTTGCGTCCAGCTTATTTAGCATTTTTCCTGTTCTTACCATTAGCCATGTTTTGGGCTTACTCCGTTCTTAAATTCGATTTCATCTCCATTTTATTTTCGCTATTTATAGTGAATTCATTTCTTGACCTCATTTTAATAAGTATATTACCTGGTGGATTATTTAGTGTTGCAGGAGTATTTGCATGGGCTCTTGTCCTGATAATGCTATTATCAGGCTCGTATTTTGTGTTTAGTAAAATTTCCGTGAAAAATATTGATCATTATGTACCCGAATATGTCAGTAGAATTTCTGAACGCGAAATGTTTTTAAAAGAATTAGAAATTGCCCGCAACGTTCAAATGCGATTCCTGCCCCAAAGCGTTCCTTCATTCCCTTCACTGGAAATTGCCAGTATCTGCCGTCCGGCCAGGGAAGTTGGCGGGGATTATTATGACTTTATTCTTAATGGCTATGATACACTTGGCATCGTCATTGGCGATGTATCTGGAAAAGGGGTTTCAGCAGCATTCTATATGACCATGGTAAAAGGCATCATTAAAACCCTGACTAAATCAGCCTTGACACCCAAAAAAATGCTCACGGAAATGAATGCAATATTTTATGAAAATGCGCCAAGGAATGTTTTTATAAGTATGATTTATGGACTTTTCGACATTCAAAAGAAAACTTTAACCTTCGCGCGAGCCGGGCACAATCCGATTATATTTCGAAAAAATAAAATAGATCAACTGGAAATATTAAACACCAAAGGCCTGGCCATCGGCCTGGAAAAAGGCTTAGTATTTCCATTTATTATTGAAGAAATGTCATTACCTTTTGAAGATGGAGATGTATTCATATTTTTCACGGATGGCATATCTGAGTCTATGAACAAAAATGGCGATGAATTTGGCGAAGAAAGACTTTGTCAAGTCATCAACCAGAATGGGAATGATTCAGCCCAAGTTCTGATAGATAAAATTACCCAAGAGGTTTTCAATTTTGCCGGGCAGGCTACCCAACATGATGATCTTACGATGGTGGTCGTTAAGGTGGGTGGGTAAATATTTTACTTTTTGGGCAATTCAAAAATATTCTGTAATAATGTTTAACTCACCTCTCCCGAATCTCAATATTCCCACCCGATGTTCTCAAAGAAATCAATTTACCACCACCGTTAATTTTGCCCTGAAGCTGATTCTTACTGAAAGTACCTTGAATGGTGAGCGGGACATCGGTTATGATTCGCCCGCCTGAAGTCGAAGCATCGATGTCAGCTTTGAAGTTTGCTGGAATTTCCAATTTAATGCTGCCGCCTGAGGTTTTCAATTCAGCCCTGGTATCAATTTGTTTTAACAATTGAGCATGGATAGAACCGCCCGAAGTTGTGGCTTGCAGATTTCCATTGATTTTACGTAGTCTCAAACTCCCGCCTGAAGTTCGTGCATCCAGATCGCCATTGACGCCATCTGCCGAAATCGTTCCTCCTGAAGTTTTGGCTTCTACCGGTCCATCAATTTCACCCAAAGTAATACTCCCGCCGGAAGTATGCAAATTTGCCTCACTTTTAGCGCGCTCAAGTGAAATGCTGCCGCCAGAGGTTTTTGCCCAAACAGGTCCTTCAATGTTCCCCATGGAAATACTTCCGCCAGATGTCTTTAAATCAACGTCACCAATTAAATCATCCAGCCAGATGCTTCCCCCAGCGGTTTCAACAGAAAGGTTGTACTTTTTCGGCACGCGAATATCATAATGAATCTTCAGGCTGTTGTCCCGCCTGAACCAGCCATCATCCCACTCGCCTCGAATTTCAACATCTTTGCCGCGATGCTCGAAAGACAGCACAAAGCGGTCAAACCAATCTTCCGCACGATCTTTACTGCGTGTATCCGCCGTCAGCACAACAACTACATCGACTACCTCCGAAGCATGGCTGCGAATTTCAACTGAACCCCGATCTGAGTCTAAAATGAGTTTGCCACCATTTTTAACTTCGAATTTTTTTTCAACACGTTTTTCAAAATCTCTCGCGGCAGCATTGCTGGATAAAATTACTGCGCTGCTTAAAATCACTGCAATTGTGAAAAAAAACTTTCTCATTGCATCTCTCCTTATATTTGGATTCATAGACTTTTGCAAAATGCTCTTTTTCTGTCATTCTGCTATATTGAAATGCAAATGCTTTTTAA
>CAZIKB010000208.1:0-7094 GCA_964539665.1 uncultured Cytophagia bacterium
AAGTTGCAACCATAACCGCCTTAATGGTGTGCACTCTGTTCTCGGCTTGATCAAAAACAATTGAAGCTTCTGATTCGAATACATCTTCAGTTACTTCCATGCCGTCAAGTTTATATTTTTGATAAATTTCCTCACCAACCCTGGTTTGTCGATTATGAAAAGCAGGCAGACAGTGGAGATATTTTGTACTATTTTTGCCGGTCTTTGCCATGGCTTCTTTGTTGACCTGGAAAGGTTTTAGTAATTTAATGCGTTCACCCCAGGCAGATTCAGGCTCACCCATTGAGACCCATACATCACTGTATAAGAAGTCAGCGCCGCTTACACCCTCTTCGACATTGTCCGTAATGGTGATTTTAGACTCGGTTTTTTCTGCAATATCCCAACACTGTTTTACCAGACCAGCGCCAGGCTGAAATTCTTTTGGAGATGCAATTCTGACATCCATGCCCATTTTAGCCCCGCCGACCAGCAAAGAATTAGCCATGTTAAAACGGCCATCACCCATGAAGCAATAGGTGATTTTGTGTAATGGCTTTTGAGCGTGCTCGATCATGGTCATAAAATCTGCCAGTACCTGGGTTGGATGGAACTCATTGGTTAAACCGTTCCAAACAGGGACGCCGGCATACTTTGCCAACTCCTCGACTATTACCTGGCCAAAACCGCGATACTCAATACCATCGTACATTCGGCCCAGAACACGCGCAGTATCTTTCATGGACTCTTTATTACCAATCTGAGAACCGGACGGACCAAGATAGGTTACATGCGCACCTTGATCATAACAGGCTACCTCAAAGGCACAACGTGTTCTTGTTGAGCTTTTTTCAAAAATCAGGGCAATGTTTTTACCTTTCAATCTCTGTTGTTCGATACCGGCATATTTTGCTTTCTTTAAATCAATTCCAAGATCAATTAAGAACTGAATTTCTTCAGGAGTATGATCAAGCAATTTCAAGAGGTGTCTGTTTCTCATGTTAAAAGCCATCTTGCTCTCCTTAACAATAATTTTTGACTGCACGAATTCGATTTAAATCTCAGTGATCTACTGTTCCATTGTTGTATTGTTAAATTGTTTGATAATTAACAATGAGACAATGTAACAATTATGAATTTTATCAGCTATTTCATTCATAATTCAACATTGCTGCTTACTGTGCCAGGTTATCCTAATACTTTTCTTATTCGTTCCATTGCGTAATCAATCTCTTCTTTAGTAATTACTAAAGGCGGAGCAAAGCGTATAATCCAGTCATGGGTTTCTTTACATAGTAGTCCCAATTCCTTCAATTTTGTTGTATACTGTCTTGCTTTGCCGGCAGACTCTTTCAGGACAACGCCGATTAACAAACCTTTTCCTCTTACTAACTCAATTTTGTCTGAGGACATTTCTTCAAGCTTTCTTCTAAAATAATTCCCCATTTCCATCGATCTTTCAACAAGGTTTTCTTCCAGGATTACATCGATGGCTGCGATGGCTACAGCACAGCCTAATGGATTACCACCAAAAGTTGAACCGTGCGTGCCGGGTTTGAACAACTCCATAATATCTTTATTTGCGGCAATAGCGCTTACCGGGAATACACCACCGCCCAAAGCTTTACCCATAATGATAATATCAGGAACAATTCCTTCGTACATATAGGCAAACATTTTGCCGGTTCTTGCAAAACCCGTCTGGATTTCATCGCAGGCCAGGAGGATATTGTTTGTAGTGGCAATTTCTCTTAATCCTTTTAAGAATCCTTCTTCAGGCACGACAACACCGGCTTCCCCCTGAATAGGCTCAACAAGAATTCCAACAGTATTAGCAGTGATCGCATTACGTACAGCTTCGAGGTCATTGTATTTAATAATTTTGAATCCCGGTGTAAACGGACCGTAGTTATCATGGGCTATTGGATCATCCGAAAAAGAGACAATGGTCGTCGTGCGACCGTGGAAGTTTTCGGTGAAAACAATAATTTCGGCCAGGTCCCTTTCAACACCCTTAACCATGTATCCCCATTTCCTCATGGTTTTGATAGCAGTCTCTACCGCTTCGGCGCCGGTGTTCATAGGGAGAATCATGTCTTTTTCGGTTAAATCAGCAAGTTTTTCAGCAAAGATGGGCCATTTATCATTAAAGAAAGCCCGTGAGGTCAGAGTTAAAACATCTGCCTGGTCTTTTAATGCTTTGATGATTTTAGGATGACGGTGCCCCTGGTTTACTGCCGAATAAGCTGAAAGCATATCAATGTAGCGCTTACCTTCAGGATCTTCCACCCAGATTCCCTCTGCTTTTGAAATTACTACTTCGAGAGGGTGATAATTATGCGCACCGAATTTGTGCTCCATATCCATTAATTCTTTCGAACTATAACTCATAAATCACCTCGTTTTTTGAAAAGTTCTTTTATTCTTTCGGAAATTTATCTTTTAAAATCTGCCTGAGTATTGGAGTACTATTTTCACCCAGCTCATAGGTTACTCTTACCGCAGGCTTATTGAATTTAACAATTCTGCCCAGGTCAATCGGAGTAGCTATAACAACGAGATCACAGTCGGTATTGTTGATGGTTTCTTCAAGATCCTTCATTTGGGCATCACCGTAACCCATTGCAGGCAACAGGATACCGATTTCCGGGTACTTTTTAAACGTATCAGTAATTGATCTTACCGCATAAGGACGTGGATCAACCAACTCCGCTGCACCGTATTTATTAGCCGCGATAATACCTGCACCGTACTTCATTTCACCGTGCGTTAAGGTCGGACCATCTTCTACAACCAGGACTCGTTTGCCTTTGATTTGTTCTCCACCTTCCACAAAAACAGGCGAGGCAGCCTCGATTACCTGTGCATCAGGATTAATATTTTTGATGTTTTCTTTGACTTGGTTAATTCCTGCCAGGTCAGCGGAATCAACCTTGTTGATAATAAGCACATCTGCCCTTCTGAAGTTCACTTCACCGGGGTAATACTTTAATTCGTGACCAGGTCTGTGAGGATCAAGAACGACGATTTCCAAATCTGCTTTATAGAATGGGAAGTCATTGTTACCTCCATCCCAGAGGATGATATCGGCGGTCTTTTCAGCTTCGTCAACAATAGCCTGGTAATCAACTCCGGCGTAAATGGGGATACCTTTGCGGATATGCGGCTCGTATTCTTCCATTTCTTCGATTGTGCAATCCTTATCTTTTAAGTCTTTAATGGTTTCGAATTTCTGCACTTTCTGTTTTACCAGGTCACCATAAGGCATTGGATGACGGATGGCAGCGACTTTGTGTCCCATTTCCATCAAAATTTCTGCAACACGGCGTGTTGTCTGGCTTTTCCCACAACCAGTTCGAACAGCGCAAATTGAAACAACGGGCTTGTTTGATTTAATCATAGTTTCTTCAGGCCCAAGCAAAATGAAATTTGCACCGCATTTGTTTACCAGAGCGCTTTTGCTCATTACATAATGGTATGGGACATCGCTGTATGAAAAATATACATCATCAATTTCCAGCTCTTGTATTAATCTTTCTAATTCTTCTTCAGCATAAATAGGAATTCCATCCTTGTATTCAGGATGAGTGTTCCCGGTTAAGTCCGCCGGATATTTTCGGCCATCAATATCTGGAATCTGAGTAGCGGTGAATGCAACAACTCTCACATATTTATTGTTTCTGAAATAAGTATTGAAATTGTGAAAATCTCTACCAGCCGCGCCCATAATTAAAGCTTTTCGCATTTAACCTCCTGCTAATGTTACGTTTTGAATAGTTACCTTTAATTAAACCAATCACAGTTGTAAATAACACGTTTTAAAGGTAAAGTAATCTACAAAATCTATGTTTGATTTTCAATAAAATGTTGCCAGAGTAAATTATTATATCGCCATTTTTTTCCAATTTATGACGACGTTCTCTCCCCATAAAACAATTTCATATTCAGCAGCACGCTTTATTTTTCAGAGAACTGCCCTTAAGGTCTTCAGACTGATTTTGTTTCCGCTAATAATCAAAATCACATTTTTCTTTTCAAATTTGTGCCGATGTTTAATAAACGAGGCAACTGATAAAGCCGCAGCTCCTTCCACAAGTAAATAGTGTTTTTCCAACATCAGCAGCATAGCATCTTTTATTTCATCCTCTGAAACCAGCACAAAATCATCCACGTATCGCTTGCAATATTCAAATGTAAGAGAACCTGTTTCGATGCCGCCTGCCGTGCCATCAGCGAGAGTAGGTTTCGATGCCATTTCAACAATCCTGCCGGCCTTTACAGATTCGAACATCACAGCGGAGTTTTGCGGCTGACAGCCAATAATTTCAATACTTTTATCCAAAGATTTCAAATACCCGGCGACTCCCGATATTAATCCACCGCCACCAACTGGTACAAAGACCGCATCGATAGATGAAATTTGTTTTTGTAACTCGAGCCCAACAGTTGCCTGCCCAAAGATAATTTGATGATGATTGTACGGTGGAATAACAACCTGATCCCGGATTTGTGCAGTTTCCCGGGCATACATTTCAGTTTCACAGACATCAGATCCATAGAATTCTAATTTTACACCAAAGGCTTGCAGCGCCGAGATTTTTGCTTCGCTGGCGTTGCCGGGAAGAAAAATGGTTCCCTCAATGCCCGTTTTGCGTAACACATGTGCCACAGCCATGCCATGGTTTCCGCTTGATGCCGCAATGACGCCTTTCTTTTTTTCTGCTGCTGAAAGAGAAAGAATCATATTAGCCGCTCCCCGCAGCTTGAAAGAACCGGTGACTTGCAAATTCTCCAATTTAAGGTACACCTGGCAATTCCCTGACTGGCTCAACGAATCAGACAATTCAACAGGAGTCTGGCGGATATAACTGTAGATTCTTTGTTCAGCGTCATTGGTTCTTTTAAGCAAATCATTGTTCATTTCACTAAAACTCCAATCTGTAAAGACCAATCATTTGTTGAGCGCCTCATAGACTATTTTGGATATTTGAATGTCCTGCACAGCTACCCCCGTCAAATCCGCAACCGTAACCTGCTCCTCTGATGCTCTGCCCGATTCAGGATTTGCGATTACCTTTCCCAGCTCAACGGGAATATTTTTTAGTAAAACACCCGATCTGGTCGCCTGGTAAATCTCCCCACGAGTTCGCGACTGTTCAAGGCTGTCGGCAACCACAATATCCGCCACCTGAAGAATCTTTGAATCCAACTCCTGTTTTTCCGTTGTATCTGAACCCATCGCTGTTATATGTGTTCCTTTTCTTATTTCACCACTTTTCAGCAGCGGCGTCTTTGAAGGCGTTGCAGTTATGATCAAATTGCAGCGTTCGGCAACTACGGCGGGCTCAAGCGTTGTTTCAACCTGATAACCGCTCTGTTCCATATCTTTTTGATATTTGTCCAGCTCTTCTTTATTGATCCCCCACACCGTGAGATTTTTACAGTCAACAAAGGATCTCAGATACTCAACTTGCAACCTGCCCTGGATGCCAGCGCCAAAGATGCCGATACGATGAACATTTTTGGGCGCCAAGTATTTGGCGACCACCGCACCCGCTGCTGCAATCCTGACATTGGTAAGGTAACCTTCGTCTAAAAGAATGCTGGCCAACTCACCGGTCGTTTGTTTAAAAATAAGCATCAATCCATTGGTAGTCGGAATGTTTTTATGAATATTTTCATAAGAACCTGAAGCGATCTTGATCACATAAAATTCATCTTCTTTGATAAAACCATATTTGATATGACAATCGCCTGGCGGATCTTCAAAAATTAGCTCACCCACAGGGGGAACTACTACTTTGCCTTGCGAATAGGCTACAAAGCCTTCCTCAATCGCCTGAATTGGATCGAGTTCAGGCAGCACTTTTTTTATTTGATCGAGATTAAAAATAGTTGGTTTCATTTTGTCCTTTCTAACATAAGCCAAACAGATTCAAATCCATTCCATCTTCATCAATACTACTCCACATTATTGTAGATTTTTGAATGAGACCATGGATGGATGAAATAATCTGGATAATTTGTATTAAATGAAAAGTCTGTAATTCGGAACTCAGACACTTCAGTATGTTGAGGTAACTTAAAAAAGGTTTAAATCGGAGATTTAACACTTTGTCTATATACTCTAACCAATATTGATGAACCATTATTGACCAGGGTATGCAAATCGAAATTTGCAAGAAGTCGCTTGTATTTTCTCAGTTGTCTTCCCTAATGTCAGAAGATACATCGGACAGCATTAGCTGCTACACTTCATCTTTTGCTAATTTATAAATTTATTTGATATAGTCAAGAAATTATTCAATCATCTTATGAAAGCACATAATTTTCTTTGCCAATATGGTATCTCAAAAGTGCAGTCTAATCACAAAAACTACATTCAAATGCTAAACGTAGAACTATTTTTATTCAATAACTTTCTGAATTTGGGTATTATTTCACATTAATTCAGATGTTATAGTTTTAATTTGAGATTCTTCAATAAAAGCAACGCCGTACTGCTCGCATAGATTTTTGGCAACTTCAATGTATTCTGAATGCCGCTTTCCACCGGCCTCTGATTCAATTTTTTTGAAGTCTGAAAGCAGGACATCGCCTGTTTCGGCACCAAGAGTACGATCTGCCATCGGGAAAAGCACATGGTCTTCTTTATAAATATGGTTTTGCAGGAGGGCAATAAAATCACGGACATTTTGAATAAATTTCTGAACAGCGTCCTGGACTCCCTGAGCCGCCGCATCAACGGATTGTGCCATTCCTCGAACATATCCTCTGCCAGTATCATGTTCCATAAGCATCACACCAATTGGTCCCCCATCACGAGGAATACCATGTTGTACCAGTACTTCAAACAGGCAGTCTTCTTCTTTGGCATGATGACAGCGGTCCGCGAAATTTCTTATAAAGTTTATGGCAGCATTCGCTGAAGTTGCGTTAAGTGTCTTTTTTTCTTCTGCTTCTTCAGCTATTTTTCCCAAACATTCCAAAACGTTCAAGATAATTCTATGTTCTTCAGAAAGTATATCTGTTGCTTTCATAGCTTCTCCTTAATAAATGATTCGTAGTGTCAAAATATTGCATTATACAATCTTTTAATTTAGTATTTTGTAATA
>CAZIKB010000209.1:0-6996 GCA_964539665.1 uncultured Cytophagia bacterium
ATTTCCTTTGCAATCAATCCACGCCCTAAAGGACGTGGATATTAATAAATTAAGCGTTTATGGACAGACACTTAATTAATATAAAGGAGAACTGGAAACAGAAGAAGTACCTGTTTTGACCTCCTGTCAGTCTTCCTTAAATTTAAAGGATACGCTTAGCTTGGTCCTATAGGCAGTAACTTTACCGTTTTCAATTTTAAGATCCTGTGAAACCACTTCGGCAATACGTAAGTCTTCTAAGGATTTACTTGCTCTTTCCACGGCTTTAGTAGCTGCATCTTCCCATGATTCGGTACTTGTGCCTACAATCTCAATTACTTTGTATACGCTCATAATGTTCTATTTTAAGTTCATTTTCTTTTTGACAAGATACTAAATTTTTCACAATCATACAAAATCAACTTTATATCTCACAGGACAATTAAAGGCTTCGAACCGGCAAGAGAGCTTATGAGACGAGTCCTGTAATTACAATTGAATTTTCCCATTATCTTATTAAATTACACTAGAAAAGATATTTTGAACTAACTACGAATGTTATGAAAGACCTACCTAAACTCCCTATTTTGTGTTTATTATTTCTATTTTTTGGAGGATTTCTGCAAGCGCAGGAGGTCAAAGCAGTACTTAACGACGGTGATATCGAACATTTCATTAAGACATTTAAACCCATGACCGCAGAACTTGATGCACTCGGTTATAATTTCGAAGATGAAGATGAAGATGATAATGAAGAAGAAAATGAGGATGAAGACCCCATGGCTGCTTTTGCAAATATGCGAGCTGAAATGAAAGAAATTATGTCCGAAAATGAGGTTTTGACCATACTAAAAAAATACGATTGGGATGAGGATTTTCTTGATACCTATATTGCTGTCAGCATTGGTTACTCGTACAATAAAGTAAACAACGAACTTGAAGATATGGACGAATCAGAAAAAGAAATGGCCAAACCCTTTATGGATTTGTTTTTGGATCAATTTCGGTTGATGGTACATAAAGATGATTTGAAAATGTTACAAGATCATATGACGGCATTGGATGCAGTCTTTGTTGAATAGACCGCAGAATACTCAAAAATCTTGCTTTACATCATTACATCAAATAAGACACTATCATGCTTCCTAACTCAAATTATCTATAAAAAGATTGCCCAGAGCGTATCTGCCATTTTGTGAGGCCGTGGAAGTAGGTATCAGGGAGCCCATTTAATATTACTTTTTACATTGGCAAGTGACTTCTATCCATCCCCTCCCGTAAAAATATTGATGTTGCAACAATCAAATATTTACACTAAATTTACAGGTCTAACCAAACCAATTACTATGAAAAAATCAAAATTTTTTACAATCGCGGTTGCGCTATTTGCCGCACCGCTGATCCAATCAACAAGCTATGCACAGGAAGCTGAGGCAGAGCAGGGAAATATGGTATGGATCCTTTCCCAGAATGTCTCTCCCAGCAATATAGGGGTGTACGAGACGTGGCTAAAGGAATTCAAGGCCATTGCGGATGAAACCGGCGCGCCCGGTTATGGGGTCGCCAGTAATGATCAGGGAATAAGTATCTTTCTGAATATCGGAAAGACCATGGCCGGGTATGATGAGCTGAATAAAAAATTCGGCGAGTGGTTTGCCAAAAATCCCAATGTCGGAGAGTTACAAAAAAAATATGCGCATTCCCTCGACTTCAGCGAGAGTTCTGTCTGGAGACATAATCCTTCACAATCGTATGTTCCTGAAGGTTATGACAACTCAGGAAACAGACCCTACACGCGTATAACGAATGTATGGATCAATACAGGCCAAATGGGAAAAGCCAATGATATCATTGGAGAGTACGTGGCTGAATGGACCAAATCCGGCATAAAAGCAAGCACCAATACCTATTGGAATGTATTTGGTGAAGAGCAGGATTGTGTGGCATTTGTAACCAATTATGAAAGTTTTGACGCCTGGGCGGCATCGCGGGCAGAGGTGGAGGAAAAAGTAGGACAAGCTAAACTTAACGAATTGCAGGGAAAACTAGGTGCCATCTCCAGAAGAATAGAAGAGTCGGAATCGTTTGGCAGGCCTGACCTGGCCCACTCCAATTAATGAACCAGAGGGAAGTTTCACTTCCCTTTTTTTATTTTCTATTTGTGATTATTACTTGCAAACTGTCAGCCGGTTTTCTTATTTTGCGTTCCGGATCTTAGCCAAATTGAGTTATTGAATTAATCAACTAGATTCACATTTACCTATGCTTAAAAACTACCTGAAAATAGCAATCCGAAATCTGATCAAAAACAAGATTTATTCATTTATCAACCTGGCCGGTTTGAGTATTGGATTGGCGTGTGTACTGGTGATTGTTTCTTATGTAAACCTGGAGCTTAGCTACGATAAGTTTCACAAAAATTACAAAGATATTTATCGGGTAACAGAGTATCGCACGCGTAGTGGTAATCAGGTACACAGCGCAACCGCCTTTAACCCTCTTGCCGATTTGCTCGAAGCACATGTTCCATCGGTTGAGAGAGTAATAAAAATGCATGCATTATCAGGTTTTATAAGTGCAGACAAGATCAACAAATTCAAGGAGTCGAAATTCACTTTGGTGGATTCCCTGTTCTTCGAAACGTTCACTATCGAAGCAATCAGCAGAAGACTCGTGGGAGCCCTGGACAACCCTTTTTCCTTAGTAATAACAGAGAGTAAAGCCCTTGAATATTTCGGTACAACAGATGTAATCGGACGCGATTTGGATTATGAGAATGCATCAAACAGCTATACATTCAATATTACCGGTGTGATCAGGGATTTTCCTCAAAACTCACACTTTTCCCCCGATTTCCTTGCATCTTTTAGCAGCATCAGGACTATTCAGCCACGTTACAATAATTGGTTTCATCCCGCTATTTATCTTTATGTGCTTCTGAATCCTGGTTTTGATGGCAAGGACCTTGACGCGCAAATGGCCTCCATGGGTGAACAACATTATCCTGATAATATAAAAGAAAGCAGGGTGTACGAAGCCCAGAATATTGCAGACATCCACCTCAACTCCGATCTGGTAAGTGAGTGGCAGGCCAATTCGAGCAAAACCTATGTCAGGCTTTTTGCAATTATTGCCCTGTTTATTCTTTTGATCGCCTGTATAAATTTCATGAACCTGACAACCGCCCAATCTACCCAAAGAGCAAAAGAAGTGGGTATGAGAAAAGTTATGGGGGCAGAAAAGGGCCAGTTATTGGGGCAGTTTTTAGGGGAGTCATTCATTGTCACATTCGTTTCATTTGTACTTGCTTTTGGGATCGCACAACTGGTTTTGATCTATTTTTTCAATGGTCTTATCGGTAAAGAACTGTCTGTAGTACATTTTTTGACAGGAAGTAATCTACTTTGGGTACTCGTCTCCGTTGCACTTGTCAGCCTGCTTGCCGGAAGCTATCCCGCTATTTACCTGTCTGCATTCAAACCCATCAGTACCCTTAAAGGTAAGATCGTTAGTATTTCAGGTCTTGGCAATGTTCGGAAAATCATGGTCACCTTCCAGTTCTTTGTTTCTTGTTTGCTAATTATTGGTACACTGATTGTAATACAGCAGATTAATTTTCTAAGAAATGAGAACCTTGGGTTTGATGAGGAACAAATTGTAGCCGTAGGGCTGGTAGATCGGAGGGATCAGACAAATTACAGGGTACTTAAAGATGCAATAGCGTCGGAATCTTCGGTACTTAATGTTGCGCTATCCTCTACCCTGCCCGGCCGGGATAATTTTTATGCTTTTCAGATTGAACCCGAAGATGCTTTAGGCGATGAGCAAATGACGATGAAATCACTGGGCATAGATGAAGACTTTGTCGATACATATAAATTAGAAATTATCAAAGGTAGAAATTTTTCAAAAGACATTACTACCGATGCCAACCAGGCTTTTATTCTAAATGAAGCTGCGGTTAAGAAACTTGGTTGGGGCGAAGCCATTGGAAAGGAATTCCAGATAGAAATTCACGCCGCGGGCATTCAAATTAAAAAAGGTAAAGTTATTGGAGTGGTGAAAGATTTTCACTTTCAATCGTTGTACAATCTGATTGATCCGCTTGTAATATATGTAAATACAAGTCCGTTTTATAGCAATTTCCTGAATGTAAAACTTGCTCCCGGAAATTGGGAAGAAGCAATTGATATGCTTGGAGCAAAATGGGAGGCCTTCAGCCAGGACAAACCCTTTGAATTTTATTTTCTCGATGAAGAGATGAAGGGTTTTTATGACTCGGAAGTGAGAATTGGGCAAATATTTACTGCATTTGCTGTTCTATCCATAATAATCTCTTGCCTTGGGCTATTTGGTTTATCGGCATTTTCTGCCCAGCAAAGGGTAAAGGAAATTGGAATACGCAAAGTACTGGGAGCCAATATAGGGGGCATATTAGGACTACTCTCCCGCGAATACATTATTCTGATTATCGTTGCAAATATGATTGCCTGGCCACTTGGCTGGTATTTCAGTAAAGAGTGGTTAGCCTCATTTCCGTATCGAACGGGATTGAATATTGGAATATTCCTGGTAACATTTGCCGGTGCGCTGGTAATTGCGCTGGCAACCGTGAGTTTTCAATCCATGAAAGCAGCAACTGCCAACCCTGTAAAGTCATTGCGTAATGAATAGATTATTGGAATTTATTTGGCTTCTATAATCTTACCACCCATTATTATCTTCGTTGAAAATTTGTACCGGAAATAATTAACATTATTTGATACATGACTAATATCATAGGAATGATTCTTATGATCTAGTAATTTAATGTTGAAAGAATAGCTCTTATTACGATTGACTTAACGTAATATCCATAACGTAAATCCAGAATCTGGATGTATTAACATTGTATTTACCAGATAATCAGAGATTATGAAAGGTTCATGTGTATTTAGAATGAATTAATATGGCAAACGGTACTTTGCAATTACAATCCATTCTGGAGCATATCCTCTCCAATTATCAGGAAGAGACGTATTCGATAAATCAACTTTGTGAGAAAACAAGGCATAGCAGGTTCCAGGTACACAGAATAATTAAAACAACCCTGAGTTTATCTTTTTCGCAGTTACTCCTGAGGATCCGAATTTTAGGTAGTGTAAAGATGTTAATTGAGCAGAATGGAAATGTTTCTGAAATTGCATACAGTGTAGGGTTTAGCAGCCCTTCCTATTTCAGTAAATGCTACACCACACTTTTTTCTGAAGCACCAGGAAAAACATTGAACACTCAAAAAATTCCATCGCCCAGGAATTCGCAAACCAGGAAATTGTTATCTCATCCGAATGTTGGGGACTTATTCATCGAAAAGGGACTCATCCTTGAGGATATGATCAAACCCCAAACCCGATATCCCAAATTGAGTTCTTTGAGTGTGTACTTCACTTCTGCACTAATTGTACTATTCTTAATTGTTTCAATTGCAAAAAATGATTGGTTGACAGGGGGCAACGATGATTTCATTGAATCAATGATGACAAAGATAAATAGGTCAGAATACATTAACCCTGCCAGTAAAGTCAAACTAGCGATTTTTACATTTCGCCAAAAAGAACTTAACTCAACTAATTTAACGATTGGTGAAAAACTCCAAGTAGGATTGCGGGATGATGAGAACCAAAATCAATGGGTGGGTACCGGGATCTCCATTGGACTTGCAGAGGATCTGGGCCAAAATAGTTATATCATCAGCCAAAGGAAAAATGCCGGTCATTTAGCAGAGATGATCAAAATAGCTCAGAATGAAAAGCAGGATTATTTCCTTACCGGATATTACACAATTTCAGGTAGTGATTATTTAATCGATTTTGTCCTTTACAATTCTCGTACTTCCAAACCTATTTTTGAATTCAACCTGAAGGATGAAAACTTCTTTGATTTAATTGATTCAGCCACAGTAACTATTTTTCCAAAATTAGGTCTTTCCAACAGCCAGATTACGTACTCTGTCGATCTCCCCATTACCGAATACATGACTTCAAGCCTCAATGCCTTTCAGGAATATTCATACGCTTATATAGATCCAGAGCCTTCCCGTGCCGGCGATTTCGATTATGATCAGGCTTATATGCAGAAAGCAATCAGCTTTGACTCAACATTTGCCCTTGCTGGTTATCGCAAGGCCGATGTATTCAATTATTGGCTTGCAAACAAGGCCGTATTGCGAGAGGCCATCAAAGTAGCAATGAACAACAGGGAAAGGCTTAATGAGGCCCACAGACTACAGATCCTTGGACTTAATTATCAAATCAACGGAGAGCCTGAAAAAGCAATTAAATTATTCGAGCTACAGACAAATTATATTGAACCCACCGCATTTAATTTAAGACGGTTGGTCAATGTATATACAGCGAATTACCAGTTTAAGGACGCACTGAAAACACAGAAGACACTGGTAAATGAATTCGAAATTGTTAGAGATGAGTGTGATCTTGTTTACTACTATATCCTGGCTGGCCAACTAAAAGAAGCCGCAAAATTAGCTGATCGGTTACTATTAAAATATACTGAGAACCTGGATGTAAAGGAGCAGTATATGAGGTTGTTGTTGCATATTGGAGAATTTTCCGAAGCCAAAAAGGTGCGGGATGAATTGATCTTGCTGGAACCAGAAAATGCATTTATATTATCCCTTCTGGATTCACTCTTTCTCATGAGAAGCCAGGAGCAGTTTCCTGATAATAACGAATACGTTGGTACGTATCAAGTGCCTGAATCTGGTATGCAAGCAATTGTTACACTGGTCAACGGAAAATTAAGATTTGCCTATCAAAACCAGGCCGGATCATTCCATTATCAGTACAAACCGGACCATTTTATTTCAACGATCTGGTGGGACCAGACGCATAAAAAACGATTCATACGAAACAATAATGGCAAGATCATCAAATTAGTCAATCATGAATTTTTAAAAGACAGCAGTGTTTTCAAATATGCTCTTTGGAAAAAAGACTCATTAATAGAAAGGGCATTTAA
>CAZIKB010000210.1:0-6864 GCA_964539665.1 uncultured Cytophagia bacterium
TATTCCCCGATAAATCATCGTAAACATAATTCCCCAATTCACTGAGGCATTACTTAATTTCATATAATTTCCTTGGAGATTGGCCAGTTCAGCATTTGAGGAATGTACCTAATCCGAAAGATATAAAAAAGCACAATCTACCGTGTAATGGCCATCCAATCCGTATGTATTGATTTAAGAATTAAATATTCATAAATTCAAAGTTTACCGAATATTCAGACGGGTAGCTAAATAACGATATTTGACGAATTTCGTAAGTACCTGTTCTTTAAAAACATAAAATATGCGCCCGTAGCTCAATTGGACAGAGCGTTTGGCTACGGACCAAGAGGTTGGGGGTTCGAATCCTCCCGGGCGTACCAGGGAAAATTCCAAAATCCAAAATTCAAATTCCAAATAAGCTGGAATCACTAAATTTTAATTGGAATTTGTTGTTTGGTACTTGGAGTTTTCAAATTTGGCGCGTTCGTCTAGCGGTTAGGACGCTGGCCTCTCACGCCGGTAACAGGGGTTCGATTCCCCTACGCGCTACTAGTTTAATCTAAAATCCAAAGTCCAAAGTCTAAAATCCAAAGCCCCCCAAACGGGATCCTTCGGACAAAATCTAAAATCTTTTTTTGATTTCGTGCTTCGAATTTATAAGGTTAGGCCGTCCCGACTTTGTCAGGGATTTATTGCAGATAGAAAATTAGATACGGGATGATAGAATATAACTATGCTGTCTTTTGTTTTTTTGGCGTAAAAAGTGTCAATAAAGTTACTATAACAAATGCAAAAAAGATAAGTCCCATTTCCAGCGCATAGTTCATCGGTTCAATCCATATTTCCTTAAAAAAATTCCAGCGGCCTAAAATTTCCACTGCGTTCCAAAAGATGATAACTGTGGGAATAGCATAGCGGACAGCCATTGCCATCTTGCTAAACTTAATTAAACGGATAAACAGATAGAGCGACCAAATCAGCGAACCCGCAAATAGCGCATAGGTAACCGGATGGCGGTCACCCAACAGAGTTTTATCATAAACTAAAAGCAAAACGATATAAAAAAACCACAGCACAAAAATGGTTTCCATCGCTGTTATAATTGCAAAATTGCACCGACAATTCCAAGCACCGTCGCCCCCGGGAATTGATAGGAATGGCCGAAAACTTTTTCTATTAAAATCATAACTGCGTGGCCTAATGGCATCGTAAACAATACAATTATGAAAGCTGATATGCCGATAAACGGTTTATCATTTATTTTCAATTTTTCTTCCTCTTCCTTCTCTGTGGTATGTTCAAATCCCAAATCTGCCAGGGCCGAATATAGCGGAACCGGTTCAAAACTTTGTACTACACAAATTCCATCACCAATGGCAACATTGTTGGCTTTTTTAATAATCATCGGCAGGAAATTGCCTCTCAATTCTCTGACATCTGTTACTTCGAATGATTCTTTGTTGCTTTGCCATTGTTCTGACATTTCAATTTTCCTTGTTTATGTTAACCTGAATAATTTATTTATTAATTTCACCGGCAAAGAAACACTCAACTTCACAAGTTTTACAATCTGTAAATGAGCCACATTTTACTGAAAAATTCTGATATCCTTTTCTAAAAGCTTTTACTTCGGGTGTATCAGATAAAAAATATCCTATAAAAGAAAATAGTTTTTTACCGGTTTCCTGACTTAGTAAATGCTCTATTTTACATCCGTCAGCTGCAGCTATTTCTTCCGGTAATTGTAAAATGTTGGTGAAAAAATTTTCAGCAATTCTACGTTTACTTAAAACAGAATTAACTAATCCTTTACCTTTTTCAGCCAGACGGTAAAATTTATTACTGTCCTCAACTATGAATCCCTTATCTTTAATTTTGTGAAGCGTTTTGGAAGCGCTACCACGTGTTATTTCCAGATACTTTGCGATATCGATTGAGCGCGCATATCCATTCTCTTTTATCAGATCATGGATAGCCAACAGGTGATGAATGCTGCTGTGGCTTAATTCAGTGGTATCAAATCTTTTCCAGAGTTGTATCATATGTAGATTATCCGTCAGCCTATAGATACATTTGTATCACTAATGAAACAATACGCAATTTAATACCTAATAATTCAAGTACTTTGTTATTTGATTTATGGAATTTATTATTTAGTCCGGTAAATTCATAACGTAGCCCGTGGCTGCAATCACAGAAAAGAAGTCCACGAATTTCACGAATTATCACGAATTAAAAAATATATTATAAAAAATCAGGAACTACAAGTAGGGAATAGGCGATTGGCAGTAAGCTATGGTATAGGAATTAATTTTGCCCGTATCTAATACTATAACAAAATCCCAGCCACAAGCCATGGTGCGACAGGCTAATGTCAATTTCAGTCTGTTTATTATCCAGTAATAGAAAAGGCGGCTGCGGCTTATGCGCTTTTTCAGGACGAATGATTTGCAGCCGCGATGGCGTGATTTTCAATTGTTTTGCTATTAAATTCTTGCAAAGAAAACGTACCAGAGCCGATTCTGCATGATGGATCGAATCAAGTTCTTCTTTTGTAAAATGTTCCGGCCAATTATTCGAATTCTGCCAATCCTTTAACTCTGAATGCGTTACCTTATGTACCTTTTTGCTCAATAAATAGTCTGGCAGCTCACTGGAATTTGCATGTGTACCAACGGCATGAATGTAATTTGATTTGGTGGTTAATTCTATCAGAAATTGCCACTCGCCATAATCAACTATATATTCAGATTTTGATTTCGATATTTGCTTATAGAAAGTAGTTATAAATTTCTTATGTGAAAAGACCGGGGGACCGGTTATTTTTGATATGATTTTGTATGCGGTTTCTTTGGCCGCCCAAAACATCCAGAGGGTTACATCAGAATTCTCTGATACCGAAATAGCGGATTTTTCTTCACGGCTGAATACTCTTTCAACAAAGCGGGCGTTATGAGATTTACCTGCGATGCCCGCTTCTTTTAAATCAACAATATCATTGCCCAGCAGTAGCAAAGTAAGACTGTTCCATGTGTGCAAGTTTGCTTATTATTTGGTTGGCGACATCTCTTGTAGCGCGTAAACCAGAGTATGTGCTCTGGGGTTTTATTAGTTCCATATTGAGATAGAATCGTGCGCCTCGCGGCGGAAGGCTGCTGTATTTATCTTGATTATGACCACGTAAATACACACACAAGACATTGCAGTCTTTAACCTTATTTACTAACCTACCGACACCATACGTGAAACTATCCAAATCTATTCTACCGGTTTTGCTTCTGGCACCCTCTGGAAAGACAGTTATTGTATGGCCTTTTTTGAGGAGGTAGATTACTTTATCGAGGGATTTTTTTACGGCGTTTCTACTACCACCCCGCTCAATGGGAACACAACTACCGAGATAGCACAAAATCCGCAAAATATAATTTTGATAGAAGTTAGACCGCTCCGGTAAATTCCATGAGAAAATTTTAAACGAGCGCATATAAGAATATATTGAAGCCAGACTCCAGTTTAAGATTACCGAGTCTATTTTTGTCAGATGATTTGAACAAACAATTATCGGACCTTCCACACTCCGCTTAAGATGTTTGTAATGTTTACGAATTTCACGCAATTGGTGCACTTTATATCTTAAACCAAAACGCATTATAGTAATTAAAAACGTACCCCAAAACGGAAAGGTGATCCAGCCGGCAATGTGCTGAATCTTCAGAGCAAACTTTTCTTTGAATTTTAAATCCATTACAAATACCCGCGATTTATATTTTAGCCATAATCAATTTAACGCCATCCCCAACGGTGGCTACACTGTCTGCATCATCATCGTCAACTTCAATGTTAAATACATCTTCAAAATCAAGTACAATGTCTACCAGTCTGGCAGAATTTATTTTTAAATCGTCTAATATTGACGTCTCCATTGAAATGTCTTCGATTTTAATTTCAGTTTTACTATATCGGCTTAAAATATCGACGATTTTTTTAAATACTTCATCTTTTGTCATTTTCTAAATCTCCTTAATGATTATTAAATATATTTTTATTTTTATTATTAACTACGCTTGCCATTTTTTGAACAATACACAGGCATTTACATCGCCAAAGCCAAAACTGGCCTTGGCCTGGATCTTCAGCTCCGGTGTTTCTCTGGTTTGCCGGACGATGCTGTTGGAATACGGCAATAAATCTGCATGCAAATCCTCACAATTAACAGACCCATGAACAAAACCTTTGTACACCTGAAGTACACATGCTATGGCTTCCAAACCACCTGCAGCGCCAAGGCAATGGCCTATCAGCGATTTGGTAGCATTTATAAGTGGTAAATCCTGTTCAGTTCTATCCAACGCTTTTGCCCAGTTATTAATTTCATGCGGATCGGCAAATGTCGCTGTTAAATGCCCATTGATAGCGTCTATCTGGTTGCCTTTTATTCCGGCATCCATCATGGCATTCTGAATACATCGCTGAACACCGACCGGGTTTGGAGCAGTCATACTACCACCCATTTTGTGGCCGCCACAATTAATAGCTCCACCAATGATTTCAGCATAAATTTTTGCGCCACGTTTCCTGGCACTATCCAGACTCTCAATCATTAAAATTCCGGCGCCGGCACCTGGAATAAATCCGGCAGCACTTGCACTCATGGGACGCGATGCTTTAACCGGTTCTTCGTTGCGCGTCCGGTTTAATACCCGCATAGCATCAAACCCGGCCCAGGTATAGGGCGAAGCGCCTTCTGCTCCACCTGCTAACATACGTTTAGCCAGACCATTCCGGATTCTGTACGTCGCATCGATTATGGCCTCCGTGCCTGTACTGCAGGCACAGCTATTGGTGGTTACCTGATTTCCCAGGCCCAGTAGTCCGCCTATTTTTGCAGATACGGCGCTTGACATAACCTGTTCAACTGCGGTGCTGCCAAGACGTCGGCTTTTGCCGGCATCTGTCAGGGGAACAACTTTTTCACCTATTGTATCCATACCACCGACTCCGGTACCGATAATGGCGCCGGCATCCCAATCCACTTGATCCGAATCGTCTTCAGGCACCTCAAGACCGGCGTCTTGCCAGGCATCGATTGCTGAAATTGATGCATACTTAATACTTGTATTCATTGCCAGTAGCTGCTCATTTGTGAAATAACGTGAACAAATATCATCAACATTCTGTGGAACTCCTGCTACCTGGCAGCCAAATTTTAATTCTTCAAGTTCAGGGATAAACCGGATACCGGATTCGCCTTTTTTCAAAGCTGCTTCAAACGCTTCAATACCATGACCATTCGGCGCAATAATCCCAAGCCCGGTAACCACAACTCTATTATTCATACTTGTCTGACTCCCATTCCCGCAATCGTACCGCTACAAACTACGTCGCCATTTTCCAAAGTGATTTCAGCTTCAACTTTTAGTTTTAACCGGCGAAAATATATCTGTTTAGCGCGAATCACAACCCTATCTCCGGGCCGAGCCAGGCCAGTGAATTCAACTTCAGCTTCTGTGAAGAAAGTGAGGATATTTTTTATCTCTTCTTGTGTCATTTGTTTTGAAGCTAAATAAATTCCATACGCCACAACCCCGGTTTGTGCCATTGTTTCGAGCAGGATCACTCCCGGTGTGATGGGATTTCCCGGGAAATGGCCGGCGTAAAATGTCTCGTCCGGTTTAAACTTATACGATGAAACGATCCCGTCGTCACTTAGTTCAATAATATCATCGATAAAGCGGAATGGTGGCTGCTGTGGCACCAATTTCAGTATATCTTCTTTAGATAAATCATTCATAACTTTTAATTTTTCTAGTAAACTGAATTTCCTGCTAAAAAACTCTTTCAAAGATAATAATTACAGAATAAATATCAAGTAATTTATCTTAATATACTAAGTTTCTCTTGTTATAATTCCGCCTAAAGAATTTTTTGATTTATATGGGTAATCTTTATAAGCGATTCCGGTAAAAATACCGACTTTTGCATCCTTAATAGCATAAATGTGTTCATCATCTACAAATACATTGCCGTTGCCTACCACAATTGACGATTGTCCTCCTTGCAGGACTGTGTATCTTCTGACATTAATTTCAAAGCGAACCAGTGAATTATGCGGCCGTATCTGGCCGTCAAAATTGACTTCTTTGCACCCCAGAGCGCGGCCATTACCTTCACTGCCGCAACAGACACAATAAAACCCCAACAATTGCCAGACCGCATCCACGCCCAGGCAACCGGGTTGCACCGGATCACCGTTAAAGTGGCATTGAAAAAACCACTCATCGAGATGAATATCTTTTTCTGCGATCATGCTGCCCTTGTTCCCACGCTTCTCTAGCTCAAGCACGCGGTCAACCATTAAAAAAGGTGGGGCCGGCAACCTGGAGAATTCTGCCGGGGGATCTTCAACCAATTTGCCGTAAGCAAATGCGATCAGCTCTTCTTTTGTAAAATGAGTTCTTTTGAGAAATTCTTGATATTTCATATTAAAATTCTATAGCCATGCTTGCCCAGGTTAATCCTGCACCAACAACAATCAGGGCAAGCAGGTCTCCTTCTTTAAATTTATTCCAGTTTTGACTCAGGACGGTTGGCGCACCTGACGCCCCGGTGTTGCCAAATTCATCCACATTAAAAAAGTGCTTATCCTGGGGGATTTCGTTTCTGCTGCATACGGATTCCAGCATACTCAAATTTGCCTGGTGGCCAATAAAATAAGGACGTGCTTCCTGATACATTTTAGCAATCTCCCTATAACATTTCACTGTGCGTTTTATGGCAAATGTTTGAACAGTTGCGCCATCCTGTTTTAAATATCCCATCCTGGGAATGGTCACTTTGTTCCAACCTTTAGGGCTTGAAGTCATACTGTGAAAAGCAACTTTA
>CAZIKB010000211.1:0-6692 GCA_964539665.1 uncultured Cytophagia bacterium
TGCCGGATTGTCCGGCTTGCCTATATTAGCTTTGCTTGGCGCACTCATGATACACCCTCCTTAATTTAATGCATAGGAATTTTTGTGGTTTCACTAATTCGATAATAGAAACACCAAAAAACAAGCCCCAAATAACAAATAAGGGTCAAATTCAAATATCCAATCAGCAAAAGTTAATGGATTGCAGATTTTGAATTTTGTTAATTGTTATTTTTCAAAATAAATTATTAATTGATTTTGTCATATTTTTAAACACAGCCCTGTTTCAACCGGTCAACTGCCATCTGTTCTGCAGCCTGAGCCGGGCTAATGGTTTGTGCTACAGAATGCTTATATATCTTTTTGAGTGTAACACCAATCTTGCGTATTCGGTCACGGGCTCGTTCAGCCGACCAGCCCCAGCCTTCGACTGCAGGTAAGAAAATAGCCCCGCCAGCGTTGATGACATAATCCGGCGCATACAGGATGCCGCGTTCCTGGAGCATTTCACCATGAGCTGCTTGCCCGAGCTGGTTGTTGGCTGCGCCAGCGATGATTCGGGAGGATAATTGCGGAATTGTTTTATCGTTGAGGATACCGCTGGTCATTACGCAGCCAAGCACTTTAATTGAAACCTAAGCCAAAAAAACTTCTCGTAATCTTTGCCCCTCCAACAAAAATTCTGGCTTGCTTTCAGAAGCCACTTCGCCTAATCTAAAGACATAGACTCGTTGGGCAATTCTCAAAACTTCACGAACCTTTTGTTCAACTATCAATATTGAAACATTTAGCTTCTGGTTCATCTCTTGAATAGTTTTTAGGGCTAATTGTACAAATTTTGGTGAAAGACCTAATGAGGGTTCATCCAACAATAGTATTTTTGGTTGAAGTATTAGGGCATTTGATAACGCTAACATTTGTTGTTCGCCACCACTTAGCGTTCCAGCATTTTGTTTTCTTCGGTCAGCAAGTATAGGAAAAAGTTCAAACACGTGGTTTAATCTTGACTGAATCTCTGATTTCCCATTAAGTAGATACCCACTAACATCTAAATTTTCTAACACAGTTAATTCAGTGAAGACGCGGTTGCCCTGCATCACAAGTGATAAACCGTTCTTAACATTTTCAATAGATTTTCTGTTCTGAATTTGCTTGCCATCAAATTCTATTTCTCCTTTCCAAACGGGGAGTAAGCCAAAAATAGATTTAAGGAAGGTGGACTTACCAGCGCCATTGTGACCAATTATAGCTACAATTTCGCCCTTGCCAACTTCCAGTGAAACATCGTTTAAGATTTGTTTCTTGCCGTAGCCAGTTTTTAAATTTCTTACTTTTAGCATTACTATTCCAGATAGGCTTCTAAAATTGCTTGGTTTTCCAAAATCTTAATTGGTGGGCCTTCTGCTATGTTTTGTCCGTGGTCCATAACAATGATGTGGTCAGAAACTTGTCTCACCGATTCGATGTTGTGTTCAATAAACAAGATTGTCGTGCCCAGTCCGATAAGCTTTCTCATTAACTCAACTATTTTTTCGATTATATCTGGATTAACACCAGATACAGGTTCATCTAATAAAAATAGTTCTGCTTCTGTGGCCAAACAACAGGCTAGAGAAAGCAGCTTCTGCTGACCATAGGAAAGAGCGCTGGCTAGTTCATTTTGTTTGTCTGCTAATCTAACAAACTCCAAAATTTCAATAGCTTTTTTTCTATTGTTTTTTTCTTCGGCGAGAATTCTTTTAGGTCTTAAAACAGCAGTTAGGACAGCTTCTCCCATTTGATGAGGCCGAGACAACAATACATTGTCTAAAACTGTTAATCTGTTAATAAGTCTTAAATCTTGAAATGTGCGGGCGATACCACTCTGAGCAATTTTTGAGGGCGGAAGTCTCGTGATGTCTTTTTTCTTGTATAAAATCTCCCCTGTTTTCAAATTAAGAAAGCCCGAGATAATATTGAATACCGTCGTTTTGCCCGCACCATTTGGACCAATTAATCCAGTAACCGTCTCTTGAAGGATGGAAACGGAAAAATTATCAACGGCCAATAAACCATCAAATGAATGGTTTATATTTTTCAATTCGAGTAAAGTTTCCATGCAAATTACTTAAATTCGTATTCTCCAATAAATCCTTTTGGTCTGAAAATCATAAAAAGTACTAAAAGAGCCCCATATAAAATTTGGCGCATATTTGCAGCGAAAGCTGTTGGTATACCTAAAAAACGAAGTGATTCAGGAATTATCACAAGGACAATTGCTCCGAGTATAGAACCAGAAAGCCGTCCAGCCCCACCAATAATTACAATAGAAATCATAAAAATTGATTCCGTTATTGTAAAGCTCGAAGGATCAATAAAAGTGAAATAATGCGCATAAAGTGTTCCCGCTATTGCAGCGATACTGCCCCCCATAAGAAAAATTATGATTTTATATTTTGTGACATTCTTGCCTAAGGCTTGGGCAAATAATTCATCTTCTCGAATTGCTTTTATAACACGACCAAAAGGAGACTCAACTATTCGCTTTACAATGAAATAAATACTGACTGAAAATATGAGTGTAAAAATCAAATATTCAAAATTAGAGTCAACAACTAATCCAAATACTTGAATTCTATCTATACCCGAGATACCCAGAGGCCCATTTGTTAATGTGCTCCAATTATTAAAAATGCTAAATAAAATTATCTGAAATCCAAAAGTAGCGATCACTAAAAAATCATGATGAATACGTAAAGATGGGATGGCTATGATTAAGGCAACCAAGCAAGCAACTAAAATGGCAAAAGGAAGATTAACGAAAAAAGAGGAATTCAGATGGACTGACATTAGTGCTGTAACATATGCACCAATTCCATAAAATCCAGCATGAGCGATCGAAAGAATTCCCATATAGCCAGTGATTAAATTGAGAGAAATTGCAATGATTATGTAGATATTGATTAGGATAAAAATTTGAAGAAAATAGTCCATTTAGATTTGAACCTTTTCAATTTTTCTCCCCAAAAATCCTTGTGGTCGGAATAAAAGAAAAATAATTAGAATTACGAATGCAATGCTATCTTGCCATTTTGAGGAAATGTACCATACTCCAAGATGCTGTGATAAGCCGAGAAACAATCCACCAAAATATGCTCCAAGAATGTTCCCTAATCCACCGATTATCATTGCAACTATACCATAAAGCATTGCATTAAATCCCATCATAGGGGTCATGTGTATATCTAAAGATATGAGAATAGCTGCCACAGCTGCTAAGGCTGAGCCAATAAAGTATGTAAAATAAATAATTTTTGGCGTGTCTATTCCTACAGTGATGGCAAGTTCATAGTCATTAGCCACAGCCCTCAATGCTTTGCCAATCTTAGTGTGTTTAAGTATAAGGGTAGTAATAATAAATAGTAATAAACTAGCAATAATTATTGTGATTTGAATATTTGTGATTCTAAAATCCAAAAAGCTATATCCCTCGTGGACTGCACCGCTCCGAATGGTCTTTACATCATCTCCAAAAATCAGGGAAATAAAATTTTGCAATGCGATGAAAAGTCCCAAAGATGCTATAAGAAGAACGAAGGCACTTGCCCCTCGTCTACGCATTGGTTCATAAATACAAAACCCCATCGTCATCCCCAAAAGAGCTGTCACAAAAACGGCTAATACTACTGATAATAAAAAGGGCAGCTTCCACAATACAGAGAAAGTAAAAACCAAATAAGCTCCTGTTGTATACACCGCACCATGAGCAAAATGAAAGAATCTTACCGTGCTATATATTAAAGCAAAACCGAGAGCGATCAATGCATAAACACTACCGGCAATTAAGCCATTTATTAAAAATTGTTGCATTTAATGATTAACCAATAAACTATAATTCAATTATAGATGTCTGCAAAAATTCCATTTATGTATCGATAAAGGAATACTGCATTTACCTTGCACTTTTCACACAAAGAAGCCACCAACAAATATTCCTCACGAGAGTGTTCGTTCCCTCCTAAAGGCCCAAGTCCATCAAGTACGGGAATACGAGTCTGACCGATGTTATTTGCGTCACTAGCACCTCCGAAAAAAATTGCGTTTAATTCCCCAAATCCCAGTTCTTTGTATACTGCTTTGTAGTGATTAATAACTTTTTTGTTTTGTTCCGTTAGAACTAGAGGTGGAGCTTCTGCAAGAACTTCGATTTCAGCTGTTGGGCTTTGGTTGAGATGCTGATTTTGTGTATAAGAGTTATTAACGATCTCATTTATTTGCCTGAATATGTAATTATCTTGTTCACTGGTTTTAAATCTGTATTCAAACCATAGAGACACATCTGAGCAGATCCGATTAACAGCCACTCCCCCTTTAACCATTCCAAAATTTAAAGAAATGCCGTCTTGCTTGTTGTTCAATTTCAGAAGTTCAACAATCTTATAACCTAACTCCGAAACTGTGTTTATCCCGTCTTCTGGATTGACACCCGGGTGGGCATCTTTTCCCTTGATTTTAAGACGAAGTTGTTTAACTCCTTTGCGTTCAGCAATAATGCTATTCGTCTTCGGGGCCGCTTCAAATACTAATGCAAGATCATGCTTTTTGGCTAATTCCAAATAGCTTTTTTTTGATTCAGGTGATCCTATTTCTTCATCTCCTGTTAATACAACAGTTATCATTCCTTTTTTTAAATTGGCCATTTCTATTATAGCTTTCACTATGTAATAGATACTCACGATGCCTGATTTCATGTCAATTATACCTGGGCCGGTAGCAATAGAATTTCCATTCTTTTGAGTATTTGTGAGTTTTTGAAATGGACTGTCAATTGGAAAAACTGTATCAAGATGTCCTAAGAGAAGGACTTTAGGACCTTCACTCAATTCCTTTTCAGCGATTATTAGCCTTCCGTAACCCTCATTTTCAATGAATTCTATTGAAAAACCCAGTTCCTTAAATAATGGAATTAACACGTCACCAACTTGTCGTATACCTTGTAGATTTTTGCTATGGCTATTGATGTTTACGATTTTTGCCAATAATTCAAATATCTCTTCTTCGTGGCAATCAAAAAAATCAACAACTTTCAGCTCATATTCCTTCAAGACAGGTTCCTATTATTTAGAATTTTCAGAGTATCGATTTGTCTTTTCTCTGATGAGGTTGCCTACTGTACTTTCCGAAATAAAGTCACGATAAGTCGTCCATTTCAGCTTCCGGTATATTTTACAATTTTACCCATTTTAATTTCATAGATCCCCAAATTTCTTATGGCATCGCCGTTCTCATCAAAAGAAAAATTACCTAACAATCCTTCGAAACTCTGTTTCTTATAAAGAAAATCCTTTATTTCAGCACCTGTTTTGGCTCCTTGCATCAATGCTTGATTGATAACAGTGAAGGCATCTGCTCCGTATGCGGCAAATACATCCAATTCCACACCATCGGATAATTCTATATATCTTTCGTAGAATTTCGTATGATTAGCTTTTATCTTTTCAAGTTCAAAATCGTGACCCGGAAAAATTGTCCCGTCTGCTGTCGTGCCCATTTTATCAATCAGACTTTGGTCATTTAATTGATTATTTCCAAGCCATTGACAGGTTAAACCTAACTCTTTTGCCTGTTTATAGATACTAACCATTTCGTTATATCCAACCAAATAGACAACTTTAATGTTCTCTTGTTTTATTCTTGTCAACTGGCTTCGGAAATCTACAGCGCCCTGAGCATAGCCTAAATCGAGTACTTTTGAAGGTTTTTCAGACAAAGTATTTAAAAAAGCATCACGTAGCCCAACACCATAATCATTGTTGATATATATAATCGCAATGGCCTCTCCTATATGATTCTTTTCATAAAATTCGCCCATTGTTCTACCTTCATAAATGTCAGATGGACAGGTACGGAAGATGTAGTTGCCAGCTTCACTGATTTTGGGGGAGCCGGAGGCTCCTGAAATCAAAACAATTTTGTTGTTTTCTGCCACAGGTGCCATTGCTAATGTCACGGAACTGCTCTGCGCTCCTATCGCTGCTATGATTCCATCAACATCTATAAACTTCTGTATGATGTTTCGACCAACGGCTGGTTTAAGTTGATCATCATCAACGAGCACTTCAATAAGTGGCATGTTTTTTCTTGTTCTTTCTTCGTTGATAACATCCATCATGGCTGTGACCGCCGCAACCTGGGTTTTACCGTACTTAGCCATCTGTACAGACAACTGCTGTATAGAACCGATTTTAATTACATCTTCCTTTTGGCTGCATCCATAAATAAGCAGAACCATCACGAAAACCGCGCTGAGTCTAATTATACTTTTCATTCTGACCTCCTCCTTTTAATATTTTCTACATGATACTGTTTGCAATGATATACTTCTCTCAATTTTATCTCTGCGACATTTTTGTCAAATTCTTCAATTTTCGTATGTACCTGAGTAGAGTTTTTCACAATCTCAAGAACATTCTTGTCTTTTAATTCTGTAGCATCGAAGACATAGCGGTTATTAAAAACACTGATATCTAATTAATCTTCCCAATGATCATAAACTGAATAATCCCAAAATTCAAAAAAGTCCATCATGGTTAAATTGTCTCTAAGAATATCTGCGACTTTTGGGAGATTTTTGTCAGAGGAAAAGGTTGTTTTTAAATATCTAACATAATTATCCTTATTCGGTAGTGTCAAAAGTTTTATGAAAAAATGAAGAGTATTAAAGTGAGAATCAA
>CAZIKB010000212.1:0-6597 GCA_964539665.1 uncultured Cytophagia bacterium
AATGTTGCGAGAATGCGATTTAATGTTTTCATTTTATTGTTTATTTAAATTTTTAATAAAAGAGATTCAATTTGTGACATATCAAATACATATCAATACAAATCTAATGTGGTAAAACATTTTATTCAATATTATTTGTCATTGATATATATGATTTATGTCATTAAGGTAACCTGATTTCTGGTTTAAAATAAAAAAAAATTTTCTTTTGCGTCTGTACAGACTTTATTTCGGGTTTACAATCATTATCATATAAATAAACCGTCATTACCCGGTTTCTTGTCTGCCGAAGCCGATAGCTATCGGCTTTAGCGTAGGCAGAATCCGGGCTGCGCCCAACGTAACGAAGTAAAGTTGGGTAATCTCCCTAACGACATAGCAATCTCGTTGTCTTCCACACGACCTTAATTCAGAAGATTACACGATCCGCCCTGACGCGAGTCTTGGCAAGGGTAAAAGCGCAGGCCTGACTTGTGCCTATAACTTTTTCAAACTACTCAATATAAGCTAAGACAAGTCTTGCCACTGCTCAATCCCAAAGCAGGAAGACTCAGCCAGAAGGGTTTGATCATTAGAAATCTAACCCGGTTCGGTTGTGTTTTTTATTTTTTACGAATTCGTTTTGTATAATATTGAGAAACACCAAGCGTGATCAATGCAAAAACTAAAAATGCAACCACCCGGTAACCGGTTGCCAGCTCTCCTAAATCAATAAAAAGCAAACGTCCGCCGGTAACCACAATGGTTAATATGGACAAATAGCGGTATTTAATATTACGAAGCAATATGCTCAGAAGAAAAAATACGATGGCTGTTGCTGTCCACGCCAACGTTACATACTGGCCTGGTAAAAACTGGTTCAGACTATAGAGAATCATGGCAAATGCAAGCAACAGGTACGTGTTTCTATACATCTCCGTTTTCAGCGTCAGACGTTCTTTTTGCCAACCTAAAATCCTCGCGGTGGCTAAAGCGGTAAGGGCAAAGGAAAAATTAATCATATCAATAGATTCTGATGTGATCAGATAAATAAGCAGGATGGAAACAAACAGCAGTGAATTGACTACAACAATAATTTTAGATCTGAACCATAAGGCCATCGTCACAACAAGAAAACTTTGCAGGACAAGCAGAAGGAATGTATCGGGTAACCCGAAATAGCCGTAAACTGTGATACTCAATGCCATAAAACCGAAACTTGCATAAGTTGCCGGGGCAAAATTTCTCTGTGATCGCATATGTAAAAACACAGCAAACAGAATACAGAAGGCTGCAATTGTGCCGAAAATCGATGTATAAGTTTCTTTATAGAAAGCGGGTATGTTCATGAGTATTAAGAATGAAAAACACAACGCATTCCATATAGAAATTGAGATTAAGGCTGTATTCGATTCCAGTTTTTCTTTTGGGATAAAAACAGAGCAGGCATAAATGATTCCATATCCAAAAAAGAACAAAATATTATTCTGGGATAATTCCACAATTTTCATATCGTGCCCCATGATCGGATTATTAAATAACCATACCAAATGAGTCAGGTAAACCATGAATAAAGAGAAGATAAGCAACCGCCACCACAATTTGTAATAGAATAAAATAAGTGCTCCTGCCGCAGTCGCTAAAAGAATAAATAAAGTAATGTTTGTGGAGTCACTGATAATTGCCGTTACGATAGCAAACGTGATGGCAATGGCGGCCAGAAATTCAGATTTTTTTCGAATTCCATGGTACAACTGAATCCCAATTAGTATAAAAAGTAAAACAAGGACGATTCCTTTCTGTGAGATCAGAGGCTGCGTTGTAAAAAAGTGTAATCCGGCCGTAATGTAAAAGAGAAGCAGGGAGGTGCATATATTGAGCACATTTACCAGGACAGGAAAAGATTTACGTAAAAAATAAGTGAATGCAAGCAGTAGTAGAGTGGAGAGATAGGCAATGACTTTTGAAAAGATTAAATAGCCTAAACTTTCGGTATAGGACATTAGAAAAACAATCCCAAATAAAAATACGATGCTGCCAAGCCAGGCCAGTCCATATTCTACAATTTTAGATTCGGCATGCTCCGCCTGGTATTCTTCTTCATGTACTTCATCTGGTGTCGGGCTTGATTCCAGATTTACCTTTTCACCCACCCATTCGATTCGGAGTATGGATTCAATCTGGCTGAGGCGCTTTTCAAGAGATTGAATTTTTTTCAGTAATGTTTTATCATTAAGACGGTTTTCATTTTCAATATCAGGCATAATAAACCTCCTATCAATTGTAAAATATATTATTGATTGCCATCAAAAAAGGGGAGGAAATCCCCCCCTCCTGATGTTAAATACGTTTCACTATTCTGTCAGTGAGCGTAAATAGTTAATAACCATCCAACGATCCTCTTCATCCCGGATTTTCTTTTCAAAGCTCGGCATCTCATCGCGGCCAATAATGGCTTTGTAATAAAGCGCTCCATCAGGCTGCGACTGGACTTCTTCAGAAGTCAGGTCTCTCATTTCAGTTTCGAGTTCTTTTGCCTTTGTGCCGTCACCGTATCCTTCTTTTCCATGGCAGGACTTGCAGTGCTGAGCATATAGTTCTTCGCCTATACCGTCTTCATCTTCACCGGCAAATTCGTTTTCCATTTTCAAATACTTTTCAGGTACTTCCCATTTATCCTGGGGGTTGGGGATCGTAAATGCTGCTAATAAAAAGGCAAATGCAGCAACCGCACCAAAAGTTAAAATCAAATTCAGATTTGTTTTCATAGTATTAAAATTTTAAGTGTACAACATACAAAGTCTAATTTTGTATAAATATAGTTTATTGATTACGAAACTTCAATTAAAATTATATCGACTTTTGTTCCAGATCATTTATTTTAATTACTTTAAAAATAGCTAATATAAAATGATACCAGGCGCCAGCTAATATGATAAAAACCGAAATGATCATCCATAACGGCGCTTCATCACCAAATAGAGATCGACCATTTAATGTGTAAGAATAATCAACAAGTGTTCCCCAGTTAATTTTTGCTGATTTGGTGATTGTTCCATAATCATCATGATCATCTACCTTTACAATAACATAAATAGTGCCAATTGAGTCCCCGGGTATGTCATCAGGGAACGCCATGCTGCCTGTACCGTCTTCATTTGTTTCTATTTTTTGCAAATAAAGTGTACTGTATAGTCGTTCAACGCCAACGTTTAATCCTATACCGCCTATTGGTTTTTTCTTTCCGATGGAATCAATTTCAAATGTTGATACGGTTAAATATTTCACTGAGTCAACTATATCAAATGAAACAGCTATATTCATATCCATAAATTTGATTTGCTTTTTAGCCGCTTTCAGTGAGTCATTACCACTATACCTGGTGTTGATAACCGAATATCCGTCAGTATCCACGGGCAATATATAACCAGCTTCAATAACCAGAACTGCTTCTCCGTTGAAATCGGTGAAAAGAGATGTCAGCGCTATTTCCTCATCCTGATCAAAAGTTGTAAGTATGATTTCAGCGTTCTGAACTCCGGATATTTTCTTACCGGTACCCTGATTTAGAATTACCAATATTTTCCGGTCATTATTTGATAGTTTCTCATAGTAAACCTTTAACCTGGTTCGGGTCTTTTTTTGATCAATTACATCAGCCTTTGTTGTTAAAAAGCAAAACATTGCTAAGACCGTGATGACTGTACTAAAATAATAATTCGTTTTCATCTGTTTTATCATTTATTTGCTCATAGATAAATTCCTTTTGCTTTTATAGAAAATAACAAGCTTGTTTTCCCCCTTTTTTTCCAGCATTTCACTAACCGGAACAATGGGCGCCATCTTAGACACAAATACAAAAAGAAGTATAAACAGGGCAATTCCGGTAAAAGTCAGAGACCATTCGATCCAGGTAGCGGAATAATGAACCCAATCCGGGCGAACATCCTGTATAGATAAATAAGGGGTTTCAAGTACCGGAACAATCATCAAATACCGCATCATCCACAATCCTGCAAGCACTAAAAATGCTGTAAATGCGATACTGTTAATACTCCTGAACCAGGGGATTCCAATGACTATGGATGGCAGGAAAGCAACCAGAAATATTGATATAGCGAAATGGTAACCATACTGAGAAAAATCTAAATACTTATCCCATAAAAGAGTATATGTCTCTTGCATATTATACCAGTCTGTTATATAATCACTGAAATAAAAATACCCATAGAATAATGACAGAACCAGCAGTGCAAAACCTAAGTATAAGAAATGTTCATCGTTAAAGGTTTTCTCTAATTTCTGGGTTTTACGATATATCCACATAATGAGGATTAAAAGGGCTATCCCGGAATAAACGGCGGACAGTACGAAAAAAGGGCCAAAGATTGAGCTATGCCACCCTACTTTCAGGTTCATGCCAAACAACCATGCCAGCAAAGAATAAGCGATGATTGTTGTAGGGATAATAATGGCCGCCATTATATCAAGCGCCTGATTTAATAGCTTTTTTTGTTCGGGTGTATTTTGATAATTTAAGGCTAATAATCTATACATTTTTTTTTGCCAGCCAAATAAATTTAAATTTTCGGTGTTGTCTCTTAACAAGGCAAAATCTTTTATATAGGTAAAGTATAAATAGACTATACAAAATATCAGGTCTGTTACAATGGCTATTACATCCCAGATGATTGGAGATTGAATTCTTGCATAAGTAAATAAATTGAATAATCGCTCCGGCCTGCCTAAGCATAATAAAATGTAAACAGGGCCTATAATCAATGAAAATACAGTTATTAATTTCAGGATTCGCTGCAGCGGTTTTGCCCATTCTACTCTGCCTAAATGAAATATTCCGGCTAATAACGCACCGGCATAGCTTAAACCGAGAACGAACACAAAATTAACAATATAGACGCCCCACACCACATTATCCCTCATCCCGGTTATCAGATGACCTTCAATAATCTGAAGGGTCAGCGCATATAAACCAATACAGATTATTGACGCTAATACAACAACTTTTAGAATCCATCCAACATCGGGCTTTTCGATGAATGATTTATGTTCTTCGAGCAATTCTTTCGCTTCCAGGTTTGAGTCCATCAGAAATATATTTTTTATTTAGAAATTGAGTTTAAAATAGCCTCCTTTTTCTCTTCAGATAAATTACTAAGGCCCCTTTCATAGGGGAACATTCTGTTTACCGGAGGCAAATAATAAACATTGGGTTCTGTGCCTAATTCCTCAAGATATCTGTAACCAACCCTTTCTTTTATTAATTCTTTAAACCTCAAAGTCTCTTCACCATTGGTTACGGCATCTTCATTTTTGTCGCCAAAGTAGATTGCGCCCATTGGGCAACTTGATGTACAATATGGCAATTTTCCTATTCTGGCCCTGTCCGGGCAAAAATCACATTTACTAACAACACCATGTTGTGACGGAACACTGGTTTCCGGAGAATAATCAGGATCATTATTTGAATAGGATGCTCTGTCTGTCCAGTTCAATATCCTGGCAGAGTAAGGACATGCAGAAATACAGAATTTACAGCCAATACATCTGTCTGCATCTACCAATACGGGATTGTCGGATCTTTTATATGTAGCGCCAACGGGACATACTTTAACGCATGGAGGGTTGTCGCAGTGGAAACAATTTTTGGGGAACCAAAAGGGTTCGCTTTCCGGATTCTCTTTCCTTAAATATACTTTCATCCATTCCTGTTCCGGTAAGAGATCATGGCCCCGCTGACAACCTTCAATACATTTTCTGGCATTTTTACATCTGGCCAGGTCGATTACCATCACAAAAGAGCGCCCGGGTATTCCTTTTCTGGCCTCGCTTCCTTTGGCCGGACTGCAGGGAATTATTTTACAGTCATTGTCAGGTTTTTCAACTTCTATTACGTTTCCATCAGTTGTCAGTACTTTAATTTTTCCGGTAGGGGCTTTTTTTGACGGTTCGGTTTCATGAGCGATTGCTGTACCCGTACCAACTGCTAACGCTCCAATTCCAACGGCAAATGTGTTTTTCAGGAATTTTCGCCTTTTTGTATTTTCATTATTATCATTCATGCTATATACATTTAAAAATTTACGTAGATGAGAGATGTTTAAGTCCAATAGCCATTGACTTTAGGAATTTATTCTTGTCTAACAAAATTGCATGTTAAGAAAAGGGTTGGTTGTGAGCAACATGATAATCATTTATGAGTTTATCATGTAGTAAACCTGGCGCTTATGGTCCAGGCATGGTTTTTCATAACATTTGTTTTCGGCTAAAAAGAATATCCGTCATCCGTCATCAAAGCTATTTTCTTGAATCCTCGTTTGCAATGATATGTATCACTGCAATTAGTGAGATTAGTCATTTGTATTGCATAAATACAAGTTAATTGTTTAAACATTATTATTTAATGAAGTTGAAATTGGATAATATGCCAGCAATCAGACAATCGGCTAATCAGTTGATTAGGAGTATTATCCATCAGAATGTGCAGTCGTACTTCAATGGCAAGGGAATGCAGCTATATCCTTCCATAAAAAAGAGGCGCTCCAACGAGACCCCTTCATCTTGCCGAAGTTAGTTTATATGTATATTGACCTAACTTCA
>CAZIKB010000213.1:0-6470 GCA_964539665.1 uncultured Cytophagia bacterium
CGGGCTTTCATCACGTCCACCGTAACCTATGCTGAGCTAACTGGATAACCGGATTGGTATCGCATTAAATCAAGAAAAAGTACAAGGTAACTTAAAAGGGTATGTGATAGACAAAGATACAAAAGCACCGCTGATTGGCGCTAATGTTATTCTTGTCGGCACAAAAAGAGGAGCAGCTACTGATTTAAAAGGCATGTTTATTATTCAAAATGTACCTGTCGGTAGTTATGTTTTGCAGTTCGATTATATCGGGTATCAACAACTTAAAAAAACCGATGTAATAATTCGATCTGAAAGAATCACTTTTGTAAACGTAGAATTAAAAATGGCAGCAATTGAGACGGATGAGATTAGAGTTACCGCTGGATATTTTCCTGAATCCGCTGAAGAGCCTACAAGTGTGGTTAGTTTTTCTCATGAGGAAATCCGCCGAGCGCCAGGCTCTGCTGGTGATGTCAGTCGAATATTGATGACACTTCCCAGTATTGCAAAAGTTAATGACCAAAGTAATAATTTGATTGTTCGGGGCGGCAATCCCATTGAAAATACTTTTTATATTGATAACATCGAAATTCCGAATATTAACCATTTTCCGCACCAGGGCGCATCTGGCGGTCCCATTGGATTGCTCAATGTGGATTTCATTCAGGATGTTACTTTTTATTCTGGTGGGTTTTCTTCAATGTATGGAGATAAACTTTCTTCTATAATGGATATTACTTTTCGAGAAGGAAACCGAAGCGAATTTGACGGTCAATTGGATTTGAATTTTTCTGGATTCGGAGGGGTGGCAGAAGGTCCTCTGTTCAAAAATAAAGGTTCCTGGCTTTTTTCGGCTCGGAGAAGTTACCTGGATTTTGTGGTTGATGTTTTTGATGTCGGTTCTACTGTGGCTCCAATCTACGGCGACATACAGGGTAAGATTACCTATGATATTAATGCGAATAATAGACTGATTTTGGTTGGTGTTTTTGCGGATGATCATAACGCTCCTGACAGAGAAACTGGAGAAGAAAATTACATGACTCGCTACGGCAACCAGGATCTGTATCAAAGCACAATCGGTTTGAATTGGCGCACTATCTGGGGTAAAAAAGGCTATTCCAATACTTCAATAGCTTACACATCAAATAACTATGATGAAGATTGGTACGAAACAACAACAGGCATATACGCGGTCAGAAACAGAACCAATGAGCAAGCATTCAAATTTAGAAATGCCAATCATTTTCTTGTAAATAAAACGAATACCATTGAATTCGGTATTGAAGCAAAGCACCTGATTGAAGATTATGATAATTGGTATGCTGAAACTACAAACGACATCGGCAATCCTGTTCCTGCCTTGACTTTAAAGGATAAAATCACTGGCGATAAAATTGGCGGATTTTTGAATTATGTTGTTAAACCATTTTCTCGGCTCACAACAACGCTGGGAGTGCGTGCAGACAACTTTTCTTATAATGAAAATACTGTTGTCTCACCAAGATTCGCATTTTCTTACCAGTTGACACATAAAACATCTATTAACGGATCGGCTGGTATTTTTTATCAGAATCTTCCATTATTATTGCTGACACAAAACGAGTCGAATAAAAACTTGAAAGATGCAAAAGCCATTCATTATGTGCTGGGAATTGATCACTTACTCACAGACAACACAAAATTAACATTGGAAGTTTATCAGAAAAATTATAAAGACTTCCCAATGGATCCCCAACAACCAGCGTTGTTTATCATAGATAAAAACTACTTTGACAATTATGGGGTTTTAGTGGATAATGGTGAAGCCCTTTCCCGAGGTGTTGAGCTTATGATCCAAAAAAAGCTGGCAGAAAACTTTTACGGGTTAGCGAGTGTTTCCTATTTCAGATCGAATTACAAAAGCATTGATGGTATTTGGCGAGACCGTGATTTTGACAATCGAGTGACTTTCAGCATGGAGGGCGGCTACAAGCCCAATAATAAATGGGAATTCAGTGCGCGCTGGATTTACGCAGGCGGAGTTCCCTACACACCGTTTAACGTTGAAAAATCAAAACAAAATCATCGAGCAGTCTATAATGAAAATAGAATTAATGAAGACAGGTATCCTGATTACCATTCCATGAATATTCGTTTTGATCGGAGATTCAATTTCATCAGCTCAAATATTGTTTTCTACTTGAGCGTCTGGAATGTTTACAATCGAAAGAACATTGCCAACTATTTTTGGAATGATAAGGATCAAAAACAGGATGAGGTTTATCAGTGGGGTTTGCTGCCGATTTTTGGGGTGGAGTATGAGTTTTAATATACTGTTTTGAATAAGTAATTTTATGTTTCTTTTTTGGTATGGCGCCTAATAAAAAAATAAAACCGTCTAAATAATTAGAGGGTAAACATGAAAAGTATCTTTAAAAGGAGGTAACAATGAAAAGAGTCTTGATGTTAATTTTAGTTTTGTTAGCGATTGGATCGTTAGCTTTTTCTCAGAGTGGTAACGGAATGAAAGTCTTCATATCAGTCGATATGGAAGGGATCACGGGAGTTGTAAATTGGGAGGATGTTAGTCGAACTGGAAAAGATTACGATTATTTTCGAAAAATAATGACCAAAGAGGCAAACGCCGCTATCGAAGGTGCTTTAGCAGCGGGGGCAACAGAGATTTTAGTTCGGGACTCTCACGGCAGCGCAAGGAATATATTGCCGGAAATGCTGAATAGAAATGCAAAACTGCTTCGTGATTGGTCTGGCGGATTCAAAAGTATGATGGAAGGGATTGACGAATCGTTTGATGCCGCGATATTTATAGGCTACCATGCAAAAGCTGGAACACCTAATGCACTTCTTGAACATACTATGACTGGAAATGTCACGGATATTTCAATTAATGGGATTTCGTTACCTGAAGCCGGGATTAATGCGTTGATTGCTGGTAACTATAATGTACCGGTTGTTTTTGTTGCGGGTGACTTAGGTCTTTGTACACAAGCAATAAAATTGTTTAGTGATGTAGAAACTGTTCCTGTAAAAGAGGGTATCGGCAATGCAGCCTTAAATTTACACCCCGAAGTGTCACGGGAAAAAATTCAAGAGGGCGTTAAGAAATCCTTGTTGAATTTGAAAAAATATAAACCATATAAATTAAAACCGCCTTATAAGATGGTACTCAAACTGAAAAGAGAAGAACTGGTCAATGAAAAGTCCAATTATCCTGGTGCCCAAAGAACTGGCGAATGGGAAATTACTTATGAAAGTGAAGATATTTTGGAAGTTATAAAGGCATTTCAATGGATGCGCTGATCCTAATTATGAGCAATGATAGTAATGGATAATTTTTTGTTTTTGGAATAAGATATTTATTTCAGGCATAAGATTGTTTCAAGCTGACAAAACCGTCAGAGTGTATGAACGAATTTGTATCCTTTACAAAACAATATTTGATCTTTGTATACACTCTGCGTAGGCGGTTTTGCAGCCAATACATAAATTATTGCGTAAAGTGCGTACGTCTGATAGCCCAAAGCGGTGAAGTGGTTAAATGAATAAAGAGCGGATGTAAAGTGTATCAAATTAATCTCGGTCGATAGGGCTACTGAAGGTCGATTTTAATTTTACCATTCAGTGTGTTAAGCTTTTCGGTGGCTGAAACTCAACGTTGTGGGGTACACACCCAACGGGAGGTGGCATAGCACAAACAGAGTCTTCTGTAAACATAATTGCTCAAACAAAAGGGACAATCGAATTCAATAAATGAGATACTGTTGAGCAAACGCTTATGCTTCTTGCGCATACAAAAAGCAACTCGCCAATCGAGGTTTACTTGGTAAAAATAAACCGTTCGCAGAAACGTTTTGCGATTTTACTGAGCTAAAAGTCAAAGCTCTACGGTTGTCCAAAAGGCTTGTACCCTAAATGTAATTTTTTACGTCATTTCAGCAATAATCTACACTCATCGGATGACTCCAAGTCATCCGATGAATCGTACTATTTTGCAGGCGTCTAATGATTATCGATTTTACCTGTTTTAAGCAAATCACACTAAATTCAATATGCTTTCGTATTTCCTCAATTTTTGTCTTGACTTCAGACAATTTATTAATTATCTTTAACAACCAACGGAGACGCACAACACCGATAATCTAACTGTTATTTTGATATTATAATTGTAATTTCTGAATCTACTAATCACTACTGCTCCGTTTACCGTAATTAATGATAAAAGTATATATGAGTAATTCGTAAAAAGTAGAAAATCATGTCATCGCGAGGAGCGGCGCGACGAAGCGATCTCTAAAAAACAACCCTTTAGCCGACATTCAGATTGCTTCGCTTCGCTCGCAATGACATTTTGGGACTTTTTACGAGCGACTCATATATAGAACAGGATTGAAACTTATCTTTCGGGATGAACTCACAATTTTAATATAAGGTGGGCCAGGTGTGTAAAACCCGGTTCAAATGGTTTAATGGCAATGCAAGGTTTATCCATCACATATATGATGGATAAACCAGAACAAAATTAGTTTTTATTGAGCGAATAACACTAATTATAACTGATATTTATATTAACTAATTAGTGATTTTTATTTCAGGTTTATCCATACTAAATAAACTCTATTAGGAAGGATTTATCGGTAGTATTAGGAAGAATAAACTTATGCAGACAGAAAATTTGAAAGGAGTTTGAGTTATGGCAGCAAACGTATTCGTCAGTTATGACCACGATGATCAAAAACAGGTTGGTGGGTTTAAGTTGCTTAAGAACAATCCCCAACACCCGCTGGACTTTCACGATCATTCCCTGAAAGAGCCTGTCACAGATAGAAGTGGAAAGCCAATCAAATACCCACCTAGCGATTCGAGATCGAAGCCTGTCCGCGATGAGATCAAAAGGAAATTTGGGAATGCATCAAAACTTGTTGTGCTTATTGGCGACGACACGCACAACAGCGACTGGGTAGAGTGGGAAATTGACACATTCATTGACATGAAAACGTCTCTTTCCGGCGAGAAGACATGGAAACGTATCCGTGGGATGAAACTCAAGGGCTGCGACAACGTTACAATGCCAAATGCCCTAATGAATGGTAGATCAACAAAGGAGTTGACCTGGGACCCAGAGGATCTCGATAAGTGGTTAGATCAAGATCCTGACGCATAAAAGGAGAGAATGCTTATGGCTGCAGCAACCATTTTATTCACAGACATAGTTGGCTTTTCCAAGAAGCCAACAGTGGAGCAGCGGCGACTTGTTGAGTCTCTTACATCCGAAATCGTACATGAATTGCGCACATTATTGAGCCCTCCTCTGGATACACCTAGTATTGTAGCTTTGCCAACTGGCGATGGTCTTGCATTGGGATTTCTTCATCGAACTAACCAACCTTGGGATCGCACCACTATTTTTCGTCTTATCTTAAGGATGCATCAATGGGCAAACAACCAATCCTCTCCTCATAATTTAGTGAGTCTACGAGTTGGGGTTCATGTCGGCGCTGTCGAGCTCGTCACTGATATCAATGGCAATGCTAACATATGTGGTGATACAATCAATTATGCGCAACGGGTTATGGATGCAGCTAGTCCACGGCAAGTTCTATTTTCTGAATCAGCTTTCAGGGAATATATAGGAACTGAAGCTCCCGTTTGTGTCGCGTCTCCTTTTTCTGAAGATTTGAGAGCTGATTTTATTGGGCCAATTGAGGTATACGCAAAGCATGATCTTCAAATACTCGTTTACAAACAATCACTTGAACCTCCACAGCCTTACTGGTCGAATGATGACCCAATTTCAAAGCATTTGATGCTGGTAACCTTGACACCCCTACCTAAGGAAATCGTTGGTTCTTTCAGTGAACAGATTCAACAAGCAAGAAACATCGCCTTTATTCAGCTCACCGGTGATAGGTTTATATCAAACTTAAAGGATGGTAAAATCAAGTTTTCAGAACAACTAAAACGCTTTTGGGTGTTCATGCCCGCTCCCGATGTATATGCTAATCTTAACCTGACCAAACCTCAAGCCACTTCTAAACTGGTCAAGGATTGCGTTCAAAAGTGGCAGAATTTACTCTCCAAATTAAATGCCCAATTCCCGAATGCTGATTTCAAACTCGGACTGTTTAAGGAACCACCATACTTCGGGGCTTCGTTTATTGACTGGGAGCGCCCCAATGGAAAAATACACGTCAGTCCTTATATATGGAATATTGCCGCACCAAATTGTCCGGGATACGATTTGCTTTGGGTCGGCAAGAAGCCATCAGCTATTTATGAGACATATGTTGAGGGTCTTCAATATCTACACCGAAGCACTGGCAATTCGCTGACAAAATAAGAGAATGTTTATCCATTAAAAGAATGATAACAGACTGCATAACAAACCTCATCATCGTGCCGAGCTAAACTCGGATCGTTGGGATATGAATAAAGTTCATTGAAATTCGATATTATTACCCAGTGGGTGATTCCAGGTAAGTGAACTA
>CAZIKB010000214.1:0-6429 GCA_964539665.1 uncultured Cytophagia bacterium
GTTTTTTAAAATAAATTTAAAAAGCATTTGCATTTCAATATAGCAGAATGACAAATAAGATGAGTTTTCATTCAGACACTAAATAGTAAACAAGCTAATAAATACTCTGGGAGATGCCATGAGATATATTGTACTACTTCTACTTTGCCTGTCGTTCTACGTTCAAAATGTTGAAGCTCAAAAGGTCAGTGGCAGGAGTAAACCAGGTCCTCTGTCTTTGCCTGAGCCAATTTTATCATTATGAAGGTGAATTTAGCGATCCTTCTGGCGATACATTCCTTGACGCGGGAGAAACCGGTATACTCAAATTGACCATTTCCAACACTGGCGCAGGTATTGCAAGAGATGTGATTGCTAAAATATTTCCATCATCTATAATGACCGGTATCACATACGATCCTTCAATTGAAATTGGAGAGATAACTATTCGCTCTCAAAAAACTGTTCGTTTCAAAATAAGTGCTGATGAGAACATTACTTCACAGAGAATCACTTTTCAGATTACCGTAGAGTCCAAAGGATTCAATTTTGATTCAAAATCTCACACTATCTCAACCCGTTCATCAAAAGAATTTCTTGCGGATGTTGATACTAACATTCCCGGGAGTAAAATGAATAACCCTGACGCCATAGCCATAATTTTAGGAATTGAAAACTACCGCCGAATCCAGAAAGTAAGTTATGCCAAACGTGATGCCGCCGTGTTTCAGGAATATGCAGTTAATCTATTAGGCGTACCCGATGACAGAAATCATATTTACTTCAAAACAGACGATGAAGTGACTAAAGCAGAATTTGAAAAACTATTCACCGATAATGGCTGGCTTGCCAGGCGGGTCAAGCCATCTTCGGATGTTTATATCTATTATGCCGGACATGGTGCGCCAGAAATTAAAAACAGAATCCCCTATCTCATCCCCTCCGATGGCGACGCCAATTATCCTACCCAAACCGGTTTTAGTCTTAACAGATTTTATGAAGAACTGGCCAAATTAAAAGCACGCTCCATTACGGTATTTCTTGACGCCTGTTTCAGTGGCGGCACGCGCGAGCAAACCATGCTTTTAACCGACGCCCGCCCACTCTTAATTAAAATAGAAAATCCTGCTTTACTATCCGAAAAATTAGTCGTATTTACTGCCTCCAGCGGTGATCAGATTAGCAGTGGTTATCCGGAAAAGAAACATGGTTTGTTTACCTACTTTTTGCTGAAAGGATTACGGGGCCAGGCTGATGAAAATAACGATAAAAAGATTACGGTGAGTGAACTGGAAATATTCCTGTTAAATAATGTCAGGAGCGTTGCGGGCTTTTTGGATCGAGAGCAAACACCGCAGGTTTTGGGAAGAGATAGTCAAAGAGTTTTGGTTCAGTACTGATCAGTTTGGACTGAAAACACAATTCTTGCTGTCGTTGCAATCGTTTCTCAGCGAAGCAATTTTCCGATTAGTTAGGCAGGAGATTGCTTTGGCAAAAAACGCCTCGCAATAAAAACCAAAATGTATAGTTTCGGTCAAACACTAATTAGCCCGCCCACTAAAACAGGGAGCGATCGGTGATCGGAGTAACAATCATTATAAATATCCAGTAAAATTGTCACATCTTGAAACTGAATTTTAAGTTATTACTAATTTAAGTAATATATTCTTGACTTTTCAAAATTATTTAATTAATTTAATTTAACATAGTCTTATTGTCACATTCAATTTTTGCCAGAATGACCGTCATGTGAAATTATTCTTGAATGGTTGGTTTTGGATGATCTACCTCAAAAGTCATATTCTTTGCTATTAATTAATTGAAGGAGAATTTACAATGTTAAAGATGAAATTCCCAATTGTGATACTTTGTCTGGGAATGCTCCTTGGTGGTGATTCTCTGATGAGTCCAGGTTATGCACAAAAATGGTATACCTCTTACAAATATGGCCTGGAAGCTATGAAGAGACAAGATTGGAACCATGCTATCAAAAACTTTGAGCTATGCCTAAAAGTTAGATACAAAGATTCAAAAAAACTTCGAGCTAAAGGCGTCATGTTCATTGAATATTATGTTAACCGGGAAATTGGAATTTGTTATTTCCACATTGGCGATATTGAAAAGGCGAAACTTCATCTAGGTGCGTCTCTGCGTCAGGCGTCCACAAAAAGAGCGCGAAACTTTTTAAACCGTATACTTAGCGGTAATTATCCAAAAACTAATATTCAACCACCGCTTGTCGCTCCCGGAAATAGGCCGCGAGAAGACCTACGACGCCCGACAGAACCTGCCCAGCTTGCTGTGGACCTGTTTTTCATTGAACCATCTAACAACGGTTTTCTCGACGCCGAAGAATCGGGGAAAATAGTCATTGATGTGAAGAATAATGGTCGTGGTAATGCATTTGATTTGCAAGTTAAGTTAACTCCGCAAACGGATACCAGGGGAGTGACTATTGGCCAGGCGCGAATCATAAATCGCCTTGCTCCGGGGCGCCAGGAATCTGTCGTCATTCCTATCTCGACCCGCCAAAATATTTTATCAAAGCAAGTTAAACTTAAAGTGGAAGTTTCTGAGAAAAATGGTTTTGATCTTGATCCTGTAAGTTTTATTACTTTTAATACCAGGGCGCTGGTGCCGCCAGAGCTCGTGATTGATGACATCGGAATTGACGATAGTTCACAGAACAGCCAGATCGAGCCAAGGGAAATCGTCGACATTACTGCTCGTATAAAGAATAACGGGCAAGGTGAAGCAAGATTCGTTGAGGCAACGGTACAGGTGGGAGTAAATGTCTTTGTAACTCCTGATTCTAAAACAGAGTTTACTTTGGGAAATTTAGGGCCAGGGCAATTCAAGGATGTTACTTTTACAGTCTTTACAAATAGCAAGGCCACGAGTGTACCCATTAATATAATTTTAAAAGAAGTGCGTGGACGTTACGATAAAACGCTGCCTTTAGATTTACCCTTTAATAAACCGCAGAGAAAGGGCAGGGATCTGGTCGTGTCCACAGTTCCTACCACGGAAGTCGATGATTTTGAAACATCGAGTCTTTCGATAGATGTGGATACAAATATACCAAAAAGCAGGAATTATAATCAGGATGCAATCGCCATTATATTAGGCGTTGAACAGTACAAGAGTATCCCCAATGTAACCTTTGCCAAACGGGACGCCTCCATTTTTAAGGAATATGCAATCAGAGTTTTAGGTGTCCCGAACAGTAAAAATAATATTTATTTTAAAACAGATTATGAAGTAACAAAAGGCGAATTTTTAAAACTCTTTACCGGAAATAGCTGGCTGAAAAAACGAGTCCAGCCTAATTCGGATGTTTATATATATTTTGCCGGACACGGCGCTCCCGATGTGAAAGATAAAACTCCTTATCTCATCCCGTCAGATGGGGACGCCAACTATCCTTCTCAGACCGGTTTTAATCTCAATGTGCTCTATGAAGAACTGTCAAAACTCAATGCGCGTTCGATTTGTGTTTTTCTTGACGCCTGTTTTAGCGGCGGCACGCGTGAGAACACCATGCTGCTGGCAGATTCACGACCAGTTTTTATTAAAATAGAAAATCCAACGCTGCAATCGGATAAGTTAGTGGCATTCTCGGCAACAGACAGTCATGAAATCAGTAGCGGCTACCCGGCTAAGAAACATGGTCTGTTTACCTATTTTCTCCTGAAAGGATTACGAGGAGATGCAGATAAAAACTACGATAAATCAATTACAATTGCAGAACTTGAAGAATACCTGGTTGCAAATGTAAGGAAAACTGCTGGCTTTTTAGACCGGGAGCAAACACCCCAGGTGATGGGAATGAACAAGCAGAAACAGTTAGTGAAATATTAATGTCAGGTCAAATAGTGAAGATGAAATTAATAAACCTTTAGTAAATTTTCTATAAACCATCAACAGGAGGTAGGACCAATGAGATTTTGGAAGGCAGGTTTATTGTTAGTTGTAATGTTACTTTTTTCCACTAATGGATTCACACAGAAACGCAATAATCAATTTGAGATTTTCATAGGGGGAGCAGTCCCGCTTTCACCCGAATGGGTAAAAAATACTTTTGAAATTGGCGCCAGTATTCATGGTCAGTATGTAATGTTTCTTTCGCCACGGATTGGCCTTAGCCTTGGTTTAGCAGGTGAAGGATTTACTGTTGATAGCGAAATAAACGATTTCTATGGTTATGATACTCAGCTTGCGGTTGGAGAACTTGGAGTGGGTTTACGTTATTACGTAACACCAATGGAAAGTAACATCCAAATGTATTTGTTCGGTATGGGCACTTACAACATAGTAATCTATAAGGGTGTGCATAGTTTCTATGATCCCATAAGCGGGATTTTTTTATATGAAGATGAAGGTGAAACTAAAGAAAAAAAACCAGGCGTAGCTTTTGGTGGCGGTTTTGAAATACCTGCTGGAGAAAGTTTCAATTTACTCTTTCAAGGTCTGGTGAGAGTTATGTTTGTCGACTTTCTTAAAGTTGAAGACGAAAACGATTATTTTTCGTTTATTGGAGTAACCGCTGGCTTAGCGTTTTAAGTAATGTCTATTATTTACTAACTTTTAATGGAGGTAATCATGCGTTCCTATATTTCTTTATTATTATTGTTGGCCTGTGCTATTTGTATTGGTTGCGGAGGTTCAAAACCATTAACCCAAACCGCCGCAAGTCCAATTCCTGAATGGTTTAGCAACCCACCGCAGGATCCCAATTTCCTATATGCGGCTCGGACTGGAACGTCCAGAGATCTAAACCTCGCAATTGAGAAAGCGATTACGACGGCCAGGGCAGAAATTGCCCGACAATACGAGGTGAAGGTGGAAGGCTTAACAAAAAGTTTTCAGGAAGAAATCGGCAGCAGCGAAGACTCTGAAATAAATCAATTGTTTTCTCAGACTATAAAAACCGTCGTTTCGACACAGCTTATGGGAAGCAGAGCAACCAAGACTTCTCACGTACGGGATGGCAATAATTTCCGAGCCTATGTATTAGTGGAATATCCAATCGGCGCTGCTAACCAGGCCTTTATGAATGCTCTGAAAGCAAATCAAAATATGTATACTCGATTCAGAGCTTCTGAATCATTTAAAGAAATGGACGACGAAGTCAAAAAATACGAAGATTGGAAAAAACAGCAGGCCGAAAAGATGCGTTAATGATGCATATAAAATCTTTTCTATTAAATATAATTGTTGTTGTATTCGTTATTCAATTTTTTTGCTCCGGTCTGTGTTATGCACAAAGCTACCCCTATTGGTTTCTAAATTCAGCGGCGGTTAAATGTGGAAAGATATCAATAGGGTGTGCTAATATTTCTTTCTATCCGGATTCGGCCGCTGCTCGGGCGATTCGCACCGGATATAAGAATTATGCACGACATAGAACGATGGAAATCAATGGTGGCCAGGCCTTTTGGAGTACAGAAATAGGTATGTACTGGATGGGTTCAAATTTTGCTGAGAAATTTGATTCCAGCGCAATTGAACTTGCTGCATCCATGCTTACACCGTTGGATACATTGGTCACTGAAAATTTAATAGGTGTGCTGCTTGTCAGCTCAGATTGTGAATTAGTTGACCAGTATAGAAGACGTCTGTCTCTGAAAGGTGTGGCCAATCCTTCATGGATAGAAAATTTACCTCAGGACAATAGTTACATTTACGCACGCGGGCTGGCGCCTAAATATTACTACGAAACAAGTTCCTGGAGGGAAGCAGAAAAATGGGCTCTGCTAAATTTAGCGCGAGTTGTCAATACAAAATTGCAGACCGTACAAAAAGTTGGACAAGAAGGTCAGGAAATTTTGCACGAAGAAATGTCGGTCGTTTTAAGAAATGTGGAAATTGTTTATCGCTGGCGGGATCTGGATGAGCAGTTTTTTTATGTGCTGGTGCGGATGCCGAAATTCTAATAGTTGATTTTAACAAGATTCCCAACAGTTGGATGCGAAAGGTTTTTTTATATTGGGTGTTCAAGCTTTAGCTTGTGATCATTCTATTTATTTCACGCTAAAGCTTGCACCCAAGCCTGAACACCGCAACAAGACAAATTGACGTAAAAGCAAATTTTGTGTTTCTAAATCAGAAATCAGTAAAATTAATTTTCCATATCATTAAGTATGTTTGGTTTGATTGTTGGATTCGTCTTCTTTTTAAGTGTTTTGCCGCTGCCGGCGCAGCAACTGGCAAAAATGCAAATCGTCGGCAAGCCGGAAAAGTCTGCTACAGAAATCGTAGCCGTGCGCGACGCCAACGGCCGCTACTGCGCTGCCGTTCAGGTGATCTCCGATATGGACGGCTTCCGCTACGATTCCTACAACGGCGTGGTCAAAGTAGACGACCAGCCGGGAAAGGATATGGTTTACCTGCAACCGGATGAACGCGTGCTCGAAATCTTCAAAAGTGGTTATGAGCCGATGAAAATCA
>CAZIKB010000215.1:0-6397 GCA_964539665.1 uncultured Cytophagia bacterium
TATTTAATGTATTTAACAACTTATACCATGTTTTTCTAAGTGAGAAATGTTAGTTTTAATTTATAGGTGTGAAGTTTATGGATATTGCAAAAATAAAAGCGATTTTTTTTGATTTGGACAACACCCTGTTTAATCATTCGTGTGCTGAACGAGCGGCATTAATTAAATTAATGGCAGAGCATCCGTTGATTTTCGCATCGGTTTCTCGTAATAATTTTTTACAGGCATATAATAAACATAATACCCTGCTGTGGAAAAAATTTGGTAAGGGTGATATATCCTCTGAAGCGCTAAAAGTTCTTCGATTTAAATTATCCTTAAAAGAATTAAATTGTGTTTCAGAAAATATTGAAGAGTTGTCAGATAGATATTTTGAAATCTATTCGAAACAGGGTTTCGTTTTTCCAAATGTTAATGAAATATTAACTTATCTGAAGCCCAAATATCTACTTGGTATTCTCTCTAATGGATTCACTACTACTCAGGAAGCCAAATTAAAAAACATTAATTTGAGTGCATACTTTGCTCATAAAATATATTCAGGTAATGTTGGCGCTCTGAAACCAAATCCAATGATCTTTAATGAGGCCATGAGAATAGCCAATGTTCAAGCGGATGAAGTTGTTTATGTGGGCGATTCCTACGAAGATGACATTCGGGGCGCTAAAGCCGTCGGGTGGAATGTAATTCATTTCATTCCGGAGGGCAAATTTATTAATGATGGTCTTGCTGATTACGAGATTAGAGATTTGTTAGAATTGAAGCGATTATTATAAAACCAGCTCTGGCCAATCAGGGAGAGAATTGATTAAATAATCTGGTTTGATAGAAGTAAAAATATTATCTTTGATTACCACGATTTTTAAAACAGCTAAACTCAAAATCTGTTGTATTGTTCAGATGTGTCCTCAAAAACTGTTGTTCGAATTTAAATTGCTCCGTAATCTGTTGGAGCGTTTTTTACTGCGTGCACAAAGAAACGGTATTTGCACTTTCACTTTCAAGTAATTTTTCTAAATTATATAATGCCTTATCAAAATTTTGAGCTACTATCCTTTTCATTACCCTGTTCATCAATTGACCAGAAATACCTCGAGGCTTCCAGGAGCCGACCATTCGAAAAGTAACCTCACCATTATTGTTTGTAATGGACATAGTAGTTTTAATTTCTTTAGCATGGCTGAATTCTCTTCCAGCAACAATGTCTTTCAAATGTTGCCAGGTAATCTTAAAAGGGGGTTCCCATGCAATCACCTCCTGCAGAGTTTCGCCTTCTCCTATATTTATGGCTGTTTTAAGTAACTGTTTTCTCCCGAGTCCGGTCTTGTTATTTATTGGTTTTGAGGTAATATGCGCTTCAATAACACCGGGCAGCCATTCGGGATAGCGATCTACTTGATTTATAAGTTGCCAAATTTTCAACGGATCGCCCTTAATCAAACGGCTTCTTTTAATATTAACCATATTGAAATTCACCTATATTGAAATTATATTAAAGTAGGGAACAGTTTAATAATTTTTTGCAAAATGTCAAGGATTTTTCTTATATTTTTTTCTGAATTGGGATTGATTTTATTTTGGAGTGTACTTTGATCCATTTTCCGTTGAAAGGTTTAAAGGATTATTTAATTGCATATTGTATTTACTTTTCGTAAAATTTATGAATAATGCAAGAACTATTAAAATATATTTTTTTAAATTAAAGACAATTTTGAACTAACGCCTTAATTCAATTCTTCCTAATGCCAGAAATAATATATGGAATCCATCCAGTACTGGAAACAATTCGGGCTGGACGATCGATTGATAAAATAATTGTTGCACAAGAGACGACAGGAACGACGATAACAATAATAGTGTCTTTGGCTAAAAATAATCGGGTGCCAGTGGAATTCATGCCCAAAAAAGCCCTGACTGAGTTAGCCAGGACTACGAAAACACAGGGGATACTTGCTATCGTAAAATCGCAACCTTATGCAACAGTTGAAGATATTCTGGTAAGAAGTGCCCAACAAAACGAATTACCTTTAATTGCATTGCTGGATGGGATTGAAGACCCGCATAATTTAGGAGCAATTATTCGTGCGGCAGATGGTGCAGGTGTTCACGGTGTCATTTTACCTAAAAGAAGATCGGTTGGTGTGACTCCCACAGTAGTGAAGACATCTGCAGGCGCTGCAACACATGTTTTAACTGCTATGGTTTCAAATTTAAATTATATTCTTGAAGAATTGAAAAGTAAAAATATCTGGGTTGTAGGAGCGGAGCAAAATGTAGAACAAACTTTTCATGAAGCGGATTTATCCGGCGCCTTAGGCATAGTCATAGGCGCTGAAGGGCAAGGTCTGCACCGTTTAATAAAAGAGAAATGCGATTTCATGGTGAAAATTCCAATGTATGGTAAAGTCAACTCATTAAATGCTTCTGTGGCCGCGGCTCTGTTATTTTTTGAAGCGCGGCGTCAGCGGGAGCTAAATATAAGGTAAGACTTGTTTTGTCATGATAGAATTTTCAAGAAAAAATCTGAAATTGATTTTTAGTAATAATTAATTAAATTTGTATCTTTTCTCCGTTGACTGCATCAAACTAATAAAGAAAACAAACAGAAGGAGAAATAGTGGACGGTTTGGAGCTCATTATTGTTTTGGTTGGATATTTTGTCGTTATGAAATATGTTTTACCTAAACTTGGTATAAATACCTGAATGTCAAGCACTTGTGACGTTTCGGAGAAACGTGTGAAACATACTGAGATGACTAAAGAAGATAATTTATCACAAGGTGATTAAACTTTTGGAGAATTGAATGCCGGTATATGAATATCGCTGTAAAAAATGTCAAACACAATTTGAAGTTATTCAAAAAGCAGGAGGCAATGGTAATGATTTAATCTGTGTTGAATGTGGTGAACCGCAACCAGAAAAAATGTTTTCAGTGTTTTCATCTGCTGGTGTTGTGAACTCAAATTCAAGTATTTTTTGTTCGTCAAACAGAGGTTTTACCTGAGCAAGTTGAGTTGAACCTGTAGGTTCTCAGTAAATATCATTTGCTGGTTTGGATGAAATCAGTTCCGAACCGCATAAATGCAACTGATTTAGGATTGAAGTTTCAATAAGATGGATTAAGAAACAAAAGTCATTTAAAAATCTAAAATCGAGTGTCTGAGGGGGTTAGGTTATGAAATGCATCTGCATGGATGCCTGAGGTGTGATTTTACTATTCTTCAATTCGACTTCGGGGTTTAAACGAGATTGATGTATTGTGCCGAAGGTGGGATTCGAACCCACACGTCCTTGCGGACACACGGCCCTGAACCGTGCGCGTCTGCCAGTTTCACCACTTCGGCATTTTTCAGTTTGAGTGAAATGTATAAATTAAGCAAAACAAAGTCAAGATATTTTAGTACCTATCTTGACTTTTGTTTTAGAAATTGTTAATTTTTGCCAATGAGTGAAAAAAATATCACAACCAATCGCAAAGCACGTTATGAATACCAAATTCTTGACACAATGGAAGCCGGCATTGTATTGTGTGGGACGGAGGTTAAATCGTTGCGTTTAGGCCGGGCAAATTTGAAAGATAGTTATGCCAATGTTAATAATGGTGAGGTGTATTTATTCAATGCTCACATAAGTCCATATTCGCATGGTAATATTAATAATCATGATCCGGAACGTCAGCGAAAGTTGCTATTACATAAGAAAGAAATTAAAAAATTGATTGGTAAAGTCCAGGAAAAAGGCTTAACTTTGGTGCCTCTGAAACTTTATTTTAAAAATGGGAAAGTTAAAGTGGAATTGGCAGTAGCCAGGGGCAAGAAATTTTTTGATAAACGACATGATATTGCTAAACGTGAATCTGATCGTGAAATAAAGAGAGAGCTTAAACACAAACATAGATTTTAACATTAATAGAAGGTGGAGGAATTGAATAATAGTAATGCCTACAATATTTTAAAGGAGCGCGGTTTCGTAAAGCAAGTCACCGATGAACAAGCAGTGAAGGAGTGTTTTGCTACACGGCAAGTAACAGCCTACGTTGGTTTTGATCCATCCGCTGACAGCCTGCATGTGGGGAATTTATTAGGTTTAATGGCATTGGCGCATTTACAACGAGAGGGACACAGGCCCATTGCGATAATTGGGGACGGCACTGGTATGATCGGCGACCCGAGCGGTAAAACTGAAATGCGTAAAATGCTCTCGGTTAAAAAAATATCTGAAAATGCAGAAAAAATAAAATCACAAATAAATAAGTATTTTACTATTGACGGTAAAGCCGGTTTTGCAATTCACAATGCAACCTGGTTACAGGAGCTGAAATATATTGACGTATTGCGGAATATTGGGCGGCATTTCAGTGTCAATCGCATGTTGGCAGCAGAAGCTTATAAAAGCCGAATGCAAACCGGACTGACCTTTTTGGAATTTAATTACCAAATTTTGCAGGCATACGACTTTCTGATGCTTTACAAAGACTATAATTGTACTATGCAACTTGGCGGTGATGATCAGTGGGGGAATATTCTGGCAGGAGTAGATTTGATTCGCCGGGTTGAAGCGGCTGAAGCTGAAGGTATAACCTGGCCTCTACTAACCACAGCAGCAGGTAAAAAAATGGGAAAAACTGCATCAGGCGCAATATGGCTGGATGCCAAAAAAACATCACCATATGAGTTTTATCAATTCTGGATAAATGTTGATGATCTTGATGTTTATAGCTTTCTGGCTTATTACACATTTATGCCGATGATGGAAATTAAGCAATTTAAAAAGCTCAAAGGCGCTGAAATTAGAACAGCGAAAGAAATACTGGCATTTGAAGCCACCAAAATCACACATGGTACTGAAGAAGCTGAGAAAGCACATAAAGCTTCCCGAAGCGCTTTTGGGGGTAATGAGGAAGATTTAGATGCAATCCCTTCTTCAAGTATTGAGCTAAACCGTTTTAAAAAAGGTATTCCCGTCGTAGACATTTTCACCGAAAGCGGCTTGGCTTCTTCCAAAAGTGCGGCGAGAAGGCTGATTCAACAGGGTGGAGCATATTTAAATCATAATAAAGTAGAAAATTTTGATGCAGTAATTGATGATACGCACATAGAAAATGACGTTTTAATGTTGCGAGCAGGTAAGAAACGATTCCATCGTCTTACGGTGACAGGCTAATCGAAAAAAAGAAGCGGACTTATTGAATAAATATTTAGCTGAAGAATTCCTGTTTGCTAAATCTGAAAACTTATATGCCTGATAAGTGATTGATTTTGTGTTATGTTATGACGCCCGTTTGAATTCCTGCTGTGGTTCACTCTCAAACAATAATTCACTAATTAAAAATTAAAAAAACGAATTTTTTGCTTGACATTTTGGGTAAAATGTTTATATTTAGAATCTGCTTAGAAATAGTTCTTTGTTAAAGTTTTTGAAATAGAAATTTAAAAAATATCTTGACTTTTGATTGTTTTTCTATTATATTCATTTTTGCCCATTCCAAATGTGGTGTGGGCAATTTTTTTGGTTCTTTGAAAAAAAAGAGTGTGCATGGCTCTGTCGTCCATTGAGATTTAAACTTGATAAATAAACAACAGCGAAGAGTTTGATCCTGGCTCAGGACGAACGCTGGCGGCGTGCTTAACACATGCAAGTCTGGGAGAAAAGTTCTCTTCGGAGTTCTTAGTAAACCGGCGAACGGGTGAGTAACACGTAGGTAACCTGCCTTTGGGGTGGGGATAACCTTGCTAACGCGGGGCTAATACCGAATAATGCAGCGGATCCACATGGATATGTTGTTAAAGTGGTCACGACTTGTCGGGATCACGCCTGAAGATGGACCTGCGTCCCATTAGTTTGTTGGTGAGGTAATGGCTCACCAAGACCGCGATGGGTAGCCGGCCTGAGAGGGTGAACGGCCACACTGGGACTGAGATACGGCCCAGACTCCTACGGGAGGCAGCAGTGAGGAATATTGGGCAATGGCCGAAAGGCTGACCCAGCAACGCCGCGTGAGGGATGAAGCTCTAAGGAGTGTAAACCTCTTTCGGGAGGGAAGAATTTTTCCAAGGTGAATAATCTTGGAAGTTGACGGTACCTCCTAAAGAAGCCCCGGCTAACTCCGTGCCAGCAGCCGCGGTAATACGGGGGGGGCGAGCGTTGTCCGGAATTATTGGGCGTAAAGGGCGCGTAGGCGGAATAGTAAGTCAGAGGTGAAAATCCTGAGCTTAACTCAGGACCTGCCTTTGATACTGCTATTCTTGAGTGCGAGAGAGGAAAGCGGAATTCCCGGTGTAGCGGTGAAATGCGTAGATATCGGGAAGAACACCGGTAGCGAAGGCGGCTTTCTGGCTCGCAACTGACGCTGAGGCGCGAAAGCGTGGGGAGCAAACAGGATTAGATACCCTGGTA
>CAZIKB010000216.1:0-6393 GCA_964539665.1 uncultured Cytophagia bacterium
ATTAACAATCAATTTACAGTTTCGCCGTGACGGTCATCCGCACGCCCATTATGTGCTTAAGATTCTAAAATTTCAAAAAGTATTGTCTAGGAAGGCATTATGAAAAAAGTATTTGCAAACAATCGTGATGAGTGGCGTTTATGGCTAGAAAAAAACCACAAAAAGGAAATGGGAATCTGGTTGGTTTATTATAAAAAACACATCGGCAAATCCAGTATTTCTTACACCGACTCAGTGGAAGAAGCTATCTGTTTTGGCTGGATTGACGGTCTTAAAAAGAAGATTGACGATGAAACTTACGCTTATAGATTCACGCCACGTAAAAAAAATAGTAAGTGGTCACCGCTCAATATAAACTATGCCAAGAAGATGATAAAAGAAGGAAAGATGACAAAAACAGGATTGGAAGCATTCAATCAAAAAAAGAATTATGAGCAAGAAATTTTGAAGGCGAAAGCTGCAAAGGAAATTCTGCTTACGCCTAAAATAGAAAAAGCGCTGAAGGAAAACAAAAAAGCTTGGGAGAATTTCAATAACCTTGCACCCAGCTACAAAAAACAGTATGTAGGATGGTTGGTTGCCGCTAAAAAGGATGAAACGCGAAAACGTCGGCTAGAAGAAGCAATTAGGCTTTTAGAGCAAAATCAAAAGCTGGGGATGAAATAAATATTTTAATGTTAACTATAAGCATTCAGGAAAAGAAAATGAAAACACCATCACAAGAATTGCTACAGAACCTTACAGATAGAACTAAGGCAATAATTATTAAAGTCAATAAAGATTTCAAAGTTCTTTCGAGTGAGCTGTATAACTGGAAGCCTGACCAAGAGAAATGGAGTATTTTAGAATGCCTTGAACATTTAAATATTTTTGGTAATTTTTATTTAAAGGAAATTGAAAGAACAATCAATAACGCAGAATCCTCTTCTCAGAATGATGAATTTAAAAGTGGAATTTTCGGTAATTGGGTTGCTGAATCAATGTTAATAAAGAATGGTAAAATAAAACCGATGAAAACAGCTAAAAGTAAAAATCCTTCTTTTAGCCAATTGCCAGATAATGTTATTGAACGGTTCTTAGATCAACAGGATATAATCCTTAAATTAATAGAAAAATCTAAAAGTTTAAACTTAACACGGTTAAAGGTTTCCACTGATATAACAAAATGGATAAAAATGAGACTTGGGGATATTCTTCGTTTTATTGTTTATCATAATGAGAGACATGTATTACAAGCTGAAAAAGTATTAAATGAAATAAATAATATAGTAAGTAATAAAAAAGTAAAATAATACATGAGTTCAACATTAAAGTTTGCCTTACTTTTATAAAACCATTGATAAATTGGAAAAATAGATCCGGAACCATAAGATGGCACATAACCCACAAATCAACCTGAATTTGCCAGCTGTTGGTTTTTAGATTTTCAGTATGGTTTGGTTCAAGTTTAGTGCAGCTTTCAAGTTCATCTCCTGCTGTCAAATCAGGTTATTTGTAAGCCGTTATCCGTGACGCAACTACGACTTGTGATTCGAAGCAACTAAGTCTTTTGTCAATATAATCCCCATCCCCTATTAGAAGGGGATTAATTATGACTGTAAAACAAGAAGATAATTTAATAGCTCTGGTGCATTAATACATGGCAGCACTTTTGATTTTATTATCCAGATTCCTTATCATGCACTTAACCTCACCCCGATTATATTTACAGGGGTGCGAATCAACTTAGTTTTGAATATTAACATTTGTTCTTTAAATTTATTTTAACTAAAATACTAACATATATTCATTTAAGTAGTTAGTCTGTCTTGCGTCACGGATAATGGGCGTGGGGTGCGAAAGGCAAGGCAGTTGCTACGCCCAAAGTACCTTCCGCTTGGTTCCATTTTCGCTTACGTATAACCAAGCGGATCGACGCTGAAAGAGCAGTTAGCTGTACATTACAGTACAAAGATTCTTTTCGTACAGGCTAATTTATCAGCTTTTTTCGGTTTCGCTCTGCAGGACATCCGGACGCCCATTATACTTAAAATGTAATTTAGTAATTTGTTTATTGAAAAAATAAATTGAATTGATTATATTGTAACTGAATTATATATTACCATTTAATAAAATTGACCATTCTTATTATTATAAGAAAAAGAGATTTCTAATTGGCAAATTTTGAAACCAACGATTTGGATATTGAGAAAATTAAGAACCATTGGCTTATAACATCAAATGATGATTTCAAAACGATGAACGAGCTATTCAAATCAAAATTTTATAATTGGTCTTTGTTTATTGGTCATATTTCTGTAGAAAAATTACTTAAAGCACTATATGTAAAAATATATAAAAAACATGCGCCTACCATACATAATCTCTACAGATTAGCTGAATTATGTAAAATCGAATTGACTGATGAATATTCTGATTGGCTTGATACGATCACCTCTTTTAATAAAAATGCACGATACGATGATTACAAAAAAGAATTTTCTACTTTATGTACTAGAGAATACGCCAAGGTGTGGATTGATCGAACAAAGGAGTTGCGTAAATGGATAGAAAAGATGCTTTAAAAATTGCACGAGAATTTACTTCACTAATTAAAACTAATTACGATTGCAAACAAGTTTTCCTTTTTGGCTCCTATGCAAAAGGAACAAATCGTGATGAAAGTGATATTGACATTGCTGTAATTCTTAATGAATTCGAAAATCCAATAGACATACAATTAGAACTCATGAGATTACGGCGCAAAATTGACAGCAGAATAGAACCACATCCTTTCAGACAAAAAGATTTCAACCTCTCAAATCCTGTGGCATACGAAATTTTGAAGTATGGACAAGAATTGATTTGAGCACAATTCAATACAATACATCTCAAGTCTAAATATCAAGCTTAATAATAAATTAATAACGAAGCACTTACCTTATTTTATAGTTGTATTTAAGTTACTGTTTCGCGCTACGGATAATGGACGTAGGGTACGAAAGGCAAGGCAGTTGCTACGCCCAAAGTACCTTCAGCTTTGCGCCGTTTTCGCTTACGGATAACCAGGCGGATTGACCGCACACGACAGTTAACTTTATTTTAGCAAACAAACTCTTTTGTAAATACATGCTATTAACAATCAATTTACAGTTTCGCCGTGACGGTCATACGCACGCCCATTATGTGGCTTATCTTATTTATACCTCTTACAAATGGTAAAATGGAGGGAGAAGTTATGCGTAAATTTATTACTATTGTAACATCGATTTTTTTATTATTTGGATTTGGAGAGCTCCTCATTGCTCAACAAGATTGGTATTGGCAAAATCCATTGCCTACTAGAAATGATCTTAGTGATATCCATATATTTAATCAGAATATGGCGATTGCAGTGGGTGAAACGAATACCATTATCAAGACGACAGACGGCGGTGCTACCTGGTCTTCGATATTTCAATCCTCTACATCTGGATCGTTCTCTGGTGTATTTTTTATTAATGAAAATACGGGGTGGTTAGTAGGTGAAGAAGGATCGAAACCCTTTGTCATGAAAACCATCGATAGTGGAGAAACGTGGAAAACGCAATTGTCTTTGCAACAATTGTGGAAAATAAACGATGTTTTCTTTCTTAACTCTCAAATAGGCTGGGTCGTAGGAAAAGGGGGGAATTCAGGTCGAATAATGAAAACTTCAAACGGCGGTGAAGAGTGGATTGATCAATTTTATAGGCATAATACTACTGAATTCCAAGATGTACATTTTTTAGATCATAACACAGGATATGTTGTGGGAACACGTGGAGGCTCTAGAGGATATATTATCAAAACCACAGATGGGGGGCAAAATTGGACTGAGCAATTAATATATAGTGGAAGCGCTTTAAATTTTTATTTTTATTCAGTCTATTTCGCGAGCGCAGAAACAGGTTGGGTAGTAGGATGTGATGGGAAAATTTTTCATACTACTGATGGCGGTAGCAATTGGCATTCGCAGTCCAGCCGTACTAATGAACATCTACGTTCTGTATATTTTATCACTGAAAACCAAGGTTGTGCTGTTGGTAATTTTGGTACTATTTTGACTACAACCGATGGGGGAAACAATTGGATACCACAATCGAGTGGTACAGAATGTAATTTATCAACGGTCGTATTTTTTGATACCTCAATTGGCTTTACTATTGGAGGGAACGGAACCATCTTAAAAACCACCGATGTTGGAAAAAACTGGGACTTTCAGAGTTTTGAGTTAACCACAGATGATTTTGAGTCTGTTTTTTTTATCAATGAATCGGTTGGCTGGGCAGTTGGAGGAGACTGGGGATCACATAGCACCATTCTGAATACTTCCGACGGTGGGGCGAACTGGACTATAAAAACGCAAGAAATGGCAAAATATGGGCTATATGATATTTTCTTTGTTGACGAAAATACAGGCTGGACAGTCGGGTCTGAGGGTACCATATTGAATACGGTGGACGGTGGAGTAGTGTGGCATTCACAGACAAGTGGCACTGATAGATTTTTATACTCCTGCCAGTTTCTAAATAAAAATGATGGATGGGTCGTCGGCTCGAGTGGAACAAGCCTAAAAACCAATGACGGCGGGACCAACTGGTGGAAAGCTTCTGGAATGCCAACATATAGATTTTCTTCGGTTCACTTCACAGATGAGGATACTGGAGTTATTGCAGGTGATGATGGCCACATTTTAAAAACAACAGACGGCGGATCAATTTGGACACAATCCCAAAACAGTGATTATAATGAATTGTATGATCTCTTTTTCCTGGACCAAAATACAGGTTGGGCAGTTGGAGAAAATGGCGCTGGCTGGAAAACCACAAATGGCGGAGACTCCTGGAATGAATTTGAAAGCAACACCTCACGCGATCTCAAATCAGTTTACTTCATTACTTCAAATGATGGATGGATAGTAGGAGAAAAAGGAGCGTTGAAGAAAACCACAGATGGTGGAGAAACGTGGGAAAATGATCTGAAATTGACGGAAAGATATTTAAGCTCTATCTTTTTTACCAACGATCAAATTGGGTGGATTGTTGGCGATGCGGGTATCATTTTTAGCACGCAGTATATAAAAGTTCCTGTAGATAGATATGAGACAGATAACGACAACACATATCCCAAAAATTTTGAACTATTTCAGAACTATCCGAATCCATTTAATCCGTTGACAATTATTCATTATTCAATCACAAGTTCAGATTTAGTTTCTCTAAAGATTTATGATTTACTTGGAAGAGAAATTCGAACATTAGTCAATGAATATAAAAGACCAGGATCATATTCAGTAATATTTAAATCAAATCAACTTCCAAGTGGTGTTTACTTCTACAGATTAAATGTAGAAAATAAATATACAGCTAGTAAGAAAATGTTGTTAATACGTTAACAAAAACAGCCACATAATTCCGAAGTACAGTGCGGCGCTAGTTCCAGCAGCTTATTTTTTCCGTTATATTCCCAGATTAGTGGTATAAGAAAACTGAATATACACATAAATTACTGGTGATAATAAATGAGGAATTCAATTAATAGGATACTAATAGCATGAGATTTAAATATAGCCTTTTCGTATTTTTATTTTTTGGAATAATATTCAATAGTTATTCCCAACAAACTACCCCGGTAAATTTATTGGCCAAAATGCGGAATGAGGGATTTCAAAATTCTCGTGCAATGGAAATGTTAAGCCAATTAACTGATGTTTATGGCCAAAGGCTCAACGGATCACATGAATATTTTGCTGCTGCAAATTGGATTTCTAATAAGATGAAAGACATAGGCCTGCAAAATGTTCATTTTGAGAAATATTGTCCCGATTGTAGAGGTTGGAGTCTTGTCAGCTTTAATCTTGAAATGACTGCACCCAATTATATGCATATATCCGGGTACCCTTTGGCGTATACAAAGAGCTCGAATGGTACGGTTTCAGGAGAACTAGTACACATTGAAAGCTATGAAGACATGGATGAGGTGAAATGTCAGTTTGCCGGAAACCTGAAAGGGAAAGTCATCTTGCTCGGTAAGGAGCCATCCATAAAATCGTTATCAGAGCCACTTACCACCAGATTTTCAGAAAAGGAATTAACAAAAATGGAGGAGAAGTTAATTGCTGAAATCAAGCAAACTCCAATACCAGAATTAATAAAATTATGGGATATCGAGGATTTTGAAGACGATGAATTTCTTCGATTTGCTGAAGCTGAGGGTGGCTTGGCTGTATTAGAGACCCGACCAATGCATCTGGGCATCTTGCATCCGAATGGTACCTATTACTATAAAATGAACGATCTAAAACCTCTGCCCTACTTTACAATAATGCCTGAACATTTGATTCAATACCATTTTTAGTTGAAAAAGGTGGCTCCGCGTTTTTTTATGCCGCTA
>CAZIKB010000217.1:0-6357 GCA_964539665.1 uncultured Cytophagia bacterium
ATTTCCAAAGAAGAATTTGAGCAGATGAAAAACGATTTGGAGTAAAGAAACTGGAATAAATTAAAAAAAATAAAAAACCTCTTGACTCTGTACTATAGTCCATAGCTTATATTAGATCAGAAGTCATAATAAAAGGAGGTAAACAAAATGAAACGCAAACTCATAATGATATTTGCGGCATTAGCAATTGTAACGAGTGCTTTTGCAATTTCGATTTCTTCGACTCAAACAGATGTGGATGATTGTCCACTGCGGGGAACTCCGGAATGTCCGGAATATCCGTCGTGCTGTGAGTAAATGTATCTGAAAAAAGGTGTTAACTGACTTGTTTAGCGGTTAGCCCTTTTTTTTGTCATTTAAAACAATAATATCCTTGTCCCCAAGGTCAGAATATAATCAATTCTTTTTATGTTTGGACCGTTTGCTATTACAGGTAACTGCGTGCCAAGTTCAAATAAAACTTTCTTCCCCGGAATATATTGGAGTCCGGGTGAAATAAACAGAAGATGGTTTTTCTCTTCTGTGGATACCGTACCATTCAATTCCAGATACAAATTAATCTGATTGGGTGGATAAACTTGAGGCATTATTGGATATGCGATAGCGAAGTTGTAGATAAACCGGTCGGATATTCGGTTAGAAGCCAATATGTAACCTAATTCAGTATAAAGACCATGTTTTGTCGTAATATTTGCACCAATCACACCAATATAAGTCTGGTAGGTGTCTAAACTTATCCCTGATTTTCCGCTCGGAAAAGTTTCTCTGACTTTTAAAGCCATACGAAAAGTTTTTCCCCGTCCGTCTATCTGAATGAATAAATATTTAGCAAAAAGAGAAATATCACCAACACCGGACCGGGAATTATCCGTCTGCGGAAATTTGGAAATATATGGGACGCCGGCACCGATGAGCATATCAGTCGTCAGATTGTAGGGAATGATTACAGGCATTGCATATATATTACCTTTTTCTGTTGTGCTGTATTTTAAAAACGTCCTTAGTCCTCTTCCCTCCAGCCCCAGGAAAATTGGCGTATCCGTATTGATTGGAGGACCCTGGGCTTTGCTACTATTTATCGATACGGTCAGAAATAAGATTATACTAGAGATTAGCATTCTGGATTTCATTTAGTTCCTTTCGAAAACAGAAATCGAACTTGTACCATGATTAATAATATACATAGTGTCTTTTTCTATAACCAGATCAGTGGGATGATCGAGATGTGTATTAATTGAATTTAACAGTCTCCCTTTCAGATTATATATGAAGATCCGGTTGTTCTCAAAATCCGTTACAAATAAGTGATCTCTATTAATTTCAATACCCAATGCCGCATTGATCTTTTCTTTTTCGGCAATAATTCTTACGCTTTTCCCATTTTTATTAAAGACCTGAACCCGGTTGTTATAGGCATCAGCCACAAAGATAAGTTGTCCATGGATTTCAACATCGGTCGGATAGTATAATTCTCCATTTCCGTGTCCTTCTTCCCCCAGGATAAAAGTGTCCTCGCGCTCTTTTAAAACAATTCGATGATTAAAGAAATCAGCAATGGCTAGCATACTATTGTGAACCGCAATCCCTGCAGGCGCATCAAGATTTTCATCGATGTCAATAACATCGATTTTATTTTTGTCGATCAATTTTATTCTGTCTGATAAATATTCGGGTACATATATTTTAAGACCATCGTTGGTGATGTGCATGGGCCTTTTAAAATCGGTGTATTCGTGCAGCCGGTTTCCATCAAAATCAACTGTGATGATACGATTGTTCAATACATCTGAAATCCAGATCTGATTATTAGCTATGGTTAGCCCGACAGGTTTAACATTACTTAAAGATATTTCTCTGACAAAAGACCATTCTGCCGTCGGCCGGCAATTACTGAGAGATAATGTTAAGCATATGAAAAAAGCATAAAGATAAATTGTTTTCAATTTTCGTATGCTATTCGTCATCTTCCTTTTTCTGTTCCTCTTTATCAAAAGTAATTTCCCCCGGCGTAAAACCGGCTTCTTTAATTTTCTCTTTAATCACTTCCTCTTTGATGGTCTTATCTTCCTGAACAATGAGGGTGACCAAACCTTGCTCAATGTTAATCTTTATGCTATCCACGCCATCGATCATGGTCAGTTTTTTCTCAAGACCATAAGCACAAAAGGGACATGAAAGTCCATCTACCTGTGCTTTAACAGAATTCTCTGCAAACAGACCAGAGGAGGGTATAAGCATAAAAGTAACCATAAATATCAGCAGAAATTTGTTCATTAAAAATGACTTCATTTAAATTGTTATTTTCTATTTAGATTTTATTCTTTATTTTTTGCATTTATAAAACTACACTTTTAATAACCATCAATTTTTCACGTGTCATTTCGTGCATTGAATACTGAATCCCTCCCATGCCGATTCCTGAGGAATCTCTCCCGCCGAACGGCATCCAGTCTACACGAAAAGCTGTATGATCATTTACCATGACAGCGGTAGCATTTAGTTTTTTAACACACTCCAACGCAATATCCAAATCTTTTGTAAAGACCGCAGCCTGGAAATGAACATCCAAACTATTCGCTCTTTTAATGGCTTTATCTCTGTCTGAATACGAATAAACACAAACTACCGGTCCGAATATTTCTTGTGTTGAAACACGAACATTTGGCGGCGGGTTCAATAATACAGTGGGTTCATAACAGGTATCTGAAATTCGTTTACCGCCACATAATAATTTTGCTCCACCCTCAACGGCTTCATTCACCCATTCTTCCACTCTGTCAACTTCTCCCGGCAGGATAAGCGGACCCACTTCGGTATTTTTATCCGTCGGATCTCCCACTATTAATTGATTTGCCATTTCTGCCAACCGCCGGGCAATTTCAGCGCAAATACTTTCATGAGCAAAAACCCGCTGTACGGAAACACACACTTGTCCGGCATGGTAAAAGCCTCCTTTTACAAGAGCGGGCAAGACTATATCCAGTTCAGCATCTTTTTCTACGATCACCGGTGCAGCACCTCCATGTTCTAATGCGCATCGGGTTCCGGGAGATAGTTTGGATTTAAGGTACCAACCAATTTTTGCAGAACCTATGAATGAGAAATAATTTACTCTTTTGTCAGTTGCTAAATATTCAGCGGTTTTATTTTCGCAAATTATTGACTGACACCAAACTTCAGGCAAACCTGCCTCTTTTAAAATCTCAATTAGCGCTAAACAAGATAGTGGGGTAGTCAAGGCCGGTTTTACAATTACGGGACAACCTGCTGCAATAGCGGTAACGACCTGATGAACAATTAAATTCAGGGGATGATTAAATGCGCTTATGGACGCCACGACGCCAATGGGTTCTCTGATTGTAAAAGCCAGTCTGTTTTCTGAAGCTTTAGTTAATCCCATCGGGATCTGCCCGCCTTTTAAGTGACTGATTTGCTCTGCAGCGATTTGAACCCCATTGATTGCCCGCAAAACCTCAATTTCAGAGTCCACAAAGGGCTTCCCGCCTTCCCGGGCGGCAATTTTGGTGAGCTCTGATATTCTGGTTTTCATTATTCCCGCTGTTCGCTCTAAGATAGCAATCCGTTCATGAGCCGGAATCCATTTTGATTGGTCAATAAATAAACCATAAGCGGTGGCGAGCGCTTTCTCCACTTCTTCAATTCCAACTAAAGGGATCTCCTGGATTAAACTTAAATCGTAAGGAGATATTACTTTTAGCATAGTTGATTCCTGGTTTGATATTTATTGTTAAGTTAAATTTTTAAAGATTACACGTTCTTTCTTTCAACAAAACATTTAAAATGGGATGATTTAGTGAATAATCTACTGCTAAATCTATGACATGGACGCCGTCACAATTTAAGCATGTAGACAAAACCTCAATAAAATTTTCGTCACTTGTCGGACGATGCCCGCACGCTCCGTAGCTCTCTGCGTATTTCACAAAATCGGGGTTTTTGAAATCCAATCCAAAGTGTTCAAATCCCAATCCTTCTTGTTTCCACTTTATCATTCCGTATGCACTATCATTCAAAACAATTACTACTAAATTCAAACCTAAACGTACGGCTGTTTCCAGTTCCTGAGAATTCATCATAAAACCGCCGTCACCACAAACTGATATTACTTTTTTATTGCGGTTAATAAGTTTGGCACAGATAGCCGAAGCGAGACCTGCACCCATAGTTGCAAGGGCATTGTCTAATAGCAGTGTATTTGGCTTATAACATTTATAGTTCCTGGCAAACCAAATTTTATAAACGCCATTATCTAAGGTTACAATTCCATCCTCCGGTAGTACTTCTCTGACAATGTGCACTAATCTTTGTGGTAAAACGGGAAAACGCTTGTCTCGTGAATATTTAGCTAAATGATTTTCGACCTCTTCTTTAATTTTGTGATAATAAGATAAATCCCAATTGCTTTTATTATTTATATGTGATGCAATGTGTTTAACAGAAGTAGCAATATCACCAATTATATTTAGTTGTGGAAAATAAACTTCATCAACCTGAGCGGGAAAAAAGTTAATGTGAATGACTTTTGTCCCTCCTTCTTCCATAAAAAATGGCGGTTTCTCGATTACATCGTGACCAATATTTATAATTAAGTCGGCTTTATCTATGGCACAATGTAAAAAATCATTCTCGGACAATGCAGCTGTTCCTAAAAATTGAGGATGTCGCTCGTCTACAACACCTTTTCCCATTTGCGTATTAAAAAAGGAAATACCCGATTGCTTTATAAATTTGGCCAATGCGCTGCTTGTTCTTTTTCTGTTAGCTCCGGCGCCGATTAATAACAATGGCGTCTTTGCGGATTCTATCATTTTTGCAGCTTTTTGAATTGCCAATTCATCGGCGTCAGGTCTTCGATGTCCTACTACTTTAAATATTCTATCATCACAATCTTCAGCTGCGATATCCTCGGGTAACTCTAAATGCACAGCACCCGGTCTTTCCTCCATGGCCAGGCGAAAAGCTTCCCGGACCATTGCCGGAATATTATTTCCATTAACAATTTGACGGGTGTATTTGGTTATAGGACGAAACAAATCAGGTATATCAACAATCTGAAAGCGTCCCTGTTTAGACTTTTTGATTGGTTTTTGTCCGGTAATCATCATCATGGGCATGGCTCCTAATTGAGCATATGCCGCAGGCGTGGTAAAATTAGTTGCTCCCGGGCCAAGTGTTGATAAGCAAACACCCGGCTTACCGGTTAGACGTCCATAAGTGGCAGCCATGAACCCGGCTCCCTGTTCATGACGGGTGAGAATTAATTGAATATTGGAATTTTTCATAGAATCCAGAAAATCAAGGTTCTCTTCGCCGGGAATTCCGAATATGTATTCTACACCTTCGTTTTCCAAAGCCCTGATAAATAAATCCGATGCTTTCATATAAGTCCCAAATTAAGTTAATATCTTAAAAAAAGTATATTTATATCATATAAACCAGGTCGGAAGAATTGGTAGGATAGGCAAAAATCATTTTACGAATTTGCGAGACCGGTATGTTAAACCTGACGGCCATAGCAAATAAATTTATGATTTCCCCGGCATGCGAACCAAGTAAATGGGCGCCGATAATCCTGTCTGTGCCTTCTTCTACCAGGGTTTTAAATGCACTGTGTTTTTCACCAATTCTTTTGGAAGAATACCACCATCCGGTTTCATTGTTTATAACTTTAAATTTAAGCCCCCGGACGTCAGCTTCTTGTTCGGTTAAACCAACTGCTGCAATTTGTGGAATTGTGAAAGCAACGCTTGGTGTGCCAATGTAATTTACTGTTTTGGAATTTCCCTTTATAATATTAGAAGCTGCCACCTGACTTTCACTACCGGCAACCGGAGTTAAGGGTAATCCTTCAGTAGCAGCGACATCGCCGGCTGCATAAATATGGGAATTAGAAATGCTTTGCAGATATTCGTTTACTTTTATTCCATTACGATCCCACTCAATATTTGCTGCCTCAAGGTCCATGCCGGATAAAGCCGGGATGCGTCCTGCGCCGTGAACAACCAAATCCGTTTCATGGCTTTCTAAAGTGTCTCCGGATGAAGTTGTCACAATTAAACGGGCGTCTTTTTTTGAGATTCCGCTAACAGCGGTTTTTAGTTTTAGTTTTATACCAGCTTCCAATGTGGCGGTGGTTAAGAGATTTACAAGATCCGGATCAAATTTTTCAAGGATACGGGAGCCGCGATGAATAATTTCCACATTTGCTCCGGCCCGTTTGGCGATATGTGCAAATTCCATAGAGATATACCCGCCGCCTACAAAAATAATATTCTGGGGTAAATCATCCAGTTCAAGAAACTGATCACTGTAAATTATGTTCTCTTCACCGGCAAT
>CAZIKB010000218.1:0-6131 GCA_964539665.1 uncultured Cytophagia bacterium
GGAAGTGATACTGAAAGCAATAGTTACCCTGGCACAAGTGATTTCTTTGGTGAAATCTTGTACCTAAAAAGACAAAAAACAAGGATTAAATTAAAAGCCTGAGAAAGGCTCTTTTATATTTTAGCGCCCATTTGATTTGTGGTCTGTTGTTAGGCTCAGGATTAGTCAATTTGACTGTAATGATTCATTTTGATTTACAGGATAAAATCAATTCCATCCTGTTTATTTTGTTAATCCTGTCAATATGTTTATGTTACTGTTACTGTATTTATGAAATTGGTCACTAAGTTAATGACAACAATCACTTAATGGCAATTAAATGACAGCTTAAAATCAGAATTTGACGATTCTTTTATGTTTATTCTGAAACGTGCGTTACTTTGGCATCACTCCGCAGGACCTACTCATACCGCAATGCCTTCACAGGATTCGCCACAGCCGCTTTAATCGATTGATAACTTACTGTAAGATAGGCGATTACCAATGCAATAGCTCCAGATAAAATAAATGATACCGCCCCAATATTAATTCGATAAACAAAACTCTGCAGCCATTCATTCATCGCAAAATAGGCGAGAGGAGAAGCAACTAAAAAAGCAATTGCAACCAGTTTCGTGAATTCTTTTGAAAGCAGAACAACCACATGGGGCACAGACGCGCCCAGTGTTTTGCGAACGCCAATTTCCTTGGTGCGTTGCTCAGCTGAAAATGATGCTAATCCAAACAGGCCAAGACAAGCAATAAAAATGCCGAGAATAGTAAAAGTAGCAATGATTTTACCTACTCGTTGGTCGGCTCGATAAAGTTTATCGAAATCATCATCAAGAAATGAATACTCAAACGGCTGTTCAGGCGCGCGTTCTACCCATTTTTGTTCTAAATAAGACAATGTATTATTTATATCTTCACCTCTTATTTTTACAACAAGAAATCTGGCGGTACCCGTGTTTAAATTAAATAGTGCCGGTCTAATTTCAGTGTGTAAAGATTCATAATTAAAATCTTTCATGACTCCTACAACCTGACCTTTAATGGGGCCCTTTGGATCAGGCTCCACAATCGTTTTCCCGACTGCATCCTTCCACCCGAACTTCTTTACTGCTGCTTTATTTATAATATAAGCTGTATTATCCGTACTAAAGTCTCTTGAAAAGCTCCTGCCTGCATCAATTTCAATTCCAAGTGTTTCAATAAAATCATAACCAACATTAAAAGTTGCAAGCAGATAGCCTTCTTTTACTGATGTATTTTCAGGTTGATAGGCATTTATATTCCAATCTTTTCCAGGAAGATGATTAGCGTTTCCAGTCACTATCACAGCTGGATTTTGTTTTATTTCACTTTCAAATGAATCAATCTGGTCGCCCAGAGCCTGAGCTCTTTGAATAATCAGCACATGCTCATTATTAAAGCCTAATTGCTTATTTCTGATGTAATGCAACTGATTGTTTACAACAAACGTGCCAATGAGCAGCATGATTGAAACAGCAAATTGGAATACCACCAGACTGCTTCGGAGCAAGGAACTCTTCATACCTGCTTTGAATTTTCCCTTTAGCACTTCAATTGGCCGGAATGCGGCCAGAAAAAAAGCAGGGTAGCTTCCAGCCAGGAATCCCACAAACAGTGTAATTACTAACAATCCGGGCAATAGAAATCCATTCCATAAATAACTGGATTCGATATCTTTGGCTGCCATGTTGTTAAATGCGGGCAGAAACATTTCTACCAGCAAAACCGCAAAAAGTATGGCGATGACACTTAGCAAAATGGATTCCGTCAAAAATTGCTTAACGAGCTGCCACTGATGCGAACCAACGACTTTGCGAATACCCACCTCCTTCGCACGATTGGCAGAGCGGGCGGTGGCAAGATTCATAAAATTAATACAAGCAAGCAATAGAATGAAAAAAGCAATTAAAGAAAAGATAGTAACATATGCCGCACTGCTGCCAGGTTCGATTTCATTTTCCAGGTGAGAATAAAGATGAATGTCAGTGAGTGGTTGAAGCGAAAAAGCATATTCGCCGCCTCCTGCAAGAAATTGATCAAAGGTAATTCCCATGACTTGTTGGATTTGTGGAGCGACATATTTTCTAATCAAACCAGGAAATTTTGCAGTGAGTTGTGAGGGAGGATAATTGTTCTGCAGAACGATGTAGGTATGTAAATTGTTATTGACCCAAAAAGTGCTTCGACTTTGGTCCAGTGTTACAAAGGAAGCAAGTAAATCGAAATGAAAATGTGAATTATGGGGAACATTTTCTGAAATGGCTGTCACCTTAAAGTCGGTTGTGTTATTAAATCTGAGTGTTTGACCAATTGGATTTTCATCGCCAAAATATTTGCGAGCGGTTTCTTCTGTTAGAATCACTGAATTTGGTTCATTGAGAGCAGTATTCGGAATCCCCCTGAGCAGGTTTAGTGTAAATATGTCGAAGTAATTTGAGTCGGCGAAAAATACTTGATCTTCATTAAAACGATTCTCGCCATGGCTGACCAGTACAGTGCTGAATGCTTTATGCAATCTTGTGGCGTGCAGTACTTCCGGGTACTCATTCAGCAAGGTCCCTGCCATAGGCGCACAAGTGACTCCGACGTCGATGTCATTACCTGCAAGCCGGCCATGCAGAGTTACCCTGTAGATTTGATCTGCTTTTTCATTATAGCGGTCATAACTCAGTTCATCCTGGACATATAACAGAATTAACAGGCAACACGCCATACCGATTGCCAATCCGGCGATGTTGATGAAAGTATATCCTCGGTGTTTTAACAGATTTCGGATAGCAACTTTCAGATAATTTCTTAACATGGGTTTGCTCCCTATTTATTACTAAAAAAATATATCTGGATTAGACAGATAGTCATCCAAAATGTTTCATTTTTTTTACAGATAAAAGAAATTTTACTTGATAAGAATATCCAAATGGGTTTAATTATAACTCTTACCTTAAAGAGAAATTTGAAGTGTTGTATACCACTATTCATCGGATGACTCCAAGTCATCCGATGAGTGTAGACTACTGCTGGAATGTGCAGAAATTACATTTTGCAGAAGTCTATTCAAACAAGAAAGAGAAGGAGGAAGAATAAGATTATGGGGCTCAACGCTAAAAGACGGCAAAAAAAGCTTGCAAAGAAAGCATCTAAACGAAAAGCAAAGCTCACTAACAAAAATAAAATGAAGGGAGCTGTGGGTATTCTGTCATTTGCAAAACAGCTTGTACTTGCTGAAAAATCACCTATTCATGAATGTCTTGTTCCAGGGAACCTTTTTGAATTGGGGATAGGTAATGTTATTGTAAGCCGAAAAATGCCAGATGGAAATATAGGCTTCAGTGTTTTTCTGGTAGACACCTTTTGCCTTGGGATTAAAGATGCTTTTTTTTCAGTGCAGCCACAGGAGAAATATGATAATGAGGTTAAAATAAAATATAATCAGCAAGGGAGTCTTCAAAGGATTCATCAAACGTGTGCGAGAAAGCTGACAGAAGGGGCTGCAGCCTATGCCAAAGATTTAGGTTTCACTCCACACTCGGATTACCGCATGGCTAAGAGGATATTTGGAGATATTGATCCTGAACTCTGTCCAATGAGTTTTGAGTTCGGAAAGGATGGTAAACCATTCTTCATGTCAGGTCCGTATGATTCGCCGAAAAAATGTAAAATGATTATGGATACTCTTACAAAAAAGTGTGGAGAAGATGGCTTTCATTTTGTAGTTTCAGCAGATGACGAATTCGAGGATATTTAACATTCAGTGAATTAAGGATAATGGTCACTCAATTCCTGCTCTCATCTTAGGCTTTCAACTGGATTAGCCATCGCGGTTTTGGCGGCTTGCAAGCTCATCATAGTCATTGCCACAGATACGGCAGCCCCTCCAAATTCCTGAGTACCTGGACAACCAACATTTCTGTTTCTTCCGATCCGGTACATTGGGCTCCCTGCTAAATACCAGCTTCTGCAAAATTTCCCTGATTTTTTTAATTCATCCTTAAAAATAATTTGACTAAATTATAAGAAATATTATATTGTAACATAACATTAAACAACAACAAATTCCTGATGGAAACTGTTTTTGGGTGTTATTTTTAAGATTAATAATAAGTTAGGCAAATAAAAGAAGTAAAATGGCCAATAAACAAAAATTTGAGCAACAACTGATTGAACTTGTGCAAGGATTGAAAGAGCACATCAGTACCGACGATGGTCAATGGACTGTTAAAGGATTTGTGGATGTATTTAAGAATGTCTATACTATATCCTCAGATACAAAAATCGTGTCGAAGATATTAGAAATCCATTTGTTCCCACAAATTTTGAAGTTTGCGAAAGAGCATGGTTATAAAATAGTTTTGGCTGAACATCAAAATTATTATCCAGATATTTCTTTTCTGAAATCGAATGATGATGAGATTAGGTTTGCAGTTGATTTTAAAACTACTTATCGAAATCATCAAAAGCCCCATCTTTGTAATGGCTTCACACTTGGTTCACATGGAAAATATTTTGAAGACCGAGCGAGCACAAAAAACATACAATTTCCATATGGTTCTTATGCTGGACACTTCTGTCTGGGAATAATTTATAATCGCATGGATGGTTCATTTATTGACGAAACCAAGGTGCACAATATCAACGAACTTCAGTCAATTACTTCTGTTGTTAGCGACTTTGATTTTTTTGTGGCCGAAAAATGGCGTATCGCTAGCGACAAAGGGGGAAGTGGCAACACAGCGAACATAGGAAGCATCAATAATATTGAAGACATCAAAAACGGCCTGGGAATGTTTTCGAAGTTAGGAGAAAACTGGTTTGACGATTATTGGATGAACTACAGGAAAATCACAATACCTGATGGAAGTGACGGAACTAAAAGGATATCTACGTTGGAAGAATTTGTTAAATACAGAAAAGGTGATTTGTCACTAATTGTTCCCAAACGCAATATAACAACAAAATAAGGTGCCCATATGAGAGTAAATGTTCCGCCTATTAAGTCGCAAGGAATAAAAACAAAATTAGTGCCCTGGATTGCGAGTATAGTTCCTCCTGATTTTGACGGAATATGGATTGAGCCCTTTATGGGTACAGGAGTCGTAGGATTCAATATTGCACCGAAAAAAGCTTTGTTGTGTGACGCAAATCCTCATCTGGTCAATTTCTATAACTCGATAGCTGAAGGTGAAATTACCCCTGAAATAGTTAGGCGCTTTTTAACTGATGAAGGCTCAGAACTGTTGAAAAAAGGCGAAAAGCATTATTACGAGATTAGAGATAAATTTAACAAAAATCATCAACCACTTGATTTCTTGTTCCTCAATAGAGCGGGTTTTAATGGGATGATACGATTCAACCGCAAGGGCGGATTTAATATTCCGTTTTGCAGGAAACCACATAGATTTGCACAGGCATACGTAACCAAAATAGTTAATCAGGTATCCACTGTGGCAAAGTTAATAAAACTCAACGAATTTATCTTTAAATGTCAGAACTTTGAAGAAACAATTAAGTGCGGGAAAGATTCCGATATCGTTTATTGTGATCCTCCATACATTGGTCGACATGTTGATTATTACAATGGATGGGACGGGGCTCAAGAGCAAAAATTATTTGACTCTCTCTCTCTATCACCCAGTCGTTTTATATTGTCAACGTGGCATCACAACGATTTTAGAGAGAATGACTACATTCAATCACTGTGGAACAATTTTAATATTCTTACTCGTGAACATTTTTACCATGTCGGTGGCAGTGAAGAAAATCGAAATCCAATGATAGAAGCATTGGTTACAAATTTTGATACACATCCAATTGAGTATGAGTTCAAAAAGCCAGAACAGTTAATGCTATTGGACGGGAGAACCAAATATCAAAATGCCTAACAATCATTTTCCGCGGATTGTGGGGCGGTCGCGTAAATTCCCACGTTTTTACATACTTCGAAAGTCTTTTCAAATTAGCAGCTTAAGTATCATGAAATTCCACAACCGCTGAAATGTGTTGTTATGCTGTCAACTAATTTATCCTCTTGTATAATATTCAATTCGTTGTTGCAGTTGTGATCGTCATGGTAGTGTCAAAAGTTTTATGAAAAAATGAAGAGTATTAAAGTGAGAATCAAG
>CAZIKB010000219.1:0-6120 GCA_964539665.1 uncultured Cytophagia bacterium
ATTGTCTTAATGTACGTGTATTAATATAGGAGTCATATTATGTCTACTCGACAACAAAAGAAATTGACTTTTTTTGAAACCGTACTTAATTTTTTTGATAAAGCTGCAACCTTCACATCGCATCCACAAGGCCTGCTTGACCAGATAAAATATTGTAACAGCATATATCAGTTTAAATTTCCTCTCAAGAGTGACGCTGGAACGTACGAGATTATTCAGGCATTTCGAGTTGAGCACAGCCACCATAAACAGCCTGTAAAAGGAGGCATCCGATACAGTGAGATGGTGACAGAAGATGAAGTCAAGGCTCTTGCAGCATTGATGACTTACAAGTGTGCAATTGTAGATGTTCCTTTTGGTGGAGCAAAAGGCGGTATAAAAATAGAGCCAAGAAAACGTTCTGTTGAGCAACTTGAGCGCATCACAAGGCGATACACGGCTGAGTTGATTAAAAAGAATTTTATTGGCCCGGGTGTAGATGTGCCGGCGCCGGATTACGGAACAAGCTCGCGAGAGATGGCCTGGATTGTGGATACGTATAGCGCGCTAAATCCGGGTCAAATCGACGCTCTGGCATGCGTGACCGGGAAACCCGTTGAACAAGGGGGAGTTCGCGGACGAACTGAGGCAACAGGCAATGGCGTTTTTTATGGCGTTCGACACGCATTGACTTTTGCTGAAGATTTGAAACCATTAGGTCTGACCACTGGAATTGAAGGGAAAAAAGTGGTGGTTCAGGGTCTTGGAAATGTCGGTTATTATGCAGCTAAGTTTTTTCAGGATGCCGGTGCGCTGATCGTTGCAATTGCAGAATATGATGGCGCCATTTACAATCCGAAAGGATTGGACGTCGATGCCGTGCAAAATCACAGGCGGGAAACTGGCACAATTTTAAATTTTCCTGAAGCAAATAATTTTCAGAAAAGCAGCGATGCTCTCGAACTTGAATGTGATATTTTAGTTCCCGCGGCTTTGGAACAGCAAATTACCAGAGTTAACGCCCCGCGTATCAAAGCGAAAATTATAGCAGAAGCTGCTAATGGTCCTGTAACAAAAGTTGCCGAACAAATTCTTATAGAAAAAGGAATAATGGTTATTCCGGACATGTATTTAAACGCGGGTGGTGTTACTGTATCCTACTTCGAATGGTTAAAAAATCTGAGTCATGTCCGTTTCGGGCGCATGAATAAAAGATTCGAAGAAGCCTCAAATGTTGCGTTGTTATCTGCTGTTGAAAAAATAACGGGAAAGCAAATTTCTCTGGAGGAAAGAAAAATAATAACACGGGGAGCGGATGAGATAGATTTAGTGAATTCCGGATTAGAGGAGACCATGATTAATGCTTATAACGATATGCGTGAAACCAGGCTCAAAACAAAGGGGATTACAGATTTAAGGACGGCAGCCTTTGTCAATGCAATCAATAAAGTTGCGGTAGCGTATCTGCAGCTTGGAATTTTTCCTTAAGTCAATGACAACAAATAACCAGAATTTAACGATTCATTTATATTTATTATGAAACACACATTAATTTGACACCACCTCAATATCTTAAAATTTAGGTAACAATGAATCAATTTTTAACTCAATACTGGACCCGGAAATCCGTTCTGATTACAGGCGCCTCATCCGGCCTTGGCTGGGCAATCACTGAAGCTCTCGCCCCCTTTCAAATCAAATTTTGTTTGCTCAGCCGCCGCGAAGAAAAAATGCAGGAGCTGGCGGAAAAACTCAAAGACACCGGCAGCACATTTTGCATAAAAGCGTGCGACGTACGCAAAAGGGAGGAAGTGTTGTCTGCCATTCAGGATTTCCATAAGGAAACCGGCCGGCTGGATGTGGCCTGGATTAACAGCGGCATCAGTTTAGATTCATCCTTCACGAAATGGAATTGGGATAATTTCGAGAACTTGATTGATACGAATTTGAAAGGTGCGGTCTACACGACACAAGCTTGTTTGGAAATCATGACGCCGCAAAAAACGGGCGCAATTGTCGGTATTGGTTCAGCCGCTTCCATGCGCGGTTTACCGACTCGGGGTGTGTACAGTTTGACGAAAATGAGCCTGGAATATTATTTACAAAGCCTGGCCGTGGAACTGCCTGGAATTCAATTCACAATGATTCATCCCGGATTTGTAGATACCCCGATCAATCAGGGCAATCCCAATCGTTTCTGGATGCTTACCCCGGAAAAGGCGGCTCAAATCATGATTAAAGCCGTGGCGCAGCGCAGAAGGAGGATTATTTATCCTTTTAGAATGAATATACTTTTTAGATTGGTTCGAGCTTTGCCCGCACCGTTTTTCCAATGGCTGGCAGGTAAATTTATTAATTTAAGTCGCCCTTCCGAACAGTGAAAGGTTTCTGTGAAAGCTGATGCTTTAATGAAGAAAAAGTAATATTCTTCTTGACAATAAGTTCAATTATTGTAAATTATTTTTCGGGCACACTTCTCGGTTTTTTCATACAATTATAAGGACATTTTTTTAAAATCCTCAGCACTTTTCAAAAATAGTCACATTAAGCTGTTGGGGGTCTTATTTAACTTAATCTTAGGAGAGAGGCAAAATGGAAAAAAAGTTATCGCTATTTCTTTTTCTTCTGAGCTTGAGTCTTTCCTTTCTTGCCTTATCACAAGGAAAGATACACGCCCAGGAGAGTACTTCTGTTTTAGAAACAATAACCATTGCCAAATCTTTTCAAACTCAGGTTCTGACCACAAAAGACACTACGTTTACGGGTCAGATTGTCAAAATTGACTCGAGCAAAAGTGAGGTATTGTTCAAAACCGATTCGGAAACGATAACAATTGCTTTCGAAGACATTAGAACAGTATCCACAAAACCGCTGCCAGATTTTAAAACCATTATGCTTATTCTTTCGGTTGCTTTGGGATTATCATTGACTATTGAGAGGGTGCTGGAATTCGTTAAGGGTTTGATTGCAAAAATGCTGGTGCGTGATGACTCGCCATTTAAAGACAATAAGGCCGATTCAATTGAAGAGGTTATAGCTGAAGTTGGTTATGATAAAATTAACTCAGTCCTGGATGATAAGGTTCAAGATATAGAAGAATTAAATAATAAATTAAAAACGGCGTCAGATGCAGAGAAGACTCAAATCGAGAATCAAATCGCGAAAATCGAAGAGGAAGCTTTAGATTTGATTATAAAATTTCAGGGAATTTTAGACAAACTGGGAGATAATAATAAGCTTACCAAAATCCAAAAATCAAATCTTAAGCAAAAACAAGCACAGCTTAAAACATGGATAAAAGATGGAAAACTGAATCGCGATTGGGCTGAATACGATGAAAAATATTCTCAAGCCACAGTGCTGATTGATCCAATAATACCCCGAAAACCTGAAAAGACTGCAAGAGAATTTTGGTTGCAAATCATCGGCACTGTCACCGGAGTCTTGATTTGTTACTTCTCTAAATTTGGAATATTTGATTATATCCTGGAAGTAAATATTGCTGCTAAGATGGATTGGGTCTTAACGGGTGTTTTAATCGGTGGGGGCTCCCAACCAATTCATACATTAATCAAGTTTCTTACTGATCGTAAAATAACTGATTTAAAAATTAGTACCGAAACTGGTGTTGACGCCGAAGAAGAGAAAGAATCAGAGGGACTTGTAATAGGAGCTCCAGCCATAATCAGGCCTGCAGTCTCAACGATCGAAATGGACGTATCTTACAGCGGGGGTGTTGATCGGGACAAGTTGGAGCATCGTCATTTGCGGTCAAAAAATAAAAAGATCGATTTGATCGTATGCCACCACACTGCGATGCATAGTGCTACTACCTTTGCTGATGTGGTCAGAGTAATAAAAAATAAAAACTGGATCACGGGTTATAATTGCGTTATCCTGAAAGATGGCAGTATCCATCCCTTTTGTCGATGGGATCGATATGGAAACCATGCAAAAGGCAAGAACCTGAGATCCCTTGGTATCGCTTTAAATGGTAATTTTGAAACCGATCCTAAAGTTTCATTTTCGAATGTAAATGGCAGTATGGGTATTATACGACCTACCGACGAACAAGTGCTTTCAACCTGTAAAGTTGTCGCATTATGGTGCCATTTATATGAAATACCAATAGATTTTACAAATAACATCATCCCTCACAGGGATATTTCAAATAAAGCATGTCCAGGCTCGAATTTCCCTTATGAAAATTATAAAAAATTGGTGGAAAGTATTTACAACCAATGGGGAACTTCATCTGAGGCACAAGAGAAAATAAATTTGTTTTCACAAAAACAATACCTGTATGCTTAGAGGGAGGTAAATCATGAATACAGTTTTAGAGATTTCCTATTTATTTATGACGGTACTGCTTTTGGCGCTCCTGATTGAGCGAGTATTGGAAGTTCTCGGGGGAATTTGGAATTACTTTGAGTGGAAACTCAAAATGAATAGATTTTGGAATGGCAAAGCAGAAAAATTAAAACGTAAATTCGAGAACAAAGCTAAATCACAAATTTTATTAAAAGTATTAGATCTGACTCCGTTAACGCGACAACTAAGATATGCCACTCGTGATAAGAAAGAAGGACATTCCGGCAAATTAACAATTATAAGTAGCGCAATGATCCGTCAATCCGTAATAGCGTTATCATCCAGGTTGATTGCTTCGATCCTTGGTGTGATTTTCTGCGCGGCTACAAATGTGAATTTTGTAGTGATCTTTCAAAAAGCTATGGGATTTGAAGCAGGGAAATTGACGAGTTGGCCTGTCTGGTTCCAGCTCACCATCAGTGGAATTGTAATTGGTTTGGGTTCAGAGCCCGTTCATAGTTTAATCACTTCCATGGAAAAACGCCGTGCAACTCGAGCAAATAGCCATGCACTCGAAAAAGCATTAGGTGCAAAAACTCAATAAGGAGGAAATTATCATGGGTTTTATAGATAAATTTGGCCTGATATTGCTTGCTGTTGGTATCCTCGCGATAATCGGATTCTTGAGGCAATTTGGCTTTTTAAAAGGAAAAAATTTTACTTATGCCTTGTCAGCAGGTCTCATGTTCTTTGGCATTACTGCATTCCAAACCTGGCGCAGAAGTCAAGCTAAGAATGAATTCGATAAACGAGAAAGAGAGCTCAAAGAAAAAGAAAAAATCGTTGAAGAGCTCACAAAGTTGGTTGATCTTTCTGATGAAGAGAAATTCAAAACCGATGCTGCTTTGAAAAGCGAACGGGGCGCCTACGCAATTAAGGTTGCTAATATTGATGCTGAAAAAGAGAAGGATGTTCAGAAAGCGAAAGAGAGAAATATCGATATGTCGATCGATGATCTCACAGCTTCGATTTTAGGTTCCTAAACAGTTCAAAATAGATTGTGTAAAACATTGTTTGGAGGATTTCATGAAAAAAACTGTGATTTTAAAAATTAAGAGATTTTCTGTGTTAGGGATTATATTTGTGATGATAATCTGCGTTGGCACATCACAAGGTCAGGAAATTAAGATTATCGAGAAAAAGGCAGACGGTACATACAAAATTGAAATTGCCGGTCAGGAGTTTTCCGCCTTGAATCGACAACATCTTTTAAAAGTAAAAAACCAAATAGACTCGTTGATAATTGAACTTAAAGCTGCAAATCAAAGAATAAAAGCCGACAGTTCATTGATAAGTACTTTGGATAGGACTGTCATAGTATATAACAACAATATTGCATTAAAAGATACATTACTTAGCGAAGTTAGTGATCTCTATATTGGCTATAGAAATCTATATTTTGATTACAAGAGAATTTTTGGCGAACCCTGGCTCAATTTTAGTGGTGGTATCGGCGCGTTAAGAGAACGCGGCGGCGACAACGATATTCTGCCGGTGATTCTTTTAGGCATGTCCATCAAGCGCGTTTCATTATGGGGATTCATCAATAATGAACAGAGTGGATTTATATTCGGCCTTAATTACCCAATTCGTTTCAATTTGAGTCTTTTCTGAGAACAAAAAATCAGTTAATTAATAACTATGATTTTCTTTTATACGCCTTGTTCAATGTACTGTTCAAGGCTTTTTTTTAGTTGACTTAACTCATATAATTGCGCATGTTCAAGTAATAAGTGCAACAGTTATATTTGAAACCCCTATCTTCATAAG
>CAZIKB010000220.1:0-6007 GCA_964539665.1 uncultured Cytophagia bacterium
ATTACAAAATACTAAATTAAAAGATTGTATAATGCAATATTTTGACACTACGAAACAAATTAAAAGGAAAGGTAACTATAAAAATAATAATAAATCATTTTGTTCAAGCAAAGCATGCTTATAGGTTAGGTATTATTGATAAAAAGAAATATGATAAATTAATTGAAAAATTTAACGGTAAAAATGAAATCGAAAATAACACTGAGAAAAAACTAAATGAATATGCTGGGAATAAAGGCTTCATAGATGATTTGGGGATATATGAAATTTCTAATGGTGTTCCAACAAAAAAACTTATTCCTGAACCTGATTATTATCATGATAGATTTAATCATCTTACAAAAAATCAAAAAATTGAATATATAATTGCATTTAAACCACCTATTAAATTAGGACTGATCAAGAAATACAAAGAGATTAGAAAGACATCTTATCTTTTGTCATTAATGAAAAATTATGATAAATTTCCTGCAAAGAAAATATTAGAAGAGTGCAAACTTTTAGCTGAAGTTTTAAACGACAAAAGCTTTTTGTTGATTATTGACGCGTATAATTTTTTGAGTTCTCTTGATTCAAAAGAAAGAAACAAAAAATTGGAGTATTTAAATGAGATGGATTGTGATGAACCTCCATCTTTGGGTATAACTTTAAAATTTGATAATGATAAAATTGATGGTTCAGGAGATATATTCAGTAAAAGAATATCAGTGCGTGAAGATTACTTAGAGTTTATGACCGCAACATTGGAGCAGCTTTTAACTTATAAAAAAACAGGGGAAGATCCTTTCTCTATTACTCAAGAATGGAACAGAGATTTGACAGCAATAAACAATCTTGAAAAAAGTAAAATTGGAATGGCTTACAATGAAAAATGGCTTGGAAATGAAAAATATCCTCAGAAAATGATTGAAGTTGCTCTTCCTTATATAAGAGCAAATCTTGAATTGGGAAAAAAGCTAAATCCTAGACATACTGGTGAATTACAATTAGGATACAAAATAAATTTACTTACTACAAATTATGGAAAGATAAAGGATTGGAAAAATGTTAAGGAATGGATTGAATTATTTTTTAATTTACCTGCAAATTATCGAAAAAGGTCATCTGAAGGAGAAATAGAAAATTTGAGAAAAAGACTTATTCGAGCAAACAATAATCAATAAAAATAAATGAAAAATTATCAGTACATTAAATTCCTATGCATGCACCCGACCGAAGGACTATGCTTGAAACCGCACGCTCAGAGTCTCGCATCTGGTTATTTAAAAATCCGAACGTCTGGTGCTCCGTAGCCTTTGGCGGGTGATACTCACGTTATTTACGTTCAGATAGGAGTGATAGATGAAGATTTTTATTAATTTTAGCAAAAAATCAAATATATTAATTTGCATTGGACTCCTGCTCGCGTTTGGAAGTGGTGTGTCAAATGCCCAGCCTATTAAATTGGCCATTGTTGGACAATCATTGATCAAAATCGATCCGAGAAAACATTGGTCTAATCCGTTTGGCAGCGTGAAACCGATTTTAGAGTCTGCCGACGTTGGTTTCACTAACTTTGAAATGGCGGTTGATGACCAATGCGGCGTTCCTTATAAATACCAGGTAATGCTCGGTAAACCTGCCTTTGGCAGCGATAGACCCGGAAACACCAGCGGTCCCCATGCTGTCAGTGAAAATATTATGGAATTTCTCTCCTCCCGGAATTTTAAGTTACAATCTTTGGCAAATAACCATGCCTGGGACCTGGGAGATTGTGGAGTCAAAGCCACCATTGCAGCCGCTAAAAAATACGGCGTCACTTACGCCGGCGCCGGCAATAATTTGGGCGAAACTACACGGGCTGCCATCATTGAAGTCAAAGGAGTAAAAATTGCTTTGATCGCCGCAACCACTTCCCGGGATGAGAGGGATTTAGTATTGCCTACCCAGTCGAGTCCAGGCGTCAATGGTGTGTGGACTGGTTGGCAGGAAGACTGGGACCGCAACATTGAGGCTGTTAAGCAGGCCAGGCAGAAAGCGGATTTTGTCATCTTCTACCAGCATTTTCAAATTGACCAGAAAGATGCTGATGGCAAGGGTAAATATGGTCACAAAAATGTAGGAGATATGCATAAGTGGCAGGAAGCATTTGCAAAAGCCGTGATCGATGCAGGCGCCGGGATGTTTATTGCCCATGGAGATCGAATATTTGATGGATTGGAAATTTACAAAGGAAGGCCCCTTTTTCGACAGTTTGGTGGGTTTAGCTATCAAGGGTTGCAAAGCGAGGGATCTTATGATCCTTTAGTCTGGCAAGGTCTCCTGGGAATGCTGATCATAGAGGATGGATATGTTCGCTCTATGGAAATCACCCCCCTGGAACTTAACGAGGGCAATGAAAAAGAATATGGCGACGCCATTGAGTTCAGAGAAAAGCGAGGATTTGCAGAGGTGGCTACGGGAGCTTTAGCCGGTAACATTCTCAAGAGATTTAAAGACCTTTCGGTAAAATACGGCACACAGGTAAAAATAGAGGGCGAAAAAGCCATTATAATGATTCACAAGGCAGCCGCCCCGGGCACGCCATAAAATAGTTGTTAACAGTATTAATTTCAATTCTTAAATAAAAATCTAATCCTCTGATATTACTGGAGGCGGACAGCCGCAGTTCAGTTTTTTCCCCCAGGTAATATCCTTTAATAGCAATATTTCTCAACGATAAAATTGTACTTGAAACTAATTTATACGAATATTACATTTAACCTGTTCACCCAGGTACTTGCCGATCAAATCATCACAAACTGAGCCACTGTTGAGGACAAAATTATGACCAAATCTTTTATTTCGCTTGCACAACGCGTGAAGGATACCCCGGCTTCGGCCACGGTGCGCATTGCTGACATAGCTGCCGATATGCGCCGAAAAGGGATAGAGGTGTTTGATTTCTCTGCTGGTAGAGCTGCGGAAAGCAGCCCGGGCTACATTAATCAGGCGGCGTCAGATGCGCTATTGGGAGGCGATACCCACCAAACCATGGCTCAGGGCAAGCCAGATTATCGGCAGATGGTTGCGAGAAAGCTGAAACACGAGAATAACCTGACTGCCGATCCTGAAAAAGAGGTAATGGCGACGATGGGCTGCAAAAACGGCTTAACTCTGACTCTGATGTCGACAATCAATCCAGGTGATGAGGTCATTGTCGAGGATCCCTGTTTTGTGAGTTACGGCGCGACTATTGGATTTTGTGGAGGCAAGGTGGCGCCGGTTACACTCAGGCCAGAAAACGGTTTTCGCTGGACACGGGAAGATCTCGAAGCTGTAATAACAGATCGCACTCGCTGCATCCTGTTTTGTTCTCCACAAAATCCCACTGGCGCAGTCCACACCAAGGCTGATCTTGATATCATTGCCGAGGTGGCACAGAAATATAATCTCTGGGTCATTTCCGATGAAATTTACGAAAGGATAACCTGGAAAGGTCGACGCCACATTTGCATCGCTACACGGCCAGGCATAAAAGAACGTGCCATTGGACTCATGGGATTCACCAAAACATTTTCCATGGGCGGCTGGCGGATTGGTTTCATGTACGCACCAGCATGCATCATTGAAGCCGGCGTCACTTTTCAACAACATCTGATGACCTGTGCCGGCTCGTTTACCCAGGCAGGCGCAGCCCTTGCGCTCTCTGAAGATTATTTTCCCGAGGTGAAGGAAATGTGGGCCGATTGGGAAAAACGCTGCGATTATGTGGCATCAGAAATTAACAATATACCCGGACTATCGTGTCTGCCGCCGGAGGGTGGATTTTATGCATGGATCAACATCGAGGAAACCGGGGAAAAATCCGTAGAATTTACAGAGCGAATGCTTAAAGAACTGCATATTGCTCTTGTACCCGGCGCTGCTTTTGGGCCCAGTGGCGATATTTATGTCAGGATGACCTGCGTTAAATCCTGGGAGGATATACAAATTGGAATTTCTCGCCTTAAAAAGGGATTATCTTGAATCAAATTTTAACACAATACTGAATCGATTCTGCAACCGGGCAAATCGATTAAACTCATTTTCAGTGACTATAAAAGGAGAAACCATGAAAACGTATTTCAACAGGTTGTTAATTCCAGTTGTCGTTTTGATTACTTCTTTCTCATCATGCCAAAGAACAACCGGCCCCGGTACTCCTGAAGACCGGGAAGCATTGTTCGATTATATTCTGACGAAAACCTTGGAACGGGAAGCCTTCTCGTCCATTAAAAATCAGAAATTAAATCTGGATATTAAGGCTGGCATGCTCCGATTCAAGGACGAGATGATTGCGGCTAATACAAATGAGATGCTCTTTAACGCACTCACGAAGATCAGCAACGCGAGAAAAGATCGACATCTCAGTGTTAACCTGATTGAGGGCGGTCTGAATCTGTCACAAATGGAAGAGCGGCATGCACCCATCCGGTTTGCGGTAGATTACGGAACACCTGGCGCCTATTTCTTCTTCGTCAGCGATCTTGCAAAAAACCTCGATGAATTTGTGACCGAAAATATGCCTGGGATCGGTGACAAACTGTTGGCGGTCAATGGTCAGCCGATTCAGGATTACTTCAATATTGCGGAACCCTATCACAGGTATTCTACCATCAACGGGCTATGGTGGAAATTTGCCGAAGCTCTGCCAACACAAACTTACCGAATTTCCCCAACATTAGAGCATGAGACTTTCACTAGTTTGCTGGAGAGGAAAAATGGTGAGCAGTACACCCTTGTCCTGGCTTACCTGGAGCCCGAATCCATTGTCTGGGAAGGATTTTACAAAGCACATGGTGAGCATCGGTATCCGGGATTCAGCCTTGATTTTGCCACCGAAACTTATGATCTTTATCGAAACGATGCCGGTAAAAAAGTGCTTCTTCTGGACTGGTACGGATTCAGAGAAAAACTTGTCGAAGATATGGACCGGCTGATGGAGTATGCTTCTGAACACAAACTCCTCGATTACGCCCTTATCTGGGATGGCACTCGCAGCCGGGGCGGCTCGAAAGGCGCGTATGCCATCCAGCGGCTTTCTCCAAAACCCTTTAAAACTACATTTGGGAATGTCAGGATCAGCGATATTAGCGAAGAATTTATCCGTGACAGAAAACAGCGTTATGAAAAAAGGAAACTGACAGACAGCGGTGTTCAGGAAACCATTGATGACGGTACCTGGCTGATGGACTGGCTGGAAAACGATGTTACTCAGGCAATCAAATTGGGGCAGGCATACTCGAATAACGTACCATTCAAACTGGCCCATCTTCCCAAATATTCTGATGGAATCAGCGAGCCGGCAGACGTTCATTTTAGTGGGCCACTCGTTTGCCTGTTTGGACCCCACGGCGGTTCGCACCTGGATCAATTTGCTTCCATTGTGGTTGACAATAAACTGGGTTACAGCATCGGTATGCCTGCCGGTGGATACAGCAACACCTGGGAATGGGAAGAGACCCTGGTCTTCCCTATCAGCAAAAAACCCGTGGTTGAATTTATGTGGTCTATCGGACACACCATTCGACCAAATGGCGAAATATTAGAAGGGAATCCAGCGCAGATGGACGTGTATCTTCCGATTACCAGAGACAATTATCTCGACTATTATGAAATTTTATTATCCCGGGCTCTTGATTATATAGGTGTGAAATGAGCAGTCCTGCCGACCCTGCAACGCTTACACTTTATCAGCGGTATCGAAAGCTTTCTCTAGGAACCAAGATCCTTCTTTATTTAGTGGTCGGGATCGCTGCTGGAATTATTTTTGGAGAAAAAGCACAGGTGGTGCAGCCTCTTGGAGATCTATTCATCCGCTTGCTTATGATGGCCGCGATTCCGCTGGTCTTTTTCAATCTGTTGGCGGGTATGACCAGCCTGGAAGATGTTCGCTCTCTCGGGCGAGTTAGCGCTCGAATTTCTGTTTATTATGTTTTTACTACTGTGGCGGTCCGGTTATCCAGTTAGCTCAGCATAGGTTACGGTGGACGTGATGAAAGCCCGT
>CAZIKB010000221.1:0-5977 GCA_964539665.1 uncultured Cytophagia bacterium
CCTTGATTCTCACTTTAATACTCTTCATTTTTTCATAAAACTTTTGACACTACCGTAATTTCATGAATTGACACTGTTTGATACGAAACAAAGATAGAGCGAAATTAGTAAATAGTAATAGCTTAAGATTAGATGAGGATTGCAATCTGTAGCTATCATATAAATTTAACTTGATCCTTATTTATGTGTCGCTATATTAGATGAAACTAAAATTTAGTGGGTAGCTTAAATTCATAAATCTTAAACTATGGATAGGAAAATATTTTTAAGGACATGGGTTCTTGCTACAATATTAGCTTTCACCTTTCCAGGATTATTTAGTTGTTTCATCCCTCCAAGGCATTACATGGCTCAATTTTCCAGAAATCCCGAGTTAAGAACTCTGGAAGAATTCTTACAATTGCTGCCAAAAGAGACTATTGATACATATTCCATAGGACAACCTTTTGATGTGAGTTATAATTGTGAGAAGATAATAAATATGGATAGTGGAAAAATTATGCCTTCTTTTGCACAAGAATTAATGAACAGATTCAAATGGAATAAAAAATATGCAAGTACTCATGATTATTTTTCAATAGAGGCAGAGATTCCTAATCCTATTGGATTAGTTCCTCTGAATGGAGATAAAATGCCTAAAGTGAGATTGGAGTTTATTGCAAGTAAAGAAGGAAAAAGAAAAACTGCGATTATTGTTCCTCCTCTGATGCATCCTGAATTAGATGAGTTTACTACATTTAAAAAAATATTAATTGAAAAGTATATTGTTGGGAGATTATTGGATAATGATTGGAATGTTGCTGTGCAACTACACCCAAAGCTTCCTGGAAGCCCTCCAAAGTTAATTAATGGAAAAGAAAATGGAAATTATTTGGTGACTGGAAAAAATGATAATTTTGCTGATTGGCTTTCAAGGAATAATTTTGGACCGTATATTTCTTATTTTCGCCATGCAGCAGAAACTATAAAGAATATACTGAGGGATATGAAAAAAACAAAGGAGGATGAGATGGCTGTGATTGGTGTAAGTTATGGGGGTGCTCTTACAACACTCTCTTGGTCTTCATTTAATCAATTCATGGTGTGGCATGAAAATGGAGTAAAAAGACACGCTCCTATTTGCACTTATCCTGTTGCTGGTGGCAACATAGCATATTTTTTTGAGGAAACACATTCAAAATTAGGCGGCAAAGCAAGAGATGAGATGATGATTAATCTGGAATTTAAAAAAACTTCTGATTTAAGAAAATGGATTGAAAATTCAATGCCTGACTATGAGCATCTTATTGGCTCCAACACCCTTGTGATTAACTCAGGAGTGCAATTCAAAGATTACTCAATTCCCAATCATTCGCAAAAAATCCAAACAGATAAATTAGATAAAAACGTTTTTATAGCGTATTTTGATGGCACGCTTTATATACCAACTCTTAAGACAGGGGCTCGTGAGGCAGGAGCGCATGTAGCAACAATGGCAAGTTTTGCTTTACCAGAAAAGGCATTTGATCCTCTTAGCTATTTAACAAAAGAATCTCCACTTTTTTTTAAATACATGAATTATCATTTTAATCTAATTCACAAACACTTAAAATAGATAAGACGTCTTTACGCATCTTCGTAATGTCCGGGTTTGAATTTTTTTTTACGTCCTTTTAATCTAATAGTCCTAATTTTTCTTGCTTTCTTTCTTGTAAATCACCATATTTCAATTTACTAAAATTGCGGTTGTCATTATTGTACTCCGGAGAGCAATCCATAATGATAAAAGATAAAGAGTATGTTTTAAAAACAACCAGGGAGAATAATGTCAAGTTTATACGATTGTGGTTTACTGACATCTTAGGCTTTTTGAAAAGTTTTACAATTACCAACAGAGAGCTGGAGATGGCATTGGAGGAGGGCGCTGGTTTTGATGGTTCATCCATAGAAGGATTTGCTCGAATTGATGAGAGCGATATTAGCTGCGGGTTTAGAGGGAATAGAAAAAGATTACGATATCATCCCTCCTGTTGAACTCAATGTTTATAACTTAACTGAAGAGGAAAGAAAAGAACTTAATATCAACACTTTACCAGAGGATCTTTTTGAGGCCATAAAAGTAATGGAATCCAGTGAGTTGATGAAAAGTGCGCTGGGTGAACATGTCTTTTATACCTTATTAGAAAATAAAAAGCTTGAATGGGAAGACTATCGCGCACAATTAACTGACTGGGAAATGAAAAACTATTTTCCAATTTTATGATGATTTATACCAAAACAATCTTTCTTTAAAAAGGTTAGCTTTTAACCTCGACATTATTAGTTGACAATTATGAAATTAGGTACGACTCATTACATTGACTGCGCGCATTCTTTACCGGGTCATCCCAAATGCGGACAATTACATGGCCACACGTATAAGGTTGAAGTCATCCTCGAAGGTGAAAACAAAGATGGCATGGTAATAGATTTTGCCGACATGAAGGCTGTAATTAGGAAAATTCTTCATAGATATGATCACAAATCCTTAAATGATTTTTTAGAATATCCTTCAGTGGAAAATATTTGTGAAATGCTGCAAACAGAGCTTAAAGAGCAACTTAAATTCTCATTCACGATTCGAGTATGGGAAGGGAAAGATAAATGGGCAGAATTATAATTAATAATTGAAAATGTTCATCACAAATGTCTTTATCAATATCCGTAGTTGGTTTGGAGTAAATAATGAAATACAAAGTTAATTTGGAAAAAACTGAAGAAGGATATGCGGTTTGGTGCCCTGGATTGCCAGGATGCTGGTCGCAAGGTCAAGATGAAGAAGAAGCTTTAGAAAATATAAAAGATGCCATAAAAGCCTATTTGGAAACTGCCGAAGAATTAAGCAAAAACAAATTATCTCGCATAATTGAAGTTTAATAGATGACAAAAATTCCTGGTATCAATCATAAAAGAGCGATAAATGCTCTTGAAAAAGCAGGATTTTGGGTTGCTCGACAGGGAAAACATGTCACCATGACTAACGGAGAACGCATCATTACGATTCCCAGAGCAAATCCTATTAATGCGTTTACTATGGGTGGAATAGTAAGAGATTCAGGGTTATCAATTGAAGAATTTAAAAAATTAATTTAACGAGCTGAATTAACAGACATTGTTCAAACTAAACAAAAGCACACGATTCGCACTTTACTCAATTGTTGAGCTTAGTAATAATCCGCAGGCGATAGTTTCTGCAGGAGAAATTGCTGCAAAATACAAAATATCCGAGCATCATGTTGCAAAAGTGCTTCAGCAATTGGTAAAGACAGGAATTATCCGTAGCATACGCGGGATTAGAGGAGGATTTCAAATTGCTAAAGAGCCTAAAGAAATTACTATTATGGATGTTGTAGGCATTTTTGAACCGCACCTCCAACAAAACAGTTGTCTTTTGTTGGATTTCAACGAAGATTGCCCGTTTCCAAACACCTGCAGTATTGGAGAGGTGTTTAATGAAATCCAGGAACAAGCCTTCTATACACTTAAGTCGGTGTCAATAGCCACACTTATTGCTCCCAAGAAAATATCATAGCTACATTTTTTTATTGACAAATACGAGTATATAATCTATATTGCGTTATTAGTGTTTGACCGAAAACTGCCTTTTCTTGTCACTCCTGCATGATTTAAGAAGGAATCCCCTACTATGCTCAAGTTGATTTCTTATATATTCATAGGGAATGACATTTGGCAACGTAACTGATTAATAAAAAAGTTCACAATTAATCGAATTATATTAATTTTTAAATAGATATTGGAGGGAGAAACGGATGGCTATTAAATTAGAGCCCAGAAATTACTATCGATTGCCCTGGAGTTTAACAGATAATGCCATTTCCTGGTTGGAACCTACCTGGAAATGTAATATATATTGTGAAGGATGTTACCGTATTAACGATCCACGCGGGCACAAACCCTTAGAGCAAATTAAAGAAGAACTTGCCGTATTCAACAAATTTCGCAAAACCGATGGTTTCTCTATTGCCGGCGGAGATCCACTCATCCATCCAGAGATCGTGGAGATAGTGCGGATGATTGCAGATTATGGCGTGAAGCCAATACTCAACACGAATGGGGTGGCATTAACTAAAGAACTTTTAAAGGAACTAAAAGCAGCCGGCGCCAAAGGCTTTACCTTTCATGTAGACAGCAAGCAAAAACGACCTGGCTGGAAAAATAAAAATGAAATTGAACTATGTGAATTACGCGAGCAATTTGCTGAGATGTTGCATGAAATTGGCGGACTCTCCTGTGCATTTAATTCCACAGTTTATGAAGATACCCTGCAATTCACACCTGATCTGGTAAACTGGGCGCAAAAGCACATAGACAAAGTCCATGTGTTAGTGTTCATCGCTTATCGCGCCGCTATGCTTGATGGTCGGTTTGACTATTATTCTGGCGCCGATAAAGTAGATTTAGGAGAAATTCCTTACACATCTACTAATAACAGAAAACTGGATATCCAATCCATTGATATTTATGAACTTATTCAACAACGATATCCAGATTTTGACAGCGCCGCTTACCTGAATGGCACGGATAAGCCCGATTCCTTTAAATGGTTATTGAGTGGTCGTATTGGCACAAAGAAGAGAATTTACGGCTACGTGGGGCCAAAGTTTATAGAAATTGCCCAGATGTACCATCACCTGCGCCATGGACATTACCTGGCTTATAGCATGCCCAAAGTACATCGCAGAGGCAAATCCTTGTTGTTGCTATCGTTTTTTGATTCTAAAGTTCGCTCAATTGCTAAAAACTTTTTTATCTCAGCAATGGCAAATCCACTACGTCTGTTCAAACGTTTGCATTACCAGTCCATCACGATTATCCAGCCAATAGATATCCTCGACAACGGTACCCAAAACATGTGCGACGGTTGCCCTGATATGACTGTACTTGATGGCAAATTGGTTTGGTCGTGCCGTATTGAAGAGCCAATGAGATACGGTAACTTTGTTAGAACCGTTCCAAAACAAACTTCGACAAATTAGATCGCGAGAAAAGATTCATCATGAGGGTGTACGGGCTTTTTAGCCTGAGAAAATAACATTGAAGACAATCTATGCCTGTACACTCAATCCAATTGTTTTCAGAGAGCCTTCAACGATTGGCTATTACCTTAGTACATCGTTTCATAAATACGGTTACGAATCAGTTAGACAGGATTAACTGGATTAACGAGATAATGGGCATCCCGTTTATCAGGTAAGCCTCGGAGTAATTTGAATTTCAATCATTTATCGAGGCTTCTTTTTTAAAACCTATTCATAGCAGTCCGGGAAGTGTTACTGAAAGCAATAGTTTCCCTGGCACAAGTAATTTCTTTGGTGAAATCTTGTGCCTAAAAAGGCAAAAACAAGGATTAAATTAAAAGCAGAGAAAAGCTCTTTAATATTTCAGTGCCCATTTGATTTGTGGTCTGTTATTATGTTCGGGATTAGTCAAGTTGGCTGTAATGATTTATTTTGATTTACAGGATAAAATCGATTCCATCCTGTTTATCTTGTTAATCCTGTCAATATGTTTATGTTACTGTATTTATGAAATTGGTACTAAGTAACGATTTATTTCTTGACATCAGTGATAGTATTTTTTATATTCTATTCATGTAAAGAGGTACTTGATTACTTAATTGGTAATTTTAGAATATCCTGCTATACTTTTTAGGGTCAGCCAACAAAAGCATTGTTCATAACCGAAGCCATTATGAATAACCTGGAAATAGAAATACACCAACTGTACAGATAAATGTTTCGTAAAGACAATGTAGAAGTATTAAGTTTTTTTCGGGCTTCGGATATTCGAGGTGGACCGTTTATTGAATTTGAACTGTTATTTCCTCCGATCCCAATACCTGTGAGTCATAACCATACTAATTCAAATGAATGGTAGAACATTAATCATTTGGTAGTGTCAAAAGTTTTATGAAAAAATGAAGAGTATTAAAGTGAGA
>CAZIKB010000222.1:0-5817 GCA_964539665.1 uncultured Cytophagia bacterium
TTGTTGCTAATCAAACAATTTAGTATATGACCGAAAACTCGATTTTTAAAGTCTTCGCGAGTGCGCCTTTGGACACTACTGCCCGATTTGAAGAGCCTGAAGGCTTCTTTTTAAGCGTTGAACTTTTTCCGATTGTATTTTGAATATTTGTGAATTATTCAGCTTAATTACATCAAAATCAAAACATTCGCTTCAACGGCCGCATCGAGTAATTTGACTACGTCCTCAAGATTAACTGCGCCGTAATACCAGGCGCCCGCGCTCAACGCCTCAGCCCGAACCGCTTTGTAAACGTCATAATAGCTTCGCTTACCATCCACAAAATTATAAACTTCAGCTCGCATCAGGCTGTGAATATTTGCAGGGGCGCTGACATTGTTTCGATTAGCAAAATAGTTTTCAAGACTTGTGACATTGGCTGGAGTCTTATTACTGGCAGCACGTTCTGCCGGGGTTAATTTTAATGATGACGGACTTCTTCCATGCAAGCGCCGATAATAGGTTTTTAAATCATCAATCAGGCCTTTTTCTTTTCTTGTCATTCTTTCTATCAGCAAGCCAACGGTTTCAACAGCGCGGCGGTTGCTTTTGGCAAAAACACTAATGGAATTCAACGCACGCTCCTCTCGGTTTATTCCCTGTTCAATGAGCATGGCTGCATCTTTCCAGGTATTCGTCGTACCATTTGTCGACACTTTCAGTAACTGCATGGCTGCTTTCAAGTCATTAGCCAGCCGTTTATTGCCTTGCGAAAATGTTTCGCTGGTAATGAGCGGCACGTCATCAGCTTCTGCATAGGCCAAAAAATAGGCCATCGAGCCGATGAGAAAATTGTTGCGCTGTAATTGTGTCTGGTCGATCTTGTCGAGGTCGTCATCGGACGAATGAATAAAATCGTCATCCCAGTTGATCATAGCCACCGCCGGTACCCCGATGATGCCTTCAATGAAGCACTTATGATCCGATGAATCAAAGTAAGGCACAAACACAGCGTTATATCCTGCGCGTGTTCCTCGAGTAGCATATATTGGACGTGAGTGCGGCCGTGGTAATCCACCCTGCCTGTTTGCAGCCAGAAATGAGTTGTTGGTTTGAATTAGAAACGTGCCAATGCTTTCAAAAATCGCATCTAAATAGGACGTCCGCGAATGCGGCGCAAAGATGAGATGCTGCACCCGGCTGCCGATAGCCTGGTTGGCGCCGGTCATATCCTGGTGTAAGTTCACTAAAAATTTCTTGGGTTCATCTGGATTATCCCTGAAATAGCGATATTCAGAATCGATCTCATCTGTCCACCAAAAACGGATATCTCTGAGAGGTTGTGGTATTTTTCCTTCTTTTATTAATTTGTTAAAGGTTCGGGCCAGTTCTAAAATATTGCCGCAGCCGCTGCCGTCGTCGTTTGCGGAGCCCTGCTCTTCCTGCAGATGCGCGGTGATGATGATTTGTTGGTCATGATATTTTGATCCATGGATCCAGCCTTCGACAAAGCCGGTCCGCCCTGGTTCTGAGCTGATTTCTGTATCAACTTTTGCTTTTAAAACCACGCGGCCGCCTTTCGTGCGTTTACCAGTCGCAAAAATATCCTGCATGTCTGTTGTCGCGAGAAGCTTTCGCAGCATTTCTCCTTTGCGCGGCGGTAGTATAAATGCAAATGTACCGTCTTTGCCTTCCGGTGGAGTCATGGAGATACGGCTCCAGCCTATTTGATCGGGATAATCCATCTCGGATTTTCCTTCCGATAGCGGGTAAGCTACCACGCCAACTGCGCCTTTTTTCCAAACTGCATTTTTCACGGCCTGAGATGGATTTCTATTTGTTAAGACAATTTTACCAGCTACGTCAAGGATTTCTAAGCTCTTTGTTGAAGCATCACCAATCCAAATCAGCTCTGCGGTCACATCTGCATCATGACTGCCGTCGGCGAGATATAAGACATGGTCTCCAATATCTGCGAGTTTAACCTCGACGGGTTCGACTATCCACAATTCTGCCGATTTGGGATTATAAGATGAACCGTCTAAAGGTTGTTCAATGAATTGCACATCTTCCAGTCCGACCTCTTTTGCGGCTTTTACAACATAATCTACTGCTTTAAAATAATCTTCCGATCCGGAATTTCGGTGCCAGTGACTCAGCCAGCGAATGTGCTCGAAGGCGCGATCCCCGGATATTTCGTTTGCCAGCATGCTGATTTCATCATCAGATAAGAACGGAGTGGTTTGCGATAAGCCGGTTGAGAAGCTAACTATCACTATAACAAAGCAGAATGAAACCTGAATTCCGAGTGCAACTGATTTTCTCATTTGAGCCTCCGAAGGTAAGAATTAAATTAGCTCAAAATACAAATTTTGACATTGCATGTCAATAGATAAATTACAGGTTTGCCTCGTATCAGGGAGTTAGCCAGGTTTTTTATTTCAAACCAGAAAAAAGCATTTGATTTAACTGTTGAATTGTTTAAATTTGAAAAAATTTATAAAAAAAATCAAAAAAGTAGAATCCATGTCCTGGTACAAAGACTGGTTTGGTCAAGATTATCTCAAGGTTTATCCACACCGTGATGAAGCAGAAGCTCAACAGCAAGTAGATTTTGTTGAAAGGGTTTTACCTTTCGAAAAATCTGAACGGATTTTGGATTTAGGCTGCGGAACAGGCCGTCATGCTTTGGAATTATCTCAGCGTGGTTACCGGGTGACCTGCCTTGATTTGTCTTCAGTGCTTTTAAACCTGGCTAAACAAAAAAGTGGTGAAGAAAATTGTTGTGCGCAATTTGTTAAGGCGGATATGCGCTATATTCCATTTTCACAGGTGTTTGATACCGTGTTAAGCTTTTTTACAACCTTTGGTTATTTTAAAAATGACGAAGAGAACCTGGGAACGCTAAAAAGCATGGCTGCTGTTTTAAAATCAGGGGGCTATTTCTTCCTGGATTACTTAAATAAACCTGATGTGATAAAAAATATAGTGCCTTTTGATTCTCGACGAGAAAATGGAGTCGAAGTCATTCAGGAGCGCAACTACAACAGGCAGCAGGAACGAATTGAAAAAAGAATCATTCTGAAAGAAAATGGCGAGGTACGGGAATATTTTGAATCGGTTCGACTTTATACTTTAGAAGAAATGGAAAATTTGCTGACTAAGGCTGAACTAAGGCTGGATAAAACTTTTGGAAATTTTGATAGCAGCCTGTTTACAAATCAGAGCTCCAGGCTGATTCTATTAGGAAGAAGGATTTAACTGAATGAAAACACCTGTTAGTCAATTGCCCGGCGCCACACCATTAATGGTAGACTACCTGGAGAACTTCAGGAAAGTAGCCGAATTTTTTAACGGCGATTATCAAGACAGCGAAATCTATCTTTCGAGGTCGGATGAAGTAAAATCAAGAGACCTGCCACTGGGTAAATTAGCGCCAATATTGAAAGAGCAGAATCAGCGATACGGATGCGGTTTCCAGACCTTAGAGAAAATCAATTTATTACTTGAAAGGCGTGCCTGTGCAGTGGTCACTGGACAGCAGACTGGATTGTTTTCTGGTCCGCTTTATACTGTTTACAAAGCTCTGACAACGATTAAGCTCGCCGAACGTCTCAACCGTACTTGTGAAGGTTGTTACGTGCCTGTTTTCTGGATGGCATCGGACGACCACGATTTTCGGGAAGTGAATCATATTTTTGTACCTGACAAAAACAACCAAATATGTGAAATTGCCTACAACGGTCATCCGGCCGACTCACGAATTCCGGTCTCATCGGTTGAAGTTAATTCACAAATTTCAGAAAGCCTGCAAAATCTGCATGACGCTACGCATCCATCTGAATTTAAGGACGGGGTGTTCAGTTCATTGACTGAGGCATACCAGGCCAATTCAATATTTTCGGAGTCGTTTGGCAAATGGATGATGCAGTTACTAAAGTCTTTTGGTGTGATTATTATTGACGCCAGTGATCCGCGGATAAAATCGTTAGGCGTCGAAATTTTCAAAAAGGAGATAGCTGAAAAATCCCCCTCTTCTCAGCAAGCTTTGCACGCATCTGAAAAACTTGTCAAACACAACTACCATACCCAGGTTCAACTTCACCCGAACCTGCTGAACCTGTTTTATGCTGAAAAGGAACGGCAATCCTTGGAAATCCAGGATGGAGTTGTTCATGTTAAGGGCACAAACAAAAAATTTCAAGTAGCTGAACTGTTGAAATTAATAGATGAAAAGCCGCACTTTTTTAGCCCAAACGTTTTGCTTCGGCCAATTTACCAGGATGCATTGCTGCCGACGATTGCGTATATCGCGGGTCCGGCCGAAATTGCCTATTATGCACAAATGAAAGGCATCTATGAAAGTTTTGGTTTGCCGATGCCAATCATTTATCCCAGAAAAAGCCTGACACTGCTGGAACCTAAAATTGAAAAAGTGTTGGATAGCTACAATCTAAATCCCCAGAATTTTTGGGGCGACGTGGAAATGTTAATTAACGACATTGCAAAAGCACGGCTTCCTGAGAACATTGAAAACCTAATCCAAAATGCCTCTTCTGACATTACGAATAATCTGCAGACGCTTGAAGGTGTGGTTACTGGGTTTGATCCAACTTTAACCAACACGGTTGAAAACGTAAAAAGTAAAATTAATCACCAGATGGACATTTTGGAGAAAAAAATATTGCAGGCTTACAAAAAACGCAATGATGTTATTAGCCAGCAAATATATAAAGCTAAAAACAGCCTTTATCCAAATAACCATTTTCAGGAACGGGTTCTGAATGTTGTTCCGTATTTATTTAAATATGGCTTTGGATTTATCGACCAATTGTATGAAGCCATCGATATTTCGAATTTTGATCATCAGATTGTCCGGCTTTAAATATAGCTTTTAGTTGATTGCAAGATAAAATGTGATTTCAGGACACTGAGGGTACCGAGTAGCACAAAGTATGCAGAGTATTAAATATGTCAATGACATTTTGTCGATGTTTTACCGACGGTCAACTGCAAACTGCAAACTGTCTACTGCCTACTGCATTTTTGGTTTACAAGCGTAGTCTATGATGTGTTCAATGTGTCCTTTTCTGAATTAATGATTAATGACGGAGAAAAATAATGCAGCTTGACGCCCTGGCATTTGGCGCTCATCCCGATGATATTGAATTAACCTGTGCCGGCACAATTATTAAGCTGGGCGACATGGGATACAAAACCGGCGTAATTGCTTTAACCCGAGGCGAGTTGGGCACACGCGGCACGATGGAAATACGCGAAAAAGAGTTCGATGCGGCTGGCAAAATCATGGGTCTGTCAGTGCACAAAATGCTCGACATTCCAGATGGTAATGTGGCAGTCAATTTGGAGAATAAACTCAAAGTCATTCTCGAGATTCGAAAGTACAAACCCAAAATCGTGTTTGCACCCTACTGGGAAGTGCGGCATCCGGATCATGGCCATGCTTCACATTTAGTACGCGAGGCGGCGTTTTTTGCGGGATTGAAGAAACTTGAAACCGGGCAGGAGGCATTCCGTCCAAATAAGGTTGTTTTTTACGCGTGCCGGTTTGAATTCAAACCATCATTTTTAGTCGATATCTCAGAATATCATGATCGAAAAGTGCAGGCTATTCAGGCTTACAAATCCCAGGTTCATAATCCGGAAAAAAACAAATACGGTGACGAAGAAACCAACATCAGCCGGCCGGAATTTTTGGAGGCTATTGTCACTCGTTCCAAACAATATGGTTCATATATTGGCGTTAAATATGCGGAGCCGTTTTTAGTCAGAGAGCCCATGCGATTGAATGATCCGGTTGAATTCTTTGGTCCAGAG
>CAZIKB010000223.1:0-5777 GCA_964539665.1 uncultured Cytophagia bacterium
CCCGGCGATCCGTTGGAAATAACAAAGTTTTTGGCTATAATAGCATATCACAGCACAGTTTTTTTCGGTATGGGTAGCATTTTTTTTCTCCGCTTGCGTGACACCATCATTCGCTGCACTAAAGTCAAATCAGGCGGAGAGGGTTTATCTATCTTGCGGTAGTCGATTATAATTCTGCCCTTTTCCGTGCTTACCCGAAAATAGTTAAGACAGAAGTCAGGGATATAAATGGAAGGAAGGATTCCGAAACGCGGAGGAGTACGCTCAAATTGCTTTAGCCAGGTACCGGTATTTATGACATAGCGATCCCCTATTTGCTGTAGGGAAGGTTTGTGCGTATGGCCGTATATAAATGCTATGGTTTCAGGATCATCTTCGAATACTTTCCGGGCGGCATTGAGGTACAATTCCTCTTTCTCCCCGGTCAATTCTGCCGGATCCAATTCAATACCAAACCTTTTCAACGTCCTTTTCAAATCTCGCAGAACAAAACCCAGCGGAATTGACAATACTATAAATATTAGTAGTATGATAGCATTTATGGTTAAAACAATCTGAAAGAGATTCCCGACAATGCCCAAAGCATTAAAGATACGGTTATCCAGAAAAATATTTGAGCCGGTTATATTAAAATATTCAAGTGCACTTCCGCCCAGTACAAACAGCGTCAATCCGGAGAGTAGTAAAAATGGCAGCAACATCCAGCGCAGCAGAGGGCTCATCTCGCGATAAAAATAGTTCGACAGCACCCAGTCCGGAACCAGCTCGGTTGGATACACCGATTGGATATCTTTCAGCCAGTTGTGACGCCCGCGCTCTGAGAGTTGCCCGGCAGTGCCAACCATGTTACTGGTGATGAAGTAGCCGATGGGCATCGCATGAGGATTACCAAAATCCGGCATGCGATTGGTTGCGTCGTACTGATTGCCATGCTCGATCCAGAGACGCTTACCTCCAATCTCTCTAGTTATCGCCGGAGATTGTTCAATTGAAATATTATATTTCCTAAAAAGGTCGACGAACTCCGGGTAGCAGGCGATTTCATAGTCATGGTTACCCGGAAGAACCGTGATCTTTACTTTCTCCCCGACCCTGCGGAAAGTTTCAAAGATGCGTGGAAACTGGTCAATTAGCATCTTGATCTTCTCTACTCCCTCGACCTGCGTAAACTCCCACAAGCCGAATGCATCGCCAATGATAATCAGTTCAGCATCCTCATTGCGCTGAGCAATCTCATCCATAAACTGGATTAACTCCACTTCGAAGTCGCATACGCCAAGTGCCTCGTCACCGCCGATATGCAGGTCACTGATAAAGTAATAAGTTGCAGACATAATACTCCCATGGGATTCGGATCAATATCTGAAAGCTATGGAGGTTTAATTCAATTTTCAATCACCAAAATGATATTCATTTCACTAAAATACAATTTAATGATTTGTAATTTGATTAGAACTTGTAAATTGTTTTTTGTTATTTTCAAATCTTTGCTTATCGCCTATCGATCACGTGGTTCCAAGTCCTCAATCTCTTCCAATCGCTCTTCTGCCCGATCAGCATACTCAGTCCCGGGTAATTGTTCTATTAATTGCCGATATGTTATAATTGCCAGATCGATTTCCCCCAGTCTCTCAAGCATTTGTCCTTTGTTGAAATTTGAAGGAGCAAAGTTCGGATCTTTGTTCAGAGCATTTTGATAATAGAAAAGAGCGGAATCGTAGTTAGCGACTGCTGTAAAATGATCACCCATACTATCATATGGATTGGCTTGTTCCGGTGCGTTTTGAATAGCCCATTTAAAATATTTATAACTCTTATCAAAATCATTCTCTCCCAGAGAGTAGTACCCCATTTGATTAAGTGTATTCGAGTTTGTATTGCGAATGTCCCGGGCGGACTCTTCTTTTATTTCAGAGCTCATGGATTTGACTATTTCCTGCTCACTTTGATCCATATCTTCTTGCGTAAAATAATAAGAAGCCGGCATAGCGTGCCCGCCGGCTGGATCCCGGGCAATATATCCGGTAGCTAATTTGAATGCTTCCTCCTCGCTTCCACCCATAATTCCAGGAGCATTCAGATAAAATTGAAACATACCCCAGTTAGCATTCAGGTGTGCCGGTTCCAGTTCAAGAACCTTCTCCCAGTTACTTTTAATTTTTGGGGCAGCAAAAGTCGCCGTTAATACACCGCATGGTAGATGGCTTCCTGTTTAGGCCTGTCTTTGATATCTTCTACCTGTTTCATTAAAACATCATGAAAGCCACTTACATAAGTTGGTCTTACCACACCTCTGTGCGATTTGGCAATAAATATGGTTGATTATTTACTCCAGGGGGGTGTAACTCCTCGCATTCGGGCATACACAATTAGTTGTCCAAGATGCTCAGCCATGTGCTCCCCTACTTGAAAGATAACTCTCTGCATTGTTTCTTTTCTTGCAAAAAAATCGACTTTTGTGTATAACTGTTCATTATTAATTTTTTGTATGGCTTCACGAATATGTTCTATTGAGTTCAATAAGATTTCTTGTGTTTCCTTTTTTGTATTGACAGATTTCGAAAATTCACGAGGTTTGACTCCTTCTGGTACGGGAGAGTTTAGCTTTGATGCAAGAAAATAATGCGTACTTGCTACATGTATGAGTGATTCTTTGATTGTACGAATTTTTTCTGTTGGCGTCCAATTGTAATCTTCAGACGGGATTGCTTCAGCTAAGTCAATCATCTTCTTGCATGAAGAATCAAACGTTTTAAAGAAATCAATTTTAAATTGGTTTGTTGATTCTTTTTCCTGGGCATTCACTTGCAGTGTTAGCCCCAATGAAACAAATACGATTATTTTTAAATATCTGGGAAGCAAATTCTTCTTATCACTGATAATGAAATATTTTGTTGACATATCTTATATATCCTTTTTTTCAAACGGCCGGCGTTTAACTGGCGGCGGGCTAAAGAAAGTCTATAACTAAAACCTCAGCTGCAGCCGTCCAGTTGAAACGCGTTAGGGGCCTGCATAGCATTAGTTATGATATTATATTGAGTGAACTGTATCAAGAATGGCTTCAGGATGTTTGTCTGCAACGTAAAGTAAAATACGAGCTGGACCTTCTGGCTTTCGTCTACCTTGTTCCCAATTTCGTAATGTTGCCGGACTGATCCCAAGCATTTTTGCAAATTTTGTTTGCGATAAGCCATATTTAATACGAATAGCTTTCACATCAGGTGAGGAAAAGTCAAATTCCCGAGCAGGTGAGATATCACCTCTGAGAATTTTCCCTCCCTGCTTTACACTTTCTAACAGTTCATTAAATAATTTATCATTCATTTATATTTGACCTCACGATTGTTTTTAATGTTTTAAGTTGAGATTTAGTCAAATCATCTTTTTCACTTTTTTTGAAAATAAATAACATCAATAATAATCCTTGTTTATTATGCCAATAGTACAGGATACGGGATCCACCTCTTTTTCCTCTTCCAGAACCGGACCATCTGATTTTTCTAATTCCTCCACTACCTATAATAATCTTCCCTGCCTCAGGATCATCAACTAGTTTAATTTGAAAAAGACGATATTCTTCTTCAGAAAGTATTTCTTGAACTCGTTTAGTGAAAATAGAAGTTTCAATTATCCGCACGTTGCAATATACGTCAATGGCGCATATGTGTCAAGAGATATTGGTCCCTAACGCTTACACAATCTAACCTTATTCGTTGAAAAAAAGTAGAATAAAACTAATTTTCAATATTAATTGTTATTTTATTTATTTTCTTTAACATTTCAATAGCATTTGCGTTATTGGGATTCAGTTCAAGTGAATGTTTATAATTCTTTATCGCTTTATCAAAATCACCGTTGAGCATACAAGCTTCTCCATAACTGTCATCAATCTTATTTGCCATGTTATCTTCTGTACAAGACTGAAAGAGTGTGAAAAGAATAATCAAGACAGACGAAAATGATAAGACACCAAGCTTTTTTGTCTTATTTAGATTGCTTCTTTTTACTAATAAAGGGTGTTGAAACAGATTTATTTTCCTTTAAGAATCTTCTGTCCCATTGTTAGCATTTCAGATTTTTTTTATTTTGATCAGATCCTCTTTCACCCTGTTTTTAAAACATTCATTGGAATCTTGGTTTTGCACACTGTAATATACTTATTTTATTCTTCCAATGGCTACTCAGGGCCTCATCACAAAATTTCCTGTTTCAATGAACTGTTTAACAAAAGATTTCTGCCAAAGCGGCTTTTTTCTTCTTAGTTTTTTTACGATAACCGGCAATCTCAATGAGTAAAGTCGTTATATTTGAACTTAGCGTCACAAATGTTGAATTCACCATACCTCGGGTTCGCAAGGGCTCTAATCCGTCACGATGCTTGCTTAAATTGAAAGGCCGTTCCGCGACTTTACGCATATCCAGCGCTTTTTGGGCCTGCGCAAAATGATGGACAGGTAAAAGGCCAAACTGGCCGCTGTCTAAGGGGATGAAACGTATTTTGCTGCAAATGCCTTCCACAGGACATTCATCAGATGGGGCGTTGCAATGAAATTCATGACCTTTTTGTTCATCGTTACCAATGTATTCCATTGGAAAGTCGCACATGGAATCTTTACGAACTTCGCCGGTTTTTTTATCGACACACTTTGGAATCGACACGGTTTCTTTTGGAGCATTTAGAAGCGTTACACCGTACGCATCGTAAAATTCCTTGTATTCCTGCCCGGAGCCATAGGCCTGATCAGCCACAATGAGTTTAACATCCAGACCGATTGCTTTGGATAACTTTAGTAAAGCGTTAAGAAAATTACTGTCATGGTGATTGGCTGCAGCGAGAACGGATATTAATGGATAGGCTTCCTGTGTTTTGGGATCGATTATAGTCAAGGTATGCAGGCGGTAACCAACTATGTATTTTGACTTGTCTCTTTTATTCCTGCGTCTTCCTAAATCAGCGTCTATATCAGAATAAAAACGCACCTTTTCCCCGTTAACGGTTGTGTGGAAAAGCGGAAACGGCCTGATCTTTACCGGTAACTCTGTAGAATCTACCGCGTGAAAAGAAGCTTCGCCTAAACCTTTACTTTCTAAAAACAGGGCGATAAAGTATACTAAAACATTGACTAAACGATTATAGTCCAGAGTCCCCCGGAATTTCGACAGTTGGTCATGGGTGATTTGCCGGCCTGGTTTCAATCTCAGAAAAGCTCTGTTCTCTTTTCTTTCCGGGTTGTTTATTTCACGCGGATCGTATTTACGATAGGCCGGCTCTGCAAATTTTAGCTGCTTTAATAACTCCGCCTTAAAAAACTGAAAGGGGAAAATCTTGCGTTTCCCCGGCGTGTAATTCTCATCTGCCGGCAATTGGTTTATTAGATTCCAGTCAATCATCTCTTCCAGAAAACGTAGTTCGGGGTCTTTAATATCATTGATTTTGGAATTTGGATAATGAATCCTTTTCTTATATTCAGATATCAGGCTTTGCATCCTGTTGATATTTATGATGTTATGAGGAATGTTATGTATTCCTAAAATCTCGTCCGCTGTCAGTTGAATGCCGGAGATTTCAGATTTAGAGTTATTGTGACTTTCCCAGGAGTTTTCTATAATCTTCTTTTTGTCTTTGTTCTTCATGTTAGAGAAATTGGGATATTTCGCTTTTATTTGTTTGGTAATAGTTGCTTTTGTATATTTAGCCGACTTAGTCATACTTAACTCCTTGTTTATAATTGTTTTACTTGACATTACAATTTAAGGAATATTTATGGCTAAGT
>CAZIKB010000224.1:0-5732 GCA_964539665.1 uncultured Cytophagia bacterium
CAAAATAACCCGAGGTGTAAATACCGTCATTGTAATCAATCTCCAGATTCCCATCCACATAGACTTTAATGTTGCTGCCACTCACCACAATTTTCACATGCCGCCAGGTGCTCAAGTTTTTACCCGTATTACTGGAAGCTAAATTCCCGTAACCTGCCCGATAAAGGTAAATCCAACCGTTGTAACGGTAGTAGACCATATAGCCCCGCTGGTGCCATAAAATGAATGGGACTTGGCAATGCAGTTAGCGCTTGTCCCGATTTTTCCTCAAAACTGAGAATAAAAAATATCGAGACTTGTTGAGAAAGAACAATTTCTTGCTAAAAAAATTAAGCAATTACCTGACAAATAGCAAGTTTAAAACTATCATTCATATTATTGAAACCATGCTCACTAAAAAGAAGATGATGGAGGTGTTGACAAATAAAAATGCGCACGAAGCAGCGTAAAAAGCAACTGAAAGAAAAAAGTAAACGCCCAACCATGCTCATTGTCTGTTGGGCGTTTTTTATTTGGCCGTTAAGAATAAGGTAAGGGCGGTGAAACCGCACCTTACTTGGACTTTCTAACAGCAACTAATACTAAATCTCCATCCAATTTCCGTTCCTCAACCACCACATGGGTGCCTGGCTTAAACTCCCAAGCTTCATCCTCTGGATCATAGATATCATGACCCTTTAACTTATAGATATTATTTTCTAATTCAACAGCAGGCACAGGCCTATAGGCTTTCGTACCTTCGTCCAACAATTGGATATAAATTATCTTTTCCATTTTCCATTACCTTAATATTTAAATCCTGGCCCTCCAACATGGAGCAGTTCTTTGGTCACATCATCAATTACAATTGACTGACCGGTCTCTGTATGAACATACCTTGTTGCTGAGTTACCTGGATTTACATTATTTACAGCCTTAAATCTTTTCCCTCTAGTGATGGCTTCAGTTATTTGTTTTTCAGTCCATCCTCTTTTTGCAAGTTGATTAGCCCATTTAGTTGAGGATTTAAATCCGCCATATGTCCATTTACTCGACCTAGCAGCAAAAAAACTCCTCGCTGCTTTAAAAATTGAACTTAATACATGACCTCCACCTTCAGCGAGCAACACTGTCTTAAAGGTTGCACTGACATCAAAACCAGAGCCAGGTGATGCACCTCCCCAATGCCATAAAAATGGTAGTGTATCATCCTGCCATGCGCTAGCTCTAATGCCATATGTATCGAGATAGTAGTAAGCTCCATTTTCATTTACAATCACATTTCCTGCAGTCACTGCAGTTAGCGTAGTTTCATTTCCCTCTGCGTCTGTAGTAGTGTATTCGCTGCCAGGATGCCAATGATATCTTGATACGGAATCACCCGCAGCTTGATAATAAAACCAATCTTCACCAGTCGGGTCAATATTGTTAAGCGGATTATTACCAACATACATATATGGCGACTCCCAAGGCCGAACGTTGGCTAATGGGTCCATAGTAAGAAATCTCCCCACGACCGGATCATAATACCTTGCGCCAAAATACATCAACCCGGTGCCGTGGTCCCGCTCCTGGCCGGTGAAGTCAAAATGGGTATCTTCCTCCGAACCTGTTTGTGAGGCAATCTCCCCAAAGGGATAGTAATTTGCGCTCCAGCCATTGCCAACCATCGCACGCGCCGAACCCAAATGATCATTCAGATAAATATCGACATTGCCAGCGGGATTCCTTTTGACTATGCGCTGGCCGTTGGCATAAACGTACTCAGCCACAAGATTGTCACCCAGGTCGTATTCCGCTAACACCTCACCGTCTGCGCCCCGAATGTAGTAGGTCTCCGTGTTATCCTTAATCACTAAATTGTCATAGTGCGCTTTTACCCCAAACACATTAAACCCAAAATAACCCGAGGTGTAAATACCGTCATTGTAATCAATCTCCAGATTCCCATCTACATAGACTTTAATATTGCTGCCACTCACCACAATCTTCACATGTCGCCAGGCGCTCAAGTTCTTACCAGTATTACTTGAAGCTAAATTCCCGTAACCTGCCCGAAAAAGGTAAATCCAGCCGTTGTGACGTATGTAACCGCTGGTGCCCTGAATTGCGTGGGACTTGTTAATGCATTTAGCGCTTGTCCCGACATTTCCTTAAAACTGAAAATTTAAAATATCGAGACTTGTTGAGAAAGAACAATTTATTCTTTGTAAATTATAATATTGATCTGTAAAATTCAAGCAAAACTTACGGCTTTAAAATACAACAGGGAAAACAATATTGAGCAAGTTTGGACGGTTGAATTGTGAACAAATGGATTTACTAATCTTAGGAGTAAATTACAATAATAATTATTTTTTGGCGGAAAGAATACAAACGCTGTCAAAAAAGAAGCTGCCCTACTTTTGGACAGCCTTGCTTTTGTTCATCACAAATTCTAATTCTTATTAATTTCATAGAAATACCACTATCAATGCACATATTCCCCAAAGGATATACAGGAAGTAAGATTAAGAGGGATTTGTTCTCTCATTTTCAAACTTAATATTGGGACAAATGTAGTTGTTGATTGATCATTATGACTAACTGGGTATGGAAATAACTAAAAAAGTTCTTAATAATCAGATTTCGGCGACCAAGCTAGTGAATACTTAACTCCACCATCGAAAGTCTTTTGTTCAATATCCGTCCCATCTGAATTCATGATGTAAATGTCTGCATCCCCTCCAACTTTTTTTATGAAAGCAATCTTCTTGCCGTTTGGTGATAATACTCCTTCACTTGCGTCTGAAATCAAATACTTCTTTTCTCCGGTTGTCAATTTCAATAAAACTAATTTGTGAATTTCTAATTGAGGATCATATTCCGTATATACTATATATTGTTTATCCCTTGACAGCCTTGGCTGTTGTGCATAACTATCTTTCTCCATCTCGACAAATAAAAAATACTCATTTTCCTTGGTTAGGAAATACGCAAGATTTTGTGATTCCCCGAGATAAACACTCGGTTTTCTTATTTGAACGATGATCGTATCCTGACTCATCCAAGCCCCTTCCATTACGTGCCATTTTCTTTCGGAAAAAATTTTCCTATGTATTTTCAAATCCTGACCTAGAGTGTCAGTCGAGCACAATTCTCCAGATCCACGGGATTTTCCAAAATAGAGTTTGCGCCAAAATCCAATTCTATTCGCCTCGAACCAATGGGGTCTGTTCGTAAAAGGTAGGTAGCGGCTATCTCTTTCAATATCATGTCCTTCAGCTTTTAATCTTTTAGCATAGGCGTCAACTTCAAGGTTGATGTTTTCTTCCAGCGCAGTTTCCTTACTATTTCTGAAATCATAGATAAATAAATGAGAAGGATTATACGAATCATGCCTGGCCATTTTAGAGCGACTTCGATAAGATACAAATACCAACCGGGAACCATCGGGTGACCAACTTGGAGAAGTATCTTCAAATTTGTCATCGGTTAATTTGGTTTGATGCCCTGTTTTTGCATTTAACAAAGAAATATTTGAATCACGAAGATCTTCATACCCGCTCTCAGAAAGAGGAAAATGAATATAAGCTATGAGGTTTTTAGTATCTTTTATATTTTTATTGTAATTTCCCTCAGGGGTTTGTTGTCGGTAAAGTGAGATTACCCACAAACCAACAAAAACATGAAAACCTGCGATTGCAAATAAAAAATTTCTCGTCCTATGTTGTTTTGCGGTTTGCTGGATTGAATGTAAATTTTTACTCTTCTTGAAAATTTCCATTTTTTTCTTGTCCCTATTACTAAAGATTCGACTTTTCAATGGCTGGTTAATCTCAGATGATCCGCGACATAATAATGTCTATCTTCCTCCACGACTAAATTTTTCAAATTTATCGTCAAATTCTCTATCTCTATCACTTCGTCTTTGAGCTTCTGAATAGTTGTTATAAGTCGCTTCACCATGATCTTTGATAAACTTGTCTTTACTTAATTCGAAAAAGTCATTAAGAATTTGAAATTGTTCATGGATTTCTTCCTTAGACTGGTATTCAGCTCGGAATGTTTTATTCAGTTTAAATTCTCCAAAGGCTCCGCCTCTTGCCTGTTTACCATAACCTAATGCTTCAGCCAAAGCAAATATTAATATATCTCGTTGTGCTTGCGATATATCATCAGCACCTACTATTCCATCTGCAACTCGATCGAAAGGGGTAAGTGCAACTGAAATTCCTGCAGAAAAAAGAGCTCCTTCGGTGACAGCTTTCATACCAGTTTTTGCATAACTCCAAAGTGCTCTTCCGCTTTTCAATAGACCCGCACCTCCAACAAGAGACAAAGCAAAATCTCCAGCTCCAAAAGTATAATCTTGAAATGCATATCGCCTAATGCCACCGTATACAGTCCCACCAAGTGGAACCCATTCAAAACCATAAGAAAGATATGCAGCTCCAATTGGATAGCGAAATACAGACCATGGTCCACCCGTACTTGCTACCCAAAACTCACCATTCACGTCTTTTAATGCAATGGGACTATTATTAGCATAGATATATGGACTTACAGATGGGTATTTTTCTGCCAATGGGTCGGATGATAGCCACCGCCCAATCTGTGGGTCATAATACCTTGCGCCAAAATACATCAACCCGGTGCCGTGGTCCCGCTCCTGGCCTGTAAAGTCGAAATGGGTATCCTCATCCGAACCTGTTTGTGAGGCCACTTCACCAAAGGGGTAGTAGTTGGCGCTCCAGCCGCTGCCAACCATCGCCCGCGCTGAACCCAGGTGGTCGTTCAAATAAATATCGACATTGCCAGCGGGATTCCTTTTGACTATGCGCTGGCCGTTGGCATAAACGTATTCAGCCACCAGATTGTCACCCAGGTCGTATTCCGCTAACACCTCACCGCCTGCGCCCCGAATGTAGTAGGTCTCCGTGTTATCCTTAATCACTAAATTGTCAAAGTGCGCTTTTACCCCAAACACATTAAATCCAAAGTAGCCGCTGGTACCCTAAATTACTTGGGACTATGCAATACATTTAGCGTTTATCCCGATTTTTCCTCAAAACTGAAAATATAAAATATCGAGACTTGTTGAGAAAGATCAATTTCTTGTAAAAAATTAAGCAATTACCTGGCCAATAGCAGGTTTAAAACTATCATTGATATGATTGAAATCATGCTCACAAAAAAGAAAATAATGGAGGTCTTGACAAAAAAGAGTGCCTATAAGCAGCATAAAAAAAAGTCACTGAAAAAGAAAAATAAAAAAAGCCCAACCGGTCGAAAGTGGTTGGGCTTTTGTGTTGCTATCCAATTTGAAGGTAAAATAGAAACAACAGTTCTAAAACGAGCCCGTTCCAAAACTCCGGTTTGGGAACGAGTTAATTTTGTTTTTATGAAGCAATGCCGAAGAATGACTTTAGTTCGCCAATTAAATCTAAGTCTGTTAGCGCACTCTCTATTTTATTTATTCTATCACCATCTTTTAACAGATAACCACAGCCATTTTTTTTCTCATCTACAACAAGTTTAATTTTGTTCTGTTTTAAATAAGCCGAAATATTCTCAACTGAATATTTTAAATCAGATGTTACTTCAACATCGTTACAACCCAACAAAATTGTAACTGATCTTATATATGCACCCTCTTTTGTATCATTCTGATTTTGACAGGATGGTATTAGAACCAAAAATAACAAGAGCATCGTTAGTTTTTGTCGAGTAGACATAATATGACTCCTATATTAATACACGTACATTAAGAC
>CAZIKB010000225.1:0-5709 GCA_964539665.1 uncultured Cytophagia bacterium
GGCCAACCCGGAAACCTTATACGGTATTTTCGGTGATGCCAGTTGGACCAATAAAGAGCGGTTGTCTGATGGAACATTTCTCGCAGCATAAACTCGATATTGCCACAGTGCCCGACGACCAGCTGGGCAATGCTTACGAATACCTGATTAAACAGTTTGCCGATGACAGCGGCCATACCGCCGCTGAGTTTTACACAAACCGTACCGTTGTACGTCTGATGACCCTGATTATGGACCCGCAGCCGGGTGAATCGGTGTATGACCCTACCTGCGGTTCGGGCGGATTATTGCTCAACTGTGCCTTGCAACTAAAAGATGCCGGCAAAGAATACCGTACTTTAAAATTGTACGGCCAGGAAATCAACCTGATCACATCGGCGATTGCCCGCATGAATATGTTTCTGCATGGTATTGAGGAATTTCAGATTGTGCGCGGTAACACGCTCAGCGAACCGGCCTTTCTGTAAAACGACGAATTAAAAACCTTTAATGTAATCCTGGCCAATCCGCCCTACAGTATTAAGGCCTGGGACCGCAAGGGCTTTGAAAACGATCCCTGGGGGCGCAATATCTGGGGTACACCGCCGCAGGGCACGGCCGACTATGCTTTTCAGCGCATATTCACAAAAGTCTGAATCCTGAAAACGGGCGATCCATTACCCTTTGGCCACACGGCATTTTATTCCGTGATGCCGAAGCAACAATGCGCCAGAAAATGGTGGAAAGTGATGAGGTGGAATGTATCATTGGGTTGGGGCCGAACCTGTTTTACAATTCGCCCATGGAAGCCTGCCTATTGATTACCAACACCAATAAAACAGATGGGAAAAAAGAAAAAATACTTTTTATTAATGCAGTAAATGAAGTGCGGCAGGATAAGAGTATTGCTTATCTTGAAGAACATCATATTAAGAATATCTTTAATGCATATAAGAACAACCAGGATGTTGATAGTTTATCTCGATGGGTGGATTTGGATGAGGTGAAGACGAATAAATATAAGCTGGCATTAAATCTGTATGTAATGTCTAATAACAAGGAAAATAATCAACTTAGTTTTTCAAAGGCTTATGGCGAATGGAAAGAAAGTTCTGAAGATTTGAGACAATCTATGACTGAATTATTTACTCTGATTGAAACTCGTGGTTAAGATAAAAATGGAAAAGCAACTGAATATTGATAAATCTGATTGGCTGCCGGTTAAATTTGGTGATGTGGTTGAAGAAAGAAGGGAGGCTGTTTCTAATCCTGAAGCGGTAGGATTGCAGCGAATTGTCGGACTGGAACATATTGAATCTGAAAATATTCATATTAGTTCCTGGGGAAATATTTCTGATGGCACTACTTTTACTCGGCGGTTTCGCAAAGGACAGGTATTGTTTGGTCGATGCCGTGCTTATCTCAAAAAGGCGGCTTTAGTCGATTTTAACGGGGTTTGTTCTGGTGATATAATCGTCATGCAATCAAAAGACTCTCTGCTGTCTGAATTGATGCCCTTTTTAATATCCAGCGAAAATTTCTTTGATTACGCGATAAAAAATTCAGCTGGTTCGTTATCGTCGCGCGTGAAATTTAAAGACCTGGCAGAATACGAAATCCTGCTGCCGCTTAAACAACAGCAAGCCCGCCTGGCAGAACTACTCTGGGCTGGGGATGAGATGGTCGAAAAGACTCGGAGTTGTTTAAAAAGGTTAGAAAAACAACTAGCTGTTACAGAAAACAAATTATTTTTTAAATACAGTGACAAAAAATTAAAGTCTATTATTATAAATACTCTTTCAGGCGGAACACCAGATACAAAAAAATCCGAGTATTATTTGAATGGAACTATTCCCTGGATTACGACAAAAATATTAGAAAAAGATTTCATCAACACAGGTGAAAAATATATTACTGAAGAAGCGGTTGAAAACTCTGCAGCAAAAATATTACCTAAAAATAATATTATAGCTGGTACAAGAGTTGGAGTCGGGAAATTTGCAGTCAACGAACAAAACATATCTTTTAGTCAAGATATTAATGGTATAGTAATAGATCATAAAAAGATTGATATAGAGTTTTTAGTTTATCAACTAAATTCAAAAGTATTTCGAAAAAAAACTGAATCTCTTTTGAGGGGAACAACAATAAAGGGAATACTAAAAGATGATTTATTGAATCTAAATATATTCATACCGAAAAATAAAGAACAAATAAAATCGAGAAATGAGATTAGAAGTATTAAGTTGGCTATCAAAAATATTAAATCTAAAGTCTATAACTCAAAGGCATTAAATAAGAGTTTAATCAATCAAATATTTTGAGTGAATTAATATGAATTTTAATGAACTAAATAGTGTAGAGTATTTCATTATTTAACAATTATCTGGAACCAACTTGAACAAACCGGGCAGGTGGCAGAAGATTTCTCGCTGGTGCTCGAAATAACAGGTTGGGATTCGGCATGGGGTTATCATATGCCGTATTCGAATATGGAATATCTTTTTAAAAAACTTTGATATTAAGGGGATTGTTTCTTAATATTCTGTATTCGAATATGGAATAAGGGAGCGCGAGTGAGATTACAGCAGCAAATAATGAGTCCTCAGGACATCGTCATAGTACTCAAAATTATCACTTTTAAAGGTGAACCATGGTATCAGATACCCTTGGCAAAGGAATTGTTCATTAGCCAGTCAGAGGTAAGTAAGTCATTAGTCCGGTCAAAATATGCCGGTTTACTGAATGAGGAAGGTAAACAGGTGTTCAAATTGGCACTGATGGACTTTTTACAATACGGTATCAAATATGTATTTCCGCAACTACCCGGATCGTTGGTAAGAGGGATACCTACCGCCCACTCGGCAAAGCCGCTTAGCGAAATGATCCAAAGTGATGAAAATTATGTCTGGCCATCAGGCCAGGGAACCATGCGCGGGTACAGTGTTATCCCACTTTACAAATCGGTTGTAAATGCCGTACAGGTCGATTCACAATTACATGAGTTATTAGCATTGGTAGATGCAATCCGCATCGGAAGAGCAAGAGAAAAAGAGATCGCAGTCGAAGAATTAAGAAAACGTATTTTATAAACAAACTTTTTTGGATTGTAATGTGCTAAACGATACGTCACAAATAAGAGATGCGATTAAAACGGTCGCAAATGTACTTGCTGATTTAAATGATGAATGTATTTACGTCGGTGGCGCCGTAACAGGATTATATGCGGACGATCCTTTAGCCCCAAAAGTGCGTCCGACCAAAGATATTGATATTGTTCTGAAAATTGCCTCGCTTTTAAAACTGGAAGAACTCAGACAAAAATTGGCTGAAAGAGACATCCATTTTGCCCGGGAAGAAAATGTGATATGCGTTTCAAACATCAAAATATCCTGATCGATGTGATGGCCACAAAAGAAATAGGATGGGCGCCGGCCAATCCATGGTTTAAAGCCGGATATGATAATCCTGAAATTCATTTTCTGGATGATGTGAAAATAAAAATTATGCCTTTTGTCTATTTCCTGGCTTCCAAGTTTTCTGCCTTCAGGGATAGGGGAAAAGATCCAAGAACCAGTCGCGATTTTGAAGATATTGTCTATGTTTTGGATAATCGTACAACGCTTGTCAGTGATATCCAGAGATCTGCGGAAAAAGTGAAGGTTTTTATAGAAAATGAAATTAAGGCGATTCTTCATGATCCATATTTACAGGAAGCGGTCATCGCACATCTTGAACTGGCTACACAGACAGAACGCCTTAAAATTTTAATTGAAAAATTAAATGAAATAATAAAATGACATTCAACGAACTTAACGGCGTCGAGCATTTTATCATCCACCAGTTATCCGGGACCAACCTGAATCAGCCGGGTCAGGTAGCGGATCAAAACGAAGGCTATGCCGGGCAGTGGAAGTATAAACCGGCGTCAGACCTGAATCGGGGTGTTAATGAAGTACTGGTGGAATCCGATCTGCGTGAGGCGCTGGTTCGCATCAATCCGGAAATCGCTGCCAAACCGGAACGCGCCAACGAGGTCATTTATAAACTGCGTGCCATCCTTATTTCGGTCAGTCAGAGTGGCCTTGTGCGTGCCAACGAGGAATTTGCCAAATGGCTGACCGGCGATAAGACCATGCCTTTCGGCGAAAACAACCGTCATGTACCGGTACGGCTGATCGATTTTGACGATCTGAAAAACAATTCCTTTGTCATCACGAATCAATATCGCGTCCATGCCCGCGAAACCAAAATCCCGGATATCGTTATGTTGATCAACGGTATACCCATAGTGGTTGGTGAAGCTAAAACACTAATCCGACCGTCTGTTTCCTGGCTGGATGGCGCCCATGAAATTCATAATATTTACGAAAATGCGGTGCCGCAGTTATTTGTACCTAATATTCTTTCCTTCGCCACTGAAGGAAAAGAATTGTTCTACGGTGCAGTTAGGACACCGTTAGATTTTTGGTCACCCTGGCGGAACGAAAGCGAAGAAGATAGATGGATTAGCCAAATGGGGCTGGGAGAAGTCGGGAAAGAACTCACAGATCTGTTAAATCCAATTCGTCTCTTAGATATATTGCAACATTTTGCAGTATACTCATCAGACAAAAAGAAAAGGCGAATCAAGATTATTTGTCGCTACCAGCAATATGAAGGAGCAAATCTGATTGTTGAGCGGGTTAGAGAGGGTCGCATTAAAAAAGGATTAATCTGGCATTTTCAGGGATCAGGAAAATCATTGCTTATGGTCTTTGCGGCGCAAAAATTACGCAGAATGGCAGAATTGAAGAGTCCCACTGTACTCATCCTGGTAGACCGTACCGATCTGGATACACAGATCAGTAGTACCTTTAATGCCTCAGATGTGCCTAATGTTGTTACGACCGACAGTATCAAGGAACTACATACTCTTTTGGAAAGAGATACACGTAAGATTATTATTACTACTATTCACAAATTCCGCGATGCCTATCCAAATATGAATTCACGAGATAATATCATTGTCATGGTAGATGAAGCTCACCGCACCCAGGAAGGTGATCTGGGGCGTATGATGCGAGCGGCTTTGCCTAATGCCTTTCTATTTGGATTGACCGGCACTCCAGTAAATAAAGCCGACAAAAATACCTTCTGGGCTTTTGGTTCAGAAGAGGATGTCGGCGGGTATATGTCGCGGTACACTTTCCAGAATTCGCTACGCGATAAAGCCACACTCCCGCTGCATTTTGAACCGCGGCTGGTGGATATGCACGTGGATAAGGAAACCATTGATAAACTGTTTAAAGAACTTAAAGATGAAATGCAGCTGAACGATGAGGAAGCAGACGCTCTGAGTAGAAGAGCAGCAAAAATGTCTGCATTCCTAAAATCGCCGGAGCGTGTATCTGAGATAGTTGAAGATATTGTCAAGCATTTTCAGGATAAAGTTGAACCGCATGGTTTAAAAGGTCTCATTGTCACCCCGGATCGTTTCGCCTGTGTGCAGTACAAGGAAGAACTGGACAAACTGATCGATGAAGATGCCAGCGTGGCAGTCATGTCAACCAGCGCCAATGATGAGCTTGAATTCAAACAAAAATGGGGTATGGATAAGGACACGCAGGATAAAGTGATCGAAAAGTACAATGATCCCAATTCACCGTTAAAATTTATCATCGTCACTGCAAAATTATTGACAGGATTTGATTCATCAATATTGCAAACCATGTATCTGGATAAATCGCT
>CAZIKB010000226.1:0-5568 GCA_964539665.1 uncultured Cytophagia bacterium
TTGTCTTTATTGTAAATACTGAACTTAGAAACTTAAGTGTCGAAGTTGGGTTAACAATCCTCACTTACAAAAGTGTTTAGTATAAATATACTAAAACGATCTGCGACCACTGATGTTTAGTGTGAAATGATTCTTTTTCTTTATGCGGTGAGCGTAGAGCGTTATGTCAGGGAACACGCTCTACGCATCACACTGTACTTTTTACAAATAATTGAATCGATGTTCTTCAGAGTGAAAGTGTAATTTCCGAATCCGGATTTAACACTATTTTCACATCAATTAATTAAGTCCTCTTCTTTTCAGCAAAGCATCAATCTTTGGTTCCGCTCCTCTGAAGCGTTTATAAAGCGTCATCGGATCTTCTGTGCCACCAGTCTCGAGAATGATCTTTCTAAACGCTTGTGCTGTTTTCTGATCAAAAAGACTTGTTTCTTTAAATGCCTGGAAAGCATCGGCGTCCAGCACTTCAGCCCAAATGTAGCTGTAATAACCAGAAGAATAACCGCCGGAGAAAATATGATTGAAATAGGGGCTCCTGTAATTTACTGCAATTTCAGGAATCAGACCTATATTGTTTAGAGATTTTGTTTCAAAATCTAATGGCTCAAGTTCATTAGCTTCAGTAAGTGTGTGCCAGTCCATGTCCAGGAAGGACGCTGCCAGGTATCGGACCGTGGCGAAACCCTGATTAAAGTGGCTGGCTTTTTCCAATTTGTCGATGAGTTCTTGCGGGATAGGCTCACCTGTTTCGTAATGTTTAGCGTAGGACTTAAGCACTTCAGGTTCGGTCGCCCAGTTTTCCATAATCTGAGAGCACAATTCAACATAATCTCTTGGAACAGACGTTCCCGACAGCCTGCTGTAAGTACCATTGGATAGTAGCCCATGCAGCGCGTGACCGAATTCGTGGAACAAAGTGGAAGCCTCTCGAAAGCTCACCAATGCTGGTTTATCTCCTGTTGGTTTAGAGAAATTGCAAATATTGCAAATTACAGGAGTTACTTCTTTGCCTCCCTGCTTTGACTGTTTTCTGTAGGAGCTCATCCAGGCGCCGCCTCTTTTACTGGCTCTAGGGAAATAATCAGTATAAAGGATTCCTATGTGCGAACCGTCAGCCTCCTTTACTTCAAACACTTTTACATCTTCGTGATACGTGGGGAGGTCGGTTCTTTCTTCAAATGTAATTCCATAAAGCTTATTGGCCACGGCAAACGCACCCTCTCTTACATTTTCCAGCTTGAAATATGATCTTAATAATTCATCATCCAATTCGTATTTCGCCTTTTTTAGCTTTGCTGCATAGTACCGCCAATCCCAGGGCGCCAGTTTAAAGTCATGACCCTCTTTATAAATCATCGCTTGCAGATCATAGGCCTCTTTTTTAGCCATTGCCAGGCCAGGTTCCCAAAGCTGATTGAGCAAGTTGTAGACATTTTCCGGTTTCTTGGCCATATTCTCTTCAAGCACAAAATGCGCATGGCTATTGTAGCCTAATAAATTTGCCTTTTTCACGCGAAGCGCTACTATTTTGGAAAGGTTAGCTTTATTGTCCAGCTCGTTGTTGTTGTTGCCACGATTTGTGTAAGCCGTAAAGATTTTTTCCCGGAGATTGCGTTTTTCAGAATACTGCAGGAAAGGAGTCATGCTGGGTCTATGCAGGGTAAATACCCATTTACCTTCGTACCCGCGTTCTGTGGCAGCTTCGGCAGCGCCGGCTATGGCAGCTTCTGGCAGACCGGCCAGGTCTTCTTTGTTTTCAATGACCATTTCGAAAGCATTGTTTTCTTTCAGAATATTTTCACCAAACTGCAGTGAAAGAAGGGAAAGCTTCATATTTATTTCTCTTAGCTCGGCTTTCTTCTCCTCGTCCAGGTTGGCTCCTCCCCGTACAAAGTCTTTGTAATATTTTTCCAACAGCGTATTTTGTTCAATGGTTAAGTTGAGCTTATCATTCTGCTCATAAACAGCTTTTACTCTCTGAAATAATTGATCGTTTAACCTAATATCATCCCGGTGTTTGGACATTAGTGGAGAGACTTCTTTTGCGATTTTTTGCAGCTCATCATTCGTGTTAGCCGAAGTCATGTTCCTGAAAACCCTGCTGACTTTTGTTAACATAGCGCCGCTGTTCTCCATGGCTTCAATCGTGTTTTCAAATGTGGGAGCATCGGCCATATTTGCAATGACTGCAATTTCCTGCTGCTGTTGTTTCATGCCTTCTTTTATGGCCGGCAGGTAATGGTTTTCCTTTATTTTGTCAAAAGGCGGGACATTAAAAGGGGTGTCGAATTCACTGTAAAACGGATTCTGTTCTTGCTTTGAACAGAAACAGAACAATATTCCAACAGCAAAGATTAATAAAATAATTCTTTTCATTTTTGTTCACTCCTTCTCTTAGTTAGTGTTTGACTGAGAAAAGTCCTTTTTGTCATTTCGGTCAAACACAAGTTAGTAATTTTATCGTTGTTTATGAAAGCAATAATAATTCAAAAAGTCAATATATTTAGTGAATCAAATTGTGAGTCCGTGTTGTTCCGTGTGGCTGCGTGGTAAATTGTAATATTTTCAACGAAAATCGATGTTCTACGGAGTTTAATATTAATTTCCCATTTTCCGTTTTGGATTCTTGAGTCCGGTGGTAAGTTTATTTTTCACCTCACGCTTTACTCGGGACGCCAGGACGTCTTCATTTTCGTTTAGAAAATTGCGAACAGCCAGTGCATCATGTTGAATGAGCTCACGCAAAGCCCAGGACAGCGCTTTTACTACCATATCATCTTTATCATCTGCCAGGAAACGACACACCTCAAGTGTTCGAGGAACATCTCCGCTTCCCCCAAGCGAGCGCCTGTTGAGTACCACGGTGCAGACTAATGCCGTTCGCCGCCACCAGCGATCTTTTGAGTGCGCCCATTTATGTATCAACTCGTCTGGTACCTGTCCTTTTTGCCAGGCGGGTCCAGCCAAAAGGCCAGCGAATGAATCAACCGTGCCCCAACTGCAAATATCTGTTCCGAATTTTTCAAGGTCTGCTTCGCCAATCTTTTCGAAGGCTGCTTTATGGTTTCTAATCAAATCATAAGCAAGCCAACGGTAACCGTAATTCTCAAACACCTCTTTTGCTAAATCGAAGATGAACTCAGGATTTGCCTGTTTGAGCTTATGAGAATACTTGCGGCGGATTGCCCGGATATTTGGAGTATTCTGAACCGGCAGAGCTCGGATTTCAGTAACAATCTCGAACGCTATTTCCTTTGTCTTATTTTTATTTAATTTTTCATTCATAGTGTCTTCTGAATATTGGCTTTACAGATTTCTCTTTTTAATCATACTAACAAAGATTTCACTCGTAACACTATAATTTCTTAATCACTTCCAATGCTACAGGTGGAACATTGGGCATGCCTATGTTTTCTGCGATTTTGTTATAAGTCTCTGCTAAGCCTACCCCGTAGTCCCTTCCTTTACGGAGCAACTTTAATGCTTTATGAATGCTTGATTTCTCATCTGATAAATCATCGATAAAGCGTTTCAAGCGATTTTTGGAATTTGTTGTGGGTTCCTGGTTTTGTTTCTGTGCGGATTCTATTTCTTTTATGGCTTTTTCGGCTACTTCAACATCGCTTCTAACTAATTTTATTTCTTCGGTGGGAACTTTTTTAATCTCTAATTCCCGTACAATATCCTCTTTTAACATTTCTGCTTCGCCCAAAAGCTCCCCTATTACTTTGACGTCAATTTTTATAGATGTCTTTTGTTTTTGTTCAACATGTTGTTCTTGATGTACTTGAATATTAGGCTTGAAATCAATATGTATTTTACTTTCATCCATTATTTTTTTATTCCTCGCTTCTATTTCTACTTCATTAAAAACACTGCCGATTAATTTTGCGATTGAAACATCCTCGGCACTTTTACGGCAATCAATGGTTGTTTTTCCTTTTTGTAAATAGGTTTCAATATCGCTGTAATCGAAAAAGTACGGTGTGTCTGCAGTTTCATATTCTGCACAATTACAAGGTACCATCTCATAAAATGGAAGGTTTGGAAACGAACTGTTTTGAATCTTTTTTATTTCTTCACGGATCAGCGATAATAAATCCTTACAGCTGTTTGGTGTTCCGTTCAGCCGAATCTCGATTATTTTTAATCCTTCCTTCACGGTTTTCTGTTCGATGACTTGTGCTACTGCCCCTTTTTTTCTGAATACAACGCCTTCTTTCCATACTTTGTTTTGGTCAATATATTCGTGCATCCGTACGATCAAGCGGCTGCCAATGCCTTTCGGCATAAACGGGTACTGAAACCTAAACTGTAAATTATAGTTATTATCCCAGTCGTACTCTGGTTTTTGGGGAGATAACAGTAAAGGAACAATTAAATTATCCTGAGTGCCTGGCAGTTTATAACAAAGTTCAAAATTGTTCTTTAACATCAGTTGTAATAATTTGACTCTTTCTTCAAAATCGTAACCTTTTTTGCACCAGATTTTATCAATATCAGACTTTTTTATAAAGCCATGACTCTTTTCAATATCTTTGTTGGCAAGGACAGAATAGACCGCATCAACAGTCCAGTTAGGATCTAAAAACAAAGTGTCGCACAGGTTTTGGTCATCACAGAAATGTAGCACAATACCCAGAACGTGAAAATACAGCAATATCAACATCTGGTCTGCTTCTTTTTCAATTTCGAAATTTTTACAAATCTCAAAATATTCATTAATATGGATATGCTTTTTCTCTCTTCTTTCCTCCAATTCCTTGCGGATGTCTACCCACCGTGCCGGGACTTCTTTGCCAATGTGTTCAAGCTTGCCGAGCTTGTTTTTTATTGTATTTAAAAAAACATCAAACCTGCTGTCCTCAATTTCTGCTAGGTTAACATCCAGTCTTTGCAAGCTGAGTTCCGGAAATAAATTTTTATATTTCTTCTCATCATAGATGAATGATGTTATGGTATCGATATTAATTTCATTGAACAACGTGACTACAGGACTGTTTTCTCCGAGGATGTTGATGATATTCAGCCAGTAATCGAAATTGGCAAGCTCCCGGCGTTTTTCCGCCATTAAAACATAGAGACAATCGGAAGTAAGAAAAAACTGGTGTAGCATGTATTGGATTTGCTGCCCGCCAAAATCCCAGATATGGGCTTTGAAATCCTTTTTATCATCAATACTAAATCCCCAATTTTGACGAACCTCAATTCCGAGTGTTGCTTTTTGTTTTTTATTGGGAACGGGAAAATCCTTATCGAATAATAAATTCATTAACGTAGTTTTCCCCGAACCAGGCTCACCCACAAGCATTAATTTTGCCTCATAAATGTTATCCTTACCTTGTCTCTTTATTTGTTCAAAGTAATTTTTTATTGCTTTTTTACCCTGATTTACGATACCAGGAGGCGGACTTGTTAAAGGATTTTTATAAAAAGAAATAAAGCCATCCTCCCATCCGTCTCTTAACCACTGGATTTCCATATTGAACTCAGTAATCCACGGTTGTAATTCTAAAAGAAAATGTATTATATTTAGTTGAAATTAAGATTGGTGGCTCCTAAATTAAA
>CAZIKB010000227.1:0-5531 GCA_964539665.1 uncultured Cytophagia bacterium
ATAGTTACATTATTTTTCATGCTGGCGTAGGTTCAGATTTTGCATTTGATTTTGATGAAACCCCGCAGGATGTCCCTTCTGTTTTTTTAGATTTTGCAACATTACAAAAATATTTAGGGAATAGCGATCCCACTTTTAAGGGTATTGCTGTTAACAATAGCAAAGTTTATATCCGGGATGGCATAATTTTGCCTGAAACTCAGAGTCAGAATAATTATGAGATTGCCCTGCTTGGCACAATGGCGATCATGTTTGGACATCAACTCGGTTTGCCGAATCTTTTTAATACTGATACCGGACAGCCTGGGATTGGTGTTTTCGGTCTAATGGATCAGGGTTCCGGTAACTTTATGGGTCTTTTACCAGCCGAACCTTGCGCCTGGTCAAAGTTATTTTTAGGCTGGGAAACGGTGATTGAGAAAAAAAACGGCGACAGTTTGCCAATCGCTGCGCCTCAGGCAGCCAGTCCAGATAAAATATATAAAATACCCATTAATGCGAAAGAATATTTTTTAATTGAAAATAGATTTCGTGATTTTAATAATGACGAAATAGCCATTGGTCGGGATGCAAGTGGGGCCCGCGTAGAGTTCAAAAGTGATTCTTCAGGCCAGCGCATTTTAGCAGAAGAGCAAATTGGTGTCATAACGCAGGTTAGTGAGTATGATTTTGGCCTTCCAGTCCTACTTGATTCGCTTAACAGGAATGTTCCCGGACCCGGCATATTAATCTGGCATATCGACGAAAGAGTAATTGAAGCCAACTTTGAATTTAACCGGATTAATGCTGATCCAGAGAACCGAGGGATTGACTTGGAAGAGGCGGATGGCGCCCAGGATATTGGCCAGATTTATGATTTTCTCAGCGCAGGCGGCGGCTCAGAGAGTGGCAGTCCTTTAGATGCCTGGTGGGCCTCCCATCCAGTCGTAACCAGGTTCCTGCGGCCCGGTGAACCGGTTACATTTGGCCCGACAACAGCGCCATCGTCTAATTCAATCGATGGTTCGAATAGTCACATCGAAATTACTGATTTCAGCGAACCCGGCCCGGATATGACTTTTAGTGTGCGGGAGGATATTTCACATCCAGGATTTCCCCGATTTGTCGGTGCTCCCGGAAATATTCACAATTCGCCAATTGTCGCAGATTTGGATTTAAAAAGTGATGGTATGAAAGAGATTATTTGGAGTGACAATCGAGGGACTAAGATATTTGTCTGGAAATCCGTTGGTTCTAAATTTATCCAGAATGAGGACTCTGCAGAAATTCAACAACTGAATGGGGCAACTAAAAAAATCCCACTGGCTGTCTTTGCTGAACCTCCCGGTACGTTATCATTCACTCCTGCCATTGCTTCCTTCAATGATCGGAATGTAATCGTTGCTGTAACAGATGAAGTCATTGCGGTTTATTTACCTGAAGATGTAGATTTAAATGGACGGGCAGACAGTTTGTTCGTGTTTCAATTTAATGAAAAGTTTACAACGCCGCCGATGGTAATCAATTCCGGGGTGGGAGTCGGTCCATTCCAAATCATAGCGGGTACTCAACAGGGCAATATTGTTGTAGTAGATGGGAATGGCGCTGAATTGTTAATTAAAAATGTCGGTACAAGCGATGTCGCTGGATTAGCTTTTCTTTCATCCGAAAATATTGCGTTCACTACTGAAGATGGTGAAATTGGCTTGATCTCATTGGCTGGAAGTCTAATCTGGCAAAATTCGACGAGCTACTCGTTTTCAAAAGCGCCTGTGATTGGCGATATAAACAGGGATGGCGAGTTGAATATTATCGCGATAAGCGATAATGGCGAACTTTTCGTTTATGAACCAAATGGAGATGAATCAACTGGATTCCCAAAGTCTGTAAATATAAACCCGTCTTCTCAGATTGCCCTGGGCGATTTGGATGGCGATATATTTTTGGAAATGGTGTTTATCGCTGACAATCAGATTTATGCATTTAATCATGCTGGATATCTAATTGACCAGTTTCCAATTCAAATAGGCCAGAACATTAATGGTGATGATCTTCGAATAAAATCATCGCCTGTTTTAGCGGATATCAATGATGATGGATTACCTGATGTCCTTGTTGGGTCCGGTGAAAATCAACTTGTAGCTTTTCAAGCAGACGGGCAGCCAGTTGCTGGTTTTCCGCTATCGACCGGACAGACCGTAAACTCAACGCCTGCAATTGCTGATATAAATAACGATGGTAAAATAGAAGTCACGGTGGTTTCGGAGGATGGATTTATTTATATTTGGGATCTGCCCGGCAGCTATGATCCGCGAAATATTCCCTGGGGTGGTTTTTTACATGATATTCATCACACTAATGCGAATTTGGAATTAATAAGTCCTCGTCCGCCTGCTGAGCAACAGCTTATGCCTTCAAATTTGGTTTATAATTATCCAAATCCCACAGAGGGTCAACAAACGACCATCAGATACCGATTAAATTATAGTGCAGATGTCAGGATTAAAATTTACGATCTGGCAGGAGATTTAGTCGATGAATTTACAGGTCCGGGTTTTGGACAAATCGACAATGAAGTTGACTGGCTGTTGGACAGAATTGAGAGTGGCGTTTATTTAGCACGGGTTGAAGCCGAGGGTAATGGCCTGAAAGACGTAGTAGTTTTCAAGATAGCTGTTGTGAAGTAAAGGAGTCTAATGATTTTAAAAATTATAAATAGTGCGCTGCTTTGTTTGGCAATTGTGTTTTGGACGCCAAATTTGCTCCGGGCGCAGCCAGAATTATATAATCATCCGGAATTGGATTGGTACTCAATCGAAACCGAGCACTTTTTTGTGCATTTTCATCAGGGCGCTGAAAGAACGGCCAAAGTGGTTGCCAAGGTTGCAGAATCTGTGTATAATCCTGTCACAACTTTATATCAATATCAACCCGGAAGTAAATATCATTTCATTATACGAGATCATGACGATTACTCAAATGGCGCTGCTTTTTACTACGATAATAAGATTGAGATTTGGGCCACTGCCCTGGATTTTGAATTGAGAGGGACTCATAACTGGCTAAGAAATGTAGTTACTCACGAGTTTACTCACATGATTCAACTGCAATCGGCTCGAAAAATTACTCAGCGCATCCCTACTTTTTATTTCCAGGCCATTGGTTATGAAACTGACAGGCGTGAAGATGTTTTACATGGGGGGCCCAATTTTATCACCTCCTATCCGTTAGCCATGACCGTGCTCCCGGGCTGGTTTGCTGAAGGCGTTGCTCAATATCAAATTCCTGGCCTTGATTATGATACCTGGGATTCCCATCGTGATATGATTTTACGGACTGCAATACTGGATAATAAGCACCTTACCTACAATGAAATGGGAGTTTTTGGAAAGAGAAATTTGGGTAATGAAAAAGTCTATAATCACGGATATGCGTTTGTGTCCTATCTGGCGAGTCAATATGGATTAGAATCATTGCGTCAAATAACCCGCAACATGAAAGGCTTTTTTCGCTTTACCCTGGACGGGGCGCTGAAAAAAGCTACAGGCAAAAGCGGCCACGAACTTTACGCTGACTGGATAAATTCACTACAGTCTCAATATGCTTATCAGACTCGTGAAATTCTGCAACACAAGATTGAAGGTGAGATCATTCAATCCAAAGGAAGCGCTAATTTGCACCCCCGGTGGTCGCCGGATGGAACTAAAATAGCATATCTTACCAATCGGGGTCGTGATTATCTGTCCCAAACCAAATTAGTCGTTAATGACGTGAAAACTGGAAAAATAACGGAAGTTGGTAGTAGAATAGCATATTCTATTTGCTGGTCGCCTGATGGAAGAAAGCTGGCTTTTGGAAGCAATTCAGCACAAAGTAAAGGCGGCTCCAGGTATTATGATATTTATACTTATGATCTGAAGAGAAAGAAAAAAAATCGGGAGACTAAAAGCCTGCGCGCTCACAGTCCAAACTGGTCGCCAGACGGCACCCAATTAGTTTATATTTTTGGCAAAGATGGTACGGAAAATTTGGGTGTGGTTAATTTACAAAGTCGGGAAATTGAAGCGATTAGTGATTTTAAAAATGGCGAGCAACTTACTAATCCTCAATGGTCTGCTAATGGCCGGTTGATTTTATTTACGAAAACTGCCGGTAACAGTCAGAAAATTTATCTTAAAAACCTGGAGACCAACGAAATAACGACGCTTTTAGATGATCCATCCGATGCCAGAGATGCGGTTTTTAGTCCTGATGGAGGAGAAATATATTTTAGCTGGGACAAAACCGGCATCTTTAACATATATTCCATGGATTTACAATCCAACGCAACCACGCAGTGGACAAATGTAACAGGCGGGGCGTTCATGCCGACAATTAATCAGGCTGGCGAATTAGCTTTTTCTTTGTTTACTTCAGATGGCTACAAAATTTCTGTATTAAGAAATCCCCAGCCAATAAATAAATCGAAATCCAGATACCTGGCACAGAACAATGATATGAAACTGGCGTCGATTCAGAATGTTTTGCCGAAGACTTCAGTTGAGGAAATTAACATTCAAAATTTTGACGATTCCCAGCTCCCCAATTATCAGGTGAAACCTTACAAAAGCCATTATTCACCAATTGCATTCTTACCGCGCATGCTAATTGATTATGGAACAGTGAAACTGGGCTCTTATTTTTATTCGTACGATATTCTAAATAAATATGGTTTCCTCGCCGGCTTTGACGTCAATCGACATGGTGATTATGATTTGTTTGCCCTGATAGAATACGGAAATCTCGGACCAACAATATTTTTGGAAATATACAACCAGGTTCAACATACCAGCGCTGCAGTTGATTCATTGGACCGTAAACTATTTAAATGGCCTGATGATGCTGCATATAATTTCAGGTACAATTTAGCAGAAGTAGACGCGGGCGTAAGTATTAAACTCGGGGATGCAAATGAATTGCGGACTTCTTTCATTTACAGCCGCTATGGTACAAGGGTTAAAATGCCAGATCTAAACGTTTTAAATTATAAATATTTTATTGGCCGGGATATATCAATTAAATTTACTCATTATGGGATCAATCGTACAAAGAATAAAGATATTAATCCAAATGGTAGATTTTTATCTGTTAGGTATGATCGCGAGTTCAATAAATTCCTGAAAGAATTTAGCACGGAAAGAGCTATTGGAATAGAAGAATTTACCACCTTCAATTATAATAAAGTTACACTGGACTGGAAAGAATATATAGGGTTACCTATAAAAGATCACACGATTAATCTTGATGTTCAGGCTGGTTTTATTGATATTAAAGAAGATAGTACAAGAGATGGCAGTTTTTTCTATTTCTTCGGAGGCGGACTTTTTGGTAATCGCGGCTATCCATACTTTAGCATGGAAGGCAAAAAACTGCTTTTAGGACGGTTCACCTATCGCTTTCCGTTGTTTAGTCATATAGACATGCGTTTTATGCATCTCTATTTTGATAAAATATTTCTTGGATTATTTTATGATTACGGCAATGCTTTCAATGAAAATAAAATTGATTTCAGT
>CAZIKB010000228.1:0-5432 GCA_964539665.1 uncultured Cytophagia bacterium
TTTTATCAAGTTTTGATGAAAAATGTCGGCGGCAGGTGAGCCATGTCGTTAGCAGTAACGAATATCATTAAAACAACAGGCCATTTACGGAAAGCTTGAACGCTTATCTTCACTGAGTTTTCCTGTAGGCGATAGAAGTCGTCCAAACAGTAATCACTGTTACACTTATTACCCAACTCATTAGGAGGAATCCAATTGTCTCGGATTGTTATCGGTTATTTGAAGTCTATCCTTTTGTCAATCTTAATCATAGCGACATATTCTTCTACTACTTTTTCACAAAGGAAGGAAACCATCACAATCAATGGTTACGAATGTGTGAAAGGAGAGGTCATTGTTAAGTTCAAAACCTACAAGAATAATTCGTTAATCCAACAGTCAATGAAAGGAAAAGAAAATCTCTTAACCCGGTTAAATGCTAAAATAGCAAAAAAGTGGAAAATTGGTGCAGAACTTTGGCGGCTCACTCCCGATGAGACAGAAAAAGCTATTGATGACCTCAAACAAAATCCATTGGTGGAATACGTTGAACCAAACTACATAATAACTGCTGATGTCATCCCAAACGATCCTTCTTTTGTAAATTTATGGGGACTGAATAATACAGGACAAACCGGCGGTACTTCTGATGCAGATATTAATGCTCCTGAAGCGTGGGATATTACGACTGGAGATACAACAATAATTGTTGGCGTGATTGATTCAGGAATAGATTATACCCATCCTGACCTGTCAGCAAACATGTGGAGAAACCCACAAGAAATACCCGATAATGGGATCGATGACGATGACAATGGATATATTGATGACTACTACGGTTATGACTTTGTCAATAAGGACAGCAACCCAATGGATGACCACTTTCATGGTACCCATGTCGCCGGTACCATTGGTGCGGTAGCAAACAACAAAGTGGGGATTGCCGGTGTCGCTTGGAACGTGAAGATCATAGCACTTAAATATCTTGATGCTTCAGGACGCGGGAATACTGCAGATGCCCTTAGCGCGATTGAGTATGCAGTAAAAATGGGTGTAAGAATAACCAACAATAGTTGGGGCAGCACGTCTTATTCTCAGGCTCTGTATGACGCAATTGCTGCGGCGGGGAACGCAGGTGTGTTGTTTGTTGCGGCAGCCGGAAATGATGCAGTCGATAACGATTTAGCGCCACACTATCCAGCGAGCTATGATTTGCCGAATATCATATCCGTGGCTGCAACCAACCATGATGATGACCTCTCCTCATTTTCAAACTGGGGATTCAATTCAGTAGATTTGGCAGCGCCAGGTTCAAACATTTTTAGTACACTCCCTGGCGGAGGCTATGGTGAAAAAAGCGGTACATCCATGGCTGCACCACATGTGTCCGGCGCATTGGTTTTGATCTGGTCGGCTTTTCCGGCATTCACTCCAACTGAAGTTAAACGGCAATTGATTGCGAGCGTGGATAGAATTGCTGCCTTATCTGAGAAATCCGCCAGTAGCGGTCGTCTGAATGCTTATAATGCGGTGGCTGGTGACAACATCCCCCCATAGAGATTACGCCAAGACAAATCGACTTTAAAGCGATATTCGTTGGCGAGCAAAGCAGTCCCAAAGAAATTGTTATAACCAATATTACCGATGAAATTATCAGCATCGATTCAATAAAAGTTGAAGACGGTTTTCTAATTAAAAGGAGTGATGACCTCTCGAACTTTATTGGACATTTTGAAATAAATCCTGGACACGGAGAAACAATTGCGGTTGTTTTTATACCGAGTGTACATCAATCTTATTCAAAATATTTGAGCGTGTTTTATTCCAATTCCAATGGTGCTCCAAAAGAATTACTGGTATTTCTGAAGGGAGCAGGATTTTCAAGCGGGACAATTATCACAAGTGGATACGTTTCTGGAATCTGGTCAAAAGATAATTCTCCTTATATAATTAATGGAGACATCGAAATCGCTGACCGCGCTAAATTAATTATTAAACCTGGAGTTGATATTATATTTTATGGTAGATTTCGATTTATTGTAGGAGAAAATGCACAATTAATTGCTGAAGGAACGAAATCTGACTCAATCACTTTCACAGCAAATAATCCTACAGAAGGATGGTTAGGAATCAGATTAATTGAAAGTGGAAATGATGATACACTAAAGTATTGTAGATTTGAATATGGTAAGGGGATTCGTCCTTCGATTGTCTATCCTGATGATCAAAATGGGGGAGCTATTTATATCAGAGGCAGTAGTCCAAACATAGAAAACTGCTCCTTTTTTAAGAATTATGCTCCAATGGCGGGTGGTGCTATTTATTTATCTTTTGGAGAATTGAAAATTGATTCGTGTTATTTCGAAGAAAACAAATCAAACTTCTTTGGTGCTGCTATACATATAGCTCCAACATCTTCAGCAAGCAAAGCCTGGATAACGAATTGTATTTTCAAAAGTAATCACAGTGGGGCCGGAACTGTCCATTTTCAAGGTTTCTCTGAGGAAAGTGATTTAAAAATATATAACAGTAAATTCGTCAATAATTTTGGAGTTGCAATAGTTTTAAAGAACGGAAGATCCTATTTGGTGAATTCTTTGTTTACAGGCCATAGTGGTGGTGCTATCTACAGTGAAAAAAATCAGGAACTTCAAATTGCTAATTGCACATTTACGAGGAATTCCGGGGGCGGACTATATTCTTATAGCCCTAATCTTCTAAAAGTTATTAATAGTATTTTTTGGAATAATTCAAGCGACGAGTTAACTTTTGTACACCCAAAGCAAAATCCAATAATTCAGTATTGTAATATTCAAGGTGGGTACTCAGGTATCGGAAATATAAACGTGGTTCCACTTTTTATTGATGAGATAGATTTTAAATTACAAAATGCTAGTCCTTGCAAAAACAGCGGTATTAATTCGAGATTCTTTGATGATTTTGATGGTTCTCGGAATGATATGGGAATGTATGGCGGAACAGGATTATTTACTACACAACTAGATTTTGATTTTGGCAATACTGGAATAAACAACAATTATCCTAAAAGGGTCATTGACTGGGAGGTTTTTAATTTCAGGGGAACCGACTTTATCATAAATAATATTCATTTTAAAAGTCCAACGTTTTCAGTTGTGAATAATCAGCTCCCTGTTACAGTACAAACGATTACGCTTGACACGATTTCTATCGCATTCTCTCCCGATGACATCGGGAATTATATCGATACTATGTTTGTCCAAACCAATGATCTGCCTAGTAGTAATCTTGTATCATTTCCTGTTTTGGGTAAAGGAGTACAAGAATCAACATTAGAAGGCATAATTTCAGGAGTACTAACAAAAGACAATTCTCCTTATTTTGTTTCAAACAACCTGCGTATATTGCCTAACGATTCTTTAATCATAGGTGAAGGTGTCGTTTTGAAATTTTCACCAAATACTGAGTTTTTTATTGAAGGCTATTTAGAAATTAATGGCACTAAAGAGCAATCTATTTTATTTACTTGTTCGAATGATTCGAGCTTTTGGGGTAATCTCAAATTTGGTACTAAGGTGTATACTACAGGTAAAGGCTATAAGGTTAATGCCAATTATCTAATAGTTGAGAAATGCAGAACCATGGTGTTAAACTTTTCAACTGTCTCTGAAAATAAGTTCTCAAATTGTATTTTTAGAAATATGGAAGATTATAGTGCGTTTTCGACAAGTAGTGCCTTTGGTACTTTTTACATAATGCCGAGTGCTGGAGGTAAAGAAATACTTTTTAAAAATTGTAGCTTTTATAATAATAAAGGTAAATACATATTTTATACACTGGTCAGTAATATCAAATTTCAAAACTGTCTGATTGCCAATAATTATGTAGATAATAGAATTGGTGTTATTTATAGTGGAAGGTCCCAAATTAGTTTTGAAAACTCAACTGTCATAAATAATATAGCCAAACAAAATGTCGGTGGTCTTTATATAGTCTCAAATTCATCAAATGACTACTCAGAAATCACAATAAATAATTCAATTTTTTATAATAACTTACCTTCCCAGATTAAATGTTTTGAAAATAACCCACTTTTTCCTGGCGGAATCTTAAAAATTTCATACTCGAATATCCAAAATGGACAAAGTGGAATAGAAGGAAAAAATGATTTAAAAAACTTCAAATGGCTACAAGGGAATATAGATTTAGATCCGATATTTTCTGATCTACTTGGGCATTTATCAGAAGTATCTCCTTGTGTTGATGCAGGAAATCCTGATACAACCGGTTTCTATCTACCTTTGACTGACCTGGACGGCAGGCAGAGAATCTGGAATGGCCGTGTTGATATGGGATGCTATGAATATGGGGCGCCATTCGATAACCAAGTGCCGATTATTACAGAATTGCCGGGATCGCTAACTTTCCTTAACAGGTCATCGGCTTCGGTGAATGTATGGAACTACGTTGAAGATGCCGAAACACCCGATTCGCTGTTAGTTTTTGAGTTTGAGACAGACAACGATTCATTGAAGACTTCTTTCAGTGACATGACAGGTCTTTTGACATTGACTGCGCCAGACTTCATCGGTTTCGCAAACCTATATTTAAGTGTCACGGATCTCCAAAATGCAACAGCTAGTGACTCCATCGCAGTGCATGTAATTAGAGTGAATACGCCGCCCAGATTTGTTGGTCTGCCCGATTCAATAGTAATTGAACAAGCTTCGACTGAAAATATTCAGATTTGGAATTATGTTGAAGATGCGGAAACGCCCGATTCGCTCTTAACTTATGAGTTTTATACAGATTATGATTCGTTGTTTTTGGATTTCAACGAGAAGGAAGGGGAACTTATTCTGTTAGCTCCATCTTTCACGGGCGCTGCTATGCTTTATCTTAAGGTAACCGATGAGGCAAACGTCACAGTAGAGGACTCAATCCTGGTTCTCATAGATACTATAACCTCAGTTGAAAACAGTCTACTGGGAATACCAGAAGATTTTGTACTTTACCAGAATCATCCAAATCCATTTAATCCGACAACAAAGATTCCCTTTGGTATGCCTGAGGCTGGCGAAGTCACAATACAGGTCTACAATATTCTAGGTCAAAAGGTCATGACATTACTGGATGAAAAAAAACAAGCAGGTTACCATGAAGTGGTCTTCGATAGTCGAAATTTGGGCAGTGGCATCTACATCTACGTAATGAAGACGGAGAGTTTTAGAAGAGTTCGCAAAATGCTGTTGGTGAAATAAATATTTACATTGAATTCAGCTAACATTTTTTTGCACCCGACACCTTTTCAGTGGCATGATTCTTAGATTTTGGAGATTCAAAAGTTCTGTGCCCTTTCTACATTAGTCTTAGAAAAGGTGCGGGTGAAAATGGCGTTAGCTTCCTTGAAGGAAAGATCATGAGTGCGCCAAGCAAAGCTAATATAGTCAAGCCGGCCAATCCGGCACGACCAA
>CAZIKB010000229.1:0-5422 GCA_964539665.1 uncultured Cytophagia bacterium
ATTTGTTCTCCTCCTTAATTTAGCGATGACAGATGAAATGAAATATCCACATAACACTAAACTCAGCTGCAACTAACCTTCATGTTGATGACTGAGAAAAGGTTGAAATTAATTCAGTTCAGAATTTCGGTATTAGGTTAGTTGTCAGCTGGAGTGCCATGTTATGTTTGATGACCAGTAACCGTTTGAAATTATTAAATACCATTGCTACCTGAATTTGTTTTGCTTTTTAATTCTATTTGTCTTGCTAAAAGAATGCAAGAATTTTAAAAGAACTGTTATTGCTTTGTTTTACTCACTTAATAATTATGAAAGTACTTTGATTATTTAATTAAAACTAAATTAAACTATTTCGTTTTCAACAGATTAATTTTGAATTGATCTGTTTAACTTTATTTTATTTGAAATTATTAATTACTATTTCATGATTAATTCCTTTTGCACATAACAACGACATCAGCGGTTGAAACCGCATAAAATTAACGTTGAAAATGAATCAAAGGCTTTATTTACCACAAAACTTTGAAAAAGCCAAGGCGGGTTCAATCCGACTGCATGCAAATGTTAGGCAATGTCAGTGGGGATGCAATCCCAACTCCATTTGTTCCGCACAGGATTACCTGATGAGTCAAGCAAAGCAGGCGACACAATTGTGTGCGAACAGTGAGTTTCCTTGGTCAGCCTTATCTCAGCAGCGTCATTTTTCGCGTCTGGATAAAGGGGTTACCGCCATTTTCGGATGTTACGGATATCCGATAGAGGTAGATTCCGCTAGCGACTCTTTCACCCGATTGATTTTGGCCATTCCACATGATACGGTAAGAACGTGCGGCTTGCAACTCGGAAACTAGCGTTCGCACATGTTGACCGAGAGTGTTGGTAATAACCAACTTCACAAAACCCGATTCGGGTAAATCGTAATGAATTTCAGTTTCTGGGTTAAAAGGGTTGGGGTAGTTTTGATGCAAAGCAAATTTACCAGGAATCCTCTCATCAGTATCAACAATGAATTTTTGCAGACCGCCGCCGCCAAGGTTTGTAATTTCTCGGATAACCGTTTCCGTCTCCGTTCCCCGTGTTACTTCACACCGGATTTGAAAATCATCGTCGAACAGCGTGGCCGCCTGCACAGAGGCTGTGCCGAGATTTAGCCAGTTACTCCACCCATCTTGTATTCTCGCCCATTGATAACTTATAGAGCCACTGCCTCCGCAAATGTCAACCGACCACGTGCCTTGTTCGCCTTCAGGCAGGCCAAACGGCCCGTCCAATGTAAGCGATAAACCGCCTATCTCCAAACTGCTGGTAATGCCATGTTTGGTCTCGAAGGCATCAAAAATTGCATCATAATGCGGCGTGGTATTGCATAAGTTGCCGTCATCATCGTCTTGTAAGATGATATTGTCCAAGAATTCGGTGAAATTTCGCGGCCTCAGCATCATTTGCATGGATACAAGCATAAGCCGGCGGGCGTCATTCTCGCTAATACCACCGTTTTTTTGCAAGTCCCAGCCAGCGCCGGCGAGGATGAGTCCGTTCTGATGAGGACTAGCCGTAGAATCTTCTGGATTACTGTTGAAGTCATCATAGTGCCGGTCAGGTGTTGAGACATTTCTGCCCACCAGAGGTCGCCATGGATCGTCACTCAAAGAGGCGGCAAAATAATCGGCGATGCCTTCATCCATAGCTGAGGCCTCGTCAAGTACACTATTGCCTATCATAGTGCCATAGATAGAAAAAATGACATTGTGGGTGTATTCATGATAAATCCCGTCGCTCTGGCTCCACCAAATAATGCCGCCCTGTGTACCAAAAAGCATAGTTGTCCCGCTCGCAGACGCCGGATGGTGCGATCCGGTAATCCTTGCTTGCATGGCATAGTCCATTCCACTGTAATAAAATGGAGCCCCTTTGAACCAATCGTGAATGACGTTCATGTGGTGGTAGAGGTTATAGCCGTCATCTTGAGCCGTAAATAATCTGTTGTATTCGGTGTCTCCAGACACGTTAAGCCAAAGCGTAAGGTCACGGTCCGGTATTTCGGCGAAATCCCCTTTCAATTCCGTGGTGAGGCGATACTGACCCGATCCCAAATTGGGAAAGTTATAGTTACCATTGGAATCAATATTGTCAGTACCTACTAATTGTCCTATTATGTTATAAAGCTTTAATTGATGATAATGTTCAGGACCTTCCGTGACCTGCGTATCATTGATATCCTTTGGCCAATATTTGCCGGTAATACTCCCATGCAGCGAACCGTATCTGAACAGATCGAATTCATCGATGATTTTGCCTGACCGTGCATCCATAAAGAATTGCCGGCCAATCGCCTGCGTTTCATTAATGGCTTCAACTCGATAAGCGAGATAATTGCGTATTCTGGTTTCCGATCTTTTCGGGTAGATCACCAGTTGAGGTCCCCTCCGAACCGTTATGGAATCACTGGCGAGTACTCTTAACCTGTCAATGACCCGCTCCTTAACCGTAGAGTCTGAAATAGAAGGCCTGGTGGAGATGTTGATGTGGGGAATCGCGTTAGAGCCGATGGAAATAATCTGCCCAAATTCGTCAATCGTCAGGCCAATTTCGCTCTTAAAGACCGGAACACCGCCATGTACCTGTTTATACGAGATATACCACTTTTTGCCATCCGTTTCGATGCGGTGTTTGGCAAACACCTCTTTATTTAAATTAAGGAGTTCTCGATAATACTCTATAATTTTCGGGACCAGGCTTTCGATGGTTTCTGTGCCCACCGAGTTCATGCCGATGAAGGTCCCATCGCTCCTGATTAGATTTTTATCGAAAATTGCTACAACATTCCGGTTCTTTTGCCAGATTCTGTTTGCGACGCCTGTGATAGGATCGCGATAAACGATCACTTTATTCCCTATTTTATCCTGTTCAACACTTCGGTTGAAATCTTGCCCGAACAATGGCGCCACCATGCTGGAGATATACACGAGAAGTGAAAAGGCCAGTGTAATACTTGCCTGCTTTTTCATCATTTTTGTCTCCTATTTTTTTAACTTATTCCAAGAATAGTTTAGTGCTCGCGTTCTTCGTTGCTTGCTTTTAATGATCTTTGCGGGTTGAATGTTTTCAGGTTAAGTAAAACCGCTCGGATACGCAAAAGCACAATGCCATAAAAGGGTTGTTTTCGGCATGATTTTTGATTATCTTGATTTTAACAAATAAGGGCGTTTTGATCCGACGATGCCTTTGGCAATCGGTAACCCTTTTTTGTTATGTGTGGGCGTATCGGAGTGACTCTGCCAGGAGCGCCGGTACGCCTTTTATTCTATTTACGTTGACTGGCCAGGCAATTTCATTAACTTATTGCCTATTTTTTTTTGATATTACTGTTACATTAGTTCCATCTCCAATCCGGTTCTCGAAAAGTGTATGGTCCATCTGTGAGCTGCGTTAGGCCTGTGCCATCAACATTTATAATAAACAAATTTTGAATATCTCTACTACCAGTTTCTGCCTCATTGGAAGCTTGAAAAATAATAGCAGAGCCATCAGGAGACCACGCAGCCCAGTTATTAAAAAATCGTTCGTCGTTTGTTAAATTTCTTTTGTTACTGCCGTCGGCGTTCATAATAAATAGATCCCAATCTGTTCCTGTGAATGAAGAGTAGACAATCAATGAGTCATTCGGTGATACCTTGGCTCCTCCATCTCTAACTTCATTGTCGGTTAACCTGATCCTTGAACCAGTTTTAAAGTTTACAAAATAGAGCTCGCTATCGCCCTCGGGGTTGTCTGTCGTATCAGCGGAAGTGATAAGCAAAACATCCTCTTGCACCCAGCTGCTCACCCCTTCATTGGTAGGTAAATTTCCCGAAATATTTTCCTCCTCGCCGGTCTCTAAATCCAGAATAAAAACATCTCTATCAGGGCAGAGTCCGCCACAGCGTGGATCTTTAGTATAGGCTATTCTTTTGCCGTCGGGAGACCAGGTAGCCCCTTGACCGTGTTCAGCGATTTGGGTAATAATTCTGGTAGTGAGATCCAGGACATATATTGGCGAGGTTTCTGAAGTGCGATTTTTGGTTGATTTGAATACGATTTTGCTGCCATCGGGAGACCATTTTGGAGAGCTGTAGGAAAACAGGCTGGTGGTGAGTCGCATGGCATTGGAGCCATCCTCGTTCATGGTAAAGATGTCGTAACCGTGGTCATCGCGACCCTGGTCTGAGACAAAAATGATCGGCCCGGGGTCAGTATCGGCGACGATTTCACTCGGCTCTTCTTCAGGTTGCTGCAACTTCTCTTTGCAGCCGCAAAGGGCTAAAAAGGCGAAAAGAGAGTTGAGAAATAATATTTTACACATTGGAGTACTCCTGGTTTAAAAGTGAGGCAAACTTCCTTTTGCTTAAAGAAAGTAACAAAGAAGTCTGGAACTGATCCTGGCTGCCCTTGTTCACCGTTGCCGATTTCTCTAAATCTTCCTATCGGTCAATTTCTTCTCCAATCCGGCTCCCTATTATCCGTGCCGTCGGTGAGTTGCACCAATCCGGTACCATCGACATTTATTAAAAACAATTGATGGACATCATTTCCTATTTCATCCGACGCCTGGAAAATGATTTTGGTGCCATCAGGTGACCACCTCGGTGTGCTATTAAAGAGTTTATCATCATTCGTCAATTTTTTTTTATTAGTACCGTCTGAATCCATAATAAATAAATCATGGTCGGTTCCTGTAAATGACGAATATACGATCATTGAACCATCAGGTGATAAACGAGCGCCAGTATCTATCCCTTTATTATCAGTCAATCGAGTTGATTGAATAGTTTTGATATTTACAACATACAACTCCAAATCGCCTTCTGGGTTATCGGTTGAATCGTCGGAGGCGATGAGAACGTCTCAAATCAGTTGCGCCACTTTTTGGCGTCAACTGGATTTGCTTGTTAGGCCATGATGCCTTTTGCCTCCAAAAAATCATCAGGTACATCTGATGTTTTCCATCCTGTTATCGCGAAATAGTACAGTGGCTCGCCTTCAATTGATAATCTATGTCGATAGCGTTCGATGTAGTAAATATCAAGATATTTAGAGAAAATTAATTCCCTAATCATTTTTGAAAATCCTGATTCATCGCTTATATCAAAGAAGGTATCCTTAATATTAAAGGCCACCCACGCTTCGCTCTTGATTATATTAAATGCCTCTAAAAACGCCTTCGTCGGAATGTCGCCGAAACCAAGTGCGGCAACCGTTACCATGCAATCACATTGCCACGATACTATTTCTTCCTTTTTATCCTTATCTAGCCTGGTGAAATCCTCAACATAGTATGCGTCATAGATTCCCGGTCTATCTCGAATTGCTGCATCATAAGCTTCGGGAATTATGTCTACGCCTATTAAGCGAGAAACTCCATGCTTTTTTAGCTCTTCTCCCA
>CAZIKB010000230.1:0-5414 GCA_964539665.1 uncultured Cytophagia bacterium
ACTGCCGTTAGCAAAAATGCCTAGAGAGACATTCTGCACAGAAAAGTTCGCGATTTGAGAACTTTATCATATCTTTGTTCTTAGATTGGGAACTATGAAGCGAATATTTGCAAAAAGTACATTAAGAGAATTTTGGGAGAAACATCCTGATTCAGAGCAATACTTAAAAACTTGGTATGATACAGCCATGAATGCAGATTGGAGGACACCAAATGATGTTAAACAGAGTTATGCGAACGCTAGTATCTTAAAGGATAGTAGGATTGTTTTTAATATAAAGGGCAATTCTTACCGATTGGTTATAAAATTCAATTTTGATCATCAATTAGCTTTTGTTCGATTTATTGATACTCATTCAGATTATGATAAAATTGATGCTAATAATATTTAAAATTTGTAGTTATGGATTTAAACCCTATTAAAACAGAGGCAGATTATCGAGCCGCATTAAAAAGACTAGAAGAGATTTTTGATGTTCAGTTAGGTACACCTGAAAGTGATGAGCTAGATATACTTGGATTAATGGTTGATGACTACGAAAAGAAACATTACCCAATTGAATCACCAGACCCGATTGAAGCAATAAAAATCAGGATGGAAGAGATGCATCTGAAACAAGTTGATTTGGTTCCGGAGATTGGTGGAAAGAGTAGAGTTTCTGAAATTCTGAATCGTAAACGTAAATTGACTGTTGATATGATTCGCAAATTAGCAGCCAGATTGAATTTATCGGCCGGATTACTAGTTAAGGATTATCAATTATTACGATGAAACTGATAAATACAGAAACTTTGGTGGCATTATAAATGAAGAGGATTACCTCATCACCCCAGATGAGAAACGGCTGCTCGGAAGCAAAAAGAAACCCATGCTTATTGAAGAAATTGAGGAATTGAGGAAATAAAACCGCAATATCTTTATAAAATATTTGGAACATCATCTTTTAAAAAATTAAATACATGAATAAAACAATCCTCAAAAATGTATTAATCCAGGTTTTAACCTTGATTATCATTCTTTTTTCAACTATCCCCGGTCAAAGCCAGCAAAGCCTGCTTACACTCGAAGACATCTATGTAAACCACACCTATTCCCCGAAAAGGTTTGGTCCGGTTAAATGGTATATAAACGGTGATGGATATACTTCGTTGGAGCAATCGGCAGATAAGCAGGGTACTGACATTGTGCTGTACCAAACAAAGTCGGGCGCCAGAGAAATACTGGTTTCCGCCTCCCTTTTAGTCCCACAGGGAAAAGATAAACCGCTTTGGATAAACAACTACCAATTTTCAAAAGATGGCAATTACCTTATGGTTTTTACTAATACAAAAAGGGTTTGGAGGGATCACACCCGTGGCAATTATTGGATTTTAAATATTCATACCGGGAAACTTTCCCAAATAGGACGCAATTTGCCGCCTTCTACTTTGATGTTTGCCAAATTCTCACCCGACAGCAAACAAGTTGCCTACGTTTCAGAAAAGAACATTTTTATGGAAGATATTTCAAGTGGCAAGATGCAACAACTAACATTTGAAGGCAAAGATAACATCAGCAACGGAACAACAGATTGGGCCTACGAGGAAGAGTTTGCCCTGCGCGACGCTTTCAGATGGAGCAACGACAGTAAAAAAATTGCCTTTTGGCAAATCAACACCGAAGGGGTGGGTATTTTCACCTTGATAAATAACCTCGATTCGGTTTATGCCGAGACAATCCCTTTTGCCTATCCCAAGGTGGGCACTACCAATCCTGAAGCAAAAATTGGCGTGATAAATTTAAATAATAAGCAAATTACCTGGATGAAAATAGAGGGCGACAAGAGAAACAACTACCTGCCACGGATGGAATGGACTGTCAGGCCCAATGAACTGGTTATCCAACAAATAAACCGGAAACAAAACAAAAATAATATTATCGTCGCGGATGCTGAAACAGGCTTGACAAAAGTAATCTTTACTGAAGAAACTGCGTCGTGGACCGAGACTGTTGATGATTTGACATGGGTAAACGGCGGAAAGGAATTTACCTGGAAAAGCGACCGGAGTGGTTGGCTGCACCTCTATTTGGTTTCATCGGACGGAAATAATTTACAACAGATTACAAGAGGAGATTTTGAGGTCACCCAGTCACTTGGCATCGATGAAAAAACCGGATATGCATACTTTATAGCCTCTCCTGACAAGCCCACACAACGCTATCTGTACAAAATAAAAATTGATGGAAAAGGACAGCCCGAAAGGCTTTCCCCCGAAGACCAAACGGGGCATCATCATTACAATATCTCCCCCGGTAAAAAATATGCCATCCACACTTTTTCAAATCACAATTCACCGCCTGTTATCGATATTATCAGGCTTAAAGACCATAAGTTAATCCGGACTTTGGAAGACAACAATGCGCTGAAACAAAAGTTTGCCAACCTTAACATTCAGTTAAAAGAATTTTTCAGAATCCCCGTAGAGGACAGCCTTGTGCTTGATGCCTATATGGTTAAGCCCCCCGATTTTGACCCCGGTAAAAAGTACCCCGTAATTTTTTACGTGTATGGCGAACCTGCCGGCACAACAGTTCAGGACAAATGGTCGGGAAATGATTTGTGGGATTATTTTCTGTCGCAGCAAGGATATATTGTAGTAAGTGTTGACAACCGCGGAACTAAAGTGCCAAGAGGAAGGGAGTGGAAAGAAAGTATCTACAAGAAAATTGGTATCGTAGCCCCTTTCGACCAGGCAGCTGCAGCAAAATACATAATGAACAAATGGGATTATATCGACAAAGATAGGATAGGCATCTGGGGATGGAGCGGCGGTGGCTCCATGACACTTAATTGCATGTTCCGCTTCCCGGAAATTTATAAAACGGGAATCGCGATTTCGTTTGTCAGCAATCAGAAACTTTATGACTCTTTCTACCAGGAAAGATATATGGGACAAGTTGAAGACAATGAAGAAGCTTACAAAGAAGGCAGCCCTTTTACACATTCCGCCGGATTGGAAGGAAACCTTTTATTAATTTACGGATCGGGCGACGACAATTGCCATTATCAAAATTTAGAAGTGCTTGCTGATAAACTGATAAAAGAAAACAAATACTTTACCATGATAGAATATCCTATGCGGACTCATGCCATTAGGGAGAGAGAAGGAACAACGATTCATTTAAGAACTTCAATGTATAAATACTTTTTACAAAACCTGCCGGCTGGCGGTAAATAATATTTAGGAGAAAAAACATAGTATGAGTGACAGAGATTTTAAGGATATTAAACTGCTATCATCGGAAGAAATACAAAACTTGATTAGCATGGGAGAAGCTATAAATGCCATGGAGCAGGCTTTTGCAAGTTTTTCTGATGGGTCCAGCCAGGTTCCACAGCGTTATGTTTCTGCTATCTGTAAGCTGGACTTGTTTTATAAACCGGCCTATAATGAAAAGTTGGAGAGGATAGCAGTAAAAATTATTACGCAAAAGAAAAGCGGAAACCTGCCGGGAATACCTGCCATTTTGGGTGTGGTTTTACTGTTGGATATAAAAACCGGTGCCATACTTGCTATTATGGATGGAGCATATATAACAGCCCTGCGAACCGGTGCGGCCGGAGGAATAGCCACAAAAATGCTCGCCCGCAAAGATACAGAGTCAGTGGCTGTATTTGGTTGCGGCGTTCAGGGAAAAACTCAGTTGGAAGCCGCTTGTAATGTAAGATCAATAAAACGAGCCTTGTTGTACGATCATAATACAGATGCTGCGAATAAATTCAAAACTGAAATGGAAGGAAAACTGAACATTTCTATTAGTGTTGAGAAAAATCTGGATTATTTAAAACAGGCAGGTATTATATGTACTGCAACAAATTCTGAAAAACCATTGTTTCACCTGAAAGACATTTCCAAAGGTGTTCATATAAATGCTATTGGTTCATACAAACCCAATATGCAGGAGCTTGATCCTTTCATAATAAAAAACGGGAAACTGTTGGTGGATTCGCGGGAATCAGTCCTGAAAGAATCAGGAGATTTGATAAAGCCGATTAGTGAACACATTTTTACCCATGCCGTTATTGAAGCAGAAATTGGGGAACTGATCAACAAAAAAGCTAGCGGACGGAGAAATGATGATGAAATAACGATTTTTAAAAGTGTGGGACTGGGTGTTCAGGATTTGTTTTTGGCCAATTCAATATTTGAGAAGTATTCACAACAATAAATTTCTAATCTAACAGATGAAATCAAAACATATACCAGGTATTTTTAACGATGTAATTGGCCCTGTTATGAGGGGACCATCCAGTTCGCATACCGCTGCTGCCCATAGAATTGGCAGCCTTATTAGGCAATCAGGAAAGTCGAATTTCACTAAAGTAATTGTGAAGTTCGACAGAACCAGTTCACTGGCCACCACTTACCTGGGGCAGGGTTCAGCACTGGGGCTGGCAGGTGGTTTGCTGGGTTTGGAAATGACAAACGCTGAAATTATAAACTACGAGAAACATCTTGAAAACAGCAATTTCTCTATTGAATATATTGTAACTGATATTGAAAACAAACACCCTAATGCTTATCAAATCAACGTTCAATATCCTAAGGCGATAGATTTAAATATTTTGGCCATTTCAACCGGTGGCGGCATGTTCGAAATATTGGAATGGAATACGTTTAAAGTTTCAATAAAAGGTGATTTTTTTGAAAACCTATTGTTTTTTCAAAATGTAACAGAAGAAGATGTTTCCGAAATTAAACAAATTCTTAACACAAATTTTTCAGATTTCAAATTATCCAAATCACAAGATACTGATGGGAACTTACTGATGCATGTTAAATCCGGCAGCAGTTTGTGTAAAAAAATTGAAGACCTTCCCGGTCTGACAAAAACAGTAAACCGTAATTTTGAATTATTCCCAGTGATGCCAGCACCATCAGTTACTGAAATAAGCCTTCCTTTTACTACTGTGGATGAAATGCTGGAATTGGCAACACAGGAAAACCTGATTTTGTCTGATTTGGCCATCATGTACGAAAGCGCCCTTACCGGTCTGGATGCCAGTTCCATCATGAAAAAAATGAAAGAAATTGTTCTTATCATAAAAAATTCTATTGATGAAGGCTTAAAAGGTACCAGCTATCAAGATAGGATTTTGGGATCCCAGTCAACCCTAATTGAAACAGCAGAAAAAAAAGGCCTCATTAAAAAAACAATCAATAACACCATAATAGCCTTTACCAGTGCCATTATGGAAGTGAAAAGTTCGATGGGTGTTATTGTGGCTACCCCTACCGCCGGAAGTTGCGGAGTGGTTGGAGGGGCTTTGTTTGGTTCACTTCAGAAGCAGGAATTTGATTTGAACCAAGTTGCCAGGGCCTTCCTTGCAGCAGGGATTACCGGTGTTTTCATTGCAGGCAAATATACTTTCT
>CAZIKB010000231.1:0-5405 GCA_964539665.1 uncultured Cytophagia bacterium
GTTGATGATTCCTTTATTGACTACTTCTGGACCTTTCGGTTTATTCATCAACCCATTTTTAAAATATTAGTTTCTGAACTCCCTGATGCCGCCATTTATCACACAGTTTCAACAGGATATGCCGGCCTGTTAGCAGTGGTTGCTAAATTAAAATCTAACCGTCCCCTGATGTTGACTGAACATGGTATTTACACCCGGGAAAGACGAATTGAAATTAGCCGGGCGGATTGGATTTATGAAAACGATAATCACCAGCTAAAAGTGCGCAAATCACAAAGCAGTTTTAAAGACCTTTGGGTGAAAATGTTTACAAGTTTGAGTGCACTTTGTTATAATTATGCGGATGTCATCATAACATTATTTCAGGCCAATCAAAATTTTCAACTGGAAGATGGCGCCGATCCTGCCAAAACTATGTTAATACCCAATGCTGTAGACATCAAGAAATTGCAGAATCTCAAAAAAGAAAAAAAGGCTGATCCCGATGAATTTGTACTTGGATTCATGGGTCGGGTTGTGTCAATTAAAGATGTTAAAACATTCATTCGTGCGTGTAAGAGTGTTGCAAATGCCATATTGAAATTGAAAATATATATCATGGGGCCGACAGATGAAGAAGAAACTTATTATGAAGAATGCCTGAAATTAACAAATCTTTTGGGTTTGCAAAATATCATTCAATTCACAGGCAAAATTGACATCTGTGAATATTATCCCAAAATTGATCTTCTGGTATTAACCAGTATTAGTGAAGCGCAACCCCTGGTCATACTTGAAGCAAACTGTATGGGGATACCTGCTGTAGCCACTGACGTGGGTGCATGCAGAGAGTTATTATATGGATGTACACCTGAAGATAAAGCATTGGGGCAAAGCGGTTTTATTGCCGGAATAACCGATTCCCATGAAATCGCTAATGCTATAATCAGAATTTATAAATCGAAAGAACTTAGATTTAAAATGGGGGAAGCAGGTAAAAAAAGAGTGGCACAATTTTACAATAAAACTAATTTAAGCAACAAATATCGTGAATTGTATAAAAAATATCTAGGGGAATAAAAAAATGGCAGGAATTGGATTTAGATTAAGGAAAATATTTAAGCATGATACTTACATCGACGATTTGCGAGGGGTGTTGCTTTCAACTTCCATAGCAGGTGGTCCCATCTTCTTCTCTATTTTATGTTTAATTCTGTTAGGGATCTTCTCAACCACTTTTTTATCATCGAATGAAATGAGTGTTTTCCTGGTCACAATAGTTTACATTTTTGCATTTTCTTTAATTTCTACCGGGGTGATACAGCTCATCGTAACCAGGTATCTGTCAGACCTGATTTACAAGAATGATGTGAAACGGATTTTGCCAACTTTTAGCAGCGTACTGACTATCACAGTAATTTGTCAGCTTTTGATTGCCCTGCCATTTATGTTTATCTGGAATAATACATTTCTTTACAAATTTACCGCATTAATTCTATTTATCACAATAGGATGTATCTGGCAATTAATGATTTTCTTAAGCGCTGTTAAAAATTTTCGAATTATATTCTATGCATTTGTAATTGGTTTATGCATAAGTTTCATAACAGCCATGTTTTTAGGCGGTAGATATGGTCTTACCGGATTTCTTCATGGCTATACAATTGGTCAAATATTGTTATTGTTTATTTTACTTGACAGGGTATTTTTAGAATTTAGAAGCCAAACAAAACCAGATTTCACCTTCTTTCAATATTTTAAAATGATGCCGCAATTAGTCCTGATTGGTTTTTTTTACAACTCTGGCATCTGGGTAGATAAAATAATTTTTTGGTTTAGCCAGGAAGGACAGCAGGTAGAGTCATTCCTTTATGCGCATACCGCTTACGATGCAGCCACTTTTATAGCATTTTTAACCGTGATACCTTCATACACCTATTTCCTGGTGAAAGTCGAAACCGATTTTTACGGTCATTTCAGAGCATTTTTCCATGCCATTCTAAATAAGAATCCCTTCCAAAATATAACTGAGCAAAAATTAAATATTGCAAAATCTGTTAAAGAGAGCTTTATCGGATTAATAAAATTGCAAGGAACCATTACTTTACTCTGTCTAATCTATGCAAAAGAATTAGCCGCATTATTTAACGTACCCATCATGGGAACTATTATAATAGAAAAAACTCTGATCACAGCTTTTTTACAAATGTTAGTTTTGATGGTTCTGATATTTCTCATGTATTTTGACATAAAAGCCCAATTAGTGGCAGTTTCCTCTGTATTTTTAGGATCAAATATTTTACTCACACTGATAACTTTAAAACTGGGTTTTGTATTCTATGGATACGGATATTTATTCGCTTGCCTGATCTCCTTATCTCTTGGTTATTACCTGTTAAACAAACATTTGAATGATTTAGAGTATCATACTTTTGTCAGTCAGCCATTGATAGGTTAGTTAGAGTTTACCTGACAACATCCCACTCTGTCATTCGAATCCGCTTTAGTGGTTGAGAAATCTGCCTGAGACAGAAAATATTTTTCTCCATTTTATTACCTTTCTAATAATCAAAAAAGATTCTTTCAGTCAAAAATCCAGGGTATCGGGAAATGACAGGCTGAACAGATAAAAAATTGAGAAATTCAATATGAATCTGAGAGAAAATCAATATCCATTCACTCTTAGTAATTAGTTCATTCAAATAAGAAAATTAATAGACTTTTGCAAAATATACATAAATGTCATTCTGAGCGACCTTTGGGAGCGAAGAATCTGAGACCACTAACATACTGCAAAAATGATAGTTTTGTGGTCACAGATTCTTCGTAACGGAGTTTATCCTGAGCAACATCGAAGGGTTCCTCAGAATGACAGAAAAAGAGCATTTTGCAGAAATCTAAGAAAATTAAATGAAAGGAGGTGATGGGAAAGAGGGGGCAATGTCTGATTTATAATTCACAGTGGAATCGAAAGCAAGAATTATAATACTTGCTTCCGTGACCACTATTCTTACTATTTATAATTTTAATTTATAGGAGATTCACAATGAACGATAATGACGTTGAAATGGTGAGAGTGTTCACCAGACAGGTAAATTCTGATGTAGCAGACATTAGTTATGCGCACAATGACCAGTTTGAGATTGTCGTTGAAGCCGAGGCTGGACAATCCAAATTTAATGATGGCGGACCATATCGTTTTGACATTACGGTAAGATGTCTTACACACAACATGAATATAGAATTGCATGAGGAAATAACAGGCAATCTTGCTGAAGCTGCAGGTATAAATAAATGGGACCAACAAAAAAAGCAATTCAAGACTAACGCAATGGACTGTGAACACCTCCTTCCCGGGGGTAAGTGGAACGACTGTTTTGAGGTGTTGGCAGTTCTGAGTGTAGGAAGACTAAATCCTGATATTTCTATTGCTCGTAGCCCGCTGTTTGTCTGTCACAAAGCATAATCTATTAGGTGGATATCTCAAGCTAAAAGCTGAGGGCATTCCGTTAGCGGAGTGCCCTCGTTTGTTGATCATAAGGATGGCTCGTGTCGACAACGGATGATAGTCCTTAACAGCTCGCTTTTTAGGTTCATGCGTAACAAGGGAAAATAGGCAACGCTCAGAAAACAAAGATTCTTTGACAAGTGAATGGAATTTAATATCAAGAAAAAAAAGTATCAATGACTGATTTATAATTCACAATGAGATTGCGGCCAGAACTGACGGTTCTGGTTCGTGAAATACAAACGCACAATATTTTAAAAGGAGAATCACTATGAATGCAAACGATGTTGAAATTGCACGAGTTTATACAAGAATAGAGAAAGGGACCATAGCAGATACAACTTTCGCCTCCAACGAAAAATTAGAAATTGTTGTTGAAGCTGAGGCAGGCGAAGCAGTTTTTAACAATGGTGGGCCCTACATAATCGGTATATCAGTACACGACCTGACGGACAGTAAAGTCGAGATACATAACTACGAAGAAAAGGATAATTATCAGGGCGCATGGGCTGACCAATCCTACCAGAAAGTCTTTGGCCCGTTCAGCTTAAAAGACGTATCCGGTTTTTCCAGTATTAAAGGTCTTCATTGCTTCGAGGTTCTGGCATATGTGCGATCAGGTAAGAAAAATCCTGATGTATCTTTCGCCAAGAGCCCTATTTTTTCATATTTTGAAGAAGTCCGCTAACTTTAGTGATTTTTTGCAGTAAGTTTCGTTCACTTAGCAAGTAGCGTGGGGCAGTCAGCAGAAGCCTGCCCTCGTTACTTTGCCTCAATTGAAAGAATTTGATGAGGAGCTTTTTGACTGGTGGTTATCGCAGAAAAGAAACAGGCATCTGTTCCCGAATTCACTGATAATATTTAGATTGGATACTTAGATGATGACGCTATCCCTAAGATCTCAGGCTGCCATCAGAATTTCATAAGTATTTTGTAAGGAGAACCGCTATGGGACCCAACGATGTTGAAATCGTGAGAGTATATACCAGGCAAGCCAAGGGAGATATTGCAGATTGTACCTTTGGCACCGATGAGAAATGTGAAGTTGTTGTTGAAGCTGAAGCAGGTAGTGCTATTTGGGCGATGGGCGTACCATATTGGATTGGGGTTTCGGTAAGAGATTTAAGCGATCATACTGTTAAGGTATATAGCACTGAAGAAGGGAGTAACCTGGGCGGTTCCAAATGGGAAAAGAAAACCTATAAAAAAGCCTTTGGCCCCTTTACACTAAAGGATATTTCAGGGCTCACCAAGTTAAAAGGCGCTCATTGTTTTGAGGTTATAGCGTATGTGAGAGCTGGGATGTTAGAACCAGATGTATCTTTTGCCAGGAGTCCCTTATTTATGTATTATGAGCCCAAGCGAAAGTGAGTAAGCAAACTATAACCAGGCGAAAACGCAATTTTGCAAAGAAGTAGCTCTCAACTTGCTCTGTGGGCAAGGAAGCCAAATGCCTTCAATGCGCGGAATCTCATGATGGTAGATACACACCACGGCACAATTGTGTTTAGCAAACATTATGAATAGCTATTATCATTAAATTCTTCCCCTGAAATTCCAGGAAGTTCTTTTGGTTTATTGACATTTCTCGTATTGGCAAAAGACACATTAGCAATATAGTCGTAGCCAATAATTCCGTGATTTATGCACCATTCTTGTCCATGGTCCTCTATTAAAGTCATCATACTTTTACTCTCGCCGAATTTCAGTCTCAAACATTCAGTCATAATGTTTATATAATAATCTCTATTTTGTTTTTCCATTACGCCTTTCTCACGTAAATTCCGAATAATTTTCATTGTTTCCGGATTTATAATATTTGTTCCTTGTTCATCTTTCATAACATTCTCCCATTTTTATGTGCCGTAGTGTCAAAATATTGCATTATACAATCTTTTAATTTAGTATTTTGTAATAG
>CAZIKB010000232.1:0-5277 GCA_964539665.1 uncultured Cytophagia bacterium
TGATTCTCACTTTAATACTCTTCATTTTTTCATAAAACTTTTGACACTACCTGGGCTTTTAGGTTTAGCGGCTTTTATGGCAGAGCAGAGAACCAGAGAAATCGCTATAAGGAAAGTTTTGGGTGCAACCCATGCCAGCATTATTGGAATTCTTTCAAAAGAGTTTGTTTTTCTGGTTGCTATCGCGAATACGATTGCATGGCCGATATCGTATTACTTTATGAATAAATGGATTGTGAGTTACACATTTCACACAAATATTGGATTATGGTTATTTGCTTTTGCCGGAGTGATTACGCTTGTTATAACGCTATTTACAGTCGGCTTTCAGGCAATTAAAGCTTCTAACGCTAATCCAGTGGATGCTTTGAAGTATGAATAGAATTTAGCTTTACTAAACCTGTTATCAACGATTTGAACAACAATCAAAGGCAGTTATGGTCAACATTTCTAAGAAATACAATTTTAGTGTAAAAGGTTTAGTAAAGCTCTACTGAAAAAAATGCAAACAAAAATCAAAAAACCTCCCAAAATAGCTGAGTGGTTTCTTTATCACACACTCGACAAAAATGACCGTGATTTCATAGTCGGTGATTTTGCAGAAATCTATGCTGAGATTGCGAATAAAACAGGTGTATTGAAAGCTTCTGTTTGGTATTGGTGGCAAATCATAAAATCCATTCCTCATTTTATCAGCAATAATGTTTACTGGAGGATTGTCATGCTCAGGAGCTATCTGAAAATTGCTTTTAGAAACATCAAGAAACACAAAGGGTATTCATTAATCAATGTCACCGGGCTGGTGATAGGACTGGCCTGCTGTATATTGATCTTTTTCTGGATTCATGATGAGTTGAATTATGACCGGTTTCATGATAACTTTAATGAGCTGTGCAGGATTGTGAGATCCGAACGATCGCCAGACGGTACTATTTCCAGATTTGCCGGTACTTCAAGTCCTCTCGGGCCCTCTTTGAAAGAATCGTATCCTGAAATCATCGATTTTGTCAGGGTGTATCATTACTCAAGATTACAAGATAATATATTATTAGAATATAAAAATAAAAAATTCTATGAAAATGCGTTCAGTTTCTCAGATCCCGCCTTTTTTACTGTATTTACATTTCCTTTCATTCACGGGAATGCAGAAACTACACTGTCCAAACCGAACTCTGTGGTTATTACAAAAGAAATCTCCGAGAAATATTTTGGTGAAGGAAATCCCATGGGTAAAACCTTGAAAATGCTCAATTATGGTGATTTCACAGTCTCAGGTGTTATTCAAAACATCCCTGCAAATTCCCATCTGCAATTCGATTTTATCAGCCCCATTAGTCCGCTCTTTGAGAAATACAATTGGATGAAGAGGTGGCGGATTCCTCATTTTTATACGTATTTGTTATTGGATAAAAAAGCAGATATTCGCATCGTGGACAACAAAATTCGCGACCATATCAAACAAATCGACCCTGAAATGTACAAAAATTCTGATCTTAAATATGCACTTCAACCTTTGAAAGATGTACATCTTCGCTCCAATTTTAAATTTGACATAAGTGGAGACAGTAAACCTAAATTAGTTTACATCGCGCTCTTTTCAGTAATTGGAGTTTTTGTGCTCATTATCGCCTGTATCAATTTCATAAACCTGACCACTGCACGTTCAACAAAACGTGCTAAGGAAATCGGAATGCGTAAGGCAATTGGGGCAAATCGAACAGATATTGCCAGACAGTTTTTTGGTGAATCGCTGTTGATATCTTTTCTTTCACTGGGTTTGGCGCTTATTCTTGTCTTCATCTTACTCCCTGCGTTCAATGCCATGAGTGGGAAACAGCTGCAATTTATTCACCTTTTTAATCTGAATATTCTATTAGGAATCGCAGGAATTGCTACCCTGACTGGATTGTTTTCAGGACTTTATCCTGCGATACTACTTTCTTCTTTTAGACCGGTCAGTGTTCTCAATGGGAATAAGCATCCCGGCACTAAAGGTTTTCGTTTAAAAAATCTCCTTGTAATCATACAATTCACACTCTCTCTCATTCTGATTATTGGAACCATAGTCGTCTACAGTCAACTCGATTACATCCAGAATAAGAAATTGGGCTATGACAAAGAACACCTCTTTTATTTCGCAAAACAAGGAGGACTTAACATGCAATACGACACTTTCAAACAAGCTTTATTAAAGAATACGAATATTCTAAATGTGACAACTGCTTCTGACTTACCCACCTATACAAGGCACTTGACGTTGATTTCAGGTTGGGAGGGAAGCACTTCAGAGGACGAGATGTTGATGAACTTCTTTTCGGTTGATCTCGATTTCATCAAGACGTTCGGTATAGAAATGGTAGAGGGTAGAGATTTTTCCAGCGCCTTTTTGACCGATGCAGATGGGGCATTTATTATCAACGAAAAAGCAGTGGAGCAGATGGGGATGGAAGCTCCGATTGGCAAACGTTTTTCATTATGGAATAATGAGGGTCGTATCATAGGAGTGATGAAAAATTTTCACTTTAAATCGCTTCACAACAATATTGAACCTCTTATTTTCTGGATTAATCCTGAGTGGGACAGATACGTTTTCGTTCGCATGCGTTCCGAGAGGTTAGATGAGATTATAAAATTTGTTGGAAATGTTCATCATCAATTCAACCCGGACTATCCTTTTGAATTCAAATTTTTAGATAAAGATATTGACCAGCTTTATCATGCTGAGAGACGCATGCGGCAACTATTACAAATTTTCGCTGGATTGGCAATATTAATTTCGTGCTTTGGTCTTTTGGGATTGGCAGCATTCATGGCAGAACAGCGAGCTAAAGAAATCGCCATTCGTAAAGTTCTGGGTGCTACTATATCAAATGTTACTACACTTATTTCGCAAGAATTTATAAAGTTGGTATTTATATCCAATGTGATTGCCTGGCCAATTGCCTATTATTTCATGAATAACTGGCTGCAGGATTTTGCTTTTCGGACGAACATCGGATTTCTTACATTCGTATTTGCAGGAGCGCTGACATATGCCATTGCATTTTTGACAGTAGGCTACCAGGCAATTAAAGCAGCGACAGCCAATCCCGTGGATGCGCTGAAGTATGAATGATACGAATAAAAAGTAAGCGTTCTTGCCTATCAACCTGGTGCTGAAAAGAATTATGAATCTAACGCTTTGTTCTTCGCCAGATTGATCCATTCTTACATTCTATTCGACAATCTCCATCATTTAGAGCTTCCGTTCGATGACATTCAGCATGTTTTACATTTGGGATATTTTAGCAACCCAACCGCCACCGGGAGCCAGTTTTATTCTTAAGGAATCGCCCTGTGAGATGGTTTTTTCAAAATGATGGTAATCACTGCCATACCGGTCTGAATTTATACCGTCTTCATAGATTGAACAATTATATTTTCTTTTGTCTAAAAAATTCATATCTACCTCAAATTCTCGGGGAGACCAATCCGTCATAGCTCCAATGTACCAGTCTTCGCCACGCTTTCTCGCTATGATTACATAATCACCGACTTTTGCTTCTAAAACAATCGTCTTATCCCACACCGTAGGAACGGCCGATAAAAACGCCATACACCCTTCTTCTTTTAAATAATTTGACGGATTATCACATAACATCTGAAGCGGACTTTCATAGACTACATACATGGCAAGCTGATGACATCTTGTTCCCATACTCATCGGCCTGTTAAATGTGGGCTTAAAATTACTTTTCTGTGCATTTACCATAGCGCCAGGAGTGTAATCCATTGGCCCCACAACCATTCTAATGAATGGTAAAGTAACATTATGTTCGGGTGTGTTTAGATCGTTCCATTTACTTTGTTCTAATCCTCTGACACCCTCCCTGGTCAGGACATTGGGATACGCCCGCCTTAATCCGCAAGGTTTATACGAGCCGTGAAAATCAACGAGCAAATGCCGTTTGGCTGCTTCTTTGGCAATCTTGTAATAGTAATTTACCATCCACTGATCATGGCGTTGCATGAAATCCACCTTAATACCTTTTACGCCCCACTTTGAGAATTGCTCGAGGGCCTCATCTAATTGATTCTCAAGCGGCTTCCACAGCACCCACAAAATAATACCAACGTTTTTAGTCTTTGCATATTGACATATTTCTTCGATATCTATTTCAGGGATGACATTTAATATATCATCTGTTTGAGACCATCCCTCATCTAAAATCACATATTCAATATTGTATTGGGAGGCAAAATCAATATAATACTTGTAGGTTGCTGTGTTGATGCCAGCTTTAAAATCCACACCGTATATATTATTAGCATTCCACCAGTCCCAGGCTACCTTCCCGGGTTTTAACCAGGAAGTATCCTGCAATTGCAGCGGCGCTGCTAACTTATAAATCATTTCACTTTCTATCAAACCTTTGTCTTCTTCGGCAATAATAAGAACGCGCCAGGGGAATTGGCGTTCACCTTTTGTCAGGGCTAAATAATTTGCCTGTTCTTCAATAATTTCATGCCTGTCTGGTTTACGTCCAGGTAACGTTTTTAAAATAACTTTTGGGAAAATACCTTGTAATGAAAATGAGTTATCTCCCGAAAGAAACATGCCGGGATAATCATATACATCTGCCTCGGAAATAAGCACCTTGGGACCGTTTTGCACATCTACCAATGCTGGTAAACTACACATCATTTTATTGCCAATTTCGGTTAGTCTCAGGTAGTCATAATACCGTTCGAAATGGGAAATGAAACTCTCTTCTTTGGGATAATAGACATGGTGGTCTTGCGCGAAATTGAAATTTGCTTCTTCGGATATGATCGTTATGCTGTCGTCGATTGTTGTGGCAAAACGATAGGCAACGCCGTCATCATACGCTCTGAATATAAGACTAAAGTTATTTTCAAACTCAAGAACCAATTCGTTATAGTTGTCCTCAATAATCCTTGATTTAGTCGGGATAACTGGCTTCAATTGAGTCCTATGGTTTTCTGTTTTATAAGAGATGGATTTTGGATTTTTACCAAGTACTTTCCCTGCGTTTAGAGTCAAAGAAATTGCAGAGGGTGCGATAATTTCCTTTGTTTTATAGAAAATGGAATAGGTAACTTTTTCTTCTATGTTGATTTTAACTTGAATCTGTTTATCCGGAGAAAACAGAACATATTCTGTAGCATGCAACGTTTCAGCACTATAGTTTGAAATTAGAAATACAATTAGAAATATTTGAAATAATTTTTGTCGAGTAGACATAATATGACTCCTATATTAATACACGTACATTA
>CAZIKB010000233.1:0-5097 GCA_964539665.1 uncultured Cytophagia bacterium
TCGCCATAAAGTTTCGAAAATAAAGTTTTGACTTGAGGTTGATTCAATGACTCCGAATGGTTAGTCAGTTTGTCCATTTTCAAATCTCAGATAAATATAAAAAACATGTTGGCCCATTATGAAAGCCACACACCGTAACTGGCCTGAAAGAATTCCTCGGGCTGGAGGACGATGAGGCCTTCCTTATTGTTAAAAGCATCTATATTTGAAGTCATCGGTTCAATTGCAATCGACGATCTCGAAGGTGGAATATAAATTTGCAAGTAATTGTATTTTAAAGCGCCGGTTTCCTGCCAGACATTTAGTTTGATATTTAAATCAGGATCATAAATTTCAGTAGTAGCGCATCCTTCACTGCGAGGCAACTGAAAACATGTATCAAATTTTGCCTGAGCAATCTTGCGCAGCTCGGTAAAATCCTCAAACGGTAATATATTTCCGGTCGGGATTAGTTGGTTGTCCACTTCTGATTTTAACTTTGCTGGTATTTTTAAGAAAAGCATGTCAACCAGTCCTTTGGTTTTAAAATACGGATGCCAGCCATCAACTAAAGGCATCGGGCAATTATCAATGTTTTGTATTCTTGTTGTGCATTTAAATTCACTGTCACCCGTTAACACATACGTTAAATTCATCTTAAACTTGAATGGATATCCTGTGTTCTTCCCCAAATATCGGCAATTCAATTTAATTAAGGCACATTGTTCTGTGACCTTTTGTTCGCATAAAAGCATCGGTTTTTTATAGATAAATCCATGGATTGCATGGATTTTAGCAGGACAGTCCAAAGGTAACTGATAGCATTTTCCATTAAACGAATATTTTCCATCTTTAATTCTATTTGCAAAGGGAATAAGCTTCGCACCTCTGAAAAGCTCACTTTCACATATATCTGCAATTTTTGTGTTGCCCTCTAATATTGAATAATTGCAGCTGTCCTTGCGCAAGATAATCTCGTTGACATTCCCACCAAAATCCGGTACAATAGAGATATATTCTTGCGTTTTTAAGTTTACAAGTTTGATCAGCCTTATATTGTCAATGATACTTGTTTTAATCTCAAACATACCCATTTTCGTCCCCGTCCTCATCATTTGTAATAATAAATTTATGCTAATTCTTATTCGAATGCAATCTAAAATTTTTATTTTAATTTGCAACTTATAATATGTAGTCCTTGTAATATCTCAGTTATGGTGAGGTTGAATTCACACTTTGTTCTGTTGAAAGTAAGAAATATACCTTATTTTCAAATGTCAAATGTACTTCCCCCAAACAATTCATCAGAAATCAAGCAAATCAAACCATGTGTCCGCTGGCGTACCCTCTTTGTTTTGTAAGCGAACACTTTGTAATTTGAATGAATACTTCTATCTCTCACAAACTTTTAAGAATCAATGCTGGCATGGTTATTGAGATTATTTTTACCGGGTGATTTCTTTTTAAATCGATTTTTTAGTGAAAGAAGAAGTCGCTGTATGAATACCACAATCGTGGATTTCAGAACAAAATCCACAATCTGAAATCAAATTAGGGAAATTTTCATGTTCAAAAACTACCTGAAAATTGCGTTAAGAAATTTCCTTAAACATAAATCTTTTTCTTTAATCAATGTTTCTGGACTTGCCATTGGCATGGCAAGTTGTATTTTAATCTTACTCTGGGTACAGGATGAATTGAGTTACGATACTTTTCATGAAAATGCTGATCAGATATATCGTGTAACCAGGTTAGAAAACGAAGACCCGACCCAGGGCTCCTGCCGTGTTGCTGCACCCTGGGGACCGGCTTTGCAACACGACTACCCTGAAGTTGTAAATTTTGTATGATTTCGTTTTTTTAATCGAAGTCTGGTCAGGCATGGTGAAAAACAGTTTTATGAAAGTGAAGGTCTGTATACAGATTCAACTTTTTTTGATGTTTTTACTTTTGAACTGGTTGCAGGAAATCCCAAAACCACGTTAATCCAACCTAATTCTGTAGTCATTTCTGAGAAGATGGCGCAAAAGTATTTTGGTGACGAGGAGCCCCTCAATAAGACGCTGCTCTTCGATAACACAACCGAAATGAAAATTACCGGTGTAGTGAAAAATGTGCCGAATAATTCCCATTTCAAATTCGATTTTTTAGTACCTTTTTTTATGTACCAGAGGTGGGATACTAACGAATGGAATGTAAATAATTTCCACAATTACCTGCTTCTCGCGAAAGGTGCGTCAGCCGAAGAATTAGAAACGAAAATGCCTGAATTTATCAGAAAATATGCAGGCGAAAAAGCAGCAGCCGGCTCAATAGTTAAACTTCAACCAATGACCGATATCCACCTGCATTCAAATTTAAGGAAAGAATTTGAAGCCAATAGTGACATTACTTATATCTACATGTTCTCGGCAATCGCTCTGTTTGTTTTACTCATTGCCTGCATTAACTTTATGAATTTGACCACGGCCAGATCAGCCAGCCGTGCAAAAGAAGTAGGTATTCGAAAAGTTGTTGGATCACAGCGACTGCAGCTTATCAGGCAATTCCTGGGAGAATCACTCTTTTTAAGCATAATTGCGATCATTCTGGCGTTGGGAATGGTTGAACTTCTTCTGCAAAAATTTAATACTCTGGCCGCTAAAGAACTAAGTCTAAATTTTAGCGATAACATGTTTTTGACTATTGGATTGGTTGGGATTGCTTTGATAGTTGGCATTATTTCAGGAGCTTATCCAGCTTTCTTTTTATCCGCGTTTAGACCGCTCACCATGATGAAAGGTTCCTTCCGGGCCGGCTCAAAGCGCTCCTTGCTCAGGAAAGGACTGATCATCGTGCAGTTTACCATTTCTATTGTTTTGATTATTGGAACGGGGATTGTTTATCGACAGCTTGCATTTATTCAAAATAAAAAACTCGGCTTTGAAAAAGAACAGGTGATTGTAGTCCGTATGGGTAATAGTGTTGTGCAGCAAAAGCAGGAATTATTTAAAAATCAAGCACTACAAAATCCCAATATTTTAAATGTCTCTGCAACTTCAAATCTTTTAGGAGGCAGCGACTGGGGTATGCCGTTTTTTTATGAAGGGGCTAAGGAAGATGAATTGTTCTCCTCCAGGGCACTGGTTGTGGATGACAAGTTCATCGAAACGTACAACATGGAAATAGTTGCTGGCAGAAACTTTTCCAGGGAATTTACCACCGATATCTCTGGCGCTTACATTCTCAACGAAACTGCTGTAAAACAGCTCGCCTGGGATAACCCGATTGGCAAAAGATTTGGCAGACCCTCCGAACGCAATGAAAAAGGTCAGGTCATTGGTGTGGTGAAAGATTTCCATTTCCGCTCACTGCACGAAACCATCGAACCATTAGTAATGTATATGGTACCTGAATGGTTTAGCTATTTTTCCATCAGGATTAGACCGGCCAACATCCCAGAAAACCTGGCATTTTTAGAAGGGACCTGGCAGTCATTCGAGCAAAATCGACCTTTTGACTACTTCTTTCTTGATGAACTCTTTGCCAGGATGTATCGAGCAGAGCAGCGATTGGGGAACATATTCGGCGTTTTTTCAGCGCTCGCTATTTTCATCGCCTGTCTTGGTTTGTTCGGACTGGCATCTTTTTTAGCGGAACAACGTACCAAAGAAATCGGCGTTCGAAAAGCCCTGGGCGCTTCCGTTTCAAATATTGTCCTGTTATTATCTAAAGACTTCACTAAATGGGTTCTGGCTGCCAATGTCATTGCCTGGCCAATTGCTTATTTAGCAATGAACAATTGGCTGCAGGATTTTGCCTATCGAATTACAATAGGTCTTGAGGCATTTCTTGTGGCTGGAATCATTGCCATGGTCATTGCTTTAGTTACCTTGAGCTTTCAAGCCATTAAGGCAGCTTTTACCAATCCAATCGAAGCCCTCAGATGCGATTAGAATATAAAGGTGAAAATCCCGAGCATTTTTCGGGATAAAGGCGTTGCGGTATGAATGATAACGATTGCGGATTGGGGATTTACAATTTCGGATTTAAAAAATATTGGCAATCTGAAATTCAAATAGGGAAATTGTTGTGCCGTTCTAGAAAAAGTTGACAAATTAGTGGCAATAGCAGCATTGATCGCCTGTCCTGTTTCTTATTTTGCAATGCATAAATGGTTACAGAATTTTGCGTATCGTATAACAATTGAATTGTGGTTATTTGTAGCTGCAGGCTTTGTAGTTGTTTTAATTGCTTTGTTTAGTGTAAGTTATCAGGCGATTAAAGCCGCGCTGACTAATCCGGTCGAAGCCCTAAGATACGAGTAGCATCAAAGGACGAATTTCCCGGGTTATTTTCGGAATTGAGATTTTGAGTTATGAATGATTTTAATATCTAAATTGTGCATCGTGTCTAAAAAAATACTTGAAATTTAATTCAAATTTATTAACTTTATTATTGTTGTTATTTTAATTAAAGGAGTAATAAGAATGAACGATATTTGTGTACCACTGCCAAGATTAGCACCTGAGAAAACTGCACAGGTACAGGTAAAAATTGAAAACCATCAAATAAGAAATTTTAATTATCGAGTGGAAGCTTTTGATTGGCTGCCTGAGGATGATTTTTCCGATGCAAGAATAACAAACCTGAGAAATAATATTGAAGGTTATGATAGAAAATGGGAATTGATTCAAATCTACAATCCCGGTCCTCAGGATAAATATATTCATGTGTTGTTTAGAGAAAGAAATTAGAATTCCCTTCTTATACTGATTCTCAAAAGCAATGTCCAGTAATCCAATTTTCAAAGCCGGGTAAAACATCTACCCTGCTGTCATTCCCGCAATCTTTTAAGCGGGAATCCACGCGAACTATGGATTAACATAAAAGTGTTTTCTATTCCAAAATTGACTATGAGGTTGTAACTTCGTTAGCAGACTAAATAATGAGCGTTAAAGAAAACTGGAAAATTAATGTTGTGTGAATCATACAAGATCAGTTTATTGTTTTTAAATAATCTGTGTTATTCCGTTTGTTTCGGTGGTGAATAATTCAATGTGCATCTTTACATGCAGTAACATGTGAATTCTGATTTAGTTGTGATGGGCGGTGACGCGCTCTACTGCTACTGTCCCG
>CAZIKB010000234.1:0-4999 GCA_964539665.1 uncultured Cytophagia bacterium
GTCCGTACTTTTTAAATGCTTCTGATTCTCCTTCACCAGTTTGCTGACATCCATAAAAAAGTAGAATTGTCATAAGAAATACCATAACCGATATTAATTTAAATACTCGCATAAAACCTCCCTTGGTTAAAATTCTAAATAAATTCCAAAAAATAACCACAAGTAACAAACAAATCTCAAATCCCAATATTCAATTGTCAAATTGATATTTGTTTATGGGAATTTTTTTGGAAATTGTTTTTTGTTATTTGACATTAATTTGCATTTCAGATTTCGAGAACCGAATTTTAATCTGTAAATCTTTTTTTATGCCGTCTCTTTAATAAAACACCAAAAAGAACGACACTCAACCAGGATAAATTCCAGGCGCCGGGTCCGATAAAAGCAAATGGAATCGTAAGTGTAGCAGCCAGTGGTTCTGCCAGAATACTTATCCTGATCTCATTGCCCTCCTGCGGTGTTACAGCATCAGAAACCAGGTCAGAATATTTGTAAGCATATACCCAGGCTACCACACCGGTAAAGCCGGCCAGGGCCAGAGCCACACTTTGCATAAACAAAGCCAATACATCGGAATGTGTTTCCATATCCAGCCTGATACTGTAGAAATAAAGTAAGAGAAACATTAATTGAACAATTGAGAGAGTCGTATGTTTAGTATCTGTACTGATCAGATTCCCGGTCGTTTTATTATTTTGGTACCAGTAAATAGCGATCAGGACAAATCCGATAACGAACATCACAAAGTTATCCCCGCTTTCGGTAAAAATGACCAGCGGATCAAAATCACCGGATTCAGGATTTGTTAAATGGGGCAGTAGCGCAAAAAGTCTTATGATCATGAGACCAAAGACAACATCAATTAAGGTTTGCAGTCGACCTAACTGCCGTTTATCCCTTTCCTGCTGTGCCGGGGTTTTTACTTTTTTATTCACAATTTTTCTCCTCTTAATGTAGTCCATCTTTAATATGGACCGAATGATGTAGCCGATCTCAGAGATGGAGTACATCTCTTATTCTATAGACTAACAGGAATCGTATATGAAACATTTCTACAAACCAACCGGGATTTGAAATTGTGCATTAAAGCGTATGGCGTGTCCCGGTACAGAACCACGCCAGTCGTCATAATAAAGACCGGTGGAATATTCCGCATAAAAATTCCATGTTGTCCCCGGGCTAATAATAGCTTTCCCGAGACGGATACCAAAGGGGACGCGAAACGCTGAATTTTCCCAATCATAACTAATCACAAAATCGCCATTGCCCACATACCAGCCATCTCCTAACTGGTAGACAATTATAGTATTAATTCCCATTGGCGTGGCTTTTGTTTCACCGGAAGTATTTTTGCTCCAAGTCTGTTGCAGCAATAATGCCAGGAAAAGATCATCATCCAAAGCACGCTCTGTAATGACGCCTGCCAGACCGTAGCCCCAATTGGTATTGCCGAATCCCTCCTGGGAGGGAAAATTGATCTGAGGACCTAAGCCCCATCTTCCCGATGACCATTGGCCAAGGATTGCAAGAGCAAAAATATCCGAAGAGCCAAATCCACTCTCGCCCGCGCTGTTCTGTACCAAACGTAAAGTTAGACGGGGAAGTATAGTAAATGGTATGCTTTCAGATTTTGCTATTGGTGCAACAAGGCGGAATTGCAGAAAACCCTTATTGCCTTCAGGACGTCCCGCGCTTGTATCATAATCGAAAAATCCCTCATAGGCGAATTGGTAACTCCATTGTGCCGCGGTTGGGTCAACAGCAGCTGATTCCCGGCTTTGTTCCTGGGCCATAAGCGGCACTGTAAATAACACTGCTGTTAAAATGAGCATTATAATATGAAATCTTGATAAAAACATCTACTACCTCCATAATTAGTTTAAATTAGAGTTCTGCAAAATTAGTTTTTGTTGTCATTGCGAGTGAGCATGCGAACGAAACAATCTCTTATTAATTATTGGATTACGAGATTCCTTCGCTCCGCTCGGAATGACAAATTACAGTATTTTGCAGAAGTCTAATTTTAAATGTATACTTAAATAAATTATTTATATCGCTTAACCATTTCGTTCAGACTGTTATACCGATGCATCCCGATATATCAGGCAAATCAATTGCAGATCGGTAAAATTGTACATTTTTTTTATTAAAAATCATTCCCTCAGGTGATGTCAGGTAAAATATTATCGTTACACTCACTGTTGATCAGACAGGCGCTTTTAATTTCTCCCAAAACTTTCATAGATCCGATTAATGACTTAAAACCATCTGATTTCATATACTCATGAATCTGATCTTCATTATCCCATTCTTGCATACAAATAAAGGATTCAGGCATTTCAATATTCTGGAATATGCGGCAGCTATGCTTTATACTATCTTTTACCTTAGAATTGATTATAAAGCGAATCGCCTGCTCAAATTCAGAACGTTTTGCAGCATTAATCTGTGTTTCAATTTTAAGTAAAACCATAGTTTAATAGCTTTATAGATAGTAGATGATTGCAGCTATAACTTCAACAATTATGCCAATTAGGTTAGCTTAAGTTAAGGTATTATTAATCAATAAGTTAAGGAATTAAGGAGGATAGCAATGTACCTGTGAACAACTTACCGAATATGGTAAATATACCAAATACGGTAATTTTAATTGATGCTTATGACTTGGTTATATTAAGTTTGATCATACGATTTCGAAGTGTGTTTGGATGGATAGCCAATATTTTTGCAGCGCCCTGCTCTCCGTTTATACGCCAGTTACATTGGTTAAGAATTTTTAAAATATATCGACGTTCCACTTCTTCGAGACTCAACGATTCAGTCTCTTCTGTGGTTTCATTCATATCGGCCGATAAGGTATTCCTGGTATCCAACGATAAAATTAATTTTTCATGTGCGCTGCCTATAACGGAACTTTCGATCACATTGCGCAATTCCCGTATATTTCCCGGCCAGGAATAATCCAGTAGTTTTTGCAGGGTTTCTCGGGAAATTTTATCAATTTTTTTACCGAGTTTACGGGATATCTTGTCGACAAAAGATTCAATTAACATCGGGATATCCTCTTTTCGTTTCCGTAACGGCGGAACAGAAATTGGATAGGCGCTTAGACGATAATACAGATCTTCACGGAAACGTCCATTATGGACTTCTTCTTTCAAAATGCGATTTGTGGCCGCAATAACACGCACATCAACTTTGTGTGTTTCAGAACTGCCTATCCGTTCAAATTCATCCTCTTCAAGTATACGAAGTAGTTTTGATTGTACGTCCAGAGGCAATTCGCCAATTTCATCCAGGAACAACGTACCTTTATTGGCCACTTCAAATCGACCTTTACGCTTTGTATACGCACCTGTAAACGATCCTTTTTCATGGCCAAAAAGTTCACTCTCAATAAGATTTGACGGTATAGCCGGGCAGTTTACTTTTATAAATACCTGATTAGCCCTGCCACTGGCCTGATGGATCGCCTGGGCAAAAAGTTCTTTTCCTACTCCGGTTTCCCCTTCTATTAGAACCGTTGTATCAGTCGGAGCGACCTGTTCAATACGGGTCAGGGCATATTTAAGTGCATCACTTTTCCCGATGATATGTTGATAACGAGAATCCGGCACAAGTTCTTCTTTCAAATAGATATTTTCTTCCTTCAGGCTGTTTTTCAATTGTTCGATTTCCATAAATGCTTTTTCACGATCGGTGACATCCGCTCCGATGGCAAGAGTGCCGGTAAAGTTTCCATCCGAATCGAACATTCCAACATTAGACCAGTTAATCATTTTCTTTTCCCCGCTGCGGACAACAATCATGGTCTGATACTGTGGCAGTTCATCAACAGTTTGAATAGATTGTGCTAATTCATAAATCTTTTTTCTGTCTTCTTCCGGTATAAGGATTATAAAAGATTTACCTAAAAGATCGATCTCCTGATAGTTGGTAGATTTAAGGAAATGGGGATTAATATAATTGATCGTTCCATCTTTTGTTATTTCAACAATCAAAAGTTTTACATCTTCCAGAAGTGACCGCCAGCGTCTTTCATTGGCCACTATCTCTTTAGATAGCTGGGATGAGCGGATAACACTGTAACTGATCTCAATTCCCATTGCCATAACTATGAACAAGAAAGAAAAAGTAAGCATATATGGTGTGGATACCAGCCCCATATCGACCAATGGGGTGTGAATACCTGCGGCCATCATAAAAAAGATGCTACTACCGCCAATCAGGAGTACCCGCTCCCTCTGCCCCTTTTTCCATAATCGTATAGATGCATCAGTAAAATAAATGAGAATAGCCAGGCTAATGAAATCAGCCACATGCGACCAAAAGTTCCGGCTTCCTGACAGACGGGAAAACTCTTCACCCCAGAACAGGCTAACTTTTTCGATTCCTGTTACCTGATCATATACAATTGTATTAGCTGATATAAAATTTATTATTATCAAGAACGTCCAACCGATCGTAACAGACCAGGCCAGCCAGAGACGGGCTGTCTGAAAATAGAAGTAAAAAAACCAAACCAGGCCTATCAATAAGCCATAGACGCCAAGATTTGCCCAGCGCACCGCATCCACAAGCTCTGTGATTGTTCCGCCATGATAGTATTGCAGATCAGTCATAGAAAAGAAAGCCGCAGAAAATGCCGCTATTGCGAAAAAGAGAAAAGCCCGTGTTTCTCTTTTGCGAAACCAAATAATGAGCGAAAACGAACCAATGGTCAGACAAATCGCGGCTGCCATTGACCAGAGAATTGTCAGAATACTTATGATTGTCTCCTAATCAGATCTTTAAATTCTTTTTATTGCATTATCTCATTAACTATCACTTTGTTGCACTCTGGCGGGATCTATATTACAATAACAAACTTAACATGTTTTATTAAACGATAAAACTAATTAAATATTATTTTGGCAAAAATTTTAAAAACTGATATATTCATCTAACGAAATTTCTTTCGAATTTTATTTTAAGATTACAATTAACCGAACTTTTTATT
>CAZIKB010000235.1:0-4881 GCA_964539665.1 uncultured Cytophagia bacterium
GCATTTGCATTTCAATATAGCAGAATGACAGAGAAAGAGCATTTTGCAGAAGTCTAAACAAAGAAGTAAAGGGAGGAAAGATGATTAACTTTAAATCATTCGCAGCAATTTTATTGTTCTCGATGTTTTCGTTGATTATTATTTCATGTGGCGAGGAACCGCAAATTGAAGAAATCATTCGGCCGGTGCGGTATCAGCAGGTCTTTTCTACTGGTGGTTCCCGAATTCGCTATTTTACTGGTGTGGCGCAAGCCGGTATGGAATCCAGGCTCAGTTTCAAAGTTCCTGGTACCGTTAATCGTGTCGCCGTGCAGGTTGGGGACAAAATCAACGCCGGTAGTATTCTGGCAGAGCTTGATCACAAGGATTATCAATTGAAATTTCAACAGGCAGATGCCGCGCTGATTCAGAGTAGGGCTCAGGCTCGAAATGTTGATGCCAACTACGAGAGAGTTAGAGCATTATATGAAAATAATAATGCTTCCAAAAGTGATCTGGATGCTGCTCGTTCAGCTTCAGAATCGGTAAATGCCGCAGTGAGCTCTGCAGAGAAGCAAAAAGAGTTAGCCCGATTGCAACAAAGCTACACACGACTTACAGCTCCTGTAAGCGGAGCGATTGCCCAGGTTAATGTAGAGGTGAATGAAAATGTCGGGGCAGGCCAACCGATAGTTGTTTTTACTGCAGGTTCGGAGATCGAGGTTATGCTTTCCATTCCGGAGGTTTTGATTTCCAAAATGATAGAAGGGAGCAAAGTAACCGTTGCATTCGACGCTATTCCAAATAATGAGTACCCGGCAACGATTCTGGAAGTGGGAGTTGCTGCAACCGGCGCTGGCACAACCTTTCCTGTTACAGTACGTTTGGACGAAAAGGTGGAGGCTGTTCGGCCGGGTATGGCTGCAACTGTTGCCTGTCGTTTTGACTCCAAAGACGAGCGTGAGCGATTTATCGTGCCTTCTCATGCGGTGGTAGAAGATCGCGATGGACGCTTCGTTTATGTAGTTGAGCCGATTTCTGATGAAACCGAATTCGGGATAATTTATCGTAAAACCGTTACTATTGGAGAATTAACAGCAGACGGTCTGGAAATATTTGAAGGGCTCTCTGATGGTGAAATGGTTGTCACTGCAGGTGTGAGTCGAATTAATGAGGGATTAAAAGTCAAAATTTAATCAACATTATATTTATTTAACTGATAAGTTCGCGGGAGATTTACCACGGAGTTACACAGAATAACACGGAAAAAAACACTGGAAATTAATAGTTTAAATGATGAGCATTGAAGAAATTTTGAAAGTTATTATTAATTGAATCATACACTACATATTTCTTGTTTTTAAATTATCCGTGTTATTCCGTGTGTTTCTGTGGTGAATAATTCAGGTTAAAATATCTGTGTTATTCCATGGAAATCCGTGGTTAATATTAGTTTTCATAAATGTAATAATGATAGAACAGATTTGTTTTGCCTAAACATTAAGGAGAAATCTGTATGAATATTACGCGTGCTGCTATTGAAAAGAATCGAATTACAGCCGTTGTTCTCATGCTTATACTGTTTGCAGGTTTTAACACTTTTCGAAATATGCCTCGTGCTGAAGATCCGGGATTTATTATTCGCTGGGCGTTGGTAACAACCGATTTTCCAGGAGCAAGCCCGGAGCGAGTTGAAATGCTGGTGACAGATAAACTGGAAAAGGCCATTCAGGAAATGCCTGAAATTGACTTTATTTACAGTGAATCAAAGACTGGTGTTTCCATTATTATTATCCAGATACAAGAAATGTATACCGAAATGCAACCGATCTGGGATAACCTGCGCAGAAAAGTCGACCGGACCAAGAATAGGGGAGAGTTACCCATAGGCGTCATTGGTCCTCGGGTGAATGATGAATTTGGCGATGTCTTCGGAACCATTGTGACGCTTACCGGTGAGGGTTTCAGCTACGCAGAATTAAAGGAAATAGCAGATGACGTGCGTAATGAGCTTTTAATCATTAAAGAAGTGGCAAAAGTGGAAATTCATGGCGAACAGGAGGAACGTATTTTTGTTGAATATAACGACGCTCGTTTGGCGGAACTCAGGCTGTCAGCCTCTCAGCTTATTGGCATTCTTTCAAGCCAAAATATTGTCATGTCGGGAGGGGATATTAATACTGGCCAGGAAAAAATTGAGTTGGAACCAACTGGAAGTTTTGAATCGGTTAATGATTTGAAGCGCACTCTGATCAATGTGCCGGGCCGCTCGGATTTGTTGTATCTTGAGGACCTGGTGCATATTTACCGCGGGTATATTGATCCTCCAGAGTCCAAGGTCAGGTCGAATGGCTCACCTGCTTTGGCGCTTGCCATTAACATGCGAGAGGGTGGTAATATTATCCAGCTTGGAGAAAAAGTTAAAGAGAAAGTAGCTCATTTGCAAAGTATCTACCCAATTGGCATTGAGTTTGAATTTGTCGCTTTTCAGCCTTATCATGTAGAAAAAAAAGTTGACGATTTTATTAGTAATCTTCTTCAGGCCGTTGGCATTGTACTCCTGGTTATGCTGCTCTTTCTGGGATTTCGTACCGGTTTAGTCGTGGCTTCCCTGGTTCCCATGGCCATGGTTATGAGTTTTGTATTCATGGGTGTTTTTGACATTGGTCTCGATCAAATGTCCCTTGCTTCTTTGATCATTGCTCTCGGCATGTTGGTGGACAATGCTATCGTTATGTCAGAGTCTATTATGGTTCAAATGTCGGAAGGGAAAAAGCCAATAGAAGCTGCCGTTGATTCTGCTGGCGAACTTAAAGTTCCATTGCTCACGTCGTCACTTACAACAGCCGCGGCATTTTTACCTATTTACCTGGCAGAGTCAGGGGTTGGCGAATATTGCGCGCCGCTTTTCAAAGTAGTAACTATCACCTTGCTTTGTTCATGGATATTATCCATAACCATGATACCAATGCTTTGTGTATATTTTTTTAAAGTGAAAGAAAAATCCGAAAGGAATAAATTTGACTCTAAATTCTATACAAAATACCGTGGATTTTTAGTCATGATGTTGCGCCATCGTTTACTTACGCTGATTGTTGTTTTTGTGATTTTTATTGCCGCAATGCAAGGTTTTGCATTCCTTCCCAACATTTTTTTTCCAGAAAATGATAAGCCTGTTTACACGGCTGAATTAAATTTGCCTATTGGCACACCAATTGAGCGAACGGAAGAAATTGTTGAGAAGGTTGAAGATTTTATGAAAAGAGAACTCATGGCAGATTCGGTTCGAAATGAAGGTATCATAAATTGGTCAACATATATCGGGCAAGGACCGCCATCGTTTGCTTTAGGATTCAGCCCGGAGCAGGCTAATCCGGGATACGCGTGTTTTATTGTCAACACGACATCGGGAGGTTCAATATTGGATTCACTCATTCAAAAAACCGAATCCTTTTGTATAGAACATTTTCCAGATGTTCGTCCCAACATCAGCCGATTGCAGTATGGTCCACCATCTGACGCTCCTGTATCTATTCGAATTCTGGGTAAAGATCTTGATCGAGTATTCGAAATTTCCGATAAGGTAAAAGCTAAAATGGCATCGATAAACGGCACAAAAAATATTCATGATGATTGGGGACAACGTACAAAAAAAATGGTGGTTAATATTAATCAGGCGCGTGCCAAGCGAGCGGGGGTGTCCAATCAAGACATCGCATTTTCCTTGCAAACAGCGCTTACTGGAATTGAAATCACCCAGTATCGTGAAAAAGATAAAGTGATTCCTGTAACACTTCGTTCAGTTGCCGCTGAGCGACAGGATATTGGCAAACTGGAAACTATCAATGTGTGTGCCCAGTTAACTGGACAAAATGTGCCACTTAAACAGGTTGCAGATTTGGAGATTGTCTGGCAGTCGTCAAAAATAAGACGGCGTGATTTATTAAAAGTCATGAGCATAAATTGCGAAGTAACTGCTGAAACAACTCCTATTGCGGTGGCCCTGGAAATGGATCGTTGGTTGCAACAAGAAGAAAAGGACTGGGGTGTGAGCTATAAATATGAATTGGGTGGTGAAATGGAAAGTTCGGTTGAAGCGAATAATTCGATTAATGAAAAACTGCCGATCGCCGGGTTAATCATCGTACTGCTTCTGGTCGGACAGTTTAATTCAATGCGTCGCCCACTCATTATTTTGTTGACAATCCCGCTGGGTCTCATTGGTGTGGTCATTGGATTATTAGTACTTCGTTCCTACTTTGGCTTCATGACGTTTTTGGGAGTTATCGCGTTGGCAGGCGTGGTAATTAACAATGCCATTGTTCTGCTTGACCGAATCCGAATAGAAAGGGAGGACAACGGTCTTGAAGCGCCTCGAGCCGTAATTGAAGCTGCACAACGTCGATTGCGTCCGATTTTATTAACGACTGCTACTACAATTGGGGGATTGATTCCGCTTTACCTTGGCGGCGGTCCGATGTATGAACCTATGGCCGTTGCAATTATGTTTGGACTGCTGTTCGCGACGATGTTGACGCTTGGCGTGGTGCCGGTGCTTTATGCGATATTTTTTAAGGTTAAATTTAAAGACTTTAGTTACTAAATCCAGTTGCAGAAAATAGGCGTAAAGATTGAAATGTACTTAGTTTCACGGAAGACTACGTTGTTTACTAAAAAGTAGCACAGGCAAATGCGGATAAATAGCGATTAGTTCCACTTGCCAAAAAGCTTAGACGAACTAAGCTTTTAACATTGTGAATACTTCATTCGGAAAATGTATTATATTTAGTTGAAATTAAGATTGGTGGCTCCTAAATTAAAAAAATAAAAGGAATAAATTAATTTTAAAAGGTAGTGTCAAAAGTTTCATGAAAAAATGAAAAAAGTTGAATTCATATTAGC
>CAZIKB010000236.1:0-4800 GCA_964539665.1 uncultured Cytophagia bacterium
CAACGACCAATTTTGCAAATTGACACGGTTACTTTTATTATGAGTCAATGCGTGATTCAGGGCCGGCTTTTTTATATTTGACATAAAGCCTATAAATTTGTATCTTTATTAAATATATTCTCTTTTGCTAAACTTTTAAAATTTAGTAAAAGTCTACCTCCAATCTTCTGCTTTTTCTTTAAAATTGGAGAATAATTCAAATCTTTGACAATTAATAATTCTACCTCGCCGAGAGGCTTCTATTTTTTAAAGGAGGACGGCCAAATGGATTCAAATCTCAAGTCAAAACAAGTAGGTATTGGGGGATTCTTTCTCCTGCTAATTTGCATTGCAACGATTTCTGTTGCACAACAACAGCCTGCTGGATGGACGCCGGACGTCATGATCAAATTTAAACGCGTTGGCGGCACCGCCATTTCACCGAACGGGGATCTCGTAGCCTACTCGGTTTCCACCCCGTTGCTGGAAGGAGAAAAATCAGAGTATCTAACCCATATCTGGATCGTTTCAACAGAGGGTAAAATTAACCAGCAATTTACCAGAGGGGAAAAATCCTGTACGAATCCAGCGTTTTCTCCGGATGAGAAATATCTAAGCTTTATGTCATCACGTGGGGAAAAAGCTAAAACACAGGTCTGGCTCATTCCGCTGAATGGTGGAGAGGCAGAACAATTAACTAAAGCAAAATCCGGCCTGAACTCATACATCTGGTCGAACGACGGCAATCGTATCGCGTACACTATGAATGATCCCGAGACGAAGGAGGAAGAGAAAGACAAAAAAGAAAAACGGGACATGAAAGTGCTCGACACCAATTATAAAAACGCCCATTTGTACACCACAACAGTAGCGAAAGACTCTAAAGGAGAAAGAAAAGTACAAAGGTTAACGTCGGGTGATTTTCATGTCACTGATTTTAGCTGGTCGTCGGATGGCAGATCCATTGCCTTTGCACATCAGGTCAATCCCACGGTCGACGCCTGGCCAACAACAGACATCTCTTCAGTTCCATCTGACAGCGGTGAAGTTACGGCGATAGTTACCTGGAAAGGCCGCGATAACAATCCCCTTTATTCACCCGATGGAAAATGGCTGGCCTTTGTTTCAGACGGCGGCGAGCCCAGGTGGGCGCGTGCCACAGATGTCTATATCATGCCTGCAAAAGGCGGCGAACCAAAGAAGCTCTCTCCTACCCCGGATCGTCGACCGCAATTGGTTAGTTGGTCAGACGATAGCAAACACGTTTATTTTAATGAAACAGATCATACCAGTCGGCGTTTATTTGTTCTACCCATTAATGGCAATGCACCGCGTGCAAAATTGTCAGGCCCTGGAAATTTCACCGGAGCGTCTTTAAGTGCAAATGGTAAAATGCTCGCCCTCATTCACCAAACTCCAGAAACCGCGCCGGATGTGTACATTACGCCTGCGCAAAAAATCAAGCTCAGGAAACTGACAAATGTAAATGCAGATTTTCCAAAACTCCAAATGGCCAGAACAGAAGTGATTACCTGGAAATCAAAAGACGGAATGGAAATTGAAGGTTTACTTACTTATCCAATATACCATGAATTAGATAAACAATATCCACTTATTTTAAATATTCATGGTGGGCCCGCTGGGGTTTACACTCAAAGTTTTACCGGGGCAGGCTCAATCTACCCGATTCAGGCATTTGCTCAGGAAGGATACGCCATTCTCAAACCGAATCCGCGTGGCAGCAGCGGTTACGGTAAAGATTTTCGTTTCGCGAATTACAATGACTGGGGCTTCGGCGATTATGATGATCTGATTGCCGGCGTCAACAAAGTTATAGGAATGGGAGTTGCGCATCCCGATAGCCTGTGCGTAATGGGTTGGAGTTACGGTGGTTTTATGACCTCATTTATTGTAACAAAATCCAATCGATTTAAAGCTGCTAGTGTTGGCGCAGGTGTGACCAATTTAATGAGCTTCACAGGTACGTCCGATATCTCAGGTTTTTTGCCGGACTATTTTGGTGGTGAACCGTGGGATCGTATAGATGCTTATATGAAACATTCGGCAATGTTTAACATTAAGGCCGTGAACATTCCAACTCAAATAATACATGGAGAGCAGGATATTAGGGTTCCTCTCTCTCAGGGACTGGAATTATATAACGCCTTGAAGCGTCAGGGCTGCCCAACAGAAATGATTGTTTATCCAAGAACGCCACATGGACCTCGTGAGCCTAAATTCATCATCGACATTGGTGAAAGAATCATTGCCTGGTTTAACAAGCATCTTGGCAGAACTGACTCAGCACGGCCAGTAGTCGAAAAGTAAGTGCCAGGCATTGGTATACAGTAATTTTAACTGGAAGAGATTACAACATGATTGAAGTTAAGGAGCTAAAAAAACAGTTTAAACTGACAAGGCAGCAGAAGAAAGAAATAGGTACTGTTTCGAAAAACGGCAAAGTAGAAGCCGTGGCCGGTATCAATTTCACTTGCAAGCCCGGCAGAGTATTTTCACTTTTAGGGCCAAATGGCGCTGGAAAAACTACCACTCTGCGCATGATTGCTACCATGTTAAAACCAACTTCCGGTTCAATCACTGTTGCTGGATATGACGTGGTACACCAGCCCCAGGAAGTGCGTCGCCGGCTGGGATTTCTCACAGGAACTACCAAGCTTTATGATCGACTTACCGCCAGCGAGTTAGTAAAATATTATGCCGACCTGCACGATATGGATAATAATTTGTATAAAAAACGCCGGGACGAAATTTTCACCCGTTTAGGCATGCATGAATTTGCCAGTCGTCGAATAGCAAAACTGTCAACCGGAATGCGCCAGAAAGTTTCAATTGCACGGACAATCATCCACGACCCGGAAATTGTAGTCTTTGATGAACCCACTGCCGGATTAGATGTGATCACAGCACGAAACATTATTCAATTAATCAGAGATATGCGCGATCAAGGCAAAACCGTTATTTTTTCAACCCATATCATGGGCGAAGTCAGCCTGTTAAGCGATGACCTTGCTATAATCCATAACGGTAAACTCTGTTATGACGGGGTTTATCAGGAGTTTGTTAATCAAATGCAATCCAAATCTTTAGAAGATGAATTTGTCAGGCTCACGGAGGAGGCATAACATGAAATCAATAATTACTATCTTTAAAAAGGAACTCATCGACACCCTTCGGGATCGCCGCACATTAATAGCCATGATACTTGTGCCGCTCTTGCTATTTCCAATTATCATGACAGTCATGTCCCGCATCCAGATTTCTCAAGTCAAAAAGGCTCAAGCCCAGGTTTTGAAGATTGGACTCGTAACCCATAACCAGGCAGAAGACTTCAAAAATTCTCTGTTAGATCGAGATGATTTAAAAGTCATCGAAGATATCCATCCCGACAGCGCCCGGGCATTGATTAAAGAAGACAGTTTAGATGCAGCTTTTATCTTTACTGAAAATTTTGACCAGCTTGTATCGAATCTTTTTCCGGGTACGCTTAATTTTTACTTCAAATCTACTGAGGGAGATGGCGAAGACATCACTAAAAGACGCTTGACAAAATTAGTCGAGGAATATAAAGAAAAGTTAATTTCAGATAGATTCAGTACTCTGAACCTGGATAAAAAAATTGTTGAACCGCTCAACCTTAAAGAGGTAAACATTGCCACCGAGAAAGAACGTCTCGGCCAGACGATTGGCGGATTTCTGCCCTATTTATTTATAATCTTTTGCTTTACAGGCAGTATGTATCCTGCAATCGATCTTGGCGCCGGGGAAAAAGAGCGCGGCACAATCGAAACACTACTCACCTCTCCTGTTAGTCGATTCCAAATTTTAATTGGTAAGTTTAGCGTGGTGGTTTTAACTGGAATTGCCTCAGCCGTGATATCAATGGTGGGCTTGTATATATCGATAAGACAAATGACTGAAGTTCCGCCTGAGTTTTTACAATTGCTTTTAGGCATTCTTGAAGTTAAATCAATAGTGTTAGTTCTGTCACTGCTATTGCCGTTGACGATTTTTTTTGCTGGCATATTGCTATCTTTATCTTTATTTGCAAAAACTTTTAAGGAAGCCCAGAGCCTGATCAGCCCAATGACATTTGTGGTTATCTTACCCGCGGTAATTGGCCTGATGCCTGGTGTGACCTTGAATTCAACCACAGCCCTGATACCAATTTTGAATATTTCCCTGGCTACAAAAGATATAATTTCAGGAACGATTCAGGTCGGGTTATTAACGGAAGTGTATCTTTCACTGATTGTCCTGGCAGGAATCAGTCTTTACTTTTGTTCAAAAATGTTCAATAGCGAAAATACAATTTTCCGTGGATAGATAATTATCATAAATTATATAACTAAATAACAAACAAGGAAATAAGTATGCTAGTTTTAACGACTCCCAATATTGAAGGTAAAAAAATTGTTGAATATCATGGACTGGTAAGTGGCGAGGCCATTCTTGGAGCCAATATTTTTAAGGATTTCTTCGCTGGAATAAGGGACATTGTCGGTGGCAGATCAGCAGCTTATGAAAATGAATTGCGAAAAGCTAAAGAGATTGCCATTGAAGAAATGAATGAGCAAGCCAGGGCGCTGGGCGCTAATGCGGTTATTGCGGTTGATCTGGACTATGAAACCATCGGAATTGGTTCGGGCGGCAACATGCTGATGGTCAGCGCGAGTGGAACTGCGGTGGTGTGTGAGGATTAGTTTTTGGAATTTGGTAATTTTTTGTATATATTTACAGATTGATTAAATGGTAGTGTCAAAAGTTTTATGAAAAAATGAAGAGTATTAAAGTGAGAATCAA
>CAZIKB010000237.1:0-4788 GCA_964539665.1 uncultured Cytophagia bacterium
GACAAAGCGGTACAGGCAAGGAACTTATTGCCCATGCAGTCCATACATTCAGCAGCCGTTCAGATGAATCCTTTATTGCCATAGACTGCGGCGCCATTTCCGGGCATTTAATTGAAAGCGAACTTTTTGGACATACCAAAGGCGCCTTCACAGGCGCAACACAAGACCGTAAAGGTTTGTTTCAGCAGGCGAACCAGGGTACTTTGTTTATGGATGAAATCACCAATTTACCTTTGGATGTTCAGTCAAAACTACTGCGCGTCCTGCAGGAAGGTGAAATCCGGCCGGTTGGCAGCGATATATCACATGATGTAGATGTGCGTGTTGTGGCTGCTGCCAGCATATCCCTGCAAAAAATGGTGGAAGAAAACAAGTTCAGGGAAGATTTGTATTACCGCCTGCATGTTTATCCCATAATTGTCCCCTCCTTAAACGAGCGTGCGGAAGATATCCCGGTGATTGCCAACAGTTTTCTGGCCAAATTCAACGAAGCACAAAATAAAAATATTAAATATTTTCATGGACAAATTTTAGATTTTATGTGCACACGGACCTGGAAAGGAAACATCCGTGAATTGATCAATTTTATTGAACGCCTGGTAACGCTTACTCCTCTCGAAAACACAATAATAGAGCCGGATATTATTACTCCGGATATGCGTGGGGAATTTAATCAATTTTTAAAAGAGCAGAACAACATTGTGGCAGTGCCGCTAAAAGATCAGTTATTTAAAAGTGAAAAAAAAAATTATTCAAAATGCCCTGATCGCCCACAACTGGAACCAGACCAAAGCAGCCCAATCTCTTGATTTAACTGAACAGCTCATACGCTACCGTATGAAAAAATTAGGTATTAAAAGACCTGAATAAGTATCCCCTTTTCCAAAAGCGCAACTTTTTTGCGATTTAACATCAAACCCGTAAAATCCCGTAAATACAATGTTTATATACCTTTACCGGAAAATATCCGCAAAAATCTTGCGGATTGGTTAATCCCAAAAAAACCATTAACCTGAACTATCTGCTGCCCTAACCTGTTGTTTCCCAAAATATTAAAGTGTTAAAACTATCGTTTCTTTTTTCGTTGGCACATCTTTTGAACTATGGTTCAGAAGAGCCAACATAGTGGTGAATGTTTAACTCAATCAAAGGAGGTGCTATCATGAATTGTGTGTTATCAATTATTCGATTTACGAGCGGGAAGGGTTTGGTGCAATTCAAAGAGGGGGGTGTTTCTATCTGGTTGGGTTGTCTGTTGGCAACATTTGTGCTGTCGGGTATGACATCCATCTGCATGGCACAAGGCGACACCTGGACAACAAAAGCAAATATGATAATCCCCAGTGCCAATCCTGGCACTTGTGTTGTTAATGGAAAAATTTATGCAATTGGAGGTGAAACAGCAGGTGGTGGATGTACTTCTCCAGTAAGTTCTAAAAAAGTGGAAGAATATGATCCGGCAACAAACTCCTGGTCGCTAAAAGAAAACATGCCAACGGCAAGAGCAAGTTTGACTATAAGCGCTGTAAATGGCAAAATCTATGCTATAGGAGGAGACTCTATACAATGCTCAATGTCTCTATCAACAGTAGAGGAATACGATCCGCAAACAAATTCCTGGTCAACAAAAACAAATATGCATACGGTCAGAACCGGTTTATCATCCAGTGTTGTCAATGGAAAAATCTATGCAATTGGGGGATGGAGCTTTTCTTCTGGTATAGCTCTCGCGGATGTTGAGGAGTACGACCCGATAACTGATACCTGGCTCCAAAAAAATTCTATGCATGACGCACGAGCGTGGTTTAGTACCTGCGTTGTTGCTGGAAAGATTTACGCTTTTGGCGGGCGTTCAACTACCGCAAAGCGTAAGACAGTTGAAGTATATGATCCTGCTACTGATATCTGGACACGAAAAAATGACATGCCTCATGTGCTTGGGAATTACTTTGTCAGTACTGTAAATGGTTTAATTTATATTTTTGGCGGAACTTGGTACAACGGAGGTTCACCTCATTCTGATTCATGGGAATATAACCCGGTATCTGATACCTGGTCATCACTGAGTCCGTTGCCGACAACCAGATCCGCCGGACATGCCAGTGCAGTAAATGGAAAAATTTATGTCATCGGCGGTTCATCGACAGACTGGCCGTGGACACCAACTTCAACGGTATTCGAATATAATCCGCAGAATGATCCCACAGGAGTTATCTTTGAGGGCAAGAATACACCAACAGAGTTTGTGCTGCATCAGAATTACCCCAATCCATTCAATCCCAATACGACAATTGAATTCTCAATTCCTAAATCTGAATTCGTCACTCTGAAAATCTATAACCTACTTGGGCAGGAAGTTGCTACTCTGGCTTCAGATAAACTTACTCCGGGAAATTATAAATATACCTGGGATGCCGGCTCTTTAGCCAGCGGGGTGTATGTTTATGAATTAAATGTGGGTGATTTTGTTGAGGCGCAGAAAATGATTCTGCTGCAATAAGGAAAGTTTGGTAACCTTCAAGGTTCACACTTCCTTGAAGGTTGCCTTTAAAATCCTTAACACTCTCAGTCGTGCATTCCTTCTACCATGCAATGTAGTAGACCCCGGAAAGTCGGGGCCGGTTAGCAGCCAATTTCTTTTGACTTGGGCCATATTATATCCTATATTTAGGCCTGTATTTAAAATAATCGAAAGTGTGCCTATGAAAAATATTAGTATTGCAAAAGACATAATACCGATTGGAGAATTTAAAGGTAGCATCTCCAAATGGATTAACAAAACAAAAAATACAGGTCAGCCAATTGTCATTACACAAAATGGCCGCCCTGCTGCTGTAATGATTACTCCTGACGATTATGACCGACTTCAACAGAATAAATATTTTATTGAATCTGTGTCGCGTGGTATCTCAGATGCTGAGACTGGAAAGGTCTTTGATACAGATCAACTTATCTCTGAACTAGAAAGCAGAAGAAATAATCGGGAAAAACTTGAGACTAATTTGGACTAATGAAGCACTAAATAGATTATCCGACATTGACAATTTCATTGCACAGGATAGTATAACACGTGCTCGCAAATTTGTCAGAGAACTTATTGGTCGTGCTTCCTCAATTCCTCTTTATCCAAAAAAAGGTAGAGTTGTACCCGAATTTGATTCACCAGATATTCGAGAAATGATTTATAAGAATTATAGAATTGTTTATCGAATTAAAGGAGATCAAATACAAATCCTGACCGTATTTGAAGCTCACCGTTTAATTCGTACCAATGAAGTTTTATAGAAATAAATGTGGCTGCTATCAAAGTAATGTAATAGACCCACCTAGGCGGGCCAGTTATACCGCCAGATTGGGAAAGTGCTATGAATGATGAGACACAGCAATCTGCGGCCAATTCACCGGAAGTAGAAAAAAAAATCTTACCGTACATTTCCTATTTGCTTCAGGATTTATGGGCATTGGGTAGTTCAGTCGATCAAATCCCTGATTTGGTCAGTGCTCTTCCTCTATCATCAGATACAGTAAAAGTTTTAGACCTCGGTTGTGGTAAAGGCGCAGTTTCTGTTCAGATTGCTTCGAATTTTGGATTCGATGTAGCAGGTATTGATGTCATGCCTGAATTTCTCGAATACACATATAAAAAATCATCCGAATATCAGGTATCCGGTTTATGCACTTTTATTGAACAGGATATTCTAACTTATGTGACCGATAAACAAAATTTTAATATAGTTATTCTCGCTTCTTTAGGCGGGATATTGGGCAATAATAAAAATACCATAGGAAAAATGCGCACACAGATCAGGCCTGGCGGATATATAATTATTGATGACGGATATTTAAAGAAGAACGAATTATTGAATCGAAAAGGATATAAGCATTATCAAAATTATGAAAAAACGGTTGAAGAGTTAACAATGTTCAATGATCGTTTATTGAGTGAGATTCCGACAGCAGAGGCCAGTTTAAAGATCAATAATGAATATTTGAAAGTTATTGAAAATAGAAGCATCGAACTAATAGATCAATATCCTGAACTTGAAAAAGACCTGAATAATTATATGCATCTTCAAAGGGAAGAATGTGATATTCTGAACATTAAGATTGAAGGTATGATTAGGGTATTGAAAAAAACAGATTACGAATGATGTATATATTCTTGATGATTTTTAACTATTTTATCTTGACAATTGTAATTATATACGCTATCATTTAGCTATGATTGTGACAGTAGACACTAACGAATTTATTCCGCACTACATAGCAGAAAAGGTGCATCAAGTAGTAACTTTACGAATGCCGAAAGAACTAAAACGAAGACTCGCTAGATAGAGAAGCCAGGTATCAGGGTGTTTCTTTAAATCAGTTGGCGAACTATTTAGTAAATATTCAATTAACACATATGGAATCAGTTTCTATTTTAGAATCAAGAATTGAAAAGAAGTCAATCCCTACTTTGAAGCGAAAAGCCAGAAGGATTCTTAATAAAGTTCCAGACAGGGAGGTACCTTCCTGGGATTCGATTGATTCATAATTTATGAGTATAGCGAAAAGCAAGTATAACGAAAACGATGCAATATAGTAGAATTGACTGAAGCTAGCCACTAATTGCCTGGCTGGCAAGCCCTCCAATTTGTGTTAATAAATCAAACTATACGTCACCTGCATTTTATTCTTGTTTAATTTCTGTAAAATCTTCAAATTTAAGTTGAGCATTTATTAACAATTTGGGTAATAGTTCAGCCCACTAAAAACACTAAATTCACTAAAAAAGAGAAAAAAATG
>CAZIKB010000238.1:0-4662 GCA_964539665.1 uncultured Cytophagia bacterium
ACCGATCCGATGACAAAACCTTCTCTTTTATTTGGGCAGCGCCAAGAAGTCTTCACACCCAGAGCAAAGAAAAACTTGCAAAACTGTATTATGATTCCAAGGCGTTGAAATGTTCTTTTTTCGAAGATTTAACCGACCGCATGATTGGTGAGAATGAAATTCTGTTTTTAAACTGGGAGAAAATTAATCAGGCAGGTAATATCTACATTCGGGAAAATGAACAGGAATTTAATCTTGAAACTGTTATCCAACGCACAAAAGATGAAGGACACATTTTATTATTAATCATTGACGAAAGCCATCACACTGCAGGCGCAGACAATACCAGAAATTTAATCAATTTAATCAATGCAAAAGTAACCATTGAAGTGTCAGCCACGCCAAAAATTTCAGGTGATGAAACGGTGACAGTTTATCGGGAGCATGTCATCGCCGAAGAAATGATAAAGAAGCAGATTGCTATTAATCCCGACGCGGAAAACGTTATCAGAGGAACTACGATTGAGGGCTTTCAAATTGAGACTTCTGATAAAGACACTACAAACGAATTATTGATTAAAATGGCTTTAGCAAAAAGAGAGCAGTTAAAGAAGTCTTACGAACAGGAAAATTCAGATGTTAATCCGCTTCTTCTTATCCAACTTCCAGACAGACGAGCCGATGTTGATTTGAAAGATGAAATTGTCGCGATTCTGGAAGACAATCACAAGATTACAATAAATAACGGCAAACTTGCAATTTATCTTTCTGAAGATAAGGAAAATCTTGATACCATTACAAAAAACAATAGCCCTGTGGAAGTGATGATTTTTAAACAGGCAATTGCATTGGGCTGGGACTGTCCCCGTGCGTCTATTCTGGCTTTGTTTCGTGATTGGCGCAGCATTGTTTTTTCAATTCAGACCGTTGGCAGAATTATGCGTATGTCCGAACTAAAACATTATGATATTGAAGATTTGAATGTTGGCTATATTTACACAAATCTTGGTGATATTTCAATTCATCAGGATATTGCGGATGGTTATGCTACTATCTTCCATTCAAAACGAAAAGATGCTTGTCAAAATATTGAACTCACTTCCTGTCATTCCAAGCGCCAGCGTGAAAGAACCCGATTAGCGCCTTTATTTTTAAAACATTTTAAGGAAGCCGCAGATCAATTAAATTTAAAAAATACGATTACAAAAGACATAAAAGATATTACACAAAAATTAATTACCGACGGTATCGTTGAAAATATCGATGAAGAATTTGACCATTTAAGACCAACTGAAATTGATATGTTTGAAACACATTCTGGTTCAATAGTTCAGAAAAAATTAAACGAAGAAGAAGTTCAAAAAATGTTTGATAAATTTATTATCGAATCACTTGCCCCGCTTTATCCGGAATCAAGATCGGTTGGCAGGTTAAAAGAAGCCATCTATCGTTTTTTTATGGGTGAATTCCCTGTAGAATTTCAGTACGGCGGGCTTAATTCACAATTAGTTGTATTGAATCCATTAAATCATCAAAAATTTATCGACGTGATTAATCGAGCAAAGCAGACCTATCTAGAAGAAGTTGAGAAGATAGAAAATGAATTAGTTATTGATAAAAATTGGCAAGTTCCTTCTTGCCTAAATTATTCAGGTGATGTTGAAAAGAAAGCAGCAACTCTCTCTTTTTTGGAACCATTCTATCAGAATAAAGCGGCATCTAATCCAGAGAAAAAATTCGTCGATTTTTTGGATCAAAAAATTGATGAAATTGAATGGTGGTATAAAAACGGTGAACGAGACGGAAGATTCTTTGCTGTTCCGTATGATATTAATGGAGAACAAACACCATTCTATGTGGACTGGATAATAAAATACCAAGATGGAAGAATAGGATTGTTTGACACAAAAGCAGGAATTACTGCAAGAGACGCGAAAGAAAGAGCCGAGGGTCTGGCTAAATATATTAAATCAGAAAATCAAAATGGTAAAAATCTATTCGGGGGTATTGTAATAGAAAAAGGTGATAGTTTCTGGTATAACGATCAAGAAAATTATCAATATGATGAAAATAGATTATCGGAATTAGGCTGGAAAATATTTTCTTAATTATTTGGAGTAAGGAACTAATTAGTACTCATTTTTTTTTACAACCACATTTTCTTGATTTTGCACTTGCCTTTAAATTGTCGATTCCGTATTTTTGAAGTCAATATACAAATTATCCACCAGTAGGATTTTCCAATTCATAAGTTAATTGCCATGCTGATTGTGTACAAAACACTTAATCCGCTCTAAACAGACGGGAGAACTTCATTCAATTGAGTTGAAATAAAGGCGCTAATCCCAAAAATTAGGAGATAAAACAAATGGCTCACACATTTGAAGAACTTAAGCAAAAGACGGTAGCACAACTTAAGGAAATTGCAAAAGGCACAGAGCACGATGCGTTAAAAGGTTACACCACGATGCATAAAGATAAACTGTTAAATGCGGTTTGTACCGCTCTGGGAATTGATATGCATGTGAACCACGAAGTTAAAGGTATCGATAAGTCGGCTGTCAAGTTAAAAATCGGTGCTTTAAAGAAGGAAAGAGACAAAGCCCTGGAGACGCACGATCACAAACAGTTGAAGGCAGTCCGAAAACAAATCAAAAGACTTAAGATTAAACTCCGTAGAGCTCAGGTCTAAACCTAACTCAGGGCTGAAATTATAAATGAAATAGTCTATTTGAGTTTGTCATTGTTGTATGGTTACTAACCAAACCTTATGATAAAAACAGGTGTTCCTGTGAAATTGCACGAAGACTGGTTTTGCACTCGGAACATCTCGATGGCGGAACAGAGTTTAAACCGTTTGATGAATTTCTACCGGCATTCGCCGACAAATTGGTGGATTTTGGCGGGTTTAATCAGTGTGAAATTGTAAAGATTGATAAGGTTTCGCCAGAGCACATCAATAAACCTTTGGAGCGTTTAGTATATAAATGAGGAGACTTGCTATGACCAGGATTCAATTATGCGCGGTTTCAGTATTCGTATCCCTGATTGCTATTTTCTTATTGAATTTAAACTGCAATCTATCGGGCAATAAACAAAATGAGTTTAGTTTGATCGAGACTAAAATTTCTGATATCCATCAGGCTATGCTTTCAGGTAAAATCACGAGTCGCGAATTGGTCGAGTCCTATCTCAGGCGCATCGAAGCATACGACCAATCGACCAAACTTAATGCTATCGTGGTAATTAATCCAAATGCTTTGACAAGAGCCGATGAACTTGATGTAGAATTTAAAAGGACTGGTAAACTTCGTCCACTGCACGGCATTCCAATTATTGTAAAAGATAATTACGATACCAAAGATTTACAGACAGCGGCCGGGTCTCTTGCTCTTAAAGGCTCTATCCCGCCAGATGACGCCTACCAGGTTAGAGTGCTTCGAGAGGCCGGCGCCATAGTGCTGGTTAAATCGAACATGGCCGAATGGGCCTTTAGTCCTTATCAGACCGAAAGTTCCATCGCCGGCACTACGCTGAATCCCTATGATCTCGGCCGGGTACCTGCTGGCTCCAGTGGCGGTACGGCCGCTGCGGTTGCGGCAAACTTTGGCGCTGTCGGTTTAGGCACCGATACGGGGAACTCTATTCGCGGACCGTCCTCTCATACTTCTCTGGTCGGTATCCGCTCAACTATTGGTGTGACCAGCCGGGATGGGATTGTACCGCTTTACTTGCGCAATGATATCGGCGGTCCCATGGCTCGCACGGTTGAAGACGCTGTCAGAGTCTTTGACGTCATTGCCGGCTACGATCCTGCTGATGCCATTACCGAAACTTGTGTAGATAAAATTCCTGACAACTACAGCCAATTTCTCGAAAAGAATGGATTGCAAGGAGCTCGCATTGGCGTCTTGCGGGCTTTCTTCGAAAAAGAGACAACCGATCCACAAGTTAAAGAATTGATGGAAAAAGCCATAGAAGACATAAAACAGTTGGGAGCGACCATTGTGGATCCGTTCAGTATCCCCAATTTTGATGACCATTACAAGGGAATCTGGTGCGATGTCTTCCGTCATGACATCAACGAATATTTCGCTTCACTCGGAGAAAATGCACCGGTTAAAAGTTTGACCAAGGTTTTTGAATCAGGCAAATATTCTGCTTACATTGAAAACAGGTTAAAATCGGCGTTAAAAATCGATGTGCCGCCGGAAGGCCAGGCCCCCCCCTGTCTTGACGTAAATAGTGATCCCCGCAGAATCGCTTTTCGGGAAGAGGTGCTGAAGGCAATGGATGACGCGAAATTGGACGCCGTTATTTATCCTTCCTGGAGCAATCCACCGCGCAAGGTCGGGGACCTGGAAAGTCCACACGGCAATAACAGCCCGTTTATACCGCCGCACACAGGCCAGCCAGCCATCACGGTGCCGATGGGCTATACTTATGAAAATCTGCCGGCTGGTTTGCAGTTTCTGGGTAGACCATTCGGTGAGCCTGAGCTGATTAAATTTGCTTATGCCTATGAACAGGCGACCAGGCACCGTCGACCGCCGGAAAAATTTCCAGCACTTTCAGAATAAGAGAATTTAACTAATAACCAGACTATTGTATATATTTGAATATCTACTTACTAACATTTCTCACTTCAAATTAACGGAACAGCAGTGATATTGACATTATATT
>CAZIKB010000239.1:0-4595 GCA_964539665.1 uncultured Cytophagia bacterium
TCAAATCTTCCGGATTTTCCAAATCAAACAGGGTAACCTGTTTTTTTGTCTTTTGGGCAAGCATTCTTGCCAGCGTAGTCTTTCCTACCTGGCGCGCACCTATAATTCCCACAGCAGGATAAGTATTTATTAAGCGCTTAAGCGTATATAATTCATTTTTTCTATCAATCACCACTGTTCTCACCTTGAATATTCTGTCACCACAACCGAATTTTCAAGGTAAGGTAAATAAGATTTAGGCGAAAATCAAAAGAAAAAAAGAAAATGACGTTAACAATCTATGTGTATTTGTGGATATTGTTGTTTCACTTGATCCGGTTTGTAAATATTGTTCTCATGATCATGTCACCGGGCCTGAAGTAATTATAATTATTATACATTGCCATTTTGAATAACATTGATTTTTTTTTAATAAATTGATTAAATTATATGAAGTCAATTATTAAATCTAACAATATGGCAAACCAATCTTCCAAAGCTCTTGATGAGCACCTGCGTTTTGAATCATTGCTCGGGGAACTGTCGGCAAGGGTCGTAAACCTGCCACTCGAGTCAATCGACGCCGCTATTGAATCCAGTATGAAATCGCTGGTAGAATTCTTTGAGGCAGATCGCTGTCATATCGGCATGTTTTCAGGAAAACACTCCAAAATTACTGTTTCCCATTTTTATTCACGACCGGGGATAAACATCCCACAAATTGCTGCTGTCGGAGATCATTTTTTATCTTTTGTTTATAATCACATCAACAAGGGAAAAACACTGGCGTTTGAGAGGCCGGGAGATTTACCCGATCATGCGAAGGAAGATTGCGAAGTGATAGAAAAAATGAGCATTAAGTCCCTGGTCGTTATTCCGATAAAGATTGACAATATCGTTCAGTTCGCTTTGTCATTGTCTACGGTTGGGAAGCATCGTCAATGGCAAAAGCATACAATTGGTCATATTAAGATTGTGGGAAATATTTTAGCTAATGTATTGCAAAGAAAAATCATTCTCGAAGAGATAGCCAAAGAAAAATACTGGGCCGAATCTATTATTCAATCCATGCCCCAACTCGCTTATGTTTTTGATTTAGCAGGGAGAATGAAACGCTGGAATAAGAATGTTGAAGATGTACTCGGATTCACAACTGAGGAATTATGCAATAAATATGTCGGTGATTTTATTGCCGAACCGGACCGGGAGAAGGTACTCAATGCAGTTCAAATGATATTTGAGGATGGGCAGGAGCGCACAATTGGCTATGATATATTAAAAAAGAATGGTGAAACAATTCCCTATTATGGGTCAGGAAAGCGTGCCGAGATCAATGGCGAGTTATTTATGATTGGTATGACCATTGACATGACTGAAATGAAGACGGCTCAGCAGAAAATTGAATTGCAATTAGAAGAAATCAATAAATTAAAAGAACAGTTGCAGGTAGAAAATTTTATTCTGCGGCAGGAGATCGAAAGCAGTCATACGTTTAACGAAATAATCGGTGAAAGTAATATATTAAAGCATATTCTTTATCGTGTGGAGCAAGTAGCGCCAATGGATACTACTGTTCTGCTTGAAGGTGAGACCGGGACGGGAAAAGAACTTTTTGCCCGGGCTATTCATCAAAGAAGCAAGCGGAGCGACAAACCGATGGTCACGGTAAATTGTGCTTCCTTGCCGGCTAATTTGATCGAGAGTGAGTTATTTGGCCATGAAAAAGGTGCTTTTACCGGCGCATTACAAAAACAAATCGGACGATTTGAACTGGCCGACGGCGGAACCATATTCCTAGACGAGGTAGGTGAAATTCCAATTGAACTTCAGGCAAAATTATTACGTGTACTGCAAGAGGGCGAATTTGAACGGATTGGTAATCCGAAAACAATTACGATTGATGCGCGGGTAATTGCCGCAACCAATCGTGACCTGGAACAGGAAATCAGCCGGGGCCGTTTTCGTAAAGATCTGTACTATCGCCTTAATGTATATCCGATTACGATTATTCCATTACGCGAGAGAACATCTGATATACCGATTCTTGTCGAGCATTTTCTAAAACACTTTGATAAAAAACTGGGTAAAAATATTACCAGAGTACCACACAAAGTAATAGAGCAACTAAAACAATATGAATGGCCTGGCAATATTCGCGAACTTCAGAACATTATCGAACGGGCCGTGATACTCTCCACAGCTTCCACATTAGCCGTTGAACAGCTGCAAACTCCGGATTATGCCGCTAAAGAAAAATTCCACTCATTAGCAGACCATGAGCGGGATTATATCGAAAAAGTGCTTAAACGAACATACTGGCGTATCGATGGACCTAAAGGGGCCGCCCGCATTCTGGAGATGCACCCCGAAACCCTGCGTTCGCGTATGCGTAAACTGGGGATTGTAAGACCTGCCAGTGAATAATACCATGATACTTAGGGTAATTCATGATATATCATGGACATTTATACCATTAATTTCTTCTATGCTTTAAGGTATATTAGCCTAACTCTTTTCATAACAACATGTTATCAACTTCAATCAATTCTTGGCACAATACTTGTTTAATAAGTTTGATATTATGATAGATCAAAGCTGGACAAGCCAGAGCCAAAAAATATTTGACAGGATAATCCCAAAGGGATCCCTTCGGGACAGGATAATTAGGAAAAATGAAGAAAAAACTTGAACTGATTGTTTCGCCGAATCCGCGTAAAAGATTAGAGTTCAAACAATCGCTGGATTGTCTGGCGGGGACTTTGCAAAATTATTGCTCAAAATTGGAAATTATTGAATCGGATGATGGCGTTACATTTACCCTGTTAGCCCGATGGGAAACATCAGATCAAATGCGTCGGGCAATACAAAGTGAAGAATGTTCAATATTATCCGGGGCAATAACAGCGCTATGTGAAAAAACCATAATCATGCTTGATGACAAAGAGGTAGGTAATCACATATCAAAGTTAACTACTTTATAAACGATACCGGAATTTTATAAAATGAAAAAAGTGGACAATTTTTTTAATAACTAAAATTTAAGAACATAGAACTCACAAAAAATTAAGGATTATAACATGGAATTTACAAAAACAATGATAGTTGCGGCTTTGCTTATTTGCTTTACCACTTACAATTCAAACGCGCAAAATTCAAAGACCGTTAAGATTCCAAAAATGAAAATGACTACGGAAATTCCAGAAGGTATTCCAACTCCAAATCATATTGAATCCCGAATTGGAGTATTAAATTCAAAAGATGGTGTACCTGATTTAAAAACCACAGAACTAATATACGACAATCTTGATTTTCAACGTGGGGTGCAGGCTTTTTTGAGTGGTATTCAGATTGCCTCAATGGATGCAATGAGAAAAGGAATCGAAGTTTTTGGTCCTGCTAACAAAACAGTGCTCTTGTTTGAAGACCTAATGGACTCGAAAGCACTTTGGCTCACACCAAATACTACAAGTGTTTATATGACGATGTGGTTAGAACTTGGTGACGAACCTTACGTAATTGAAACACCTCCCGATGTATTGGGAATTATTGATGACCATTGGTTTAAGTATGTTTGCGATTTTGGCAGATTAGGAGCTGACAAAAACAAGGGCGGTAAATTCTTAATTGTTCCTCCGGGATACAAAGGAGAAATTCCTGACGGCTATTTAGTTTATAATACCAATACTTATGGTAACTGGGTAATTTGGCGTGGTTTCCAGGTTAATGGAAGTCCGAAACCTGCCATCAATACCACTAAAAAAGTGTATAAAGCCTATCCTCTTTCTCAAAAAGACAATCCACCTGCAATGAATTTTGTAAACGTTTCGGGTAAATTCAACAATACGATTCATAATATGGACAGAACTATGTTTGACGAAATAAATCACGTAGTTCAAACGGAGCCGGCAATTGGTCAAAATCCTGAAGTTTTGGGTGGTTTCGCTGCTATTGGTATTGTAAAAGGTCAAGAGTTTAATCCAGATGAGCGAATGAAAAAAATATTATCGGATGCAGCAGAAGTTGCTTCTGTAACTGCGCGTACATTAATTGCAAGACCGAGAGATGAAGGATTTTATCTGTTTCCGGGTCAAAGTAAAGTTTGGACTAATCCATTTGTTGGTGGAAGTCATGAGTTTCTTGTTGATGGAGTACAACTTTTAGACGCACGCGCTGCATTCCATTTTTACGCAACTGGTATAACACCGGCAATGGCTAAAAAAATTATTGGTAAAGGCTCCAAATATGCAGTGGCTTATCTCGATAAAGATGGCAACTCTTTTGATGGCAATAAAACCTATAAGGTAAATGTACCTAACAATGTGCCTGCAAAAGATTTTTGGTCGTTTACACTTTATGATAATCAAACTCGTGCTATGTTACAAACCGACCAGCGATTCCCCGGACTTGATCAAAACAAAAAAGGATTGATAAGAAATGCGGATGGTTCTTACGATGTTTATTTTGGACCTAAACCTCCTAAAGGAAAAGAGACCAACTGGATACAAACCATTCCCAATAGAGGATGGAATATGTTATTCAGACTTTATGGGCCTCTCGATCCCTGGTTCGATAAACAATGGCGACCAGGCGATCCTGAATTGGTAAAGTAATATTAC
>CAZIKB010000240.1:0-4540 GCA_964539665.1 uncultured Cytophagia bacterium
ATTACAAAATACTAAATTAAAAGATTGTATAATGCAATATTTTGACACTACGTCAAACAAAATCAGGAGGAACCATGAAAACCTGTTCCATAATCTTAATTCTATTTATTACCTTGCTTGCACAGACCAACCTCGTCAGCGCAGACGTCATAGACAACAAAATCCTATTTCACACCTTTAATGGGGAATATTTTAAAGCAGATTCGCTTATTGCAATTCAAATACAACAAAATCAGAATCACCCCAAGTACTATTACCTCAGGGCAAATCTGGCTTTCTATTCGCGCTATTTCGGTCCCCGTGAAATTGCACGAGACTCGCTGATTCAAATCGTTGCTACCAGTGCACAAAAAGCAGTGGATGTTGCAAAGGAGCTGGAAGAAAATGTCGACATTAAATTTTATTTAGGTTCGGCTTACAGTCTGTTGAGCCGTGCTCATTTCATGAAAGACCGCTCGGTGTATGATGGTTATACAGCCGCCCGTAAAAGCAGAAATTATCTGGAAGACGTCATTAAGGAGGATCCGAACTATTATGACGCCTATCTTGGTTTAGCTGTTTTAGAATATTTTAACGCCACTCGACTATCCGGTTGGCAAAAAGTGCTTGGCTGGTTTCTGCAAATGTCTGGCGAAAAGGAAAAGGCGATGGAATATTTTACCCTGGTTGAAGAAAAGGGCAATTTATTAAAGGATGAAGCCACGTTTGTACTTGCGATATTATATCGATATCTGGAACGTGATTTAGAAAAAGTAATGACTTATACGACAGACTTTTCCGAGAGATTTCCTCAAAATTCAATGATAAATGGAATACTTACTCAGGTACAATTAGAAAAAATTATAAATGAAAAAGGTGTCAATTACTTCGAATCGGCAATTAGCTCACTTCGGACTCAATACAATATTACTGATGCAAGTGTATTAAACGGAGTTGGTTACAGCATTTCGCGTGATAATGACCTGGAAACTGCAATTTCTGTCTATCAAATGAATGTGAACCTTTACCCGGAGATTGCATCCACGTATGGTAGAATTGGTGGCGTATATTTACAGCTTGAAAATAATGATGAAGCCGTCAGTAACTATAGAATCGGTCTGCAAAAGATCGATTCAGATACGACTCTTGATGATAGATTAAAAGAGTATTACCGGAACTCGTTTGAAACACAATTAAAAGAGTTGAATGCTTTGGAATCAATTTCACAAAAATAATGGAACTTGAATATCTTTTGAAGCCTCCAGGACACTGATATTTTTGCAAGATGTTAATGTTACCAAAAAATTTGCGGTCTTTCAAGATAGCTTTATTTGTAGATACTTTTAAACAAAATCAGGAGGAACCATGAAAAACCTGTCACGACTCTTTATATTAATTCTCATCCTGTTCACACAGGTAAACCTCGTCAGTGCAGATGAGATAGACACAAAAATTATATTTCATACGTTTAACGGGGAATACGCGCTGGCAGACTCACTCATTGCCGGGCAGTTACAGAAAAAATCTAATCACCAAAAGTACTATTATCTCAGAGCTAACCTGGCCTTCTACTCCCGATATTTTGGCGCCGATGGAATTGCTGGAGATTCACTAATGCAAATGGTAGCTGATTATGCACAAAAATCAATTGATTCGGCAGAAAATCTGGAAGAAACCACGGAGACAAAATTCTATTTAGGATCAGCATATAGTTTATTAAGTAGGGCACTCTTTTTAAACGACCGTTCGATTTATGACGGCTATACGGCAGCTCGCAAGGGTAGGAATAAACTGGAAGACGTTATTGAAGAAGATCCGAACTTCAATGATGCATATCTGGGTTTAGCTGTTTTGGAATATTTTAGCGCTACACGATTATCCAAATGGCAAAAAGTTATCGCCTGGTTTCTGTTTATGTCTGGCGACAAGGAAAAATCACTTGACTATTTTAAACGAGTTGAAGAAAAAGGTGATTTATGCAAAGAAGAAGCTAAATTCATTCTGGCTTTAATGTATCAATATTTTGAACCAGATGCTGAAAAAGCTGCTACATATATTAAGGACTTTATTGAACAATATCCGCAAAATGCCATGATGAATAACATTTACAGGCAAACTGAGCTACAACAAGTTATTTCTGAAAAAGGGATTGCTTTTCTTGAAGCTAATATAGAATCGTTTAGGGAAGAGTACAATATTGACAACGCAAATACATTAAACAGACTTGGCTACAATTTTCTAACCAACAATGAAAATGAACATGCATTAGCAATCTTTCAACTCAACATTAAGCTCTTTCCGCAGGTAGCCAACTGTTACGATAGTTTAGGTGAAGCCTACTTGCAGTTCGGAAACAATAGTGAAGCCATCAAAAATTATAATATTGCTAATCAAAAAGTCGAGACGGACACCACTATTAACGAAGAGTACAGGGAGTTTCTGAGGAACAGCATAAAAACCCAATTGGATAAATTAAATGCTACGTAGAAGTAAGATTATCTGCAAATCATTATGATAGTAGCCCGGCTATCCTATGAGGATTCGCCTAAATTACAAAAACGTTTCTTTCGAATAAAACGACTTGCAGCGGGCGGCAATGCTTTTAAGAAACGCTGTGTAATACTGTCATTGCGAATCACGTGATTATTACAGGGTGAAGCAATCTCCCGGCACAATAACAGGAGATTGCTTCACATCCTTCGGTCGTTCACAATGACAGGAAAAAGCTGTCAAATCCTTTCTTTTGACTGAAACAACCACGTGGGTTGTGATTGCTTAGAAGTACAGCCTCCAATTGTCATACTAAAGGCATATTTTAAGGTACAGAATTAACTTTACATTCTGAGAACTCAATAACCTTTAGCCAAACCCTCTCCCCGTGGATCAGCTCCGCCTGAAAACTGAATCGGCTTGCCATTTTCATCATATTTTATGCTTAATCCATGAGCATTTCCCAAACCATTTGATAGCTTCACCTCATGGCCCATTGCAGCAAGTTTCTTATAAATTGCATCAGGAATAGCATTCTCAATATACAATAAATTCGGTTCGACAAAACTCACCCGAGGCGCTGAAATGGCGTTTTGAATGTCCATTTGAAAGTCAATTAAATTCATAACCATCTGCGGAACCGTTTGTCCTATTGTGTGACCGCCCGGCGTGCCGATTGCTACCCAGGGTTTGCCATCTTTTAATATGATCGTTGGGCAGTCGCCAGAGAGTTTTCTTTGACCAGGTTTTGCATCCATCGGGTTACCCCTGGGCTCAAATGTGCAGTAAGCCAGAGAATTGTTGAGCCAAATACCAGTGCCTGGCGGCATGAGCCTGCTTCCAAAAAGGTTGCCGAGGGTTTGGGTTGCGCTAACGATATTGCCCCACTGATCAGCAACAACAAAATGAGTTGTATTTTTATTCGTCTGCGTAACTAATCCGGGCGGAACAAATTCTGCGGCTTTTCCCCTGTCTATTTTCGAAGTTACCTCTTGCCAATAGCTATCAGAAAGCAGTTTATCAAGTGGTGGAGGAGTAATCTCAGGATCGCCCGCGTAACTCAACCTGCACCAGAACGCATGTTTTGTGACTTCCGCAAATAAATGCAAATATTCAACACCGTTGTGCTGAAGATTTTCGGAATCAAATCGGCTCATCATCCCGAGTCGAATCAACGATGGAAAAGCAGTGGCAGGCGGCGATGCTGTGTACACCTGGTAGCCTTTGTAATTTATGCCAATAGGCTCCCACCACTCGGCTTTGTCGGCAATCAAATCATCAATGGATAAAAAACTGCCCTGCTTCTGCATTTCAGCGTGTACCGCTTTCCCCAGTTCACCGCCGTAGAATACTTTGCCGCCCCGTTCAGCAATTAATTTCATGGATTTCGCTAAATCTTTTTGAATTAGCAAATCACCCTCCGCCAGTGGTTTGCCGTTTTCACCATAAAAATCCTTTGCATGTTCGGGAAATGAATCAAAAGCACGACTGATGAATCTTGCTATTCGATCATCGATTTTGAAACCATTTTCTGCGGTCGTAATAGCTGATTGAAATAAGTCATACCATTTCAAGACTCCGTATTCTTTAGACATGGCCTCCCAGGCATTCACATTGCCGGGAGTTGAAACCGCTTTGGGTCCACGCCTGTTTTCCTTAAAATCAGGCGTGGGAGCTCTGAATACATCAGAATTAACATTCATCGGTATCTTGCCACTGGAGTCGAGGAAGCGGACTTTGTTGGATTTTACATCATACACTAAAATAGTGCCGTAACCGCCAATGCCTGACATCATCGGCTCGACCACATTAAGCGTAGTCGCAATAGCCACCGCAGCATCAAAGGCATTTCCGCCTGCTTGCAGGATTTTTAAGCCAGCTTCTGTAGCAATTGGATGGGCAGAACTTACCATGCCGTTGATATATTTTGCTGAAGCAGTTGAGCCATCAGTTTCAGAATCGCAGGCACAATTAATAAATATGACAATGGCTAATAGAATTGTGAAAAAAAGTGTCCGTTGTCGAGTAGACATAATATGACTCCTATATTAATACACGTACATTAAGACAA
>CAZIKB010000241.1:0-1417 GCA_964539665.1 uncultured Cytophagia bacterium
GCCTATGGCACTTTGTGACGGCCAAGGGCATGGGTTGGGACGATAGTACAGAAACTACGCAGCAGTTATTGAATGAAATAAACATTACCGATCTACAACAACAAGCCACGTGGAAAGAGCTGACGACCCTGGTTCAGGTGTTACCTGAGAATGATATTTTCCCCGTACGGGCTAGATATGGTGGTGACGCACAATACACGATTGGCGCAAATTACCTCAGCAGCGAAACGCCGCTATGGTACACACTGGCCGATTGCCTGGCGTCCAAAATACAGACTGGCCGTGCCCCCAAGGTGTTACGGGCTATCACCTTCAGACCTAATGAAATTCAGTCAGGCTTAAAGCCCGTCTGCATTGCGGGAAATTCGGACTATGCCGTCGATCCCCGCCAAGGTGATTTTTTCAAACGGGTGATCGATCTTCGACGCTCGGTGAAGCAGAAGATGAGAACAGCCGATCCAGACGATAAAGCCAACCTGGATAGCCAGCAACTAGCCCTCAAGATTTTAGCTAATGCGACCAGTTACGGCATCTTTGTCGAACTCAATGTGGAAGAGGAAAAGCAGGCGCAGTCTGTGTTCTGCCACGGGTACAGTGGACAATCCATCCCGCTCGACATGAAGAAATTTGAGGCTCCTGGCTTATTTTTTCATCCTTTGCTCGCAACGCTCATCACAGGTGCTGCTCGCCTCATGCTAGCGATCACCGAACGCCTGGCACTCGATGCAAACTTGGATTGGGCATTTTGTGATACAGACAGTATGGCGCTCGCAAAGCCTGACGGCATGGATCAAGATACGTTCTACGAGAAGGCCTGTCGAGTCCAGGAATGGTTTACACCACTAAACCCGTACTCAGAGAAATCACCCCTGCTCAAAATCGAGGATGACAACTACAAATTATCGGATCGCAAGACCTTGGAACCGCTGTATTGTTATGCCATCTCGTCAAAACGCTATACACTTTTTAATTTGGACGACGAAGGCAACCCCATATTAAGGAAAGTCTCGGCACACGGTTTGGGACATTTGAAACCGCCGTATCAATCCAATAAAACACAGAGGATCGAAGGTGCACTATCCTGGCATCAAGACCTCTGGTTGGAAATCATTAATGCTGCGATTGAAGGGCGGGAAACCGATTTCAGTCAGCTTCCAAACTTTGATGGGCCAGCAGTCAGCCGTTATGGTGCGACGACGCCCCCATTGCTGAGGTGGTTTAAAAAATATAATGAGGGTAAAGCCTATAGCGAACAGGTTAAGCCATTTAATTTCCTATTGGCGCTACAGGCCAATTTCAAGAACAAGTCTCTAAAACCTATTGCGCCTTTTAACAATAATGCCTCTAGCGCACCAGCACAGTGTTTTGATCGGGAAACTGGTGAATCTATCCAAAAAGAACTACTCAAAACCTACCT
>CAZIKB010000241.1:1427-4404 GCA_964539665.1 uncultured Cytophagia bacterium
AGACCAAGTTTTTGAATGGAAACTATGTCGAACGGGGCAAGACCGAGCGTCGGCATATTATCGTGAAATCGATTCAGCAGATTGGCAAGGAAGCCAATAAGTGGGAAGAGCAGTTCGTCATGGGAGTAGATACAGATGCGCTGATTGAATACGGAGTGTCTCCAGAAGAGAAAGCCGCGAGACTCAATGCAGTGTTAGATTCTATTGAGCGCTTTGGGATAAAAAGTATGGCCATTGCTGCGGGGTTATCCCGTCAGTGCGTTTCGAATATTTATCATAAAAAGGCAAGCGCGACAGACGCTACGATTGTTAAATTGGAGGTGGCCGCGAAGAAGCTGTCCAGCTCCAAGGGAAGGGAGCAGGAACTGTGTCAAAATATCAAACAAATTATGACGGAAAAGGGAATATCTGGGCGCAATCTGGCAGCGCAGCTCGGAATGGATTCATCGAATTTCGCAAAAGTAATTTCTGGTAAAAGAGCTGAATTTAAGAAACTCGAGCGAATTTTGGTTTATCTAGAAGCTAAAAATTATAGGAGCGGTTTACTAAACATTGCATTTAGTTCGGCCTTCTCGAACTAAGTTTTGGTGCAGTTCAATAAATTGATCAGCCGCTTCGTTAATTAGTTTTGCCTCCTCTCGAAAGCGCTGTTCATGTTCTTCAATGTGTTTTTGATCCTGAACGCGAACGGCCAGAAGCCCTGATTTGTTTTGAACAGTATACTTCGAAATTTTATTACTTAGATTTACGGCAGCCTCCATCAATTTCTCTCTATGTGCTTCGAGCGAACCGTCTTGAAACTCGTGCTCGGCATTGTTCCATTCGTAAATGAAATCTGATAGGGGAGCAATACTTTCCGGATTAAAATCGATTAAAAAGTCATGTTGTTTTAAAAACTCGATGAACGTATTACTTGGAAGTGTTTCTAAAAATTTATTATATAAAAGGACATCATTTGGATGAGGCGAGACCTTAGTCGTTTCTCCTTTTGATGACTGACTAGTTTTCTCTACCGCTATATATCCCGCGAGTAATGCAAGAAAGACAACAATTGGTTCCCATTGCAAAACCCATCCGGTTGGATTCCAGAAAAACCAAGCAACAGTCGCAAGCATTCCTCCGAGGGTTAAGACCTTTGTTACCATACTTACTTGCCTCTAATACCACGCATCAGCGGCAAATTGCTGCCAGCGCGCGAGCAGCGGTTCGCCTGTCTGCATGCGTTTGTTAGCGTCATGCCACCGATGCCGAAAGTTTCCTAGTGGCATCTATCACAACAATATTTTCCGCGCCTTCTTGATTGATGCTTTTAAGAATCCTTCGTACTTTGCTTATATCACCGATCGTGTAGCAGAGAATTACTTTTATATCATTTATTGATTTTGATGCCTTTTTATATATTTCAGTTTGATTTAGTAGATTTCTTTTCAGCGAATACGAAGAGGCCAATTTAAATTCCACAATTGTTGAATCTCGTTCTCCGTAGGAAATCTTATAGTCCGCAGGCCCTCTACCATTATTAACTTCAGAATTCACATCATATGGTGTCGCAAACCATGTAAGTCTAAATATTCTTTGGATAGTTTCTTCAGATGCAATTGCTTTGCCATCTTTATAGAAAATTCTGTACCCATCATTGTTCTCAATAACGTCCTTTAAATACAATGCCCGCTTTAGAGCAGCGTCGTAGCTTGTTGGCTTAATATCAAAAAAATCGCTGGTCTCTAATACACGCTTACAAAATTCTGAAAGCGTCGAAATAAGTTCAGATTTAATTTTGTTTAACTTTTCTGTTGAAACTCTCGCGGCACTTTCTTTAGTGTTTTCTTTGTATCGGATGTAGTGGTCCAGTATTTCAGGATACTGCTGGACAGTTATACTTATTGCCCTACCAATATCTATGCGTGTTGGTTTTATTGGCAATTTACTCAGGAAATATTGATTAATTGCGGCTCTAAGAGACTGGTTGTCTAATGTGTTTGTGATCCGCCTGAATTGTCCTGTTAGATCATTGTGACTTATAAAGGATTCGTCTTTGGTAAGAATGTCTATCGGTGTAAGAATAATAAAGTCGCCATCGTCCAAGTAAAAATATGGGAGGGTGAATGTTTTGGGCAACCAAATCCTTAGTTGATCATCAAATTTGCATCTGACCGAAAACTCCTTCCTTTGTGTTTCGTCAAGGTACTTAAGGGCAAATTCTTGCGTGTAACTTAGTAGATACTCCAGCAAGATATTAGTCGTAAAATCACTTATAAAATCACGACCAATTCCTGGTCCTACTAAAGTAAGCTTTTCAATATGTGTGGATGATGAAATAGTCTCCTCACCAAAATTCGAATAAAACCCGTTAAATGTTTTAACTAAGTTTCGTGCGAACTTTGGACCTAGTCCTCTTCCAGAATTACCCCATTTACAATCTCCCAACCAGTTTTGTTTGACCTCTGGAAACTGAAACAATCTAGTGTCAGGGTTTGGATTCTCGGCGGCCAAGTTTTTCAATGAAACCAAATGACCAATTAATTGATCATGCAATTCAATATATTCTGGCTTGTCTGATGAAAATAGTAAAAATGGATCTATGAATAGCGGCAGATCTGAGTCAATACAAATATTGAGGGCGCCATAATCATCCAAAACTTGCTCGGCGATTTCAAAGTACTCGGAAAATAATAGCTTTATGCTCATAGTTTTGATTGACGGCTAATAGCATGATTAAAAGGTAATCGACCTGATAATATATTATCTATTGCTAGGCGTCTGCTTTTTGCCGGAGCTCACCATATGCACTTGTGTTACGGTCGGCTCTGAATAAATTTGCATCCAGACAAAAAAACCGCCACCCCGAGAGGCAGCGGTCATTTTTGCTTGGGTGGTAGGTGTGGTCAGAAAATGGGAAGTCTCTGACCTATCACTATACCCCCCCGCTTGCTGCGGGGCTTTTTTGTGCCTGTAGGGTCGAATTCATTCGACCAAT
>CAZIKB010000242.1:0-4380 GCA_964539665.1 uncultured Cytophagia bacterium
GGAAATTAAGATTTTTAATTAAAATGAATGATAGTAAAAGTGGGGAATTAACCTGGCCCTTGACACGTATATGTGCAAACTTGGTTCATTTTGTAACACTATTTTTTAATTATTTTACCAAATCAGTCGGTGCACCCCAGTACTACAAAAGTGACAAAACCTCTTTATGCCGCTTAGAATGCGATCTGAGAGGTGTTAAATTTTCAGTTTTCAGAAATTAAATAGAATTTAATCAAATTTTACTTTCTGAGGAAACCCTAAATAGATTTATCCTCTTTAAATAATATTTGAGCAATATAATATATTAAAAAGGTAAATTTAAAAATGATCGAATTCTATTTATTAGATTAATTTTGTATAGATTTGTTGCTCAAATGTTACTTTAGTACAAATAAAAACCCCATAATTTATTGTAATTTATGGGGTTGGGATGGGCGAAATCCCGACTAAGCAGGGATTTCCGCTTGCCTTACTGCGCAAGGCTTCGCTCGCGAGCACCCAATGTTTATTCCTGCTTAAATCGAATTAATTATTTTTGTCCCCATCCCTGATTCGTCAGGATGAGTGAGGGGGATTCAGGGGGGTCATTACGAATCACCAATTACTAATTAAAATTTTCCCTCAAGTAATTGCGATAAAATTTTTTTATAAATGCCGGTGTACTTTATGAATCCTGGAGATTTGCTCTTTTGTCACACCGCTATCTTTGGCAATCTGTGGCCATTCGCTTAATGTCTGATTAACCCGTTCAATAATATCCCGGGCAGACTTGATACTCATTTCCCCGGCAATTTTAAACAGATCTTCACGGTTAAAGTCGTCCCGTTTACCGTTGACCGACATCTGGTGCCGGCTGGTCCATTTACCGGACGGGTTATATGAATAGATGACATCATAGGCCGGAGCAAGCCGCCATTTGCCGCTCATATCCATCAAAAAGGAAATATTTTTGGTATGGTCATCCTGGTTGCGTGCCAGGATATTAAAAACCATTCGGATGAAAAGCTGCTCCGCATCTTTATAGGGTAGGCGTAATTCGCGCATCACCTGGAAGGCCTGTTCATAGGAATAACTTCCGGGCATATTGAAATCAAAATGGGCCAGTGCGCAAAGCGATTGCATGTGCAGTTTGCTTCCGTCCCGCCTCCGGTCAAAGCGGCGGGACATGAAATGCGCTCTGTCATTTTCCTGCAGTAAACGGCATTCCGGCATAATTATACCGGCCTTTAAAGCCATTTTATAATAGGCATATTCGATTAATCCATATCCGGCCGGATCACCCAGCCCTGTGTTCTTTATGCCGTCAAATTTGATCAACCAATGGGTAAATCCCGGTGGCACAGCGACCTGTCCGGAACGTATCTCAGAAGTTTTATCATTAATTGCGATCACAGCTTTGGGGCGGTTGCCGCCGGCTGAAGTACCAACACGCAAAATATCGAGTAGTGCCGTGGTGGCAGATCCGGATATGCTCGTCTGTAAATGCTCCCTTTCATCAATTACCTGTTGTGCCAAATCAATCAATTCTGCAATTTCAACCGGCACCGATTCTTCTAATTGTTCATTAATGAGCGGCGAAAACTCCAAAGCACCCATAGCACGTGTGCCGGTATAACAAAGCCGCTCTACCGGACTAAAATCCTGTGTGGTACGACCTTGTTCGGCCAGCCATTTGTCGATGATACGATTACCAAAATTATCGGGCAGGGCATCAGCCAGCAAACCGGGCAGCCCCCTGCAGGTATTCTTTCCCAGGCCAGGAAATGAAAATTTGGCTGATCCACCTAATGCCTGGGATACAGGCATATGTAGCGGTGCAATATTCAGATTATGCTGCAAAAAGGTTGGTTCGTATTCAAATACAGCGATTTCCCTTTCCCGGTCCCAGGCAACGGCACCGACTAAATCATCCCACAATCTCACGAAAGCTGTATTAACTGATTCTACCAATCACTTGTCTCCTGTTCTGATCGGGGGACGGAACCCGAGGCACGCTGACGTTCTTTTCCCTTAAGTTTGGCTAGTTGCAGCGGACTCAAACCGGGATCAGGAAGAAACGCATCTATCTGATCCAAAACATGTAACCCACGTAAAATCTGGATCAAAGTTTGCGTACTGACAGATACACCGTTCTCTGCTTCACTTATCGTTGATCGATTTAATCCGGCTATTTCGGCCAGACTTTGTTGAGTTAAATTTTGATCCAACCGTTTTCGTTTTAAACGCCGTCCGATTTCCCTCAAAATTGCTTTATCACTTAAGCCGTAAAAATTCATGGTATGCACCTTTGCGCTTCTACAAAATATGTTTTTCGGATATTTAACAATTCTTAAAAGAATATAACTACATTTACAAAAGAAACCAATTATATAATGATGGTACAATCCAACATATATAGCATATAGTGCTATAATGCTGCTTAACGCCAACATTGTAAAAATTTAAGTTATTGCAATGATAAAAATGTATACGCTGATTGGATTGCTACCAAATATCAGTGACCATTTGCAGGCGGAAAATAAAACTCGAATTCCTAAGCACTAAATCCTTCACCTATTTCCGGCCTACTGGCAACAAACACAGGGGATACTCTAACTCTGGCAGATCTAAAATCTGCTTGATACTCGCATCGTCAAAAGCCCCGACAATGACAGTTCCTAAACTAAGCGCTCCAGCCTGAAGGTAGACATTATCGGGCACGCCGGAACGAAAAGGTAGAAAGGCCTTGGGTTTCGTGTTCAAAATTTCATAAACAATTGCAGCCTCATAGTCCCCCCTGAATGGCAGCTCACCCGTGAGCATCTCGTACAACAGAACACCCAGCGACCATAAGTCGGATCGATGATCTACTTCGGATGCTTGAATCTGTTCCGGAGACATATAAGCCACTGTACCTAAGGTAAATGTATTTTAGTTAATTGTGCTTGTCCCGCCAGCTTGGCCAGCCCAAAATCGACGATTTTAACCACGCCATCTTCGGTCACGAAAATATTTGCCGGTTTGATGTCCCGGTACACAATCCCTTTCTTATGTGCTTTCTCCAAACCTTGAGACACTTGGAGTGCGATGTCGATAGCTTCTTCAACTTTCATCGGACATTTTTGTGTTTTAACCTTCAGGGTTTCGCCCTCATAGCAGGCCATGACGATGAACGTCTGCCTGTCCTCGGCCTCATCTATTTCATGAACCGTGCAGATGTTTTGATGATCCAGCACCGAAGCGGCCCAGCCAGCTATTGCCTCATATACACCGTGCGTGTTGGGAACGGGATCTCGATGCCACTTTCATTCAGGGTATTGTAGATCAGCTCCGTCATTTCCAACTTCTTGGCAAATTGCTTTCCATAATAATCCACCCACACCCGGGCACTCATGTCGAGGGAGAAATCGCCCATATTCAAGAATAGCACCTGGGGTCCAGGCTCCTGTAAAATGTCGTCCAGCTGGCTGATCGCATCCAAAACAATCCGTTTGACCTCGGCCACGTCACTGCCGTAGGCTACCGCGAAATTCACGCTAACCCGGATACTCGCATCGGGTTTGGTATAGTTCTTGATCCGTGCATTGGCTAGTTGCGAATTGGGAAGGGAGATCACTTCGTTGTCGTAGGTCTGCATCATGGTGGTGCGAAGACCAATGTCCAGCAACACTCCTAATTCCCCGCTCTCGAGTTGTACCTTGTCCCCAACATTGACAGAACGATCCAATAGGAGCTGAATGCCGGCAAAAACATTGGACAGGCTGCTGTTCAAGGCCAAGGCGATAGCCAGACCGCCAATACCGAGGGCGCCCAATAGGGGGGCGATTTGGACTTCCCATTTCCCCAGGATGATCAGAACACCAAGGATGGCAACGCTCGTCTTTACGGTCTTGCGCAGGAGAGGCAGCAGGCCTTTGTCCAGGGTAGAAGCGGTTCGTTTTAGCCAGGTCTTTTCCAGCAATTTGGACATGTCGTCAACAAGGCTGATTGCACCGTGCATTAGCAGCACAACAAGAAAAGAGAACAGTATCCGCTCGGGAATAGAGGTCTGCAGAGCCAGAGGCGTGAGGGCAACCATCATGCCGATGACCGGGATCGAATAGGTAACGACTTTCTTGGCCACCCGGATCAGGATATCATCCACCTCAGTCTTGGTCTTTTGGGCCAACCCGAGTAAGACAAATCCTAGGCTCCAGCGCGCGACGACGGTCAGCACCAGTGAAAGGATGAAGATCCCCAAGGACTGAATCCAAGGGTTTTCAAGATAGGGACTTAGCATGTCGGCAAGTGCATCCATGGCAACCCTCCTCTTTAATCGTTAGGCGTGAAGTGTGTGTTTATACTGTGCATTCTTCGCTTTTTCTTTCCTCGTTTACTGGCCTTCTAATAAAATTATCATTG
>CAZIKB010000243.1:0-4089 GCA_964539665.1 uncultured Cytophagia bacterium
TTGTCTTTATTGTAAATACTGAACTTAGAAACTTAAGTGTCGAAGTTGGGTTAACTCCACTGTCTTTATTCGTTTCAGTCTTTTCTCATCATATTTATATCTCACACAGACTAATTTCTCGCCATATTTTTCTAATAATTTTTTCGACCCTGGCTGACCAGGTAAGAGCTTTTTATTTGTCTTCATGAATGTTTAAACAGAACTTGAATCAACAGCATCTTAAGAATCTCAATTATTCAATTATTGCGAAATCATAACCATACAAAATAATTTCTAAAGTCTTTTTAACTTCCTGGTAATTGTCTTCGGAAATATTAAAGCTTACTTCTAAATCATTATTCTCTTTATCTGCTAATTGAATATAGAACCTGTGGCGATTAAATTCTACTTTTTGGAATTCTAAATGTCCACAAAAGATCTCGTCTTCACTTTCTAAATAAGGTGGATCAGGCTCTTCATCTTCATCGCATTCAAAGGCCCGTTGAATTAAAAAGTAGTTTGTCAGGCTATCCCTTTCTTCATCAAACGATACCTGGAAATATTCTCCACCCGATTCTGATGCCTTCACATGTTTGGCCTTTAATTTAAACATAAACCTTATTGTACTCAGTCTAATTAAATATATCACATGAATTAGAGTTTGTCTGCAGGACTTTTTACTCCCATACCGCCTTGTTTCATGACATGAGTGTAAATCATAGTTGTTTTGACATCTTTATGACCTAATAATTCCTGGACTGTTCTAATATCATGGCCGTCCTGTAAAAGATGAGTCGCGAAAGAATGCCTGAGAGTATGACAACTGGCATGTTTAGTAATCCCGGCTTTGCGAATTGCTTCTTTGACGGCTTTCTGTAAAACTGTCTCATCAAGGTGATGTCTTCGTTTGATACCGGATAAAGGATCGATTGATAATTGTGATGCTGGGAACACATATTGCCAGCCCCACTCCTGATTGGCATTCTTATATTTGCGCTCCAATGCATGGGGCAAATATACTGTGCCAAATCCAGCTTTCAAGTCTTGTTCTTGCTGCTTTTTTACACCCTTTAAGTGTTTCTTTAATTTTTCAACTACAATATCCGGCAGCATGGTCACGCGATCCTGGTTCCCTTTAGCATCCCTTATTGTGAGTTGTTTGTACTCAAAATCAATATCTTTTACTCGCAAACGCAGACATTCCATCAACCGCAATCCAGAACCATAGAGTAAATTTGCCATTATCCATTTGACGCCTTCAAGTTGACGTATCACTGCTTTCACTTCTGTCTGTGTAAACACCACTGGCAGCCGTTTCGGCTTTTTTGCCCAGGTTATATCCTCCAAATATCCAATTTCCTTTTTTAGTACCTCTTTGTATAGAAAAAGTATTGCACAAAGCGCCTGATTTTGCGTGGATGCCGCCACCCTGCCTTTGACGGCCAGATAGGTTAAATACTGGTTAATCTCCTGTTCAGCCATTTCCGTAGGATGACGTTTGTTATGAAAAAGTATAAATCGTTTTATCCAGTTTAAATAGGCTTCCTCGGTGCGCAGGCTGTAGTGCCTGGTGCGAATAGCTTCTTGCACTTGAGTAAGCAGTTTCGGCTTGTTTGTACTGTCAGGTTGTGGGTTTAAATAAGTCATCCTCGTCTCCTGTCCTCTTTGATCACACTTCTTGACTTTTGCGGCTTCTTTGACAACATTGATCCCGAAAGCATTTGGGAGCAATGTTGTCTTTAGCGAATTCAGACCTTATTAGACGCTAACCTTTTCGAAAAAGGTCAGCGTCTGGGGGCTTAAATAAAATACCGGTTTGATTGTTATTAAATATTGATCATCGTTAAGCGTGTTCAATTATCCCACCGTTGCATTGTTATCCCCTTCCTCGTTTACTGGCGCTAGTGATTGGTAAATCGTAGTTTCGTTGATAAGACTCTGTGACAGGTTGATAACAATTGTTGAAGATAGTTAATATTTTCCGTTTTGTCAAGCAAAAATATAGTTCAATTGGTGGAGGTAACCTGATCATAATTCGACATCGTTCAGTATGAAGAGTCATTTAATTCTGACTTGTTCGACAGTCTCAACCAGTGATTGTACAGTTTCTGTAAAACATGCAACCTGTAAGGATCTACAGAAACTGGCTAACACCACTTCTGCATTCCGCTCAGCAGCAGATCAGAAAAATTGACAAAATGCCGAAGTGTTCTCGAAACAGAGAGGATTTGGTGTTTTAAGTTTTGTGTTTTATATTTCTAACGCGAAAATACATCCCCCCAAATGAACGTTTAGAGTTCAACCGACGTTTTCAGTTTCTTTTCCTTTTCAAATCTCTCCAGCGCAAGCTGTATAAGCCTGTCAATGAGTTCCGAGTAAGGAATCCCACTGATTTCCCACAATTTGGGATACATGCTGATTTTAGTGAAGCCTGGAATGGTATTGATTTCATTCACCAACAATTCACTGTTTTCGCACAAGAAAAAGTCCATGCGAGCCATCCCTTCGCAGCAGAGAACCTTAAAAGCGTGAACAGCTAACTCCTTGATCTTCTTGACTAGAGTTTCTGGCAGTTTGGCTGGTATTTCTAAAGAAGCTCCCTGTTCATCGATGTACTTGGCTTGATAGGAATAAAAATCTTTTTGAGGAATTATTTCGCCGGGCAAAGATGCGATGGGATTTTCATTTCCCAAAACAGAGCATTCGATTTCTCTGCCAGAGATGGCTTCTTCAATGATGATTTTGCTGTCAAATTGAAAAGCATCGTTGATAGCGTATTCAAATTGCTTCTGGTCATGTATTTTATGGATGCCGACTGATGAACCCAGATTAGCTGGTTTGACAAACATCGGCAGACCTAAATGGTTTTTAATGTCTTTGAAATCAACTTCTTCGGCAGCAGAGCGGTGCAGCACCCGGAATTTCGCGATGGGAATGCCAGCTTCTTTGAGCAGCCGCTTCATCACATCTTTGTCCATGCCCACAGCCGAACCTAATACTCCGGCGCCCACAAACGGAACGTTGGCTAATTTAAGCAAACCCTGCACCGTACCGTCTTCACCGAGTGGACCGTGTAGAATGGGAAATACCACATCCACGGCGCCGAAGGATTTATTCCCGGAAAGACTAACAATTTCCCGCTCTCCACTTTTACCCGTGACGAGGGCGACATTTTCATTGGATTTGTTTAAGGCGATCAGTTTAGGATCGTCCGCATTTAACAAAAACTTTGAGGCTTCGTTTAAATACCATCGGCCTTGCTTGTCGATGCCGATTAATACCACTTCATATTTGTTTTTGTCGATGGCCTCGACGATGTTTTTTGCGGATTGTAAAGAAACTTCGTGTTCGGCAGATTTACCGCCAAATAAGATTCCAACTCGTGTTTTACTTTTCATTAATTTATTTTTTGCTGGTTAATTCAGAGGGTGTTTTTTTCCCAAGTATGGTACTATCAAAATCTTTGTCAAAACTGACTATAGTGTATCCGTATTCTTCAGCAGATACATATTGATAAGAATCATCAAAATCGAGTCCATACTTTTTTCGAACATCAAGGATTTTTTTCAAGTGATGAGTTTCTAACCTGATCTTAGCCACTCCAGAATTCTCCAAAGTGTCTTCAAGGAATTCTTTAAAAATATTGTCTTTTTTTAAGTTAGTTAATATAATTCCAAGAGAATAGAGAGAGAATTCAGTGATGGCAAGTTGGTTTGCTTCGACATTTTCGAAAAAAATGCGTACTTCATCTGCTTTTTCTTGCTTTAACAGTAACTCCAACCATATGTTGGTATCTACAAGAAACATCAATCGCCCCACCATTCAAGCGATTTTTTTTGTAGCTCAAGAGATGTGTATTGGTCTCGAAATTCGCTCAAGGCACCTGCCCAGGTTAATTTGAGTTTTTCTTGCTTTTTTGACTTATTTGTTATTTTTGTTTCCAGTAAGAACTTAGCAAAATCTTTTACTTCTTCCTGGTACTCAGGTGGGAGTTCCTTGACTAATTCCACAAGGGACTTTGTTGAATTGTTCATACGGGTACCCTTTTTATTTAATCCGTAGTGTCAAAATATTGCATTATACAATCTTTTAATTTAGTATTTTGTAATA
>CAZIKB010000244.1:0-4063 GCA_964539665.1 uncultured Cytophagia bacterium
TCATAGAGCAATTCAGCTTGGGGTGTCGATTGCACAGATTTGACTGTATAGGGCTTCCTGATAAAAACATCTGCCCCGCAGCTGTGAAAGCGATTTAAGAACGTCAGAAAAGTGCCGAAAGGAAAATTAAGCATCTCACATATCTTGTTGCGATTAGCCCCCAAAAAGAAAAGAGCCAGACCAATGATTCGCTTGACCATTTTTTCACCCATAATGGCTGTGGCTTTTTCTAAACGCTTACTTGATAGTTTGGCTGAATATTCAAGACTCGATGGATCACACTGGAAATTTGACATTTCTTACTCCTCTACTATTTAAATACATAAATATAGTAAGAAGTAGCATGGCAAGCTTTAATGTCAAGTCATTATACATTTAATATGTATTGATATAATAAATTTTATGGAGGTTTTAAATTGCCAGAAAGAATAGCAGAAGTTGTGTGACATGGCACTAGAGAGACTATTTCCTATTACGAAAGTCGGGCTAATAACCCAACCACCGAATTGATTAACAAAATTTCGTATCGTTCTTAAATTTCATGGTGTAGCGACACGGGACAGTCGTAGACAGTCGTGATATCGACACGGATTTTTGATGGATTGAAGCCACGAGCAATAACTATATTACACCTTATTCTTCCGCAAACGAAGTCGCTTCAGTTGGGATAAAATGCTCATGCCGAGTAGGAGGAGAGGGCTTGCCCCTAACTTCTGCTAAGCCTTCGGAGTTTTGCTGTCAGCTTTTCAATTGCCGGTTGGCAGTAACGCAGTGAGGAGTTATCGTTGCGCTTGCGAACAGGCTAAAGCTGTCACTGCAAACAGAGCACCCGTTCGTATACCGAAGGCAAGCTGATTGTCATGGCCGGAGTCAGGGCCGAGGAGAATGAATTTGAGAGATCTGCTAACTGGTATCATAGGGTTTCTGACCAGTTGCTTTAAAGCGAATCAAGTCAGCAAGAGAGGGGAACCGGAATGTTCCACTTATTCGGTCTTTAATAAATTTGTAGGAGCTGATTCCATGTTTTTTACAAGTTTCGACAATACTCATCATCGTATCTTTCGCCTTGGTTCCTTTCGCCGATTTTGTGTGAAGACTAACGTCTTCCCAGCGTTTTTCAACTCGGGCGCCATGTTCCGACAAATTATTGTGCAAAGGCAATTCCGGATGCTTTAGAACCAGCAATAATTCCTCATTCTTTGCTTTCGATTTGGCTATTCTCTGGTCTAAGTCATCGTAATTAGTCGTTGTCGAAAACAAGTCGTTAAATTCATCGGATAAAGACTGAGCGAGAATCTCAGAGGGATTTTTTTTGAACTTAAGAAGTTTCCCATAATACTGCCAGTATTGCTGCCGAAATAAGGCGAGCTGTTCTTTGTGAATTAGCACTACAGGCCGGAGTTTTTTATAATGTCTCCCATCATGAACCCAGCAAAGAGACAGGTTCTCTGTAAGGAGTTTGAATTGAGGGGCATCATCACAATGCAGAATTTTGACAATGGCAATACCTGTTTCCTGATGATAATAAGCAATGGCCGCAGCTTCCATAATCCGAGTTCTATGGAGTCGGCCTTTATCGGCATTTGGAAAAAGCTCTGCGAAGAGCTTTTCGATGTCCTTTTCACTCATAGGTTTATCTTTTTCAACTTCATGTAAACGTTCGATCAGCTTCCTGGAAACCTTAAGTTGCTCAAGTAAACTAAAGGTTTCATCATTGAAAATAAAACCTCTGGATTCAAAGTTCCTGAGAATATCCAGAATCGTTAACCGATCTTTTCGCTCTGTGGTAAAGAAGGCTGTGAAATAGGCATTACAGACAATGTGGGTATAACAGTTCTTGCCGTTGACGCGGCATGTGGTATCATCAATTTGCTGATAATCACATACCTCCAGGGCCGCTTCATATAAATCCGATTTTTCCTGGTGAAAGGGCTCAAGGTGATTGACCAAACGATCGGATATGTAGCTCTTGGATATGGAAATGTTGAAATTCCTGTAAAATTCCGAAATCTTTGGGATTGACATGCGATTGACATATTTCATGGAGACAATGTCCGACTTGATATGAGGGCCATAGTCACCTTCATCATAACCTTGTGGTAATGGCCCTATATACGTTTTATTAAGCGATGCAGAGTAATAAACTTGCCGATAAAATTTCACATTATCTGTTTTCATGATAAGATCTTGAGTTGTCTTCTCTTGACATCCTTTAGATATCGCATCATCAGGTAATATTGCAGTATCTACAGGACAGAATTTCCTGCGGTCAATTTTTATCTCCGGGAGTTTCGCTTTTCGGTTTCTTTTTTTATAACGTGCATATTTCAGGATTAAAGTGATATGCTGTTTCGTTAAACCGGCTCCTGTTTCAGATGTTACAGCATTGACAAAATCCGATTCTGTTTCGTACTTGTTAGCGCTTAAGTTTTCCAATTTGTCAAGGATTTCAGCAGGGATTCGTTGTTCCTTTAGCTTTTGCAGAGAATTTTTATTTAATTTAAAGCCAACTGTATTCTTGTTCTCTGCTGAAGCCTCTGCCTGTTTTCGTTCTTGTTCGGAAGACACATCATCGCTCGATCTATTGGTATTCGCTTTAATATTGGGTTTGCCTTGTTCACCCTGGAGATGATTGATCATGTCATTAAGTCGTTGGACTTTGTCTTTTAACGTCGAGTTATCTGAGAATAAATTTTCGACAAGATTCAATAAGGTAGAGATGACTGGTTTAGCCGCAGTATCAGTCAAGTTTTCAATGTCGCGGTGAATACTCTCTAATGTTTTGGAGATATCGGACGGTTTCGTTAAAAGAGTTATTGGCGATTCGTTTTGGCAGGGCGGGACACTTTTCTCTATCATTCGATTAATAAAATCGATGATGGCGTTCGGACCCGAAGCATAGACATGAATATTTTTTCCCCGATTCATTGATTCAAATCCTCCTGAAATTTTTTGCTTAAGGGGTAAAGATAAATCCCTTTATTTGGGACTTGAATCGTATTGAATCGGTCTTGACGTGTTCGCCCTTTAGTTTCTCCGACGTAAATCCAATTAGCGGCGCGATAACTGGCGCCGTCAAATTTGGAAGAGTCAACGAAGGTTTCAATCAAATAAACGCAGTGATGATAACGCACCATCCAATCGTCAGAAAGTCGTTTCACCACTTGAGCAAGAATATGACTGGCAAGATTCTTAACTTTTACCCGGGGTAACAGTAGAAAACGGGAATTGTTGGTCAGAAACATTAAGTTTCGCCGGCGCATCTGGGCATCCCAACCGATCAAAACATCTCGCGGTGCGACCTTCCAGGCTGCGGAGGCGAATAGAAGACAAGCTAAAGGACGTTCATATCGATCAAAAACCAGGTACCATACATTTTCCCCCAAATTGCGTGGATAGCCAAGATAATGATAACGATTAATAAAGCACTTGAATAGACGTCTATCGGTATTGTTGGCGAGAATAGGAGTGATAAGAAGAGGAGTGAGCGCCTGAAGACCTTCATGGATTTCATTCACAGAATGCGGAACATCGGAAATCTTCCGATTGGGAACATAATTACGCCTGGAGCGTAAACGAGGCGGTAAAGTAATATCTCCGCACCGATGGAGCTTTAATAAATATTTCCGGCAGGCTATGTCTTTTAACTGGCCATTAGGAGTATACCAGTTCAATAAGCCACAAAGTTCACGAGAAAGCTGAGTGCGGCCCCAGGAAGGATTATCGTTTATCAGTTCCTGTATGAATTCCGCATTTTTTGTGGCAATTATCGGTTTCTTATTGTCCTTTAATAAATTCATGGACAATAAGAATATACCGTTTTTTTACGAATCCCAGTTTTTGGCAAGTAGATTTGTGAAAAAATTATAAAAATTTAATCACATGAAAATGGACTTACTCGTCGGCTTAATTTTCAGAGTTGAATAAGTTTGCCATGAAATTTAAGAATGATACAACTTTATCAATAAACACAAAATTGTAATTCTTATCGCAAAAACCGATTCCTCCCCCTCAATAACAAAAAACGGGATGAAGTTTTTTGAGGTAAAATCAGAAAAAGCAC
>CAZIKB010000245.1:0-4040 GCA_964539665.1 uncultured Cytophagia bacterium
ATTGTCTTAATGTACGTGTATTAATATAGGAGTCATATTATGTCTACTCGACAATCAAAAGTAAAATTTGTCGGAATTGTATTGTTCATTATTTTTGTATTTAGTAGTTGTGCTCATCAGGATGATTTTCCTGTTTTGAAAGGTTCCTATCTCGGTCAGAAACCGCCAGATATAAAAAGGACTATTTTTGCCCCAGGAATTGTATCCACCGGTTATAATGAACATGGCGTTTCTTTTACTCTTGATGGTAAAGAAGTTTTCTATAGATTACTTGGCCCTCCTCATGGAGTCATCCTGACCATGAGAGAGGAAAAAGGAGTTTGGACGTCACCTCAGGTCGCTTCTTTCTCGGGGAAATATGATGGTAAATGTTCACTGTCGCCGGACGGTAATACACTACTCATCAGTTGTGGTTCTCCACCTTCCGGTGAGGGCCCCCCTTTGGATTATTGGACGATTTGGATAATTCGAAGAACAAATTCAGGGTGGGGGAAACCGCAGAATTTGCCCCATCTCAGGGGAGCATATCCCACTATGTCAAACCAGGGTACAATATATTTTTATGCTTTGGGAGAGAATAATAAAGGGAATATTTATGGATCCCGGTATGAAAATGACAAATATGGTGAAGCTGTAAAAATTGGAGCACCAATCAGTACAGAATATTGGGAAAATGATCCTTATATTGCACCTGATGAAAGTTATCTAATTTTTCAATCCACTCGGCCCGGTACTTTAGGGGAAGGGGATTTGTTCATCAGTTACCGCCTGCAAGACGGTGGGTGGTCGGAGCCTAAAAATATGGGAGAAGGAATTAATACCAAAGAATCCGGGGAGAGCTGCCCTTGGGTGACCCCTGACGGAAAGTACCTTTTCTTCTCCAGCGGTACCTGGACTCTGCCAAATTATTCTACGGTACCTCTAACTTTGGAAAAAAAACTAAAGATTCTCAGCCAGCCGGGACATGGCAGTGAGGATGTGTTCTGGGTCAGTGCAAAGATAATAAACAGATTGAAACCTGATGATTTAAAATAATGGGAAAATAGTCAAATCCTAATTTAATACTTTACAAATAAATGGCAGGAACTTTTATGAAGACCATTAAAATGGAAGACATGAATTGGCCAGATATTAAATCGGCCATAGAAGGAGGCTTTACTACCATTATAATCGGCGTTGGTTCTACCGAGCAACATGGGCCGCACCTTCCTTTGAAAACAGATTCAGCCATAGCCGACGCAGTCGTTATTAGAGTTGCGATGAAATTGAAGAATTGCCTCGTAGCTCCAACCATTCGAGTAGGTTGTTCGGAACATCACCTGGCATTTCCAGGTACCATATCCCTTCAACCATCAACACTGGAATCGATCATGTTAGATTATGTGGAAAGTTTGCATCGACATGGATTTAAAACAATCATATTTATCCCCACTCATGGAGGTAATTTTTCGACAGTACAGAGGGCGATTGATAATTTGAAGAAAAAACATCCTGATCTTGAGATTTTAGAAATTACTGATTTATTTGGTTTTATAGAACCTATGTACAATATTGCGGAACAAGCTGGCCTGACCAGAGATGAAGGCGGAGCACATGCAGGTGAAATTGAGACTTCTATGATGCTGGCCATTGATTCCAACCGGGTTGTTAAAGACCGGTTTGAGCCTGGATATTTGGGGCATTTAGGCGAGAAAGAGCTAAAAGTAATCATTGAAAAGGGAATGACTGCTTTGACCCGAAATGGAATTCTTGGCGATCCTTCGAAAGCTGATTTAAAAAGAGGAAATAAATATCTTGATGGATTGGCAGAATATCTTGTTTCTGAAATAAAAAAACAATTATAATATTCACTCGCTATATTTAAGGGAGTTAAACAATGGCTACCAGAGCTTGCATTTTCGCATTGTTGCTTTTTCAATGGCTAACCATTCCATCTTTCGGCCAGGTCCCGTGGCCAACAAAAAAATGGCCTCGCTCAACGCCAACTGAGCAGAAACTTAATCCAGAAATCCTGGATGATCTGATTTACCTTATTCGTGAAAAGAATGAATGTCCACACCTGCACAGTCTTTTGATTATCAGAAATGGCTATCTTGTCATCGATGAATATTTCAAAGGCTATGATGCCGAGAAGCTTAACTCTTTACAATCTGTCTCGAAGAGCTTTACTTCCGCCGTGATGGGAATTGCCATCGAACAGGGAAAAATTAATGGTGTTGACGAAAAGATACTCGATTTTTTCCCGGATATTCCAGACATCCAGAATTTAGATGGCAGAAAAAGATCAATGAAATTTCGGGATCTTTTAACCATGAGGAGCGGAACAGATTATAATGAAGGCTATTCCAGCTCTCCTCATAGCCAATTGAATAGACTCGAGAGAGGGTGGGATCGTTTTTATTTGAACAGACCAATGATAAACAAACCTGGAACACACTTTCAGTACGACAGCGGAGGTGTGATTCTAATGTCAGCAATGCTCAAGAGTCGCACAGGAATGCACGTCGATGAATTTGCGGATAAATACCTATTCGCTCCTTTGGGCATAAAGAAGGTACGCTGGATTAAAAACCGCGAAGGTCATCCCCATACAGGCGGTGGATTGTACCTGAGACCGCAGGACATGGCAAAATTTGGCCTGCTTTATTTGAAAAATGGACGATGGCAAGACAAGCAGGTTGTGCCGGCATGGTGGATAGAGGAGTCTTTAAAAAAGCATGTGACATTTACCGGTCGAAAAAGAAGACGGCAAACTGGTTATGGCTATCTGTGGTGGATTCAGGATGCGGATCCATCAAGTTCGACAAAACAGGATATATATTCAGCAAGGGGACATGGTGGACAGTTTATCTTTATTATACCCGAATATGATATGCTGGTAGTCACGACTAGCGATGCTCAAACGAATGCCGGTTTGCAGAAGCCAATAGATATTCTTTATAGCCACATTTTGCCGGCAGTAATTCATTAGTTCAGACTACTTATGAGAATCTTATCTGCATGAGTTTACCTTAGGAGGTTAGCAAATGAAATGTAAATTAGTATTTATTGGATGGTTACTTTTTACGACATTTATTATCAGTAATTGTTCTAAACGAGATGGTTTCCCAGTATTAAAAGGTCCGTACCTGGGCCAAAAAATACCTGGTATGACACCTGAAATCTTTGCCCCCGGAATTCTTAACACAGATAAAATGGGCGCATTTTGTACGGTCTTTTCACCGGATGGAAATGAATTTTATTTTACTTACTGGGAAAAACCTGCTGGTACTTCAAGCGAATTAACATTTATGAAAAAAGTAAACAATATTTGGACAAAACCAGAAATGCTGAATTTTAACAGTACGACCTATGATAACGATATGTGTTTATCAGTAGATGGGAAAAAACTTATTTTCCGATCATTCAGAGCTTTACCGAGTGGGGTGAAACCAAATGACCATTCCTACTTATGGTTTGTTGAAAGAACAGAAGATGGTTGGAGCGAAGCGAAACCATTGTTTTGTGGCGGTGAACCAGTGCGAACAGGGTACCCTTCAATTAGTAAAAATGGTCGTCTTTATTTTGCCCACCGACGTGATAACCTGCCTGGAATTTATCGTTCAAAATACTTAAACAGAGAATATAGTGCTCCTGAGTTTGTGTGTACTGTAATCGACACTCAAATTGTTCATGGAGATATGTTTGTGGCCCCGGATGAAAGTTACATGATTATTTCATGCAGGGATCGTGATGGCCAGATTGGAAACGGACTAATGGATTTGTATATTGTTTTTCAAAAAGATAACGGATCGTGGACAGAGGCAAGAAATATGGATCAAAGTATCAACACTCAACATGGCGAAAATTGCCCGCAGGTTTCTCCAGATGGAAAATACTTCTTTTTCAATCGTTATGATCCCGACACGAAAACTGGCAACATGTATTGGGTAGACGCGAAAATTATTGAAAACTATAAACCGGTAAAAATCGAATAAAAGGAGTTAATATGAGTGCGCCAAGCAAAGCTAATATAGTCAAGCCGGCCAATCCGGCACGAC
>CAZIKB010000246.1:0-4036 GCA_964539665.1 uncultured Cytophagia bacterium
GAATCAAATCCTGTTTCGCCCACCACCACCGGGACACCATTGATCAACAGCACGATATCCGGGATTTTAGTTTCACGCGCATGAACACGGCATTGATTGGTAATGATGAAGGTATTTTTTTCCAGATTGTCGAAATCTATCAACTGCACCGGCATAGCCTTCCTTGTGATCCGCCACTTGCCCGGGCTGATTCAGGTTGCTTCCGGATAACTGGTGGATGATAAAATACTCAACACTATTGAGTTCGTTAAAGCTCACGAAACAATCTCTTTTATTTTGTGAATTAATATTTCGTAGCGCTCTGTAACTGTCTCCGGTTCAAGATGGGCCATAACCGCTTCCCGCAAAGTTGGTTCTCGCAGAAGTAATTTTAATTCTTCAATCAGATCATTCTTAACATCACCTGCCGATTCAAGAATATCCTTTACAAGTGTGGTACGATTATCCAAAACATATACAATATCTTCAAAATCACGGCTGGTTCGCGGATCTGTCCCCCTGCCTCTGAATGCAGAAAATTTGGAAGCCAAGAAATACACAAGAGGCATTATTTTGATTTTCACATCATCCAGCATGTGAATTTCTGCATTCCTCATTCCCGCTTTAAACCAAGGATTGGCGGGTGCCCATCCTACTTCTTTTGTGGCCATCACATCGATCAGGATATTTTGATGTTTGAAACGACATATCACATTTTCTTCTCGGGCAAAATGGATGTCTCTTTCAGCCAGTTCTTGTCTGAGTTCTTCCAGTTCTAAAAGCGAGGCAATTTCCAGAACAATATCAATATCTTTGGTGGGGCGCACTCTGGGGGCTAAAGGATCATCCGCATAAAATCCTGTTACCGCGCCACCGACGTAAATACATTTATCATTTAAATCAGCGAGTACATTTGCGACCGTTTTAATCGCATCGATTATTTGTGACTTGTTGTGCAGCAAATCATCATCCGAACGCGTTTGTTTATAGAATACATTTTTTTAATTCTTCAACGGCGATCTCTTTTTCTCTTGCTCTTCCAATGCGGATTGCATCCACCAATGCCAATAATTCATGTAATTTTGAATCGATCTGAACGGCATTTACAACCGATTTGTACAGCGGGATAACACTGTACCCGCGCATGGTTCCACGGCCTGATGGCCAGACATAATTTTCATCACTCTGAATCATTTCACTAAGCGGTTTCGCCGAGTGGGCGGTTGGTATCCCTCTCACCATTACTTCGGGCTGTTGTGGAAAGACATACCGGATACCATATTGTAAAAAGTCCATCAGCGCCATTTTGAAAACCTGTTTACCTTCCTCATCCAGTAAACCGGCATATTTTGACCGGACTAATGATTTACTTACCTCCGACTGGCTAATAAACAATTGATTGGCTAACGGCACCTGATACCAGGGTTCACCTTTATAGGTAATAATTTTAAGTAAGATGACGATGTCCTGAGGACTCATCACTTGCTGTTTTGATTTCATTCCCATTCCTTTATTCCTTATTCGAATATGGAATATTAAGGAAATATATTAGATAAATCAAAACTCTATGAATATTTATTCCATATTCGAATATAGAATATGCCACCCTTCATAGAATCCAAACTGTCATTTCGAGCGTATACGAGAAATCTTCCCCCTCCTGCCCGGGCCGGTTCAGGTTGGTACCGGATAATTGCTGAATAATGTAATGCTCAACGCTGTTGAGTTCGTTAAAGGTCATTTTGATTTACTCAAAATATTTGGTTGATCAGTGATTTATGTAATCTTTTCGCACTCTGCATTTCTTCACTTGCAGATTTAATATTAGAATAGAAAGACTCTAATCTGTTCACTTTTTGTATTTGCTCTTCAATGGGCGGTTTAGGAACAAGCATCTTTTTTAACTCGTTTGGATAAATATGTGATCAAAGTCAATTATAATTGCCCAGCGGGAAAAATAAATGTCGCTAATCAATCCAGATTGTAAAAATTATACATCAGAAGCAGGCAATAGCGATTGGCAGTATGATATGGCCTATTACATATTACCTATTGCCTTTCGCTCACATAATTCCCAATTACTGCCGATTTTTAAAAAATAAATTATCTTTTTCACAAGTTGGCCGAAATATATCTATTAAATACAGTTTAATTTACTGCCGGAGATATTATGCCCGATAAAAAAAGCAAAATCAGTGTAGAAGACATTTTAAGAAATGCTGATGCCAAGAAACAAATAGTTGACTTTTTACTTGATCGCGCAGAAGACGATTGTGAGATTAAGCTGGACGGAAAATCGTACAAAGTCGAACTGGATGCTAATCTGACGCCAACATATTAAAATTTTTATTCAAGGGGCGAATAGCTCATCAGGTAGAGCGTCTGTCCAACTGGTGACAGAAGAGGATTGGTTCGATTCCAGTCTCGCCCGCTAGCCCGCCTCTGGCGGGAAATTCCAAGCACCAGGCACCAAATTCCAAACCAGTCTCAATATGAGGCTGGTTTTTTTTTGCACATATCACTGGTTGAGCGAACCTTGTGAGGTGAGCGAAATCCGCCCTCCGGCGGATTCAAATCCTGTTTCGCCCACCATAACTCGATATTTATAAATGACATACAGCACTTCTAAAAACCTGTTATGTGACATTTCTGAGACAGATTTCTCTAACCAAGTTTTTAGGTAATAATTTTAATTGTTAAATCATGAATAAAAAAATTCATAGGAATTACGCTTTTAGATCGTCAATAAATTCTGATGATGGATCAACACTTGTTACAAGTAAATGATCTCTTGCACGAGTGCAGGCCACATAAAGCAGATGACGCTCGGTATTATACACTTCATCCAAATCCGTATCATCTGTGACAGTTTCGATTCTATCCTGGGAAGGAATGACTTCATCGTCACAGGCCATTACAACTACGGCGCGGAATTCCAGCCCCTTAGCCAAATGCATGGTACAAACAGAAACTTGCCCACTGGCTGCAATTATGTTGTCATCAAGAATTTTATAAGCTAAACTGGTTTTTTCAACTGAAGCAATGGCACGTTCCAGTTCCGCGGTAGAACGCACAAAAACACCTATTTCGTGTGCGGCAATTCCCTCGTTTAATCTCTCTTTGAGCCAATTACTCACTGATTCAATTTCTGTGTCTTCTCCATCAAAAATTTTTATTGTCGGCTTCGGGCCGTTAAAGACTGAAATTGTGCCGCGGCGATTTTCTTTAATACCATCAACATCAGATATTTCAGGGCCTAATAAACGCTCCGTTTGAATCCTTATCTGGTGTGATGTGCGGTAATTGATTTTCAGGGTTTGTGAACGGCCACGAATATCGATGCCCAATGATTTCCAGGAAAAGGGTTGCTGAAAAATGCGCTGACCCAGATCACCTGCAAAAAAGAGGCTGTTTGGCCGATCATTACCAAGAGAAGCCAGAAATTTAAGCTGTGCCACACTGATATCCTGCGCTTCGTCCACAATGGCATACTCGAAAGGTGGGTGTTTACTTTTTGCAAATTTATAAGACAGTTTATTGAACAAACCGGAATAGGTAATCAATTGTTTGGATTTAATCTCGGAAATAACGCTTTCAAATATTGACCACAACACAACACGTCTGTTTTCAGGCAAGCGGGTTTTCCGGCCTAGTCGTACCACATCACGGTAGGCATCCCAGGTTTCTAACTGCCAGGCGTCAATTACCTGTTCCCACTCAGTAAATAAAAAATGGTTTGAAAACTTATGGTCATCGACTTTTGCAGCCTCTTCATTAATCAATTGTTTAATGACATCGGGTTGCGCCAGTTGAGGGCGTCCAAAATTTAATTCGAATAAACGTAATCCTATCTCATTGATAGCGTGTACTTCCAGCCGCTCACCTAATCGGGGCTCATTGCTGATCAATCGCCTCAATTTGGTCCTTAAAACATTTGCCAAAGCCTCAGAAAAGGTAGTAAGCAATACTCTGGCATCCGGATTGTTCCGGGCCAGAAACACGGCGCGATGCAAAGCAACGATGGTTTTTCCTGTCCCGGCAGACCCTGATACCCGGG
>CAZIKB010000247.1:0-3557 GCA_964539665.1 uncultured Cytophagia bacterium
AAAACAATCTATAAAATAATAGGGAAATTACCCACACAAATCAACATAGAACCAATCAAATCATACAAAGTAGTGTCAGTTTTGATCAGGGTGTCGGTTCTGATTACATGCACTAAATCGTATGTAACAACAGAGTCTGGCACAGGTGGTGGAGGCTGAGTGTAATTTAAAGCTGTTTGGTCGTAAACCCACATCTCAAAAGTTGTGCCTTCCCGGTCACGCTCAAATAAGATTTTAATCGGCTTGTTGGTATAATTGCGGTTTACACCTTTTAATATGGAGGCAAATATTCCATCAGGCGCGCTTTCATCTGGCAGGTTCTCAAATTCTTGCGCATTTCGGTTTTCAGTGACGATTTGAAAGTTTGCTTTGAACTGCCAGTTATTCATGATTTTTTGGGCGCTGTCCGATGGCACCGGAAAGTAAATCGCTTCGGAGGGGTAGGTCTTTACCAGGTCATCCTCGCCAAAGCCGTTACCTGTAGCGTCAATAATGTCTATTTGAGTGACCAGGGTTTCTGCAATAAAAAATTCAAAAACAAAAAATTCAATTAGTGCACTGTCCATGATGGAAACCACCGGCACCGATATTTTATCGGTGCTTATTTTTGGGTTCTCCCGGGGGAATAGATTGATGGATAGCAATAAAATATATTACTGCTAAATAGTTTTTTATATTAAGATTTTCTGGTTCCTTAATAAGTACTTTTAAAATAGGTTTTTCGGGCTTCGTAGTAGAGGGCGGTCATAAACAAGGCATCTGCTAATTTTTGTATACCTTTTGCATTGGATGAATCAATCAGCACTGATAATTGGAATCGATTTACCGCTTCTTTATATTTTCTTTGTGCAAAATACTGCAAATCCAGATTAAAATTTTCAATCCAGTATTTTTGAGTGATGAATTTTACAGAGTTTTCATATTAGGAGAAAACGTGCGGAGCTTGTAGAGGGTCGATTGCATGGCCATAATCGAATCTGATTCGCCATACACTTCAGCAAGTAAAAGATGCGCTACCCCGTCCCTGGGGTATTTCTGAATATAATCATCCAGTGATATAATGGCTTGTTGCCAGTTTTGTTGACGCATTTCTACCTCAACAGACTGGAATCGGCTGCCAGCGCACCCACTTATTAATAAGAGGCCACCAGTTATTAATAAGTGTTTTATTTTTCTATTATCGACCATTTAAGTTAAACTTTAATTCAGTTTACGTTATTTTAACTTTTCTTGCATATCTTGAAGTTTTTTTCTGAAATTTACAGTTTGCTATTGCAACTTATATGCCATATTTGATTTTTGTAATAAATTTATAGAAATCATAGGTAAATTTGTTATATTGAAATCGAAAATGGTTTGACCATAAGAAAAATAATTGGTAAATTTTTGCGCACATGTGCTAAAAATGTACAATTTATTAAAATATGGGTGAGATAATACCTCATAGTATTTTGGCTGGCAGTCTGTCAAACATTGATTATCAGGTAGAATTGGATAATATCTGATTAGATGTCTCTAAGGCTTTATAGTATAATTCAGGGAGTTTGTTTTCAGCATCGACAAGATTAAGTTTGGCCGCACGTTTGGCTATTTGTTCCCAGTTTCCGATCTCCAGGGCTAAAACCAATTCATATACATCATGAAAGCGGCTATTTTTACCTAATAAGGCGCCTTTTATATCCTGTGAAATTGGCAGGTGAGTTAATATGTCCGACATAGGTTTGTCCATGAAAGTGTCCATCAGGGAAAGTAATCCCATCAGGTAGAGTTCTGCTGCATTTTCCTTCATATCTGTAACCGTGGCTAACATTTCGCAAAGACCGGCTCTCATGACAGAAATCACCACTAATTCTTCTGATTTGTCTTTGCCCATGCTGCTCAGTGCAATTAAAGATAACCACTTCTTGACATCTTTGGCACCCAATAGAGCCAGTGCATGTTTAATGGAACGGATTTCGTTTTGTAAACCAAAGTGTGCTGAATTAATAAATCTAAATAACTTATATGAAAGAGAAACGTCTTGCTTAATTAGTTTTTCTAATTGCTTGAAATCTACTTCTGGTTGATTGATCTCTTTCAAGAGCTGTAAATAATTTAATTTGTAAACTGGAACGTCCTGACCTGAAATAGTATCAGGTTTGCTAAAAAATGAACCCTGGAAATAATCATAACCTGTTTTTACAGCCTGCCTGTATGATTCTATGTTTTCCAAATTATTAGCCAGGAATTTAATTCTACGAGTTCCCATGCGTTGAATTGAAGCGGTTATTTTTTCAGCTCTCGGACCCGTAAAATCGACTTTAATGATATCCGCCAGTTCCACCAGTGATTTAAACTGGGACTGGAGGTAAAAATCATCCAGTACCAGAAAATAGCCGGAAAGTTTCAATTTTTTACAGGCGGCAATAGTCTCGTCATCTGGTTCAACATTTGCTAATATTTCTACGGCCAATAATTCCTTCGGGAAAATAGTGGCGACTTCTTTTTTTAAGAGGTTCCTGTTAAATTGAATAAATGCTTTTTTTCTCCTGGTTAGTGTATCCATTCCAATGGTTAGAAAACTGTTCGTGAGAGCTGCTGCCGGATGTTGGAATAACAATTCATAAGCATAGACTTGTTGTTGCGTATCAAAAATTGGCTGCCTGGCTACATTTATTTCCACCAATCACTCCTTTTTAAGTTAATTAGCGATATCACTTATTTATTATGAATAATATCGACTCAATGAACGTCTACCTTTAAGAACCATATTCTAAATTAGTTAAATAAATATATCTTGATCGAAAAAATCTAAATGATTATATTTAGCCTTCGTAAGAGGAAGTGTGCGATATATTTATCGAGGGCGATTAGCTCAGTTGGTTAGAGCGCTGGTCTCACATATCAGAGGTCACTGGTTCGAATCCAGTATCGCCCACTCCGAGGTCATCCCAACATTCAAATCGTGATGTCGTCCACAAGGGTAAGACTAATAACAACAGTCGGAAGGCATGTAAATTTTTTGAACTTTTATTGTTGGATGGAAGATATCACCTGCTAAGCGCATACACAAAAAGGAGCCGGATGGTCGTGGGTTCCCGTACTCGCCACATATTCTTTTTCGAGTGCACCAATAACAACTTATCTTTATCCCTCAATTTGGTTTTCTGTTCAATCAAATAGGCGAGTGGCAATTGCAAAGTCAGGAATGCTTGCACAGGTCCCCGGCCGTAAGAAATTCCGAAAGAGGCTGTCATCCATGTTTCATTCTTATAATTGTTTCTTTTGTAAAAGTTAAATATTCATTTGGGAAATCAGAAGATTTCTTGATATAGTGAAATTTTAAAAAATGTGAAATTATTACAAATATGTCAAGAAGGTTTTTCAACAAAGGTTATATATTTAGCCCTTCCTGATATTATTTTTCGTGTTCAGAAATTATACTTGATTTATTTTTGTTGATTAATTATTATAAAAGTGACTGAGGTACGAAAAATCAAACGGGTAATTTATCATCCCCAAGCCCAGAGTCAATACCATTTTTAGTTGAAAAAGGTGGCTCCGCGTTTTTTTATGCC
>CAZIKB010000248.1:0-3541 GCA_964539665.1 uncultured Cytophagia bacterium
CAGACAAAAACGTTAGGTGCTCATTCACCTCGCGCAACTCACGCTGTCGTTAGGGTTTAAATAAAAAGTAAAGGGTACAACAATTGGATAGGTTAATACAACAAGATACTATTTTTGCTCAATACGAATATTCACAAGAGAGTGAATTCGAAAAAGAAATAATCGCACACTCCAAGGCCATTTTTGGTACTAACTCCATGTATATTGACGTAAAAAAAAGGATTAGCAACGATAACATCGTTACAATTCCTGATGGTTACTTAATCGATTTCTCTTTCGAAAGAGATCCCAAACTCTATATAATAGAAAACGAGCTAGTCATTCATGACCCCTACAAACACATTGGGCAACAATTATTAAAATTTGCAATCTCCTACAAAGCTAGCGGAAGAAAAATAAAAACGTTTCTTCTTGAACAAGTTTTGAAAAATAAATCGAACGTTAAATCCATAAATCAAGTTCTGTCCAAATCTGGTTATAGAAACGTCGATGATTTTTTTGAGAGTTTAATTTTTGATAAACCAGTAGCTGCAATTGTTATCATTGATGAAATTACATCCGATTTGGAAAATGTATTAAACCAACTCACAATGAAAACCGACATCATTGAATTTCAGACTTTCGTCAATAAGGATGAGAGAATTCATAAATTCACCCCCTTTCAACAAGAAATTAGAAGCATCTCCGAATCGCGTGAATCCAAAGTTAAAATCGAAGACCTTGATACTATCGTTGTTCCAGCAAATGAAGAAGGTTTCAATGAGACATTCTTAGGAGAAAATTGTTGGTATGCTATCAGAATCTCAAGCTCTATGCTTGATAGGATAAAATATATTGCTGCCTACCAAACAGCACCTATTTCTGCAATTACATATTATGCAGAAGTCGCGAAAATTGAAAAGCACGCAAATACAAACAAATATATTGTCTTTTTTAAAGATGCTGCAAAAAAGGTAAATCCAATTAAGAAACCAGAAAACGTAAAGGGTATTGCTCCACAGTCCCCAAGATACACAAGTTTTGAGAAACTTAATGGGGCGAAAACCTTGAGTGATATTTTTTAAGGCCCTAACAAAAAAAATGCAGCCGACCAAACCGCCGTGCTTCAATTTAAGTTCGGTGGGTGCTTTAAAATTTGTGCCTTGTATCAGTTTTAGTGTAAGCGGTTTGGCGGCTGATTTTTGCAGTTAGATGCTTTTTGGTCAATACTTATGAGCAAAATTATTAATTCAAATTTTACCGAATTTTACACGGAAGAACAAAATAATAATTTACTAGAAATACATTTAAAAGGAGTTTAAAATATGAAAAAGCAACTCGTTACAAAATATGGTCTTCTGGGAATATTACTAATAATACTTCCTGTTAATTTCACTTTTTTACGGTCATCAGAATTAGACAGTTATGCTGATTTAGTATTTTACAACGGTAAGATCATCACCGTTGATGCGAATGACCGCATTGTCAATGCTGTTGCAATTAAAGACAGCCTCATTTACAAAGTGGGAACCTACCAGGAAATTCAGCCTTTTATCGGGCCGGATACTGATGTGCGCAACCTCAATGGCAAGTGCATGACTCCCGGAATGATTGACGCCCACACACATTTAATGTATTATGGTCAGGGCGAGCTTGACTATGTAAGTTTGCGTCCGCCAGAAGTGCAAACTGTTGAAGACCTTGTGGCAAAAATTGGTGAACGGGTTCAAGCTGTTCAACCAGGCGAATGGATAATTGGGGATGGTTTCTTTAAATTAGAAAGAATGCCGACACGCTATGATTTAGATCCGGTTTCCCCTGATAATCCTGTATTCTTAAACAGCCTCGGTGGTCATTACGGAACAGCTAACAGCAAAGCGCTGGAGATAGCCGGTATTGATTCCAGCACTTTAGATCCTGTTGGTGGTCTCATTGAAAGGGATTCCATAGGTGTACCCAACGGTTTATTTTGGAATCATCCAGCAATGGATTTGGTAAGAAAATATTTTCCTCCTTTTGATGAGGAACTTTTAACAGAATGCGTACTTTTCGCCCAGGAAAAATATTTAGCCTATGGCATTACCAGTTTTCAGGACGTAAATTGCAGGGGCAATGCCAGGCTTCTCGGGTATATTAATGCAGTGGATTCGCTCAAAATAAGGGGTTATTTATCTTTTACCATTGAAAAATCGAGAGATGCAGCTTTCAGTATCGAAAATTTAACGCCTTACCAGGGTCCCTGGTTAACGCTCATTAGTAATAAATTCTTGTTAGATGGTCAGCCGCCAACTTCATATACCTACGAGCCTCATTTGGGTCCCACTTATGAATTACCCACCTGGAATCCCGATACATTAAAGAAGGTTATAAAAGATCTGCATCGTGCCGGACATCAAATTGCCATTCACGTTATGGGAGGCGCTGCCATCGATCTTGCCTTAGATGCCTATGAAGAAGCGTTGAACGATACGCCTCGACCTGATTCACCGTTTTCGTTTGGAACATGTTATGATACCTACCACAGAAGCGATTCAGAGAATGGCACAATTGGGAGTAATCGCATCATTGCAGCCGGCAGCTCTTTACACCAGTGGCGATTTTTATATTAAAATCTGGGGTGTTGAAACTGCTAAACGGTTAAAACCTTTGCGTTCGTTATTAGATGCCGGAGTACATATCGCCCTGGGTACTGATTATCCGACAGTTCCCCGGTTACATCCGAAATATACTTTATGGGCATCATTGGTCCGAAAAACTTTGAGTGGAATTACAATTGCCCCCGAAGAACGCATAACCATTCAGGAAGCGTTGCGCGCGCATACAATGGGCTCTGCTTACGCTGCTTTTGAAGAAGATGTCAAAGGCTCTATTGAAGTGGGAAAATATGCAGATTTGACTATTTGGTCGGATGATCTTTACACCATTCCGATTAGTGAAATTCCAAATTTGTGGGTAAGAGGCGTGGTTGTTGCAGGAAAAATTTATGAAAATCCCAATGTTGGCGTAGAAAATATCTCCGCGCCCAAAGTCCCGGAGAATTTCAAACTTTATTACAACTATCCCAATCCCTTTAATTCTTCGACCAACATTGTTTACAATTTGGAAAAACCGGGATTTACAACTTTGAAGATTTACAACTCAATGGGACAACTCGTTAAAACTTTAGTGAATCATACCCAGATACCAGGAAAATATATCGTCACCTGGAATGGTACTGATGTTAATGATAAGAGAGTACCTTCGGGACAATATTATTTTCAGTTAGCACAAGGGAATAATATAATTATTAAAAAAGCGCTTCTTTTGAAATAAAGACATGGGAACTCAAATTTATACATAATGAAATATTGTTTTACATTAAAAAGTAAGATATAATCTTGTAATGTGCATCTAACAATGGCGTGGAGCTGACCGAAACCGCCGTAGTTTTTTTGAAGTTTTGGGAAGAAATTGTGAAGAGGTGCTTTCTTTCAGTCTTGTCTTATGCGGTTTCGGCAGCTCATGCAGATCGTTAGGGGTAGACAAAGTTCACGGCACGGAAGCAGCATAATTTGAATACCGC
>CAZIKB010000249.1:0-3526 GCA_964539665.1 uncultured Cytophagia bacterium
TACACGTGCCGGATTGTCCGGCTTGCCTATATTAGCTTTGCTTGGCGCACTCATGCTTCCTCCCTACTTAATAGAAATTAAAGAGTTCTGTAAAACAGGTGTTTTAGAGAATTTATCATGGTTCGACTCCGCTCACCATGAAGTCCATATGACATTAATTTTCATTCACTTAAGCGAAGCTTCATCCTGAGCGGAGTCGAAGGATGACATTTCAGCAACGCTATTTTGCAGAAGTCTAAATGGAAATAAAATTACTGGTATTATCATTAATGTTGTCATGTCAGTCTTGCCTGTCCCCACTTTCCTGAATATTTAATAATACTGAAAATCAGGATTTATCAGGCATCCAAAACTCCAATGGTTCCCGCGAAAAACATTGCTGGAATGTCAGCAATCGAACTTTCCCTTTTAATTTCTCAATTCAAAAATTTCCTGGAACTCAGGACGCTGCAACGTCTCTCTCATGAACTTTACAAAATCAGGTGATTTTTTGAATGGCATGTTTTGGAATAAATCATGACATTTCGATTCATAAAAATCCTGGAGCTGTTGAAATCTTGCTGGTACAAGCGCCCTGATTTTCGCAACATACTTTGTACTGAAATGTAAATCATCAGGATTCACGTGACCAATTTTGATCAGGTCCTCAACTTTGTTTGCACAATGGCAGGAATTTTCATTTTTAATTAAGCCACACCTGTCTTGCATGAAATTTGCAACTTGCTTCCGGGCTCGAGATAGTTTTTTTCGGAAATTAACTTTACTAATTCCAACTATTTCACTTCCAATCCGGTCACTGACTCCCCAGAGAGCGCCAATAATAAAAATCAGTCTCTGCTGCCGATTTAAACAAAGCAGCATTGCCGTCATACATCCAAATTTTATATCTTCAATAATGAGATTCATGTCAATCGGAAAGTTTTCCTGGTCAGGAAGGTCCGAATCAGGTGACCCGTCAATACCTTTACCAAAACGTTCGAAAGAAATGTACCTTTTTTCAAAAGGGCGTTTTCTCATATTTATCACATGGTTGGCAACAATACGGTACAGCCAGGTTCGGAAACTGCTTTTTCCCTGAAAGCTTGAAAGGCGAGTTATCACTTTAATTAAAATTTCCTGAGTCACATCTTCGGCGTCTTGAGGATGCCAGACCATTTGCAGCGCAGTATTGTAAATCCAGGCCTGGTGTCTTAGAATCAATTCATCCAGCGCAGATTTATTCCCATCTACGGCTGAAACAACTAACTCTTGGTCTTTGGTTTCGCCAAGGTATTTTTCGATAAAGGGATTCAGTATTTTTTATACTCCATAAAACACATTTTTTGCGATTCTATACACTAAGACAACTTAACAGGGGAAGTGTGACAATTACTAGACAATTTTTATGGATTTCTAAAATGTAGGTTATGGTTTTATTCAAAGATATGGCCTTGTTTACAATTGAGTCCTATGATCCCTCTGCTCAAGTGGAAGCCTCGATTCATCGAGGTTGAATCCCAAATGAATTTGGGCTTCCATCAGGTACTATTTGAGCAGCAGCATTTTCCTGACAAAAACTTCGTTATCAGCCTGCAATTTGTAAACATACAGCCCGGAACTTACTTTCTGACCACTCTTATCCAGCCCTTCCCATGTTACTGATTTGAAACCAGGCTCTTGATTCTCATTTACCAGAACTGCAATTTCTTGCCCGAGAATATCATAAACCGTTAAAACAACTCTGGTACTTCGCTTCAAATCATAACTAATTATTGTGGAAGGATTGAAAGGATTGGGATAATTTTGATAGAGGGAATAAGTTTGTGGTATTTCTTCAGGATTATCATTTACAGCAACGGCGGTTCTATCAATATGGATTTGCCAGGTAATCGTAGATACTCTGAGACCATCTGGATCGTTACGAACCATTTCAGTGGTATCGGTTACGATGGCCTGTAATTGATGATCATCTTCATTATATTGAGCCGCATCAAACGAGTACTTATCGGTATTGACAGCCGATAATCGTCCATTCAAATACCATTCGGTTTTAAGCGTATTTGGTTCGGGAGCCTTTCTCTGTACAAAAAACTCCTGAACTGAATCAGGAAAAACTGTTACCCCGGTGACTAACGGTTGATACGTTTCAATCGTATTCACAAGATTATAAATCGACAGGATGGTCTGTTCTGAGCAAACTTCACAGAAAGGAATCCCAAGCGCTCGCATTTTACAATTCAATTTTGGCCGATACCAGCCAGTTGGGTGATAGACGGCGCCTTCAAAAAGTCCAACAACATTTTGATAAGTGTTACTCTCAGGTGTCGGAATGGGCGTATCGGCATGAATCCACCTATTCCACTTAATAGAATCTCTGCTTGTCTGTGCGGTCGCATTTGGAGCTTCATATGGAGTCAAGCCACCTGATTCATACTCATCAGCTAAAGAAGCGAATGAATGCCCCAATTCATGCATTGCAATTTCAGAGCTCGAAGAGTGTAAAGAGAAAGTTGCCGCAGTGCCACCCGAACCGCCATACCAGTCATGATTAACTAACATAAACACAATATCCCATTCCGGAAAACTATTTTGTAAAACTGATACCGTTTTATAATATTCTGGAACCAAAAGGCGATGAATGCCGCTTACATCAAAACTGCTATTAAAATATGTATCATATGTAAAGCTCGGAAGATTTGCAGGCTCATCTCTGGCGGTTCCAGGATGATCGGCTCCAGACTGGTTTGATGGAACCTCGATTGCATACATATTGAAATACGACTCATACTCCCGATATGGAGGGCTGTTAAATAAATCATCTATTGCGTTCTGAACGTCGCTATTGAATTTGGTAATTTCAGACGCTGTATAGCCTTCACTCAGGAATACTATATTTATGCGTTTATCGGTAGCACCATTTATTTTAATATTATTCACTGGAAATGTCTGACCGAAAAGACTCAGCGGGGAAACAGTTAAAAATAACTGGAGAGCAGCGCATAAACAGGTTGACCTAATTTTCATTTTCTTCCTCATTCAAATTGATCAATATAGAACCCATGCTTTGTCTTCGTTTAAACAACGACCATCCCCACAAAGAAAACTCTCGAATTCGTTCAAGGTTCACTTTGTGAATGGCGGGATTATGCGGAATTCTTATGAAAAAATTTGCGCTGTCTTTTTCAATTATTTTCGATTGCATTTGTCCCTGCTCATCAACATATTCAAAATGAATTCTCGATGGATCTGGAATCAATCCCTCAAACAGTCTTTCGTCCGTATTATTCAAAACAGAGTAATAAACCTGCCCTGTCATAAAAGTCATTTTCCTGGGCTGCTTCAATTTACCCTTTACGATTTTAATGTTTTCCAGATACGGCTTCCCTTTTACAAGCTTTAAATTCAAAAACACGATTCGATCTGTGTTTGATTGTGCAAGTGTAATCTTGAACAAGCAAAGATTATAAATAAGTAAAAATGTAAATAGTATACATTTTTGTCGAGTAGACATAATATGACTCCTATATTAATACACGTACATTAAGAC
>CAZIKB010000250.1:0-3499 GCA_964539665.1 uncultured Cytophagia bacterium
ATTTGCTTTTACCGGAAATGCTTTCCAAATTTGTGATATTTAGAAACAGGCATGACACTATGAATGACAAACCATTTAATACGTACAGGATCTCCCGTTTTATAAACCAGGAAGCTTACGGCGGAATAATTTTAATTTTTGCAACCGTTATTGCCCTTATATGGGCCAATTCAGCATTTTATGACACCTATCAATATCTCTGGTATGAATTGAAAGTTGGTTTTGCCTGGGGGGAGGTCAATTTGATTGCTTCATTGCATCATTGGATAAATGACGGCCTGATGGCCCTGTTTTTTTTCACCATCGGACTTGAAATAAAAAGGGAAATAATGGGTGGAGAGCTTTCGTCGATTAAGAAAGCTTCAATGCCCATTGCTGCGGCAGTGGGGGGAATGGTTGTTCCTGCCATTATCTATGCTGTGGTTTCGGTAAACAATCCTGAATATCTTAATGGCTGGGGAATACCGATGGCTACTGATATAGCATTTGCACTTGGCCTTCTTGCCTTATTGGGCAAACGCGTAAACATTAATCTGAAAATTTTCCTTACCGCACTTGCAATAGCCGACGACTTGGGTGCGGTAATGGTAATCGCCATATTCTATACCGACACAATAAATTTCATGGAAATTCTTAATGCCGCGTTTTTCCTTGGAGTATTGGTCATTGCCAATCTTGCCGGTGTCCGGAGGACTGTTTTTTATGCCCTGGTAGGTTTTGTTGGTGTTTGGATGGCCTTTGTTTTCTCAGGTGTTCATGCCACCATTGCAGGGGTTTTAATAGCCTTTACAATTCCGGCACGAACAAAGATCAGTGAAAATGAATATGTCAGCAAACTTTCCCGTTACTTAAACAAGTTTAGAAAAGCACTGCCCAACGACAACAGGCTTCTGACAAAAGCACAAACACGCCTGATTTCCAAAATTGCAATGCTTAACGACAAAGCACAAACACCTTTGCAGAAACTTGAACATGCTCTTCATCCTGTAACGGCCTATTTCATTCTCCCTGTTTTTGCCCTGAGCAATGCCGGAGTCCGTATTGAGGGCAGTATTATTGAAATGCTCATTCATCCCATTTCATTGGGCATTATTGCTGGTCTTGTCATTGGGAAATTCATGGGTATCTCATTGTTTTCCAGACTGATAGTTTGGCTGAAGATATCTGCTCTCCCCGAAGGTGTTACCTGGAAACAGGTTTATGGCGTTGCTTTTCTGGCGGGAATAGGCTTTACCATGTCCATGTTTATCTCCGACCTGGCCTTTATAGAAGAAGAATCTAAACAAATTGCCAAGGTTGGCATTATGGCCGCCTCACTTATTTCGGCCACTATCGGTATGATATGGCTGGGAATGGGACCAAAAAAACCTTAAACGGTTGTGAGATACAGTTTTCTTTGTGATCTCTGTGGTAAAATATACTTTTGAGACAGCCCCTCTACAGTACAAGCTCCCAACCACCAACTTTCGGACTCAATCCAGACAGTGCCAACTTCTTTTTCCCCCTGAATTCCGAATTGAATATCGAACACCGAACAAGGAACACCGATTTATGAAGTTCTGAAATCTTATTCGTCGGACGCCTCCCAGTCGTCTGACGATTACAGGCTAAGGTGAAGGCTGAGGAAAAGCCAATGTAGATCGACTCTGAGTCGATTAGCGATTTGCAAAATCGCTCAACAGGCAGTCCGCTATTTGTTTTATAGCAATGAAACAATGTGACAATTCAGCATTCTACCTCCCAAATCATACCAGGCTAATGGCTACTCAAGTGTATCATTCCCTCGCAAGAGGGAATCCAGGATATCTGACTTGCGGTACCCCGGGGCTTCACCCCGGGCTATTTATCTTACCTCCCGGTTGGGGCTTGATGCGGCCATCAATCAGATTCAACTGCAACCTGTCCCCCTTTTGAAAAGTGGGATCAAGGGGGATTGATGAAACCGGGCCCCATAATCATAACACTTCCCTGCGGGCCGCCAGTCAGGGCCACGTGCATTAACATGCGGTATATGCCATCGGGCCAAGAACTGTTTAAGGAAATTTTCCTTAAATTTATACAAGCAACTAAACCAAAAACAATTAGCCAAAACTTACCGGCAGCACACCGCCATCCGTTAACGGCCAGTGTGAAAATCAAAATACAATTCGACAGATTACTAAAAAAGCAAAATGAAAGCGATTGTCTATGCAAAATACGGAACACCTGATGTTCTTGAGTTAAAAAGGATAGATAAACCTATTCCCAAAGACAATGAAGTCTTGATAAAAGTTCATGCAGCATCAATAAATGATTGGGACTGGGGCCTCCTCCAGGGTATTCCGTTCATGAACCGCCTGCTATTCGGTCTTTTAAAACCGAAGAAAAAAATACTCGGCTCTGACATCGCAGGGCGAATTGAAGCAGTTGGCAGAAACGTAAAGAAGTTTCAACCAGGGGATGAAGTGTACGGGGATCTAAGCGGCGATTGGGGCGGTTTCGCTGAGTATGTCTGTGCTCGTGAAAATGCATTAGCCCCGAAACCGGCCAGTATGACCTTCGAAGAAGCTGCGGCAATACCTCAAGCGGCAATGCTGGCTGTACAGGGCCTTCGTGATAAAGGGCACATTCAACAAGGACAAAAGCTTTTGATTAATGGTGCGGGTGGGGGTGTAGGTACTTTTGCAATCCAGATTGCCAAATTATATGGGGTTGAAGTGACTGGTGTTGACAGCTCAGGGAAACTGGACATGCTGCGCTCAATGGGCTTTGACCATGTCATTGATTACACACAAGAAGATTTCACTAAAAATGGGCAGTGTTATGACCTGATTCTCGATGTTAAGACGAATCGTTCGATATTCAATTACACGCGCGCATTAAATCCCAATGGAATTTATGTCACAGTCGGGGGGTCCATGGCTCGACTGTTTCAGGCTTTATTCCTGGGACCATGGATTTCGATAATCAGTAAAAAGTACATACGTATCGTTGGTCTGAAGCAAAACAAGGATTTGGCTTATATGAACGGGCTTTTTGAAGCCGGTAAAGTCAAACCCGTGATAGATGGACCCTATAAGTTAGATGAGGTACCTGAAGTTCTTCAGTATTTTGGCGAGGGAAAGCACAAAGGAAAAGTAGTAATAACTGTGGAACATAATTACGAAATTTAAATATTAGTAACAGTAAAATCATTACACCAGCCACCAACAATGGATATAAAAAATAGGCGAAACTGAAATAAATTCAAAGGTGGTAGCCTGCTTCAACTTTTGTGTAACATGATAGCAAATTGCCACACAATCGCCTGCTTTTCATATACTTGACGGTTATGTGGTATTCAAAATAACGCTTCTGCACAAATAAAAAGTCCCCAAAATGATAGTTAAATCACAAGATTCAAAACGTAGAGAATTTAAGGGTATTAAATTTGAAGTTTTAGCAACAGGCGATTGTAAATCTTCGGCCTAATTTGGACAGATTGGTTTAGAAGTTAAGAGATAGATTTTTCTTAAATTAA
>CAZIKB010000251.1:0-3483 GCA_964539665.1 uncultured Cytophagia bacterium
TATCCAGAAAGAAATATAATAAATAAATTATGTCATGTCAAGGTTAAAATGATATTATAACTCTAATCCAGTCACCGGTTGGATTCCCAAAAACAAAACAGGCTTAGTTCAAATCGACCTGGATCTCACCCAACTGGTGGAGTTGTGGGTTAACACCGGTGAAAAAAATGAAGGCATTCTGTTGGTTTCTCATCGCAGAATTTCGGAAAAGACTCTGCAGGTTGGGAAGATACGTCCGGCACCAGAGTTTAAGAAACCAACGGTTAAGATTTATTACACGGTTATAGAATAATAAAAATCCGCTCCAGAGGATTATCAGTGATCCTTTGGAGCGGTTTGGAATTCTCTTGGTCATCCATATTCCTTATTTCAACAAAGTCATACGCTGTGATTGTTTATAATCACCAGAAAGCAGTGTGAGAATATAAACACCACTGGCAACTGTTTTCCCAAAATTATCTTTACTATCCCACATTGTGAAATATTCGCCAGCAGACTGATTTTCATTTACCAACGTTCTAATCTCTTTGCCTATTAGATTGTAAATTTTCAGTGTAGTCTGACCGGATTTGGCCAAAACATACTTTATAGTCGTGCTCGGATTAAATGGATTGGGATAGTTTGCTTCTAAACTATATGAATTTGGTACTATTTGATGCTCAAAGTCTTCCACACTTACTGGCGTAACAACAGTCAGTGTTTCAGGACAGGTAGTAGTGAAGCTGTTAGTTGGGCTTTCTCCAGGTGGTGAAATGAAAAACACATGTTCGTTGGCATTTTCCATGAGTATAATGTTACCTGCTGCGTCAAATGCCATTGAAGCCCGGTGTTGAATGTTGGCATCTTCACCATACAAATCAATTTCATCAACAACTTGTTCAACACTTGGAAAAACGAAATTGATGTCGGGTATACGCCAGATACCATCCGCTGGACTATCCTCGCCGCCACGAGTTGGAAAATACAGAATATCATCAGTAGAAGTGTTTGGATCACTGCCATGATCGAATTTAAGGTCGCCAACCCCAAAAGTAACTGATTCATCTAAAAACCAAAAAGCATCATTATCGGTAACTGGAAGCGTACCAGAAATATCATATTTGTTGATTCCTTTAGCTTCACTGTCCAGGATATTTAACGCGCGGAAAGCCACATACATCGCGCCATCATCGTCAATCGCTAAATTCTTTGGCAAGGCATTAGAGAATTCTCCGACAACCTCTAAAGTTCCTGTGAATATGTCTTCTTCACCAATTGCTGCCCTAACAACTTTACTATCATCGCAGATATAGAGTACTCTATCAGCGCCAGTCCCTACGAAATATAATCCTTTAGGATTGGTGAGACCTGTAATCACTGTTGTGAGAGAATAATCTTGATTTAATCGTCGCACTTCTCCGAAATCTATTGCTGAAACGTAAAATCGCTCTTCATCATCAAAAACACCTGCATACATTGCGTCCGCGCCGCCCCCCCAGTCAACGGTACCTCCATCTCCTATATCTGCAGCCACAAGAAACGGATCATGAAACGAGCCATCAGGATTGTAAATGGTAATACCTTTTCCTTCCTGCGGTGCTGCACCGAAAGTATTGGGGGTATAAATTAATCCAAAAAGCGGACTATTCATATCCCGAACCACATCACAGCCTCGAGTGTAGATTTCAATATCCCCGGAATCAAAAAATACCGTCCATTCAGTATTCGATGGATTAGCCTGCTCTGCACTGACTTCAAAAATATATTGTTTCCCGGCATCCCCACCAGTTCCATCCCACGTAACGCTGTGTAATCCCCTGCTCAAAGCACTGTTATCAATTTGGTTTACGACAGCTCCTGTTAATGCATCTTTGACTAAGACCGTAACCACGCTCGCTGTGTCATTCAAAATGAAGGAAAGCTTAGCACCTGTACCATCAGAAAAGTTGCCATCAAATGGAGTGTCGTCAGGATTACTTATTTTTAGTTGTGAGGCATAAACATTTGCATACGCGTTTGAAGTTTGAATACAACAAATCAAAAAGATCATAAAAAAGATAATTAAAAGTAGATTTGTGGTTTTCATAGAAGTCTCTCCTAAGGGGATTGATAAATTTGAAAGGGATCTATTTGAATAGACCCCTTTCATGTTTAATTACTTAATTAAAAGCATTTTGTTGGAAGCTTTAAATGTACCTACAGTAAGCGTGTAGTAGTAAATTCCAGACGAAAATTCACTTGCATCAAAAACTGTATTATAACTACCAGGTGAAAGTCTTTCATTGACCAATGTAACTATTTTTTCGCCAAGAAGATTAAAAATTGACAACGTTACCAGTTCTGTTGTTTGCAAACTAAATTCGATTGTAGTGTTAGGATTAAAAGGATTAGGATAATTTTGGTTTAAAGTAAAATTCTGAATGATATTGGAAGTTTTCTCTACCGAGAGCGGCGTTTCACTCTCAATAATATAGACTATGGCTTCCTCAGTGCTTGCAACATCCAGATTTGTAATTAAGACGTCAGTTTTGTCATCTCCATCTAGATCATCGATAGCTATGCTACGCAGATCCGACTCTGTATTAGTATTCTCGAAGAAAAGCGACCAATCGTAGCTGGTTGAGTCAGCGAGATTACCGGAGCCTTTGTATTCCATTCGAAATACTTTGTTGCGTTTTTCAGTTTCTGGAGTAGATGCTATGTATAGATAATCCAACAGGTCGTCGCCATCAATATCTCCGATAGCCCCTCCACCATGGCCTGGGAAAGGATTTTTCCCTCCAAGTACTATCAAATCCTCTGCAGTCAATGTCGAAACATCATCGGTACTGCCAATATATATAATATCAGAGCCAGAGTCAACACCTTGTTGAAGACCACTCAAGGTTGCTGTGTACATTTCCAAGTTGCCGTCGCGATCTGCATCATAAAAACGAGCCATCATACGTTGTCCATAATCTAAATTTGCAGGCTCGAAAATTTTATCTATCTCTACTTGCAGTTCATACGTGTCAGGACCAGTGCCTTCGTAAATCGCCAGGCTGAAAAAGTCCCAGGTGAAAATCCAGATCTCTTGCAGGCCATCACCATCGAAATCTACAATTCTGGGATCGTATACTCCCCCGCCTTCGTGATTGCTGGAATTTTCAAACTCAATTGAAAAAGCTCCAAATCCAAGGCCAATATCGATGTCACCAGAGTTTACCACCATCATTGTCCTGCCACCTCCGCCTGCGACAGCATCATCTCCGCGAGATTGGAAAACGATTTCTACGTCACCATCAGAATCTACATCCCCTAAACTGATTCCTGAAACAATAAAACGAAAATTGTCCTCCATACCAAAATTCCAGGATTCTGAGGGTGTGTCGGGAAAATTGAGCCCTGTATGCTCAAATACAAAGAGACGGTCAGGATTTGGTGGATTATCTGTTGTCTCCATAGGCGTTCCATACCATAGTTCCGGTAAACCGTCCTGGTCAACATCACCTACAGCTATGGCAG
>CAZIKB010000252.1:0-3300 GCA_964539665.1 uncultured Cytophagia bacterium
ATCTAGTCTGTCTAGATTATAAATCGAAAGAAAAGAATTGTCAAATCTGTTTTTCATAATTCTTCCGCAATAGAGTTCTTGGTTTCTTTGGTCGAAATGCTTCTCTATTCCCGTCTATTGCCGGTGTATTCGTGAGCCTTAAGCAAATAAGATGGGTGATTACGGAATCCTAAACGGCCAGTCTTTATGAAGTATTTACTGCAACATTGCTATTGTATTCCTCGCATTTGATCAATCAGGAATAGTGCAGGTCCATAGACAAAGTGCTGCGATGCGCAACTTCTCTCACATGTTGTCAGTTTGAGCACACACGATAGACTCAAAGCACGAATATCCCAAACTTTTCTTCATTCTTTGGAGTGAATTACAGGAGGTGAAGCTCGGCTTCATCAGCAAGCTCGATTGCGATAAGCCGATTTTTTTCTGGGTCTTCTGGCCAGTCGACAATATTAGCGTGCCGAGGGTGCGGGTCAGGATCCGAAATAACTCTCAAATCCTTTTCTAAGATCTTTAAAACTTCTATGTCGGCATGGCCCAATAGTGGCTTGTTCATCTTATCGGCTACAAAACGGCGGCCTATTTCAAAAATCTCTGGATCATCTAAACCTATAATTCTGTAAACTGATGTCTGGCCTTCTCTGTTTGGCATAAAAGCATTATGCCTCACAGTTTGGGTTGAGGGCCTAAAATAAGTTTTTTGCATTATAAAACGCGCTACCGACTCTGATGACTGTATAGATTCTTCCAAAATGTTTTTTTCAACTAAACAAGCGTGAAATATTAGATACAATTAATTCTGGGAGTTCACCTGAAAAGTACTCAGCGCCATAGGTTTTGCTATGTCTGCCAAACAATCCCGCATACTCAATTGTGCTCTTGCCGCCAACGCTTATTACGTAAACATACTTCTTCCCTTTATACCACTCAAAGGCAATATTTCCAGTCGGTTCTGGCATCACTTCTGGTAATGGCAATTCAGAAGGAAGCTTAGCAAGAAGCATCATTGCTTCGCTAAATGTCTGTTCATTTATGGGGTTGGCGCCATAATTGTCCCAGTCTGATTCAGAACATTCTCGATATATCCTGTACAGATCCTGATACAAGGGTTCTTTATCATACTCCTGTTTCTCAGGTTTAACTTCTATTGCCAATGCATATTCATCGCTGAAATCATCTTCTCCAACGACTTTATCATCAACAAATCCAGCATCGGAAATTTTAACCGTTGAGAGATCAGCCATGATTACATAGTTACAAATAGAAGCACTAGGGGTAAATGGTGTGGAAATATCCCCAGTATCTGGGATTTGAATAGGGGTGCAGACTGTCTGCGGAGATCGTGCTTCTTTTTTCGGATAAGAGTCATCCTCTAATTGAATGATGCCTTTTCCAAATTTCCCTGAATGAAAAGGCGGATATTCTTCACTGAGTCCATCTTCCCACAATTGAGAATGGTCCAACATCTGCATTTGACTTCCCCCTTAATCGAAATACAATTTTAGGATCTTGTTTAAGTGTTGCGGTATTTTTTCAAAAAACGTATTTATTTCCTCAGCTGAAAACTCTGCTTCTGGAGCTTCATCCAAAGAAAAAGTATTCAAATCATTTATAACCAAAATCGCTGGTGCTGTTTCGCCACCCTCAATTTTAATTGTCATGAAATTCATTCTGACCCATGAATTAAGGCTGAAGCTCTCCCATTCATATTTTTTTAAAGAATGTATATCGAATCGGTTTGCATTAAAAAATGGTTGTCCCTTTGTTGTCTGTTCTTTATTACAGAATCTATCTTGAATATAAGTTAATGCATCGTCGCGCATTGTCGATCTCTCTGTTACAAATGCAAGGCGCTGGGCTCGTAAATCAAGTGTTTTTTGATAATTTCCAAAAAACTCCGAAGCTATTGAAGAGAATTCATCAGTAGTTATTTCTTCTTTAGTTGACGCGGGGGAAATATTAAAGAACAAATTAGTTCGTTCAGGTGAAATATTTAGAGCCCATTTTTTATCGGGAGATGAGAAAGCAATCCTCAGTAAATTAGCTGGAGCATCCTTTGGAATGGGCAAAATAGTAGGCGCCTCCCCGACATATTTTCCTAAAAGATCCACAACTCGATTTGCGATCTTCAATGAGCTAGAAAAGGTAAATTCGGGAGTAAAAATAGCTGCCAAGAATTTATAAATTTTAAAATCAAGCATTTATAATGCTCCTTCTTTATTTACTTTAATTTTGGCATATTGTGGCATCGAATGTCAATAATCATAAAAAAGTGCCTATATACGTCAATTAAAAAGTGAAATGCTCAAGTTTCGCACCTGGTATTTTGAGAAAAGCCCCATTGGGGGTGCGAAACTTGAGATGTTAATAGTGATTGTTTATCTCTTTTCACTTAACTGAATCTTCTCTGTTGGCACTCGTTTCATGTATCCTTAACCGGTTTTATCTGGCGTACCCAGGAAAGTTAAATTTTACTCCGATACCTCCTAGAGGCAACTCTGGCGATTTTTTCCTGTTCTCTCTTCATTTATAAGCATGGGTGATTGGAAGGTCATTGAAATATCCTGTCCCACAGAGAAGTTCTCTGTTTCTTCGGTCGAAATGCTTATCTATCCCCGTCTATTGCCGGTGTATTCGTGAGCCTTAAGCAAATAAGATGGGTGATTAAGGTTGGTGGGTGGATAATACTCGTCGTGGGTGTAACGAAAGCCAAGCTGTTCTAAAAGATGCCGCGAGGCATCATTTTTTGGATTATGGCCAGCGAAAAGACCGCTCACTTTAAGCGTGTTGAAGGCATAATCTATGATCGCAACCGCTGCCTCGCGGGCGTATCCGCGACGCCATTGGTTTGAACGGATGTGAAAGCCAATCTCATAAATCTGCTGTGACTGATCATACGGCCTGATCCCGCAGCAGCCTATATGCTCATTCGTCTCTAGAAGAAATATTGGCCAGTATTGTACGCCGTGTTCCTTTTCGGTAATTATTTCTTTAGCAAGGCGCTCTTGAATTTCATTTTGTGATAATTTATCACGCGCGTCGAAAAACTTTGTAACCTCATAATCCCCCCAGAGTTTTTTGGCAATAACGAGATCGTCTTCACGCCATTGACGGAATCCTAAACGGCCAGTCTTTATGAAGTATTTTTCGCATTTCTTCATGGTTTTTACTAATGAGGTCATATATATTTAGCCCCGAGCGCCGGGCAGGGAATTGAATCGGTCTACGGCTCAAACTCAGGCCAGGCACGCATCAATCATACCATTCATCGGTCGTGCGACATCTCGCGTACTAAATCGCAGT
>CAZIKB010000253.1:0-1660 GCA_964539665.1 uncultured Cytophagia bacterium
AACGCAATCTGTTATGTTGAAAGTGCAAAAAGTCAACATGTCTGCCTTTTATGGAAACATATCAGAGGCCGAGACTTTAATGATATTATATGTCGTAAGCCCTCGATTGGCAAATTATGTTTTCTGAACTGCGTCACCTAATTCTTCAGCTTTCAAAGCAGCATTGTTAATTGCTTCATTCAGTGCGGCTCTAAACGCATATTGCTCTAATGTGAAAATGCTTTCTACGGAAATTCCCCCAGGGGTACTTGCTTCGGACAACAAGTCATGGGGTGAGGCCTGTCGCTGGTTCCAAATTTCCATAGCTCCCACGATGGTTTGGTAGACAACTTTCGTTGATGTCTCGTGGTCGATGCCCGCCCTGACGCCGGCATCGATCAGCGATTGAAAAAACAGGTAGGTCACCGCAGGACTGCTCAAGGCCATCACTGCATTAATGTTTTCTTCTCTGAGAACAACATATTCCCCCAGTGAGGCAAAAAGCTCGAAGATATCGCTTTTTTGTTTATCCTTTACGTATGGATTAAAGGCCAACGCAGCAATACCCATGCCAATCTGACTGGGAGGATTAGGCAGTGCTCTGACAACAGGTATGTTATCCCCCAGGCTTTCATAAGCATTTATCGGTATGCCTGCGGCCAGGGTAACAATGAGCTTGTTTTTCGGAAATCGTTTCCGGCGTAATTCGTCAATGACATCTCTCACCACCTGGGGAGGGACATTGATAAAAATAAAATCCCCCTTGTCAACGGCCTCAAAATTGTCTTGCGCCATGATAATTTCATATTTATCATAAAGCCGCTGCAATTTATTTTTTTCCGGATCACTGGCAATCAGCCGATGGGGGTGTAATTTCTCAGCTTTGACCAGGTTATCCAAAATGATATTTGTTATATGACCTGCGCCGATGAAGGCAAGTCTTCTTTCATCTAAAGCCATTACAGCCTCCTAATAGAGAAATGGATCTTTATATTTTTTGTATGGATGTGAAATATTAGAGCGAGCCGTGACTGACCCTACTTTTTTTCGATATTACGTCATGTTCAAGCAATTTTCGGAACCTGCCCTCCAATTTGGGACTGGGATAAAACCCCAGTTCTTTGAGGTTGGTAGTGACATCTACGGGTAAGGCCGCATCTTCCACTTTTTGATTTAGGATTCCGCCCATTACAACCGGAACATCTACCTTTTGCCTGTCTAACTCAATCTTCAGACGTTTGGCATATTCCAGCGCCATTCCATTGTGAGTGCTGATCAAAATTGCTTCTACGCTACCGGAGCTGGCTGCCCGGGCAATTTGGTCCGGATTAATTTCAGCTCCCAAGTTAATTATTTTCGTTCCGGCCCGGGAAAGAAGCTCATGGATGATCGTGATGGCGTGGGCATGCACATCGGTGGAAGCAATTAGAAGTTTGCGTCCTTTTAATATGCTTCTTGATTTGGGGTTGTCAAAGATATGTCCGTATTCATTAATAATGCCTTGTGACAATGAGTATACATCTGTTGGAACAACGGGCTGACGCCCTCTGGGCGAATCTTCATCAGCTTTATCGGCGCCAAACATTTCTTCGAAATCGGCTGGCCCAAGCATCTTCAGCACATATAGCATTTGGACTGGATCACAAATATCAACGTTTGCTTCTTTTAATCCGTCCAGAGC
>CAZIKB010000253.1:1760-3224 GCA_964539665.1 uncultured Cytophagia bacterium
AACCCACCGATACAATGGGAAAGTTTCGCATTTAGAAGATCTTCCACGATATAACGTTCCAAAAAAGCCCATCCGGCCACCGTAGCACAATCATAGAAAAGCGCTCCGAAACCGTCTTCCAGGTAAGAATGCACCAGCGTGCCGTTATTTTGCATCACCCCCATGATGGATATGGCTTTGACCGTTTCAACAGCGGTGGTCACTTTATCGGTCCACATCGGAACTTCGTGAGCAAAAAATTGCGAAAGATTTCCGATGGTCGTCACCCCGGCCTTCAGCGCTTGGATCGTGTTTTCAACTGATGCAGGAAATCCGATCATGAAATCACCCATATGCGGCTGTATGGGAACCACCCGTCCAACCTGTAACCATTGCTTATGGGTTTTCAGCATAGGACCGGTTTCAGCCGGTATCTGGTCTCGTTGGTTTTTGGGCAACCCCATGCGCCGGTCCAGGCAGATACCGGCCCTGTCGACTACAAAACCCGATTCTTCAGCGGTTCCATAAAGGAGGGCCAGGGCTTCAGCTGTATCCCGCCACGTGTTCATTCCAATGTGGGCGTGATACATGATTTGTTTGTTTTTAATACACTGTCGTTTATACTCCAGTTCAGAGTCTACTCCCAGTTTGTCCATGAACGCGGTGCGGCCGATTTCAATATCTTTGGCAATATCGCAACCTTCTTTGATAATCGAAGTGCCAAACGGTAATTCAGCTTCAAGAATTGTTTGAATTTTCTGACAAAATTGCGAAAAATTCATCAACTAAACCCCAAGATTTCAACTCTAAGTTTGCAAAATTCGAATTAAAGTTCTCACGCGCTATTTTTTCAGGTGTGGCATTCCGGTGTTGCCACTTAAAAAACAGGGCTCATATAAACAGTCAAATCGATTTCACTTTTTATTGACGCGTTGATTCGTCATTCAAGATAAAAGGAGCACAATGGCTTTGCTTTCGCTTGGTGCCGCAAAGATAGCATCGTATGCGTCGGACACTATTGCCCTTGACGGTAAAATCCCTCAAATTTCTTGATATATTCAGGATCCAATTCAAGATCCCGCGCACCGGTGAGCATGGTTTCCACATAGCTGCGTGAAGGCGGGAAGGGACCTTTAGGATCGATCACCCGAAATAAATCAGCCGGATGGAATTTGCCGTCTTCGCCCAACACCAGAAAAGTCTCCCTTTTATACAAATCTTTGTAAACACCTTCCAAGTTATCGAGCGTTATGAGCTCCTGCTCGGTTACTTCGTAAAGTGCACCGTGAACGAGTTCACCGGGGGCCTCCATAATGCCGCTAAAGCCTCCCTGGCGTTCTTCCGACCAAAACGGGAACTGTACTTCAAAGTTGGGCAAGTACCCCTTCATGACAAACTTCGCGTTCGGAATCAGTTCTTTTTTGACAAAATCAATGCTTAGATTAGATCCATAGCCGAAATGATACATGTATTATTCCTCCTGTG
>CAZIKB010000254.1:0-3114 GCA_964539665.1 uncultured Cytophagia bacterium
GCTGTTCTCTCTGCTGGTAGCCCTCATCGTGACTCCCTGGCTTTCTTATCGGCTTCTGAAAGGCGGCGATGAAGATGAAGAATATGTTTTAGAAAACAAGTTTGTTTATCGTCTTTACAACAAAATCCTGAATCCCCTCATTCAAAACACAAAAAAAAGCTGGATGGCCATCGGTGTCGGCGCTTTGCTTTTGTTAATTGCGGTCAGCTTCTTATTTTTACGAATGGTGAAAGTAAAGATGCTGCCTTTTGATAATAAAAGCGAGTTCCAGGTAATTATCGACATGCCGGAAGGAACAACCCTGGAGCAAACTGCTTTGGTCACAAAGGACATCGTATCCTATTTGAATACGGTCCCGGAAGTAACCAATTACCAATATTACGTCGGCACAAATGCGCCGATTAATTTTAACGGATTGGTCAGGCATTATTATTTGCGTCGTGGTGCAAATGTGGCCGACATCCAGGTGAATTTAGTCGATAGGAGCGACCGCGATGAACAAAGTCACGCTATCGTCAAACGGGTTCGCCCCGCCATTCAGGAAATAGCTCGCAAACACAATTCGCGGGTGAAAATTGCCGAGGTTCCGCCAGGACCGCCCGTGCTCTCTACCCTGGTTGCCGAAGTTTACGGTCCGGATTACAAACAGCAAATAGAAGCAGCCAGAAAGATTCGGGAAATTTTTGAACAGACGCCCGGGGTAGTGGATGTAGACTGGCTGGTTGAAGACGACCAGGTGGTCTACTCTATGATAGTTGACAAAGAGAAGGCAGCTTTAACCGGAGTGAATACTCAACAGGTAGCACACACGTTAAGAATAGCTTTGCACGGCTCCGAAATCGGCCTGCTGCATGATGCCAATGAGATTGAGCCGGTCGGAATTGAGCTCCGTCTGGATCGTAAATATCGTTCTTCAATTGAAAATTTGGCGAATGTATCCGTGCGTTCTCAGACCGGCCAGATGATTCCTATTTCGGATTTAGTCACCATCAAAAAGAAATTTGAAGATAAAAGTATCTACCGCAAAAATCTTAAAAGGGTGGTTTACGTCACTGGCGACGTTGCAGGCGAAGCGGAAAGTCCGGTCTATGCGCTTTTAGATATGGACAAAGAAATCGCCAAGCTCGAACTGCCGCAGGGATATGCCATAAATCCACTTTACACAAAAGAACCGTTCCTGGAAGAAAACATCGCCATGAAATGGGATGGTGAATGGCAAATAACCTATGAGGTGTTTCGGGATCTGGGCGCGGCATTTGGCGTGGTGCTGATCATAATTTACCTGCTAATAATCGGCTGGTTTCAGTCATTTAAAGTACCGCTGGTTATGATGGTAGCGATTCCATTGAGCCTGGTAGGAATCATCCCCGGTCACTGGATTCACGGCGCTTTTTTTACAGCCACTTCCATGATTGGAATGATAGCTCTGGCTGGCATCATGGTGCGGAACTCCGTGCTCATAATCGATTTCATTCAGCTTCGCCTGGATGACGGTCTACCTCTGAAGCAGGCTGTTATCGAAGCGGGAGCGGTGCGTACGCGGCCTATTTTACTGACAGCCGGAACAGTAGTCATCGGAGCCATTGTGATTTTGTTTGACCCGATTTTCCAGGGTCTGGCTATCTCGCTCATGTGGGGAGCCTTTGCATCGACGGTCCTGACATTGGGTCTGGTGCCGTTGATTTATTATATGGTAGAGAAGAAAAACTATCCTGCGACAGCAGAGGAGAGTTAAATGTGAAGAAACTTACTATTTATTGCAGCAAAGAATTAGAATATAAAGTAGAGGTTAAACAATGAGTTTAGAACATACCATTCGAGCCATTGCCGGTTCGTTCATTTTAATCAGCCTGGTATTGGGATATTTTGTCAGCCCATACTGGTTTTTATTTACAGCTTTTGTGGGTGTAAATCTGCTTCAATCCGCATTCAGCAAATGGTGTTTGATGGAAGATATTTTGAAGAAGACTTTTTATCGAAATAAAATTGGTCAAAATGCTACACACCAGGAAAGTGCGTAGTATTTATTAAAAGCCGCCCAGCGCGTCTCCCACACACTGAGCGGCTAACCATCACATCCGGCCTGTCTTATCCAAAAGAGATGCAATGACGGATTCCCAACTTTTTAGAAATAGCTTTAAATATGCTACCCATGTAAATTACCAAAAAGTTATTTGTGCTAGATTTGTTTTTAGTGAGTTTTTTTTAACGCAACAAAATTAACTTCCGGCTCGCCACAAAATCCCCGACTTTCTTCTACTAAACATAAAATCCACTGGCAAATTCTTTTCAAATGAATTCTTCCCATTCTAGTGGCAAAAAATAAAACCCAGCTTTCTTTCCCTGTCAACTAAAGTTGTCACCGGCTAAACTATTAATTTGCTCTGTGAAAATTTATATTTGACATTGAGTATGGTTTTTGCTATTATTGAAATAATAGGAATAAATTTGTATGTGAGATCTAAAGGTATGAAAACATTTGATAGTCAAACCACTGAACATCCCCATATTATCAAGATTAAAGGTAAATCCGGGATATGGCAAGCGGTTATAAAAGGAACCTATATTCGTGTTTGGGCGATAATTGGTCATTACAAGCGCGGCCTGGATGAGTGGGAAATCATAAAGGGTTTTCCCACGATTACATCTGCTCAGCTTTACGATGCTATATCTTATTACCACGACCATAAAGAAGAAATTGATAAGTTTATCGATGCCAACGAAAGAGCTTTTCACGAATATCAGGCCAATTCGCAAAGGGTAAAACTTGAAGAAAATCAAGCTGTACCTAAATGAAAATCTATCGGCTGAAATCGCTCAACGTTTAACAGTCAGCGGTTTTGATGCGATTAGTTCCCACGAAGTTGGTATGGACACTGAGGATGATGAGAAACAAATAGCCTATGCCGTATCTCAGGAAAGAGCGATTGTAACGATAAATAAAAAGGATTTCATTGTCATTCATAACGAGTATCTGCAAATGGGTAAAGCTCATTTCGGCATTATCTTGAGCACCGATGAAGATCATTGGGTAATTTATCGTCGTCTTCTAAAACTCCTTGCCTTTCTTGATCTCGATGAGATGAGAAATGAAATCCGTTGGTTGAATGATTT
>CAZIKB010000255.1:0-3105 GCA_964539665.1 uncultured Cytophagia bacterium
GAACTTTATTGTCCCGAACACCGGCATTTGGGCGTATTTAAATCCGGCGATCTGCAGAGAATCGTTCCCGCCGGAAGTAATTTTGCCTATGATGCTATTGTGGAAATAGGTAAACAACGATTTCTTTATCACCGTCAGGTAGAGGAAATCAGAGATCATTTCAGACAAAAGTTTAATCTTTCCATTTCCAGTAGTGAGATTTTATTGCAGACGGTAAAATTTATCAGTTATTTATCAATTGGAAATTTCAATAATTTCGGACAGTCATTTCACTAAGAATTCGGACAGTCTCTTGCCACCCCAAATGCTAGTTTTAATTTAATAAAAAGTGTCCGAATAAAAAAACAAAATTCATGACCATTTTTGATTTTTTTTATTATCTCTGACTGTTACTATAATGGGCGATAGGATAAACCACCTGAGCACATTTTTTCACCGAGCGCTTATCCGCGTTTACTTCGCCCTAAATTATTAAAACTGAATTGAAGTTTATTTGATTTTATCATGATCGGAAACCATGTGTATTATTACAGTACCTTATTCATATTCTTTTTTGTTTACCATTGAATTCATTTTCCGCAGTGATTCACCTTTTAGATTTAAACGATAAGAATTATGAACCAGTCGATCCAAAACAGCATCTGCGATAGTCCCGTTATCCATATAATCATACCAATGCTCAACAGGAAGCTGACTGGTCACAATAATACTGCCCAGCCCGACACGCTCCTCTATGATTTCCAACAGTTCCTGTGCGTCCCGGGTATCCATTGGTGACACACCAAAGTCATCCAGAATGAGGACTTTCTTTTTGCTTATTTTTTTCAACCAGGATAAATATGAGCCGTCAGCCCGAGCCAATTTTATTTCTGATAAAAGTTTCGGGATTCTAACATATAAAGCTGTATACCCACATACAATGGCATTTTGAGCTAAAGCACAGGCAATGTACGTTTTGCCTGTTCCTGTTGCTCCAGTGACAATAATATTTTGTCCCTGTTTAATCCATTGATTTTTGGCCAAGGTTGCAACCATGCTTCGATCCAGGTTTCTTGAAGCGGTGTATTCAATATCTTGCAGAAAAGTATTTTTATATTTTAGTTTTGCTACCCTTAAATAACGTTTGATTCTATTATTATTTCTAAAGACAGCTTCAGCATCAATTAGATGAGCCAATCTTTCTTCAAAAGCCATGTGCATATAACTGGGAGTTTGTTGCTGCAGCATGAGCGCTTGTTTAAATCCTATTAACTTTAATTCCGCCAGTTGATCCAGGGTTTGTTGATGCATAACCATAATAACGTCTCCTTTATGATTTATTGGTAATAACTATGTCCTCTGACATTTTCATGAATTACAGGATACAATTTGACTGATTGGTCTTGAGTATCATTATAGGTCTTATTTTTTAAAATATCCCTAAAGTGTTTGACTTTATAACACTTTAGCGCCAACATTTTTTTACTTGTCAATTCTATGGCCTGTAAATCATTATGTTTTTTGGCTGTATTGAGTATTGCCATACAAGTGCGAAATCCCATTTCCGGGTGGGGTTTTGATTGCAAAATTTCGGAGATTAATTTTTGTGTATGTTCACCAAAAGTCCGCGCCCAATTGATCAGGCGGGATGGACTCCATTTAGCATATGCTCGATGTGCCGATGCCATATGCTCTTCTTTGGTTGCAAAAGACCCCTTTTTATATCGACGAACATGTAAGGCAACTCTTTTATTATTATGATAAATTTCGATATTATTGATTGTATATATTGCCGATACACGTCGTCCTGCTAACTGGTAAGGAACACTGTAAAAACAACCGTCAATTTCAACATGATAATCAATATTGACTTTACAGGTCTTGAATTCCCGGTAAACATAACGTCTGCTCGGCAATGGTTTTAAAGCTGGCTTGTCGAGTTCTTGGTACAGTTCTAAACGACTTTTCCCGTATCGTTTTATGATTCGACTGTTGAAATATCCCAATAATTCAAAAATGGCCTGATTTAATTCAGCCAGGCTAAAGAATTGCCGGTGTCGAATTCGGGCCAGAACCCAGCGCTGAACCAATTTTACTGACAACTCTACTTTGGCTTTATCTTTTGCACGATAAGGGCGCGCTGGAATAACAACTGATCCATAATGGTCGGCCATATCCTGAAACGTCTCATTTAACTTTGGATCATAAAGATTGGCCTTTGTGACTGCAGATTTTAAATTATCCGGCACCAATATTTCAGTAATGCCCTCGAAAAATTCAAAGGCATTGACACAAGTTGCAATAAAAGCCGGTTTGCTTTGATTCATTGTAGCTTCTGCATAAGTATATCCGCTCGCTCCCAAAGTGGCTACGAATATATCAACCTCAATGGATTCACCGCTTTCTTTATCAATGTAGTTCCATTTTAAACCGGAAAAATCAAGAAACATCTTTTCACCGGCTTTATGATTGATCCGCATGGTTACGCTTGTGCGTTTTTGCCAGGCGTTATACAAATTGCAGAAATGTGTATAACCATAATGATTATCAGGATAAAGTTCTTTATATTCTTTCCACAACAATTCCCGGGTAACATATTTCTTTTTTAATTCGAGATGAATCTTTATAAAATCTGGTAATATCTTTGTCACTCTTTGCTTTGGCCTTTTGCACTCTTCAGGAAATAAAGCCGTATAGATCTCATGATCACTCTTTTTTTCCAAGTCTTCCGATGTTAAATTGGATTTTTCAAATCGGGTGATATAATCAGATACGGTAGATTTGGGTTTATTGAGTGCTTTGCCGATTTGACGAACAGATAAATCACTGCGGTAATGAAGCTTTAAAAGTCTCTTGATATCACGCAATTTCATTCTCCCGTTTTTGACATTAGCCATGTATTGCTCCTTTCGTGTAAAATAAAATGAACTGTTATAAAGGAGCAATTTAATAGAATGTGATCAATTTTGGGAGGACAATGAGACTTTTCGCCAGGTGGGATTTGGAACCTTGTTTCACTCGTTCATCAAAAGTGTCCGAATCTTTAGTGAAACGATGTCCGAATCTTTAATGGAATAGTGTCCGAATGTTTAATGAAATGGTGTCCGAAATTTAGTGAATTTTCCA
>CAZIKB010000256.1:0-3085 GCA_964539665.1 uncultured Cytophagia bacterium
TAAGGATAAGAATCGACGACAACCAATTTTATGTTTGCAAAATCCGATTTTTTATTTGAGTTTTTCATATGTCGGCAGGATGACATTAATGTCATCCTACGATATTACTGTTTCTCCAATATTTCAAGATTTTTCTTTGTGCCAAATAATAAAAGCACATCACCCAGTTCGATTTTGTAATTAGCATCCGGTTGAATCGTTTTCTGGTCAACCATATTTGGATTTTTCTTAACCAGAATAATCTCAGCACCAAATTTTTGGCGTAAATTTAGCTGACGCAGGGTGTTACCCACAAAAATATTTGATGCTTCGAGTTCCACCAGGTGAAAATCCTCATAAACAGGAACAAAATGCTGTTTGGTGGTTTTTTGAATATCGACGCCAAGTTCACCCGACATATCACGCAGAAAAATTTGTCTGTTATAGATTTCGATGACATCCCGTTGCCAGATACTGCCCACAATCTTTCTGCCGTCTTTTTCTGAGATAACCGGAAATTCGTCAATATTATTGCGACCAAATTTCTTCATAACGTCATCCAGGTTATCATCGATTGAAACAGTGACAACTTCCGGATTCATAATATCTTTGGCAATTAACAGATTTTTTAAATTTTCATAATCAATTATTGTCTGGCGAATCTCATTCAGAGAAATCGATCCCGGGATATTATTTTTCTTATCGACAATGTAAAAGAATGAGTGCCGGCTATTGGCCATTTTCTCTACAATGTCGGGAAATGGCACTGATTCATCCAGTGTTTCAACTGATCTGCGGTACACATCGCTGACGTGCAGCGATTTCAGAACGTTTATTTCCCGGCCACCATGTAAATTAATACCTCTAAGTTTGAGTTTCAGCGTATAAATAGATTCTTTCTTTACCCGCATGGCAATAATGGTCGCAATGATACAGGTAATCATCAATGGTAATATAATTTTATAGTCACCACTCATCTCAAAGATAATCAAAATAGCTGTTATCGGTCCATGAGTTGCCGCCGCGACCACACCACCCATGGCGACCAGAGCGTAGGCTCCGGGATAAATTTGCAGATCCGGAAAGTATTGTGCAATGACCGATCCGTAAAATGCACCGAGTACTGCGCCCATGAGCAGTGACGGCGCAAAAATACCGCCGGATCCACCAGAACCAAGACTTAGTGATGTGGCAATGATTTTTAAAAATACGAGCCCCAAAGCCACTTGCCAGATCAATGAGCCGTTTAATGCGCTGGTGATTGTATCATAACCCACGCCAAATATCTGGGGAAAAAATATGCCAATCAGACCGATACTCATTCCACCCAGGCCGGCCTTAACCGGTTCTGGCCATTTAAGATTATCAAAAAATTCTTCAGATTTATAAAGTGTCTTTATAAATAATAAGGCAACACCGGCTGCCAGAAATCCTAAAACCACATAAAAACCAAGTTCCGCCGGCGAGCCCATGTGATATTTTGGAACTTCAAAAGCCGGAAAATCACCCAGGAAATGTCGTGAAACCACTGTTGCCATGACTGATGAAATCACCACCGGGCTGAACTGGGGAACAGCAAAGTCACCCAGGATAATTTCAACGGCAAATAACGCGCCGGCTACCGGTGCGTTGAATGCGGCTGCTATTCCTGATGCGGCACCACAGGCCACGAATGTTCGCATTCTTTTAGGATTTACTTTAAAGAGTTGACCAAGACTGGAGCCAACGGCCGAACCAATTTGAATGACTGGTCCTTCACGACCGACAGATCCTCCCGAAGCGATATAGACTGCAGAGGCAAAGAGCTTGGCAAAAACAACTCGTGGGCGAATGATTCCATTGCGTAATGAAATGGCTTCCATTACTTCCGGTACACCATGACCTTTGGCTTCACTGGCGACAAATTGTATAATAAATCCGACAAAAACACCACCCATTGCCGGAATAAATACTTTCCAACCCCAGTGAATGTCCAGAATTGTATTGAGATTAAATTGTTCGCCCCAGAATAAGTGCTCAAATCCGCGGATAGCATATTGGATTCCAACGGCGCCAAAGCCACCCAGAATACCAATCAGAACCGCGACGGTAAGAACAAATGTATGTTCACCCATCTTAAATCGATTGATAAGATAAACGGCTTTGTCCGAAAGTCGTTTGAATTGTGATTGAGTTCGCTTAGCAGGGTCTTCCATTGATTCAGACAGTCACGTGCGTAGATTTAACTTTATTTTCTTCATCAACTAAGACCACAATTGGTTGGTGGTGATGAATTTCTTCATCGGCAAGATTGATATAGGTAATGATTATCACAAGATCACCGATATTACCAAGTCGTGCTGCAGCACCATTAAGACAAATATCTCCGGAACCCGGAATTCCTTCAATGGCATAGGTGCTAAATCGTTGGCCATTATTGATATTTACAACATCCAATTTTTCATATGGCAGGATATCGGCTTTGTCCATTAGATCCGGATCGATGGTCAGGCTGCCTTCATAGTCCAAATTAGCATCGGTTATCGTTGCCCGGTGTATTTTTGATTTTAAGATTGTGCGCTGCATTTACACTACCTTCATTTACTACCCTCGTTCCCAGGTTGTACCTGGGAGCGCATCTTAGTATTTATCTATACAAACTAAAAATTTACACATCATCATTCCCGTATTCAAATAAAAGTTTAGAATAATCGTGATAAATCGGGAAATTGCATTTGAGAAGTAATCCAAAAACTCAGGCACAAAGGCACAAAAGATATCTTCCCCGGAGATTGGCGAAGCGGTCTCCGGGAGAATTGATGAACCACAAGTACGCAAAGAAGGCACAAAGATTAAAAGTCCTTTAGAAAAGGGGTCAAGAGGCAAAAGGCCAAAGGAACAAGGCTCAAGGACCAAGGCCTTTAATAAAAATGCAAAATGTAAATTTAAGAATGTTGAATTTAAAAGTATCTTGTTTTTGCGTGCCTTTCGTCCTTGCGGTTAAAAATCGATATTTCCAAAACAGAGTTCTTTGGATAAAATCCTAAATACCTCTGTGGAACTCCGGTACGCCAAGAGGCGTTTGTATATCAGTTGGTGAAACTCCAACCCGTCAAATTGACTGTTC
>CAZIKB010000257.1:0-3075 GCA_964539665.1 uncultured Cytophagia bacterium
ATATTGCTTTTTCATTTAGAAAGCCTCCTCTTTAATATAAATAATAATACTATTATAGTCGAAAATGATATAAGTGAAAGCAGTGGAATTGTCAAAAAACCAAACAAGTCCAGGTAGGTTTCTGAGCATGAAACGCCCTGGCTGCAAGGCTGTAAGCTTTCAGGAATAAATCCGGAGTACAGAAGGTAATGATAAAATGCGAAACCCCATCCAGCTAAAGCTAAAGGGAGGGCATACTTAACAATGCTTTTATCAAATGGAAAGAGTCCGGCTAATAAAACTAAAACCAAGGGGAACATGAATATTCTTTGATACCAGCACAAAGTACAAGGAGGAAATTCCATTATTTCACTAAAAAACAAACTCCCCAGAGTTGAGATACTGGCTACTATCCAGCATATAAAAATAATAGTCCAGTTTGAAATAACCGTTTGATCTAAGCGGGTCACAATTGCAAATTTCCTAAATTAAGCAATGAAATTAATCCAGAATTGAGCGACAACCGGCGCGTCTCAATAGTAATCGCTAATTTCTCTGAATCAAATTTCGGAAAAAACGAATAGCGCCGGGGGAAGCCCAGTCCCTTGGGCCTACAATTTTATCTACGACAATCCTGCCCTTATCGATGATAAAGTTTTCAAGGACATCGGTTGTCTGATAGATACTTTTTATGGCTCCTGTAATGTCGGTAAGTGCAGGGAAACTCATCTTATTTTTTTCATAATAGACGGCGGGTGTCAAGATAGTTGTCACCTGAAGTCACCATTAAGCAGCCTTTTTTGCCTGGCTAATTTGGGATTCTTCATCGTTCTCTTTTTCGGATTCAACCAGATCAAACGTACCGGGTTCCACAGTGAAGATTTTCAGCGCGGCGGCTGCAATAGAATCTGGCAGTTCGTCACCAAACAGTATCTTTTATTGCGAAAACAGTGCTTCCAGGATTGGAAAACGGGTTATTCACGACACTCACAATCACAAGTATGGATGGCTGTCCCTTCAGCAAGTACTAAATATTCAAGCAATATCGGTACTGTCAGAGATTCAGCACAATCACAGAACCTCAATTTCTCTGCAAAACACTGTGTAATTTTGGTTTCGGGTCAAAGATCGGATTAATATCTTTTGGAGTCAATGCCGCCCCGGATGGATATTCCGCCAGAGGCAAAACAGGAACAGCTCAAAAAATCGGCGACTACGGCACATATTCTTAGAAAAAATATGTATCATCTTCTGGGGGATTTGCATCTGTCGAAAGGCCGAAATTTACCTTCCTGGTCGTTATTGACAAACCTTAGAAGCAGCATTACGGGGGTATTGTTGCTGCCCCGGTATTTAGAAAGATCGCTCAGGAAACAATTGACTATATAAATACATCGCCAAAAAGTAACATAGATTGAATATTGTGAAGAAAAAAATTACTGCATTTGGCCCAAATCATGTTGGTGTTCGCAACCTTAACCTTATTTTTGCCCATCGAAACAATTGCATCTGAAGGTATTAAATGGTACAGTGATAAAGAAGGCATGGTAACAGGAAGAATTGAAAAAAAATTGGTAATGTCCCGGGCTATATCCCGCCAAAATTCCTATTGCCAATGCCTAAATAGGTGCAGTTGACCAAATCCGAAAATTTATTGAAATGATTGGGTTAAGCGTTTAAATGATGAGAAAACGAGCAACAGAAATTACTATTCTGTTGGGACTGGCCGTCGGTCTCGCACTGACCGTTAACTTCTTATCCCCCGCCGGAATTGCGCTGGTGGGCCAGTGGGACACTTCTAAAGGCGTCATTACGGCTAATGCTAAAAACGGTGTTTTAATGGACGACCTGGAAATCGATGATGTGAAGATTGTCCGGCAAATCCACGACTCCGGAGCAGCCCTGTTTGTCGATGCCCGTGCACGAGAAAACTACGAAGACGGCCATATTCCGGACGCGGTGTCTCTGCCTGTGGGGCAATTTGATAGGCATATCGATTCATTCATGAGCGAACATTCACCTGATCGCCCCATTGTTACCTATTGCTCGGGCCGAACTTGCGAAGATAGTCACAAATTGGCCCAGCTTCTTTTTGAGTTCGGATTTGTCAATGTGAGAGTGTTCATCGACGGTTTTCCGGGTTGGGAAGCAGCGGGGTATCCGGTTGAGTAAGGTATTGCAAACCATCATCACCAGCAATTGGGTAGAACTGGCGGTACGGTGGATTCTCGGCCTCACATTTATCTATGCCAGTTTTTACAAGATTCTTTCTCCGTCAGATTTTGCGAAAATCATCTACGGTTATGATCTTTTTCCGGGGGGTCTAATCAACCTGATCGCCATTATGTTACCTTTTGTGGAGCTGATTGCCGGCCTTGCCCTGATTACCGGCATTTATTCCCGCTCTGCTGCGCTGATCATCAACGCCATGCTTTTGGTTTTTACCATTGTGTTATCTATAAATATATTTCGAGGTCACGAATTCGACTGTGGGTGTTTTTCTTCCAGCAAGATTGGATATACTACTTCCGTCAAGTTTTCACTTTATCGGGATGTTACCTTTTTTATTTTAGGGATGCATGTGTATTTATACGAAAGACCTAGGAGGGGATGCCTGTTGAAAACATGAATTGCGGATGGAGACGGTCGGGAATATGGCAAAGCTTAAACCGTGCTTGCTTAGCGTGTATTTTTTTCAAAAAATTACTGGTCGATATAAGGATCCGAAAATGTTTCATGAGGAAAAACCTATCCTTGATGGGAAATTGCGTGGTGGGTGCCAAGGTCACAGGACAATTCCCGTCGTCCATCCCCTGAAAATGGAAGTCGCCGGAATTTTGCAGAAATCGGACACATCCGACGATCTTCAAGATCGGGGGCAGGCGTTTGATCGTTGCCCAATCGGTTTCACTGGAAAGATTCATTATTGTTTTAGTAAGTGGTATCCTCTGCGGGACCATAATCTTTTTGTTCAATCAGTGCGCTGACCGTATTGTTGACGGTCTAAAAATACTTAACCGGATCGACTATTTTCCATCGCACAAAGGTATCCACCCAGATATAGGTTTTCTCCAAAGTGGGGATCTGGCCGGGGTC
>CAZIKB010000258.1:0-3038 GCA_964539665.1 uncultured Cytophagia bacterium
AAACGGTTCAGATTGTGGTTCGCTCCGCTCTCACAATCTAACCTTATTCGTTATGCATGCAACACGTGAAATGAATCTTCCTGGCCAAAACTAAGAATTCCTTGTGGGATTAAATTGTTTCATATTTTTCTGAAAGTTGCTTTATGGTTGAAAGAACACCTGCCCAAAATTGGTCAGATCGCTCCTATTTTATTTTATTTGGGATATTATCCTCAGTGATTGATAGAAGAACATTGGTTCTTTCTTCAGATAAATTGAAAGTCCAATTGCGGTAGTTTTCCGGCACATCGGGAAGTCCCTCAAGATTGCTCCAGTGGGTATATTGAAGTAGTCTCTCTGGCTTACATTGTAAGATAAGCCCTTTTTCTTCATACATATTTCCCTGATACTCTCCTTTAAAAGTAATAGGGCTGCCTTCTTTCCAACTGGAAACAACATCTGCACCGAAGAAATACTTTTTGGCTATTTCAGGATTTACTAGTGCCTCCCAGATTTTTGCAACCGGGGCATTGATGACAATTGATGTCTTTGAAATGAAATTTCTGTCCATTTTTATTTTTCTTATTTCTTATTGCATAACGATTAGCGTAATTGGCATTTGCTAATGCAATTCAATGTCATCAAATTATTTCAGAACGGTCTTCAAACGGTCCTTAGCGATCAAGTGCATCAAACATCCATTCGGCGACATCACTCCTTTATGTCCGACCATACCGCATATTCATTACCATTGGGATCAGCAAAGTGAAAACGACGGCCACCAGGAAATGAAAATATAGATTTTATTATTTTGCCTCCAGCATCTTCAATTTTTGATTGGGTTTTTTCTAATTTCCTACTGTAGAAAACAATAAGAGCACTACCACTATCAGTTGAGACCATTAAATCGGATTTGAAAAATCCACCGTCGATACCTTCATCTGAAAAAGCTGTATATTCAGGTCCGTAATCCACAAAAGACCAACCGAAGACTCGAGTAAAAAAAGTTTTGGCCGCCTCTATATCTATTGCTGGAAATTCAACATAATTTATTTTTTCGTGCTCATTCACTACCTTCCACCTTTTTTATTACTTTATAGGTTAACAATCTTGGTGTCAAAGCTTGAATTGTGAATTAAATTGTTCAAAGCGAAATTCTTGCAAAAATCGCGCTGATTCCCAGAGCCGAAGGCGAGTCCGGTTAACGCGGGGTTGGACAGTGAGTAGTATCAACATCATAGAGATTTAATGATCCATATTTCTGAAGGTTCTTCTTCTGTCTCTCCATAGTGACTTTCAAAGGCAATCCATTCCTCGTTGGGCGACTGAGATGGAGCACCATCTTCGTAAAACAGACTGAATGTCTTTTGAACAGGAGGGAAAGTTGTGTTGACTGGAAACATAAAAATATTGGGCACAGGCAGGTTCCCGTAGTTGCTGGAACACAACACATAATTACTGTCATAACTCCAAGAACAATCCGTATCATCAGATGTACCATACGAGATAGTTTGGATGTTTGCAAGTGGTTCAGTAGCATTTACATTAATGTCGGCAACATAAATCATCCAACCTTCATCTCGACCATATTCATTTCTCTGAAAGAGTATCTTTTTTCTGCCCTCACTCCAACTAGGCAAACGGTCATCAAATGTCCCATCTGTTAGTAGAGAAATATTACCGCTATCAACTTCAAGCAACGCGATCTGGTGAATGGCTCCCAAGTCATTTTCTCCAGTGACATATTCAAAAATGATTTGGTTTGTATTTTGGGGATTGAACACCGGCTCTATATAGTATATTTCTGTATCTTCGTCATGAAAAGTAATCTGGGTGAGATTACTACCGTCATCATTTACTAACCATATCTCATCTGCTCCGCCCGCTCTTTCGGATGCAAAGCAGATTTTGTTTCCAACCCAACTGCCGAAAGGCACATTTACATTATTGGAATTGGCCGCAGAAACGATAATTTGCTCATTACTTCCATCAATCCGTATTTTCACCAGCTCAGACGGCCCTAAATTGTAGCCATCCAAAAATCGGGTGAATACAATGAAATTCCCATCAGGTGAGAAAATAGGATTCTGAGAGCTTCTCGGACTGTCATTCGTTATTTTGACAGCTTTATCATTACGTTCAATCTCTATGTCGGCTTTTCCGCAAGCACTTATTGTAATCGCAATGATACAGACGAACAGCATGGACGCACAATATACTGCTATTTTCTTCATCATAACATTTGTACGAATATCACCCTCGCACTGCCCAACGACCGGGCTCAGCTGCAAACAACCTGCGTAGCGCGTTGGCTGTCCGCTGCAGCGCCTTGATACTAGTTATGGCCTTCCCTCAGATGAAGGTGTTACAATGAAATCGTCATATTTCAGTAACCCATCACCCAAAGGAGGCCAAGATGAAATTTTATTCGAAACAACACAAGTACTATTGCAGTATCGATCTGCACGCTCGAAAAATGTACGTCTGCATCATCGATCAAAAAGGGAAAACTAAAGTGCATCAAAATATCAAAACAGATCCGGAACTCTTCTTTGAACTGATCTTCCTATATCTCGATGACGTGGCTGTCGGCGTTGAATGCGTATTCTGCTGGTACTGGCTTGCCGACGTTTGTAACATGCACAAAATACCGTTCGTCCTTGGACATGCATTATACATGAAAGCCATACACGGTGGCAAAACAAAAAACGACAGGATCGATTCCTATAAAATTGCCTCGCTTCTAAAAGGCGGCAATTTTCCAACGACATATCCATATCCCGCAAAATGGCGTGCCACCCGCGACCTGATGCGACGGCGCATGTACATTTCCAGTAAGAAAATCGGTAATCACCATCTTAAATGGGCCATTAAGGAAGCCGCGATCCTGATGCTCAGAGATTCGAGCCAAGCAAAAAATTACGTGGCAAAATACGAACGAAAATACAACAAAGGCAAAGCCCTGGGGATCTTCACGCACAAGCTGGGTCGGGCCATATACTTTATGCTTAAAAACAAAGAGGCGTTCGATATGAAACAATTCTTTGGTCAATAAGTTC
>CAZIKB010000259.1:0-2950 GCA_964539665.1 uncultured Cytophagia bacterium
ATTCCGGACCACCATGAACCTGCGCGATTAGTGGATAACGCTTGCCTTGCTCATAATTGAGAGGTTTCATAAGCAAACCGGTAATCTCCAGGCCATCTTTAGCCAGCCAGCGTATTTCTTCCTGAGCGGCTAATTGAATATTTTCCAGTTCAGGATTGCTTTTGGTTAATCTGTTTAATTTGGTCTTTTTGATATTTCCCCAGAATACTTCCGAGGGGTGTTCATTCATGTTACGTGCGCAGGCAAACTTTTTCCGGTCTTTTGATAAAGAGGCGGAAGAAAAGCCAGCATTTCCCTGATACAATTTAGTGATCGTACCGCCGTTCGCGGGAATAGAATTAAAAGTGTTGATAGTAGCTTCAACCGCGGAAAACACCACAGTTTTATTATCGAGCCAATTCAGCCAGGAGGGCGTTCCTTCATATCCTTCTAAAATATTTTTGCTGTCACCGCCAGTAGCAGAAACCACCAAAAGACCTCCAGTCGCGGGATCGCTTTTATCCACGCCCGCCAGCACCGCCAGCATTTTACCATCCGGCGACCAGGCCATACCGCCTAATTTACCTTCAGTAGTAGTGAGAGAAGTTAATTCTCCGCCCTCCGCAGAAACTGTGTACAATCTTTTGAACATGTAGGAATCGTCAATATTCGGGGTATTGCTGGCTTGAACAACCAAACGCTTACTATCCGGTGACCATTCAAAGCTCCAAACACTCATTTCGCCTTTTACAATTTCATGTGCTTTTTTAGTTGACATCTCAAAAGCCCAGAGATGATGGTGCTTGTAATTTTGATCTACAACTTTCCAGTCCCTGCCGGCTTTCTGGGCTTGCTTTTCTTCATCACTTTTTGGTTCGGTGGTGGAGTACGCGAGCCATTTTCCATCCGGCGACCAGCGATAACTACGGATCGAGGTTGGCGAATCTGTTAATTGTCTTGCTTCTCCGCCATTGAAAGGAATAATATAAATCTGGGTTTTACTGTCAAAAACTTCTCTTCTTGACAAAAAGGTTATCATTTTACCATCGGGTGACCAGGCCGGTGAGGAAGCGCCCACTGGATGCGAGGTGAATTGACGACTTTCACCAGTGGTTGAAACTACCCACAGTTCTGAATATCTGCCGCCCGGTTTATCATCTGGATTTCTGGGCAAATATTTGATATAAGCTATATTTTGTCCAGAGGGAGCCATTGTGACACTCGAAACAGATTTTAAATTCATAACCATTTCGGGAGTGAGAATTTTTGATTTCTCCGCTGCCAGGGTTAAAAAAGAGAATGTTAACAAAAATAGTATTAACGCGTTAAATACAATCCAACTTCGCTTTGTCATCTTTACCTCCTTCTTTTGTTAATAAATAGAATAAAATGTTTCAACAGTTACAAAAAGTAAAATGTGGAAAAAAATCCTCACCTTCATTTATACCATTTTTAGTAACTTCCAACTTAGTTCGCAGGAAAAATCGAATGAATAATTCTGATTCATACAGGTTCTGAAAATTAATCAACAAGTTGATAAAAAATAAAGAATATGATTGTTAGATGCAACAGGAATTTGCTACCCGCAATAGTAAGACATTTTAAGAATCTACTATAGTCTTGTTAGACCATATAATTTATTGCATACTAAAATAAATATTCTAATTTATAATTATGTGTGGACGATTTTCACTTTATGGATACAAAATGACTCCCGAAGAATTCGAGGAACGCTTTGGATTTCCAATTCCGGAGGAGCCCGATCTTCCCCCTTCCTATAACATTGGTCCTTTCCGGAACATCCCCGTAATCCATTCGGGGGAAAACAATCAGAACAAAATGACCTCCATGTTCTGGCAGCTCATCCCGCACTGGTCCAAAGAATTCAAATCACCATACACGGCCTTTAATTCCAAAGTCGAGTCCTTCGATAAAAAAAGCTACAAACAAGACCTGCTAAAACGCTCCCGCTGTGTCGTACCTGTCAATAATTTCTTTGAATTTCTAAAAGTGGAAGGCGAGAAGATCAATCCGAAAACCGGCCGCAAAGTCAAAGATCTCAAACGCATCCCTTTCAAGTTTGAATTACATGATGAATCGCTCATGACTTTAGGGGGGCATCTACAGCATCTGGCGCGATGCCGAGAAGAAAGCATATTTTAACTGCTCCATCATCACCATGCCGGCCAACGACCTGGTAAAAAAAGTACACCCCAGAATGCCGTTTATCCTGACGCCGGACACAGAAAAAATCTGGCTGGAAAAAACTGAAACGGATTTTGAATTGTTGAAGAGCCTGATTACGCAATATCCTGCCGAGCAAATGCGCTGTTTTCCGGTATCACAAGCGGTGAATAATCCGCGGAATGATTATCCGGACTTAGTGGAACCGGTGGAACGGGAAGTGTCATAAAAAAGTTGGCTACCTAATCTCCAAAGCGTAATTTTAATCTTAATTGACGGATGGCAGCGGACGGTGTTCAAGCTTTAGCTTGCTTTGGGGTGGGAGGGAAAAGAGCACGCTGAAGCGTGAACACCCAATGCTGCGTTTAGTCTTTATAAACTTTTCATTGAATTATATCCCAAAAGTTTTTATATTGTAACATTCTTTCCACAATTTGTCACTCTATTTTTTGGCTAATAAAAATTGCTCGAGTGTTTGATATGGTCCCCTTTATAATTGCATTCGTCGTCTTTTTGGGTGTTTCACAACTTCCAGCTCAACAACTGGCAAAAATGCAGCTCATTGGTAAGCCGGAAAAATCCAGCTCGGAAATCGTGGCAGTGCGTGATGCCAACGGCCGCTTTTGCGCTGCCATCCAGGTCATTTCCGACATGGACGGTTTCCGCTACGATTCCTACAATGGCGTGGTAAAAGTAGACGATCAACCGGGACAGGACATGGTCTACCTGCCGCCGGATGAACGCGTGCTCGAAATCTTCAAAAGTGGTTATGAGCCGATGAAAATCA
>CAZIKB010000260.1:0-2946 GCA_964539665.1 uncultured Cytophagia bacterium
ACCCAAGTGTCTTTGTAACAATGGTGCTTATAAATTTTAACTCTATTTGATGCCCACTCCCGGTTATTCCGGCAGGCACCGAATGATTAAGATAATTGAATTAATTTTTATCAGTTTTTATGATGCGAATATCAAATGGAGCCAGGGTAATAGTGTTTACAGGCTTTTTTAAAAACAGGTCATACCCTTTTGATTTTAGCGGGATTGTTTCTGTTGAATTTGAAAAATTCAGGTAAAACGCCAGCTCATAATCTTTGTTTTCACGTTTTAATACTCTTATATTTTGTGTTAGCTCTGCATCATGCTGAATTTTAGCCAAGTCAAGCAACCAGTCTGTTAGATTATCTAATTGTGGACGTTGAATTGCTGTCCCGATATAGATGACTTGCCCTTTCCCATAATTGTTAATTGTAATTACCGGTTTGCCTTTCAGCCAACCATCATTATAATTGGCCACGCTTTCAGCTGTGCCAAGTGAAATTTCGTCTGCCCATTGAGTGGCTGAGATATCTAATAAATTAATATTTTCAAATTTAATTGGGAGGGAGGCACTCAAGTAACCATAATCATCAACCATTACACCCGACATATCTAATAAAGGACCCGGAGCAGGGGAGTTATGAATTTTATTGAATTCATCAACCACACCACTTCTAAAGGTCAGCACCAACAGGCCACCTTTTTTCACATAATTCTCCAGATTTCTTTGAATAACAGAGTCAACCAAATAAAGCCTGGGGGCAATTACCAACCGATACTTTGACAAATCTTCGCGGGGGTCAAGTGCATCGGTATTTACATGATTGGCCATCAGTGATTCATGCCACCTGTATGCAGCCCTAACAACACTTAATTCAGGCATAATACGAACGGCATCCGATGCCCAGCGCGATTCATAACTCATTAAAATAGCAACCTTCGAGGCAGGTGTGGTTTTCAGTAGTATGTCTCCCACTTCAGCTACCTCTTTTCCCATCTGTTTAAGCTCTTCATATCGTCGGTTAGGATTCCCGCTGTGAGGTAAAACTCCATGCCAGTATTCTTCCTGTCCAAACAAAGCAGGGCGCCAGCGGAAAAAGAAAATCCCATTAGCCCCGTGAGCAATAGAATTCCAGGCCCACAGCCGCATCATACCAGGTTCAGTGTGAGGTCCCCAATGGGGTTGGCCTGAGCGCTGTTCCAAAATAAGCAGTTCACCACGTCCACCCCGGCATAAATCCAATCCAAACTCATGTGCCCCTGTAGGATAAAAGTTTGTACCATAAATATCTGTAGCTTCACCAAGTTCAAAAATATCTGTGTGGGTTGCTCTTGATTGTTGGAAATTGGTGGTTATCCATTTCTCAGGTGCTTCTTTTTTCATCAGGTCTCTTCGCCACAAGGCAAAATTTGTATTTACCGATGAATTAAAACGGTTCCAATCCAGCATCAAACCGGGATGGATTTTTACACCCCAGGTTTGGTCAATGGTGGGTAATGGAATTTCTGAAAAATCATTGATGATAAATGACCAGAAATGGGCGCCCCAACTATCATTTAAAGAACTAACGGATTTGTATTTTTGTTTGAGGAAATCGTGAAACTTTTGTTTGGTTAAGTCAGAATAATCAATATTTCGAGCACCTATTTCATTGTCAATCTGCCAACCAATTACATTCGGATTGTCAGAATAATGTTCGATTACGGTTTTGTCGATCTGTTGCGATAATTCAATAAATTTTGAATGAAGCAAATTTACGGTATACCGTTGTCCATAATTATTGATTTCACCGTTTTTTTGACGGTTTAAGATTTCGGGATATTTGGCAAAAATCCAGGGGGGAGGTGTCCTGGAACAAGTTGCAAATACAGTTCGAATGCCATGTTCGGATAGTTTTTCAATGACGGCATCGAAAAAATCAAATTGAATATTGCCTTCCTGCGGTTCAATTTTACTCCATGCAAATTCTCCAATCCGGACACAATTAATTCCTGCATCCTGCATAAGTTTTAAATCGGTCTCCAGTCTTTCGTCTGGCCATTGCTCCGGATAATATGCCACTCCAAACGGGAAGGTTGATTGTTGCGCTAAAATTTCACTTCTGATAAGGATGAGGGCTAATAATCCTAAAACAATTTTAATAAACTGATTCATATCTATAGCTTATTTGTTTGTTATAATCCGTTAACTATTTTACAGAAACCCACTAAAATCCCTGCTTTAAATGTGTAAGTAAATCTTCTTTGCTGATGAATCCTGTGTTCGACCAGGTATTAACTTTGTCTTTGTAAAGAAATAATTTAGGAAGTCCATCAACTTTAAGTTCTTTGATAATTGCAGTATTTTTATCAACATCGATGCGAATGATGGTTACTTTGTCAGCTAATTCTTTTTTCAATTCTTCCATGTAAGGAGCCATTCTTTTGCATGGCGGACACCACTCAGCGTAAAAATTGATTAATACAAGTTCTTTAGTATTAAGTAATTCATTGTATTGAGCTTTAGTCATGCCAGTTGAAATAGTTCTTGAGACTTCTATTTCAGGCATATCAGCCAGGCGCCACTTCAACATACCTCCACTCAATTCATAAACATCTGTAAAACCTAAAGACCTCATCGAATCAAGTACGGAAGTGCTTCTTCCTCCAACCAAACAATAGATAAAAATTGGTTTGGTTTTACCGAATTCGTTCATTTGTTCATAGAAATCCACATTGTAGAAATCTATGTTAATCGCTTTTGCAATATGTCCACCATTAAATTCTTTGGGTGTACGCACATCCACAACAGGAGCTAACGAAAATTCTTCCATTTTCTTTTGGAATTCAACGGGCGGAAGAACATATTTGATTGTTTTGTCTTGCTCCTTTAGTGATACGTTTCCGCTTCCGGTTTTTTGCCCGTTTGAACATGCATTTAATAATAATGCAGTTATTACCAATAATATTGAAAGATATTTTTTCATG
>CAZIKB010000261.1:0-2943 GCA_964539665.1 uncultured Cytophagia bacterium
AAGGTGAATATCTTGTTTCGGTTTATACTCAAGGCGCATTTGAGTATTATGAAAATGCTGTGGTACCCGAGCAGGCAACTACCGTGAAAGTCACAGGCGGATTAACAGCGGAAGTCTATTTTGGACTTACTCCGCGAAACGAGGGCTCCGGGAGCATTTCTGGTTGTGTGATGAGTGATTGGACCGATGAGCTGCTGGAAACAGCTGTGGTCATTGCTCGTCCAGTGGTCGTGCCGCAGGTTTGGCCTGAATCTGAGATGTTTTTTAATACCGTAATCAATGCGGATGGAACTTATGAGATTGCTGGATTACCTGACGGCGATTATTATGTATTTTGCTTTACGCCCTGGCATATAGGAGAATATTATGATAATGTATATGATCCTGCTGAGGCATTGCACATTAGTGTAGATGGAAATAATCCTGTTACTGACATAGATTTTAGTCTGTCGCCCATGCTCATCCTTGAACAAGACCTGTCTGCTCGTCCACTGAATGGTGCAGCTCTTTATGGTAAAATCACAGATATCGACGGCAATGTGATACATGATGCTGCAGTTTATGTTTTAAATGAAACTGAGCAGCCAATAGCTTTTGCACGTAGTAATGCCGCAGGAGCGTATGAAATTAATAATTTAGCACCGGGTCAGTATCGTTTAAAAGCATGTCAGGTTGGTTATCAAAGTGAGTTCAATAACCATGCAAACAGTTTTACTGAGGCTGTTCCAATCGAAATTGCCAATGGCAGGATTGAAATGAATTTTACTCTTGAGACCAAATCAGTTACAAATGTACCAGGCAGGCCAGATTCGATGGTTCCAGAATCCATTGAATTGTATGGTAATTTCCCCAATCCGTTTAATCCGGAAACGCGTATCTCCTTTGGTTTACCAGCGGAACTAAGAGTGCAATTGACTATTTTCAATTTACTTGGCCAGGAAGTTGTACAACTTTACGATGATGTTCTCGGTCCAGGTAAACATAACATAATCTGGAATGGTCGCAACCAATTTGGTCATTCCATGACCAGTGGTATTTATTTTTATGTCTTGCAGGCCAACGGGCAAAGAATAGCAGTTAGTAAAATGACTTTGTTGAAGTAAGGCTATATGGACGCCCAAATTCATTTGGGAGGTATTCCTCGATGAATCGAGGTTTCCTTTGAGGCGTCTGTACAATGAAACATCATGTTCATTTAACTATATTGAAAATAAATGTGATTTTTATGAAAAAGGTGCAAAGCTAACCTTCTAAGAGAACAAAAGGGAATTGATTTTATTCTGAATCTATTTTATACAAACTCTCAAGGATTGAAGCTTTAAGAAGGTTAGCTTTTAGCGCCATATCTTGATTCATCGTATTAGTAAAAACCGTCATGGAAATTTGGAGTATTTGTCATGATTCTTAAGATAATCAGAGTGATTGTACTACTACCTGTAGTTTTAGCTCTCAATAGCTGCGACAGCGATAATACACTCTCTACACCTGAACTTGCTGGATTAGGATATTTCCCCATGCAAGTCGGAAATCGGTGGACGTACAGTTTACAAAATAGTGAGCAGACCGTTTGGAACTATGAGATTGTCGACAAGACCCGGATCGGTTACTATCAATATTTTGTTTTGAAACGACACTTCATTCCGGGTATTCATATTGATAGTGTATTTTACAGAGCAGGTTCATCTGATAAGATTTACAGACATTGGCAGGGAAAGGATGCTTTGTATATAGATTTCAGTCGTTCCAGAGGTAAAAAGTGGGATAGTTTCGGTGAATATCGTGGAGTCATAAATAAAATGAATATTTCGAAAACTGTGCCAGCGGGTACTTTCCACAACTGCATAGAGGTGTTTTTTGATATTCCTATGGCTTATGATGATGAGACCTGGGAGGTGTATGCACCTCAGGTTGGACTGTTGGAGATGAGAGGGCCGAAAGGCAGTGTTCAATTAAAGTCTGCTGTAGTCAATGGTGTGTCTATTCCGTGAAATGTGATTTTTAGTAAAAACACGAGGTAATAAAGATTTTGAAATATTATATATTTTCTACAAATATAATCATGTTGGTTCTCTGTCTTCTCTCTTGTGACTTAGAAAAAGATCCCATTCATATTCGAATTCGAAATGCAAGTCAATATGACTTCACAAATGTAGAAATAAATACCGGTCAAGGTACTTCAAATTATGGTAATATAAAAAGCGGTGAAAAAACCAACTATAAGCCATTTGAACTGGCCTATCGCTATGCTTACATCAGACTGATAATTGATAACAAAGAATTTATTCTTCAACCTATTGATTACGTTGGTGAAACGCCGCTGGGGCCCGGTAGATTTACTTATGTGATTACGGTTGTGGATTTTTCACAAAAGAGCCTTGGTATCGATGCTGTTAAAGATGACTGAGAAAATGTAACTATGGAAGCAATGTGTAAAAAACTAAATGTCCTTTTTTCCAATTTGCTTAAATTTGTGCTATTAGTATCCATTGTGATTGGTAACGGATGCAAAGAGAATCCTGCCAATCTTGAGATATTAGTTGATGAATTAGGTGCAACCAGACTCTTCGTGTTGAACTCCTCAAAACAGGATTTTGTTGCTCAAGTTGAACGCAAAACCATGTGGGAAGATAGCACACGTTCAGTTTTTGTGAAAAGTGGCAGTAAGGTTTTTCTATTTCAATGGTGGGGCATAGGAGGGGGACTAAGACCAGCGGATACGATTACAGCATTAAAATGTATATCAATTGACGGGCAAAAGGAAATATATTCACAAAATCCAATTCTTGACTCTCTTTGGAGGATTGAGCCAGGCACTAACTGGAAAGAAACTGACTTTATTTTTATTCTGAATGATTCATTTTCTTGGGAAAACTTTTAATAAAGAGGTGTTTATGAGTGCGCCAAGCAAAGCTAATATAGGCAAGCCGGACAATCCGGCACGTG
>CAZIKB010000262.1:0-2754 GCA_964539665.1 uncultured Cytophagia bacterium
AAATATACAAAATAAATAATTATATTGCAACATTAATTAGGAATCACTGGTCTAGGCTTGCTTGTGAGCAGGTCTGATTCATTAAACCTAAAATGTCTTCTTTCTGCCTGTTCATCAATCAGTTTTCTTGCTTCCCATCTATGCAAATGGGGAGGTTCCTGGGCTATGGCTAAAAATGAACCTGATAGGACAAAAAGAAATAACGCAATGAGAGTTATGTTTTTCATAGTATCCCCTCCTGGAAAATGGAATCTCTAAATTTAAGAATCTGTAAACTAAAATCAAATCAATTCAAAATTTACTTTTCGCAGCGTTCACCGCAACTAAAACCGCATCCCAAACTGGCGCAAAAGGCGGGGCATAGCTTAAATCCAGATAAGCGATTTCATTGAGCGTCATCTTATTAGTTAAGGCGGTGGCGAACACATCAATACGTTTACTCACGCCTTCGTTTCCTGCCATTTGTGCCCCTAACAACCGGCCACTCCTTTTATCAAAAATTACAGAAACCGATATTGGCCTGACTCCGGAATAGTATCCTGCTTTTGATTTTGCAGTAATCGTAACTGAATCTGCCGAAAATCCAAATCGTTTTGCTTTTACAGTGCTTAAACCAGTTCGGGCAACTTCCAGGTTAAAGACCTTAAAAACCGAAGTGCCCACTACACCTTTCAGTGTTGCTGTTCCTCCGCCAATATTTTCACCAGCCACTCTGCCCTGCTTGTTCGCAGTGGTCCCCAACGGAATATAATCCGGTTTTCCAGAGACCAAATTCTTTACTTCGACACAATCCCCGGCAGCAAAAATATTGGGGACGTTGGTTTGCATTTTCCAATCAACTGCAATGGCACCGGTCGCTCCCATGCGGATTCCCTCTAATTCTGCCAATCTTGTATTGGGCACTAAGCCAGTGCAAACTAATACAAAATCTGCAGGCAGCTTGTCATTACTGTTCTTAAATGCAACTCTTGACACTACCCTATCGTCATTTGCTTCTAAAGCAGCGATATGGGTTGAGGTTAAAATTTTAACGTCATTATTTTCCAATTCATCCACAACTTTTTCCCTCACTTCTTTGTCAAAGCCAGACAGTATTTGATTTTCTTTTTCAATGATAGTGACCTCAAGAAAACGATTTCGAAATGCCTCAGCCATTTCCATGGCAATATAACCGCCTCCAATAATAACCGCACGCTTGGGACGTTTTTCATCGACAAATTTTTTGATGGCAATACCGTCCTGCAGGGTTTGGATGGTGAAGACATTCTGCAAATTCATCCCGGCAAGATGCGGCCTGTCTGGCAGCCCGCCAACCGCGATAATCAGCTTATCATATTCAAAGTCCAGCTCATGTCCGGATTCTAAATTTATTGCAGTAATTTGTCTTTTTGTTGGATTTATGGCCACGACCTCATGTTGAGTCAAAACTTCGATGCCTCTTTTTTCCTGAAATTCTTTCTGTGTAATCGTAATTAAATCTGCTGCATCGCGCACTAAATCAGAAATATAATAAGGAATACCGCACGCGCTGTAAGACACATGAGCAGTCTTTTCAAAGGCAATCACTCGCAGGTTCGGATTCATTCGTTTGGCTTTGCTGGCGGCGCTCATACCTGCGGCATTGCCGCCAATTACCAGGAATCGTTCATTTCGTGTTTTTGTGTTCATGGATTAATACTATTCATAAAGCTTAATCAGACCATGTGAGCCAAGCTCCCCAAAGCCATTCTCTTTTGCCTGAGTAAATAATCGATAAGCTAAATCTGTTCCCGCGAATTCACCGTCAATCTTCTGAGCTATTTCATTAGCAATCCTTAAATCTTTCTGCTGCATTCTCAGTTTAAAACCTGGATTAAAATCTCCCTTTAAGACTCGCGGACCGTAATTATCCAAAGCCCAGGACCCTGCTGCGCCACTGGAGACCACCTTATGCATTATCTCCAAATCGAGGCCAACTTTTTCTGCCAGCACAAAAGCTTCCGAAAGGGCCACTGCGTGCAAACCGCAAATAACCTGGTTGATCATCTTCACCCTTTGTCCGTCACCGTGACCGCCGCACAGGGTGATATTTCTGCCCATTGCCTGAAAAATTGGCAGGCATTTTTCGAACACTTGTTTTTTACCGCCAACCATAATAGTCAGCGTACCCTTTTGCGCGCCAATATCACCGCCTGAAACCGGCGCATCTAACATCTCGCAACCGAGCTTCTCTAATTTCGATGCAAAATTCTCCGTAGCATCCGGACTGATGGTGCTCATATCAATTATAATTTTTCCAGCGCTGAGTCCATTAAACAAGCCATTCTCACCAAATACAACTTCTTCTACATCCGAAGTATCTGTTACGATTGAGATAATAACATCACATGCCTGCGCCAATTCATTAAGTGTGGATGTAACTTTGGCTCCGGCCTCTTTTAAAGGCTTTGTTTTTTCCGTAGTTCGATTCCAGACAGTGACATCGTATCCAGCGTTGAGTAAATTCCTGGACATGGATTTACCCATAATACCCAGTCCAATAAATCCAATTTTCATCAAAATAATGCTCCTTTATTAAAAAATCACTTCAGCGAATTCTTTGATTTTGTTTATGTAAATTAATGCCAAACACAGTCAGTAAAGTAATTTTTAACTTTCAATTATTCCAAACGTCTTCCAGCCAGGATACTGATTCTGAGAGGTGTTTAATAAAACCGGCGGGAAAATGTATTATATTTAGTTGAAATTAAGATTGGTGGCTCCTAAATTAAAAAA
>CAZIKB010000263.1:0-2749 GCA_964539665.1 uncultured Cytophagia bacterium
TCCTGGCGGGAAAATTACAACGCAAATTTTTTGATACAGATAAGCTCATTGAAGGTAAAGCTGGCTTATCCATAGCGCAAATATTTCAAGAAAAAGGAGAATCGCATTTCCGAGAAATTGAAGCAGATACTGTAAAATTTGTAACAAATAAAAATCAAGCAGTCATCGCATTAGGAGGTGGCGCAATATTAGATTCTCAAAACTGGCAAATGATAAAAAGTGCAGGTTATACTATTTATTTACAATGGGATATCAATTTGCTGGTGCCCAGATTAATGAATGATGATTCCAGGCCATTGATTTCACAAAGAATAAAAAACCTGAATAAAACTGAAATTATAAAACTGTTCAATTCCAGAAAAAATCTATATGAGAGTGCGGATTATTCAATTAAATGCTTTGAAACCGACTCACCAGATCAAATTACTAACACAATCATAAAGCTGCTACAATTAGAAAATGAAAAAAATACTTGTTATTCACGGACCTAATTTAAATCTTTTGGGCGAACGGGAACCAGAAATTTACGGCTCCTCGACATTGTTGGATATTAATAGCATTATTACAAAATTTGCCAGTGAGCAAGGATTAGAAGAAAAAATATTTCAATCAAACCATGAAGGTGCACTCATTGATTTTATTCATGAAAACAGAAATTGGGCTGACGGTGTTATCATAAATCCAGGCGCATTTACACATTACAGCTATGCTTTACGGGATGCAATTTCATCGGTAAATTTACCAGCAGTTGAGGTGCACATTTCCAATATTTATCAAAGAGAAGATTTCAGAAAACATTCTGTCATTAAAGATGTCTGCATTAAACAATTTGTTGGATTAGGACAACAGGGCTATTTAAAAGCTATTGAATACCTCCTGGGATACTTTCAGGGAGAGCTTGATTAGTGGGGGAAATCTTTCCGAAGGTTTTGTATCATAATGCAGGAAATGTTAATATTTAGTAAATACTATATATCGAAGTTGAATTTAAAATGAACCTTCGGAAGGTTTCTTTTCCAATAGAGTCACAAATATCTGCCATATTAGCAAAAAAGACATACAGCTTGACATTAAATATTATATCCAATTTAATTTATTATTATTAGTAAAAATGTCCTAATCTATAAATTATGATAAATCAATAATTAGGCTTTGATAATAAAACGATGGTACAGAAATTGCAAGGTACGGGCTTTAACAATTTGTTTTTGATCATTTTAAAATTTAAAAAGGTGCAAAACCATGAAAGATGATGAAAATAAAAACAATATAATTAAAGAAAATAATTCACAGAACTCTTTAGAGGACGATCAAGAAAAATCCTCTGAAAAGGATAAGTCAGAAATTGATATAAAGATACCCCAGGTCCTTCCTATTTTACCATTACGAAATACAGTAGTCTTTCCACAACAAATTCTGCCAATCTCTGTCGGCCGTGAAAAATCGATAAAATTGATTGAAGATTCCATGAAGGAAAGCAAACTTGTTACATTAGTAGCTCAACAAAATGGCAATGTAGACGAACCGCAAACGAAGGATTTGTTTAATTGGGGTACCATCGCATCAATAATTAAAGTTTTCAAAATGCCTGATGGCACTCAAAGTGTAATGATTCAAGGATTACGACGAGTTAAAATTATAAATTACATACAGGTAGAACCCTTTTTTAAGGCATTGGTGCAGCCAGATATCGAGAAAAAAGTGGCAGGTGTTGATATTGAGGCTTTAGTCGGAAATATTCGGGACTTATTTCAGAAAGTTGCAGGCTTAGCAAATTATTTATCTCCTGAGCATGTCATGCTTGTAACCAATACCGAAGATCACAGTCATTTAGCTGATATTATTGCCTGGAATTTAAACATTTCCACTTCTGAAAAACAAACAATTTTAGAGTTAGTAGATGTTAAACCAAGACTTGAGAAATTAACCTACCTGCTTACGAAAGAACTTCAAATCCTTGAATTGGGAAGTAAAATTCAGTCTGAGGTTCAGGGGGAAATCAATAAGACACAGCGTGAGTACTACCTGCGGGAACAGTTAAAGGCCATAAGAAAGGAATTAGGGGATGAGCAGGATGAACGAACTATTGAAATGAATGAGCTTCGCGAAAAGATAAAAAAAGCGAAAATGCCTAAAGATGTTGAGGAAGTAGCAGAAAAAGAATTAGACAGACTGTCAAAAATGCCGCCTGCTGCAGCCGAATATACTGTTTCACGAACGTACATTGACTGGCTCATCGAACTCCCATGGAGTATTAGTACAGAAGACAACCTGGATGTTAAGAAGGCGCAACAGGTATTGGATGAAGACCATTATGACTTACAGAAAGTAAAAAAACGGATATTAGAGTATTTAGCAGTTCGTAAATTAAAGAAAGATATGAAAGGCCCAATTTTATGTTTTGTTGGTCCTCCAGGAGTAGGAAAAACATCACTCGGGAAATCGATTGCACGAGCTTTGGGTAGAAAGTTTATTCGAATTTCTCTTGGAGGTGTGCGGGATGAAGCTGAAATCAGAGGTCATCGCAGGACTTATATCGGAGCTTTACCAGGCCGAATACTACAGGGTCTTAAAAAAGTAAAATCAAGAAATCCAATATTTATGTTGGATGAAATCGATAAAGTTGGTATGGATTTTCGTGGAGATCCTTCCTCCGCACTTCTGGAGGTTTTGGATCCGGAACAAAACTTTTCATTTTCGGATCATTATGTGGAAGTCCCTTTTGATTTATCCCAGGTAATGTTCATCG
>CAZIKB010000264.1:0-2729 GCA_964539665.1 uncultured Cytophagia bacterium
CTTCATTACCATTTTCATCAAATTCATGTGATTTGGCGCTGACACCTTTTGCATAAGGCATTAGATCCGCTACACCCTGGTATCGGTCATACTCATTTATGCAACCATCAGGACCGCTTTCAATGCAGAAATTGCCAAAATCCGGAAGGGTGCCAACATTGTCCATGCCTACTTCCTTCATCACACCTGCCAACCATGTTCCATCCGAGGAGTACCCGCCATGATTTTCAACAATGATGTTAATTCCTTTGGAAGCTCCATATTCTCCCAATTCAGAAAGGCCATCTACAGCATTAGCTGCTACTTCTTCCATCGTTCCTGACCCTGCCGCGTTAACCCGGATAGAATGCGCACCCAGGAATTTAGCTACATCCACCCATTTATAATGGTTTTCAACAGCAGCCATACGGGCTTCGGAATTAGCATCTCCGAGATTACCCAACGCATCACACATGATTAATCCAACGGACACGCCGGCTTCATCACATTTCTGTTTGAACTCTGTCCAGTAAGCCTCATCATCAGCCTTGCTATAATAGAAGGTATTGACTAATTCTATTGAGTTAATCCCATAACCAGCGGCAATTGCGGGAAAATTCATTGGATCTTCACCCCGCAATAAAGAATCGGGTGACTCCATGAGCATTTTACCAAACCAGGCCCAATCAGTTATAGCACCACCGAAAAAAGTCCGGTGTAAAGACCATTGGGCAAGGGAAATCTGAAAATCAGGAGTAGTTTCTACCTCCCCGGATATTGAATCCTCTGTCGATGATTTAGATCCGGAATCACAGGATAAAAAAAAGACAGTTGCGATAATTATCATTAAGATTTTTTGCAGCAGGAATTGTTTGTTCTTTTTCATTGATCTTTAGTTATTAATTTGACTATACTTCGAATTCAATTTTAGAGAATAAAGGTATAACATAATTCACCTGGAAGATAAGGAAATATGAACTTCCTTATTGGACCACCACTCCCCGCAGTCAACTGCAGCGCATTGTTAGTCCTGAAAGCTATCAGGATTGTTACTATGTTCAACAGTTATTACTACTTTTCCTTTATGATTTCCTTCGCCAAAATAACGTAACGCTTCAGGTACTTCACTTAACTTATAGTGGCCATCGATCACAGATTTGATTTTACCGGCTTCGAATAGCTCGTTCATATAAGCTAAGTCCTTGTTTGGTTTCAGGCCGACGATACGTATGCTCTTATTACTGAACACCGAAATCAACGGACCAAGTATTAAAGCCTGGATAAGACGGGCCATTGAACCTCCGGTTGTGACATAAATTCCATTGGGACTTAATGCACGCATGTAATCAAATATTGAACGGTTCATCTTATTATCGAGAATCAGGTCAAAGCGTTTCCCGATTTTTGTGAAATCTTCTTTTGTATAATCAATGACATGGTCAAAACCCATTGCGCGCATCATATCCAATTTCCCTGAGTTGTCAACACCGGTCACTTCAACTCCATACAATTTAGCGATCTGCACTCCAAAAGTGCCTACTCCCCCGCCGGCGCCATTAATTAAAAGCTTTTGTCCTGATTGAATTTGCCCTTTATCACGAAGGCCCTGAGCAGCCAGCATTCCCGCTTGAGGGACCGCCGCAGCTTCTTCGAATGTCATACTTGCCGGTTTCAAGGCTAATGCATTTTCAGGAGCACAGACATACTCTGCGAAACCGCCAAACCCACACTGGCAAAGGTCTCCGTACACTTCGTCACCTGGCTGTAGCTGCTTTACGTTTTTACCAATAGCTTCCACACGCCCCGCTATGTCACATCCAAGAATCTTGATTTTTGGCTTTAGAAGCCCAAATAGCAGGCGGTTTATAAACGGCTTACCTCTCAGGAGACCCCAGTCCCAGTCATTTACAGATGCTGCATGAACTTTTATCAGTACTTCATTGTCCTTCGGAGGCGGTTTTTCCACCTCTTTTAATTCAAGAACATCCGGAGGACCGTAGTGTGTGTAAACAATCGCTTTCATTTTTTCCATATCATAATAATTTTTTGTTTGGCTTTGTCTATGAGTTTTTGCTCTAAATCAGATTCAGAGTAGCTTGAATGCTCTGGAAGCCCATTCTTTGTCTTGCAGATTGCAATAAGCCTTTGATCTGGTTGACAAAATCCAGATTAATATTTGATTGCTGTGGTTTCAAACCGGGAGTATTTTTACTTACATTAAAAGTATTAAATTCTGTCCATATTTTTCAATGGATTCGAAAATTGGAATTATAAGGTTTTTAAGCCCAAAAACAAACTTTTCGTATTCGACATCAAATGGGTGTTTTTATAAATCATCATTAATGTCACGAATCAAATGAACCCAACATTTTTGATGTTTGCATTTCAATGAATCAAAACCAGGAAAAAAATCTGACACAAGCCGTATATCATGATACCCGAATGTTTCTGTGGGTTATTTTGTCCATTTACACGTGTCTTTTCAAAATAATTACACGTGTCAGAAGTGGTGCAATGTTTCCAAACGGGCAAAATTTGCCAAAAGGTTCAAATTGAGTCGAAGCGCAGTCCGGAAGCCCGGAAAAGTGTTCCGAGGTATCAAAATAGAGGCAAAAGTATCCAAATGCGTGGCTTTTTCGAGTTTTGCCGTCTCGTATGTGTCAAAATACGCCCTGCAATTCTATTTGCTACAACGATTGACTAATGTAAACTCATTCCTGTTATTTCTCTTATAAATTTCGATTTGTGCA
>CAZIKB010000265.1:0-2727 GCA_964539665.1 uncultured Cytophagia bacterium
GCATCAAAAAGTGATGGATACCAATAGATACGCCAGCCTTTGCCATCATCAATATGCCAAATATTCCAGCCAACTTTGCCCGCGGTACTTTTTTCTATTAATACCTCAAGAATTGCCCTATAGGTTGCAGCTTGTTCTTCAAGTTCTGCCTGTGATTTGCCGTTTATTAACCAAACGCTTGCTTCGGTAATATGAAATTCAAGGTTATTGCTATGCGCCCAGTCAATCAAGCCTCTTAGCCCATTTAAATTTTCAGTAGTTGCCCAACCGTTATCAACATGAGCCTGCCATCCTATGCCGTCAACTCTAAGGCCCATGTTTCTTAAATAAATTATAGTTTTTTTAATTAAATCCCAGGACTTAAGGACACTTTCATGATGGTTATAAATAAATTTAATATCCGGGGCATATTGTTGGGCGATTTCAAAAGCCATTTTAATATAGAGGGGGGTTTGGTTCGCATCGTTATCCAGCCCGATTTTATACCACGGTGATTCCCAGTCTGTTCCCGGCCTGTCGGTAAGCCAATTGCCCCGTAAAACAGTTTCATTTACAACATCCATATACTCAATACCCGGTGTTGCGTTGTACCGTTCGCAAACAGCTTGCATAAATTCCCGTAAATTGGTTTCAAGCTCTGCAGCAGTTCTGCTATCATCTTTTGCCCAATCAGAGCATTGCGGGCTAATAGGACTATGCATTCTTAAAATTTGATTGTTGTCGGCAATGTGTTGGACCCATGCATTGGATTGGGTCCAATCCCAGGTTGTTGGGTCAGGGTGGATAGTTGATTGTTTAAAATCGTTTTCTGGTGTTACATAACTAAACTCACGATCTAAAATTACACCTGTATTGGTGCCAAAAGCCCATGCACCTGTTGTACCACCAATAATTATGCTGTTATCAGAATACTTATCCTCTACAATTGTTCGTAAACTACGTCCTGTAAATTTGGGTTGTATTGTCGGTTTACTACAATTAGTTGATAACATACTCAATAAAATACTAATTAATAATACTTTTTTCATGAAAATATTTTCCTTTATGTTTGGTAACGGTAAGTATATGAAAAGTAAGCGATTTCGTAGCACAAATCTTTCACCTTACAAGAAAGTTCAAACGGGCTACAAACCTTGATACTATTACTATCTCGCTTATTTTTTATATACATTATTAGAGCTGAGCCTTGTTGATTGTTGTTTCTCTCTTATATCATTTTCATTAAAATATCCTAAAAATACATTTCTATAAAATACCTTCCAAATTCCGTTTCCAAGTTCTTCTGCAGCTACCTGTCTTCCTATCAATCCCCTGGTCATATATACCCAGAAGTAAGACTTCCATCTCACCGATCCATTTTGGGTGACATTCATTACTTTCATATGGGATGGGTAATCATAATTCCTGATTTTATCTGGAAAAGATCTGTTAGATATTTTGTGGATTTTGGCTGGTGTTTCCATGTCCAAAGCTTCATGAGGCCTTACTTCATTATACTCTTTTACAAAGGAGTTTAGCTTCCTTTGTTGGGACTTCAAGTCATAAGCTGATGGTAGCACACAAGCTGCCTTTAAATCACGGTGCATACGTTCATGCCTGCCGTTTTGTTCTGGGTGTGCAGGATCTGAAAACACAGGTAGTATGCCCAGATCAATGAACCAGTAAGACAGCCTGGTAAAACGCTGTATAGCCGAGACAAAACCAAAAGGAACTCCAAACGGAGCGCCCAACCTATACAGTAAGGGACGTTATGATCCCCACCCTTGGTATTGACCCGCTTTTGTGTAGCGCATGCAAACAAGGAGAATCGATCATCATTGCAGAATGTCCGCGTTCACGAGGTTCACCAAACCTGGCACAGGCATGCTAATGGCCGTAAAACATATCCTGAACAAACGTCTCAAAAAGAGAATGCAGGATAGCTATGTCCTGAAACAGGAAAATTATCCAATAGCGTCCATAATTGTTTATCACACCATCAAAATCCATCCGGAAAAAATGAGAATATACATGCCCTACAAGATTCACATTCATAAAACAGACCGCACATCTGTCCTCCAGCCAGAAAATACATCAATTGAAATTACACAGGTTACACATCGCATTCACCCCAATTATCGACATTTTTTTGCCATTTTTTTATTGTCTCCCATGCGTTCTCTAAAAAAAAATTGTCTTTCATATTCTTTTCAAGAAAAAAATATGATTGCATAGAATGCGGGCTACAACCCTTGGATTTACTACCATACGGCAATTATTTATGAGCGCGTGTTATACAACGTAATTTTTATCCAATTCGTTATCGAAATTTGTGTGGATATTCTTTTTCACGATTTTGAAATGAAAGAATTTTTGGATTTTGAATTACTCCGTTACAAATTTCTATAGATTTTGAAATGGTTTTATCTTTTCCCCAAACCTTTGATCCGTTCATAACTATGGATAAGAATGGAATTAATGCTTCTGAAATTTCCCATGAGGCAGAATTCCAATAATAACTTGGGCTGTGGTCTACTGCATAATAAAATTTACCAGCCACTTCAAACATTGGGTGTTCAAAGGATGTGGGTTTAGCACACCAAAAACCCATTCCTTCATCACAGCTTATATCAATAATTAGAGTGCTTTTCATCAATCTATCAGCGTCTTGTGCTGATACAAACATTTTAGGATGGTCTGTATCTTGAAGGGTTCCGTTAACAATTATTTGCACATCTGATAATGCTT
>CAZIKB010000266.1:0-2592 GCA_964539665.1 uncultured Cytophagia bacterium
AAATTATATGGAGAATTAACTCGTAACATAATTAAACCGGCTACATAATATGAGAATATCACCAGGGTAGGCAAACCTGTGATATCATAATTTTTTTGAAGATATCACAACAATTTTTTGGTTTTGAAAACCTTTCATTTGTTGGCGATATTCTGATTAACGAGTAAACTCATCTGCTAATTGACTCTTTGCATTATAAAGAATTCATAGCCATAAAAATCTGAAAATTTTTTATAGAGATTTATTTCATTTTTCATTTCTTCAAATATGCTTGATGCAATTTCATTACCTTGATATTTCCTATTCAAACGGATTAATTGTTCCTGCATCGGCAGGTAAAAACTATCAAGCCATGATGATTTTGGCAGGGTGAAATTAGAGATCAAGAGGAATCTTTCATTTTGAATTAAATCGATCTTGTCCTGAACAGTTTTTATGTCTGGGTATTCTCTTTCAAAATAATGAATAAGAGGGGCAGGCGGATCGTTCACAAGATATACAATTTCTGTCACGCCCAAAAACCCACCATTTTTTAATAATTGGCGGCTCCTTTTTAAACCATTCTGAAATCCCATGAAATACAAAGCGCCTTCTGACCAAATGATATCAAAAGTATTTTCCTCAAAATCCATATCAAGCATTGATCTATTTTGGGGTACAATATGGTCTAACAGTGCCTCCTCCTTTGCTTTTTTGATCAATTTATCAAGAAATGCTTGATGATTATCTAAAGCAATGATTCTGCCTTTTGAGAGTTTTGCTAATTCGATGGTTTGAACACCAGGACCACATCCAATGTCGAGAATAAGGGGCTGTTCTGGAGGATTTGGGATAGTATTAAATGCTCTTCGAGTAGATTCTTTATCACCTGGGCCACCTCGTGGTAGGGCCTCAAATAATTCATAAAAATATTCCATTCCTTCCATTATAGATTTCCACCTTTAGATTATGATTAAATCAAGATAGCTTAATAATTATGCCGACTGCAGATACATTGAATACATGAAAAATGTCAATAATCCAGACACATAAATGGTATCATAGCTATGTACTGTTTCCAATACGCTGAAAATGGGAGGAAAATTTAGTCGTTTACGTCATGACTATAGGTTCTGAACGAAATATGTCAGATTTACTTCCAGCCTCGGACTCATTGTTTTGTATAAATAAATATTTTGTTAAATTTAAGGCTGTTACGTGCCCTTGGGATGCGATTTCATTATGATTTAATTTAAACGAAAGACCGGTTGTTTAAATTTATTAGATTTTCCTGCATAAAGAATGATCAATTGTTTTAAAACATCAATAGAACAACTTTTAAATGTTAATTGTTGCAGGGCTGTTGTCAAAATAGAGATTTGAAAATGATCAAAACCCGGCCATACAGCTACACATGTATTTAAAACCCGGACTTTTTCGCCGATACAAACTTGATCATCAAATACTTAGATTTTTTCATGAGCAAACTTTTCTTGCTTTATCCTCTTTGTATCAAGCACTTTACTCAGAATTTCACCCATTTTTCTGGCTTGGTTCAGTTGGCTACGCTCTTCTTGCGGCAGATCCGGATTGTCCGGATGCTGATTTGTAAGAGAAGGAACTATATCTGATTTGATGCTGGTGCCGAGAGGATACATATCAATAAAGCCACCAACAGGGCAGTAATTGCCGTGTCCGCAGGTAAAACAAGCATATTCTCCCTGAACTGAAATCTCGTCCACAATGTGCATTCTGGCATCATCAAAATATGTCTCAATATCTTTGATAACTGGCTTGCCATCACCGGTGCCGGCAACAGCTGCGATAATACCTAATTTGCCTTCCAGCGGAAAAACGGAGTTATGTCTACCTGAAAAACAAACCCGCTCCCAGAATGCATGACCTTTCGCGTTCATATGGCCCCAGTAGTTTGGAGCACCAGAAACAGTTGCCTCGGCTTGATAACACTTTTCAACAATTTCCCGGAAGTCGTCTTCCAGAACGCAATGATTGTTTTTGACGCATCCGTTGCATGCTTCACATGGCCTGATCAGCTTGCCGGAAAGACTAATAAACTCGTTTTCTTTCCCTGTTCCGGCCAGAATTGCTTTAATGAGTGACTCTGTAACTTTGTGTTCTCTACCCGCACTGATACCAATTATTTCTGCCATTTGACCACCTGCTTACCAGTTTATGCCCGTTTATTAAAATTCTTATGTAATTGATGGCTGTTCTTAGTTTAATCAATCCGGTGAAGCATCTCCAGCAGGTTGTCGCGACAGCAAGGTGGGGTATTGAGCCCTAGCGTATTTACATAATAATCCATCGGACAGGGGAACGATTGTTGGGTACAACCCAACCAGTTTATTCGATCTTGTACAATTTGTAATTCAGGGATGCGGTGTTTTTTGGCAAAACTTTTGATATCGCCGTTGGCCTGGGAAAAAATAGTGAGGAATTGTTCGGACATTCACAAGTCCGATTTCTCAAGAAATCTGCAACATTTTAATTGCAATGTTCAGTCTACCGAATTTGTATTCAAATGTCAAAATAATCTAAAAAAATTCAAGACCCAAAGACGAATCTGCGGTTAAGAAAGCAGTTTCTCGATGA
>CAZIKB010000267.1:0-2563 GCA_964539665.1 uncultured Cytophagia bacterium
CATCATCTAGTTCGTTTTCTATACTTGGCAGATTAAAATCATCCATACCCAATAAATAGATTTCAGGACAGCAGGTATCGCAATGCCCAATACGCACAATATAATACCGGAAATCAATACTATTTCGAATGGCTCTTTACCCTTCCAGAATAGAAACCCGGCAATTACCATAAAAAACACACCAATAGTAATCCCAAATTTTCGAAAGTCGCTTTTACTACTTTTTATGTTCTTTAGCTCTTCTATCATATCTTAGTCCAGTTCAAATTCATTACGCCAGTCAGAATCTCCAGCAATTGGTTTCTGTTTTGTTTTATTCAATAAATAATTTCCCATTATCAGGTAATCCATTTCTGTCCGCATGAAACAAAGATAGGCATCTTGGGGTGTACAAACAATCGGCTCCCCACGAACATTGAATGAAGTATTGACGATGAGCGGACATCCATATTTGCTGTTAAATTTTGTTAGCATCTCATGATAACGCGGATTTGTCTTACCGTTTACCGATTGAATCCTGGCAGAATAATCTACATGGGTGATTGCCGGCACATCTGAACGCACTACATTCAGTTTCTCAAGGCCGAAATATGACTTTTGCTCTTCTGACATTTCTATCTGTTTGCTTTTTTGCACATTAGCAACCAAGATCATATATGGGCTTTCGCGATCGATCTCAAAATATTCTGAAATATTTTCCGCCCTGATGGAGGGCGCAAAGGGTCGGAAACTTTCCCTATATTTTATTTTCAGATTCATCTTTTTCTGCATTTCAGGTGACCTGGCGTCGCCGATAATAGTTCTGGACCCCAATGCTCTCGGACCAAATTCCATCCGTCCTTGAAACCAACCGATCACTTTTTCACCTGCAATTAAATCGGCAATTTTTTCAGGTAAATTCTCATCCGTAAGCAATTGATAAGGGTATCCATTTTTTTTCAGGAAATCTTCAATAGTACTATTATCAAATTCAGGACCAAGATAGGCGCCTTGCATAAAGTCAGATTTGTTATCGGCTTTTCTTGGATTATTCAAATACTGGAACCAGGTAAATAAAGCGCAGCCGACAGCGCCCCCTGCATCTCCAGCAGCTGGTTGGACCCAGATATCCTCAAACAATCCAGATCGTAATAGTTTTCCATTGGCAACACAATTCAAGGCAACACCTCCAGCGAGACAGAGATATTTCATTCCAGTCTCTTTTCTCACGTGCGTTGCCATTTTCAACATAACTTCTTCTGTTACTTCCTGAACTGAACGCGCCAAATCCATTTCTTTTTGGGTAAGCTTACTTTCTGGTTTTCGTGGCGGGCCGCCAAAAATCTTATGGAACTTTGAATTGGTCATTGTTAAACCGGCGCTGTAATTGAAGTAATCCATATTCATCTTAAAAGAGCCGTCTTCTTTAACGTCAATCAAATGCTCATAAATCAAATTTTTGTATTTTGCTTCACCGTAAGGAGCCAACCCCATTACTTTATATTCACCGGAGTTGACCTTGAAACCTGTGTAATAAGTAAATGCAGAATAGAGCAATCCGATTGAGTGAGGAAACTGAATGTCTGCCAACAATTCAACCTGGTTGTCTTTGCCAACTCCAAAACTGGATGTGGCCCACTCACCGACACCGTCCATTGTAATAAAAGCCGCTTCTGAAAAAGGTGACGGGAAAAATGCAGATGCTGCATGAGATTCATGGTGCTCTGGGAAAATGATTATTCCGGAATAGTTCAGTTCATCTTTGATCAATTCTTTGATCCAAATTTTTTTCTTGACCCATAACGGCATTGCCTTTAAAAATGATTTAATACCAATGGGGGCAAATGCAAGATATGTTTCTAAAATGCGTTCAAATTTGAGAAAAGGTTTATCGTAGAAAGAGACATAATCCAGTTCCGCCCCGCTTATTCCGGCTTCTTTCAAACAATATTTAATTGCGTTGGTTGGAAACGAATGATCTTGTTTTATTCGTGTAAATCGTTCTTCCTGGGCTGCTGCTATTATTTCGCCATCTTTAACCAGACAAGCTGCACTATCGTGATAATATGCTGATATTCCAAGTATATACATGTATTATTTTCCTGCGTAAGCTATATTTTTTTCGGCTCAAGATGCGCACCATCTCTGCCTTGACGCCAATTTTACAGCATAATTGTATTTGACCGTCCAGAAAAGCGGGGCAATTTATCCACAGTAGATATCAAGTGAATTTCTAATTTCATCTGTGCATATGTAATGCTGTCTAACACTATGCCAAAGATTAAGAAACCCAAAAGTACGAAAAAAAACTAAACTCCCTTCCAGCCAACACGTAGTAAGCCGTTTCGTTTCGCAGTTGCGGGTAGTTCCCAAAGCAAACATTTTGCAAAAATCAAATTCGTGTGGCTGTCAAATTCGCGTGGCTTGTTTCGGCAGCGAAGTTGATTTATACTTCAAGAGGGTGTTGCCTGTCGAGCGACACATTCTATTGTCAGTCTGATTGCAGTTCCCCTGATGCGGCAGCGTTAGTTGACTCCACTGCAAAAAGGGTCAAATTGACCCTCCTCAAAAACGAGGTTCTTTA
>CAZIKB010000268.1:0-2400 GCA_964539665.1 uncultured Cytophagia bacterium
GCTCGAGAACCTTGGCAATATCGAACTGGGCATATTTTGAGTCCCGAACGCCGATGGCAACATTTTCGAAGTCGCAGAAAACAGCCATAATCTTTGCATCTGAATGATGGTTCATTGGTATTTCCCCTTTTGTAAAAGAATGAAATATGGCAAATTCAAGTCACAAGTGCACCACTGATAGTTTGGTTGAAAATAAGGAACATTACGTCGGCATTATAACCAAAGCCTCGGAAAAGAAGTCTAATCCTCAATGAATATTTTATGCCTCGAATAAACCTTTTGTACAAGATAGGTAGCGATTTTCTTGTCACATGTGCCAAATTCATCACTTGTTCCCCAAATAAGAATAGATCCACCGTTTTCAAATCGCAAATGTGCCCCCCCTATTTCATACACAAAAGTGCTGACAAGCCCGATGTCCTTAATTTCTTCCTCAGCTTCCCTTAAGATTTCACGGTGCCAAAGATCGCCTGAACGAAGGCATACCATGGGTTCAATCAAACCTCCGGAAATGGATATGAGTATAATTTTTCCTTTATATCCTTCAGGTAATATAAGCTCTGGAATAAGCTTTCGAGAATCAAATCCGTAGTCTCGTAAAATTGTGATGGCCGCCAAACGACGTTTAAAACGAGTCGCTTCTCTTATTTCTCCTTCAGATAGAGATAGTTTTATCTGGGTTTTAAAATAATCGATAAGAAGAACAAAGTCGAATTCCCCCAAATTCATCTGGAATTCTCCAATCGCTTTTGCCGCCAGTTCAAGTTTACCCTCTTTGAAGTGTGTTAGAATATTTTTATTATCGAATTGCAGAGTCCGCACTTTTCTTTTTTTTCCATTACATCGTCAGACACGGTTAATATGGCATATTCACCCTTGCGGACATCTTCTTGTGTTTTGTGTGCACGAGCGTGGTTAACCGGTGAAACAGCGCTGAGCGGATCAAACCTCTTATCACCAACTATTCACTCTTCTTTAAGCCTCTTCTGAACTACTTTGTTTAATTGGTCGATCTTCATCTCTGTCTCTTTTGCTTTTTCGATTGCCGTAATTTTCGATTGCCCCTCTTTGTCGGACATACGTGAGGTAATATCTCGGGTGACAAGGTAAACAGTAATCAACAAGACGATCAGAATAGCGACGATCGCAAAAGCTCGCATATTTCCACCTCCCTTCAATCCATAGTGGGATTCACTCGCAACGCTATTTAATAATACACCATCCATTTATCAGCATCAAGTCGCACTACTAAAGCAGGTTGTTTTCCGGTTAAGCTAAATAGTGGCCATCCAAGGTGTATAAAACAGAAATATTTTCTACTTATTGCTATATAAATAAGAAATACAGAATTTATCCTTGCTCATTTTTTCGAAATGCTGAAAGGCTCCTATTTTTCAACACTGAACTGGTTACAAATATCAATAAACCGATTTTCACACGCCAAAAAGGTTTCAACGATTACGGGATCAAAATGTTTTCCTTTTCCATCTACAATGATGGATTTGGCCAGATCATGGCTGTAGGCTGTCTTATAGACCCGTTTGCTAACCAGCGCGTCATATACATCCGATAATGACACAATGCACGCTGAAAGCGGAATATCATGTCCTTTCCGACCCTCAGGATAACCTGAACCGTCAAATTTTTCATGATGTGAGCGCGCAATTTCAGCACTCATCTGCAAATAGTCTGCTTGCGGAAATTTTACTAACGCATCATTTAGGGTGTTAAATCCGATATGACAATGCGTTTTCATTATCCCAAATTCGTTATCATCTAATCGTCCTGGCTTGAGCAAAATATAGTCAGGAATACCGATTTTGCCAATATCATGCAAGGGGCTGGTCAGGAAAATATTATCAACAAACAGTTTGTCTATTTCATGTGCGGAATCATTTGATTCAGCAATCGCTTCGGCCAGTGTCTTTGAATAAAATCGTATGCGTTCCAGATGGTTGCCCGTTTCAGGATCACGTGACTCGGCTAGTTTTGCCAAGGAAAAAATTACGATATCTCTTTCCCCAAACCCTAATATTCGCTCACCGGACCTGATACGCACGGCAACCTCATCTTTGACAAATGGTTTGGCAATAAACCCATCCGCTCCCGCATCCATAGCCGTAATGATGGATTGCATGTCTTGCTTCGATGTTACGACTATAAGAAAAGTATATTGACTGCCTTCATTTCCCGAATTTTTCGGCATAGTTCCAATCCGTTCATTTTGGGCATAACCCAATCTGTGATAACGATTCTATGCCTTTGTTGTTTCCAGATCTCCCATCCCGCAAGCCCATCTTTGGCGATGACCGTTTCGTGCCCAGAACCCCTTACGATAATATCCATTTTCGTGCGGCTGACACGTTCATCATCTACAATTAGAATTTTCATTACCGATCC
>CAZIKB010000269.1:0-2363 GCA_964539665.1 uncultured Cytophagia bacterium
TACGTTTTGGCCAACGCCGACGACGGCACGACCGTTATCTTCGAAGTAACCGGTAGCCGCGTCGAAGTCGTCAACGTCAATGCAACAAGTACCGGAAAAGCCGTGCAGAATTCCAATATTGTCGTCTAAGGCGTTTACCTGGTCGACGCTGGTGATTGCATTACTGCGCTGGTTCCAGCCCCTGGCGGTGGGTCGTTTGCCGTTAACATGGGTCAACGCAAAACCGGCTTTTATGTAACGCAACGCAGCCTTTTTTATTGGCGTGTTCGCTGTTATAATTGGGCGGTCAGGTTTCCCTGCCTGGTGTGTATTTTCGCGATACATTTCTGAAAGCGCGCTGTTTGTGCAGCGGGTTTTTCATTAGCGAATCATGGACTTCCTGCCTTCATTTAAAGACCCAACCTCATGCGCGCAATATATCGGTCACGATCTATAAACAGCTTTCGGCCATTGTAGAAAATGGCTCCTGCCTCAAGTAGCTCGTCTTTGTGCTGAAAAATTGTCCAGCGAATCCCGCCTTCATTTAACCCGGGCTCAACTGCGGCAAGTGTTGTTACAGTGTGAACAGCACCTTGTACTGAATCCGAAACATCTGATCCCATTATTTACCTCGTAACATTTGATTTGGCAGAATTGCCTTGCAGAAGTGTTGCTCTTATCTGCATAACACCTGGCCGAAATGGCATGTATTGGGCGGTAGTGTGAACTGATACGATGTAGGAAAAACAGGGTAAAAACGTAGGCAACTGTAGGAAAAATACTAGCCTACAAATGCCTACACTATTCCTTTGGGATTAATCTTCTTCTTGCTTCATTATATGCTTTGGAGAATTTGCCTTCTCTTTGATCATCTAAGTTATTCGGGAACAAATGTGATGCGACTTCAATAGCTTTTCTCCAAATATTGATTCGAGGCCATCTATAGTCAGCAATGTTAAACAAGCCCGCCTCAATCATTTCTTCTATCAAAGAGATTACTTTCTGAGTTCTTTGTTCAGGAATACTTATTGTTTTTTGCTCATTGTGTCCGGGCTTTACTAGAGATAGTAAGGCTTCCGGAATATCGTATTTCTTTGCTGCCCAGTGTATAAATCGTGCTGGTTTTACGGTGGCGTATCTAATGAAATTGCCATTTTTATCAACCTCTGTATTGCTCTCAACAGTAAGGGAGAGATTTTCACAACTTGCCGCGGTACCGATGATGTCCTTGAACTGTTGAATCTTTTCTTCTTGCGTATTGTCTGCAAGGAATAACTCATCTTTGCGAGGATTTATTTCCAGTAGAAGAAGAATAGCGTGATATATTGACCATGTATCCCTTTGTAACCAAAGGTCAAAATCTACACAGTAGTCAATATTTAGATCTGGGGGATTATCGGGCCTGGGCTTGGAGCTTTTAGGCGGAGATCGATGAAAACCCATTAAATATCTCCAAACACAGCTTTATTCATGCGCTCCACTACAGAAATTGTGTGCTGTTCCGAAAGGTGTGCATACCGCTGAACCATTGCCAAAGTCTTATGGCCTAACACAGCAGCTATCTCGTGGAGGCTTGCTCCATTCATGGCTAACTCAGAGGCGGCTGAGTGTCGGCAATCGTGGAAGGTAAAATTTTCTATTTTCGCTTTCTTTAGGACGGTTCCCCAGGCTTTGCGAGGAAATTTGGCATGTATGTAATGGCGTCCTTGAAAGACGTAGGGATTTTTGAGGCTGCGGACTTTTCCGTGGTCTTGGAGCAATGACCTTGCGATACCAACCATAGGGACCACCCGAACCTCTTTGTTCTTGGTCTTGAATAGTGTAATGGTATTGCGATCAAAACTAATATGATCCCATTCCAGGTTAAGGATCTCGGATTGGCGCATGCCCGTTGACAGCGCCAACAAGGTAACAAGGTATAGATTCTTACTTGTGGATTCTTTGCAGGCAGAAAGTAGGGCGGTACGCTCCTCACTAGATAAAAATCTGGTTCTACCCTGAGATTCTTTTTCTCGGCGAACACGAGCAAATGGATTTTCCTTGACCCATTGCCATTCTGATACGGCCACTCCGAAAGCAGCGCTTAATGCTGCAAGATATCGGTTAACAGTCGCACCGCTTCTGAGTTTTCCTCTTATGCTAATTTCGGTTCTTAATTTATTTCGGCATTCGACCAAAATTGCTGGAGGAACTTTATTCAGCGTTTTACTGCCAATTTCATTCTTCCACCAGGTAAGCTGAGCTGCTCTCGCTAGGCGGTCACTTATCGATAATTTCTGTATTTCTTCAGAAATATACCGGTCAATGAGGTCTGATAGTTTGTGTCTTTCTGCTTCCTGTTTTTCAAGGTAGGTTCCTTCTTCAATTTCCAATTCCGTTTTTCT
>CAZIKB010000270.1:0-2324 GCA_964539665.1 uncultured Cytophagia bacterium
GAGACCACTAACATACTGTAAAACTGATAGTTTTATGGTCACAGATTCTTCGTCATTCAGAATGACAGAAAAAGAGCATTTTGCAGAAGTCTAAAATAAACTAAAAAAAGGAGGTTTAAAAATGTCCCAAAATCTTGATAAGGTCAAGAACTACTTGCTTGATCTTGAATTAAAAATTGTAGATGAGCACACAACCGAAGAACTTGTGGTGGTTGAAGATGAAGAGAACGGCATCCATAATTTAATAATTGATTGTGAACCACCCATAGTTGTTCTGGAACAGCTCATTATGCCAGTCCCAAAACAACCAGGGGATTTTTACAAACGACTGCTCCAGATGAACCGTTCTCTTGTACACGGCGCTTTTGTATTAGATGATGAAGGGAAAAATATGTTTTACAGGGATACCTTACAACTGGAAAATTTGGATTTGAATGAAATAGAAGGCACCATTCAGGCGCTGTCTCTGGCTTTAGCAGAATATGGTGCTGAATTATTAGATTATTCAAAAAATTAATTTCAATAATTGAAATACAGGAGGCTAAAATGGCAGGTGTTTTTCAAAGAATATTTAAAGTTGGGCAGGCTCAAGCCCATTCTGTAGTAGATAAACTTGAGGATCCTATCAGAATGACTGAACAAGGGATCCGCGATTTAAAGAGCGATTTACAAAAAGCCATGGTCGCTTTAGCACAAGTTAAAGCAACGGCAATAAGATTAAAGAAAGATGCAGATGATCAAAAGAAATTATCTCAAGACTACGAGCGCAAAGCTATGTTACTTCTGCAAAAAATGCAAAGTGGAGATTTACAGCAGGCTGAAGCTGAAAGATTGGCTTCCGAAGCCTTAAATAAAAAGGAAGAGACCGCGGGTAGAGGAACAACTTTGCAGACAGATTATAAGAAACAGCAACAGACGTCAGATCAACTTCAAGCCAAAGTACAGACGCTCAAGCAAACCGTCACTCGATATGAAAATGAGCTGGTCACTCTAAAGGCCAGAGCAAAAACAGCGTCTTCTATGCGGAAAATCAATCAGCAACTCAGCAATGTAGACTCTTCTGGCACTATAGCCATGCTTGAAAAAATGAAAAATAAGGTTGAGGAAGAAGAATCATTGGCAGAAGCATACGGCGATATTTCAGAAATAGACATCGGTGTGGATCAGGAGATCGACAAAGCGCTTCAGGAACCATCTTCTGCTAAGGCATCTGATTCGTTAGAAGCATTAAAGAAGAAAATGGGGATTGAAGCAGGTAGCTGATTAAGTTTTTATAGTATTGTTTCGAAAACCGAAAATCGTAAACCGGATAATAATATGAGGTAAATGAAGTTGGAATAGAATTACGGTTTTCGAATTTCGGTTTCCCGTTTTCGATTGCAAAGTACGGGTCTTATAAAATGAGATCTTGAGACCAATTCAATTTGATAGCTTTGTAAAATTAAAAAATATGGATAATATTTGACATGAAACCACACGGTATCCAGCTTGTCGCTGAATTGAATGGCTGTTCGCCAAATATTTTAAATGACGAAAAACAATTAAGAAGTCTGCTTACGGAGGCTATTCATAAATGTGGACTTTATCAATTAAATATTTTAAGTCACAAATTTGATCCCATTGGCGTGACCGTCATATCTATTATAAATGAATCCCATGTGGCTATTCACACTTTTCCCGAAGCGAACCACGCATCAATTGATATATTTCATTGCTCAAATGAGTCCGATTCTCTTTTGAAACTGCTAAATTTTTTAAAAACTGAACTTAACGCTCAGGAAGTCAAATTTATGGAAATTTCCAGGGGGAGTGCACTGGGAGTAATAGAAAATAATTCGAATAATCACACTGAAAAAAAACTCACACGGACTAAGTTTGAAATTTCCTTGTGAGTTTTTGCTCCACTTTGTTATTTGCGGTACATCTAAATCTGCTGTTGTGTCAGAATAAGTCGTCTCTACTCCTTTGGTTAAATGTACACCCATTTGTCCAAACAGATTCGCCACCTCGCCCTGGGCTTGTTTTGGCGTCAAGTTTGGATATAGAGTCATTACACCTTGGACAGCTTTGCCGAAAGCGTCATTGAATTGAGCAGTCATTTTCATATCTGCTTCGCCTATGAAATGTATTGTGGTCGGACTGATATAAGCCAATCCAAATGAAACGGCTTCGTTGACTTTCCAATCTATTCCAATTTATGGCCATCATTGTGCCTGCTGTTCCACCACCGAGAATTAATAGTTTCTTCATAAGCTATCCTCTTTGTAATTTCCGTAGTGTCAAAATATTGCATTATACAATCTTTTAATTTAGTATTTTGTAAT
>CAZIKB010000271.1:0-2255 GCA_964539665.1 uncultured Cytophagia bacterium
GAAATCAGGGGGATTTGCAGGTAAAAGCAGATGGCAAAAGGCGGAAAGCAAACGGCGGTAAAAGAAACCCACTCTGGCGCAAGGTACTGTCTCGCCACTACTCAAAGCCAACGCTGGAAGACTCGCCAGATGAAGGTTCGAGCGGACGCTCGAACCAGAGGTTCTTAACAGTATAGTTGTCCCCACTCCCACTGGTCGAAGGTCCGCTGCGTCCGACGTAACGCAGTGAAGTCGGGCTTCGACCTAAATGTGAATTAGAAGTTCAACACTGGATGAATGAAACATTATGGAACCAGAAGCCAGATTGGGATTGGCGTACGGAGTTTAGCCGTGGGACTCAGAAGCAAACTTCGCAGGTCCGGAAGTAACTTCCGAACCAGTGGTTGTAGGGAAATCCCACCATACTGGCGCAGTCTTAGCATCGGCACATGCGTTGGCCCGACTTGTGCCTGTAAAAAAGATTACCCACCTTCACTTCGTTTGCGTCTGCGCCGAAGTCGGCTAACGCTTACGCCGAAGCTTTAGCGTAGGCGCTATGACGCAGGAGCACAGTGGGCGCGGCCTGACATCGCTCCGCGATCCGGGTAATGACGTATAAAGATTCACAAGTAGATCACCCACCTGGCCAATGGATTGTTTTGCCATAATGACGCAAGGTCCTAGCCATGCCAGATCCTGATAGTTCACCATCAATAACATCAGGGGTAGAATGGGAATGCCTCCGTCTGCAAGTGACCTTGCTTTGGGTAATGTTTAAAAAGACACAAGTCCTGCTACCTTACCAACTCGATAACCAATTGGATTTGCCGGAAGGCTTGCGCTATATTGGGCTATGCTTCAATTCTTCCGTTATACAAATCCCAAACAGGAAAAATCAAATCGTAATCGTTCCAGTTTAAGTTTCCATCTACTATCTGAAATTTGGAAAATAAATTTTCATTCAAATATTTTTTTATTGAAGGATGTTGAGATTTATTTAAGAATGATTTAAAATCAACCAGCCTTTCCGTTCCATCTTCAAATTTTATTCTAATTGTATAATCACCGATATAATTTGCAGATACAATTTCAATTTTCCCAAATTGTTTCTCTGAATATTGTTCAATGATTTTCATTTTATCTTCTTGTTAATACGTTCAAATTTAATGTCTTTATGATACACAAAATAATCAATCCATTTTACAATAATTTTTTCAGCGTAATTTGACAAAAAATCTTTGAAGTTTTTCAAGTCGCTGCCTGTTAGTGGTTTAAATCCTTTATTTTCCTTTATTCGAATTTCAATAATTTTCCCATTAGTTATAATGAACTCTGCTTTACTTTCAAACTCTCCTTTTTTCGCATGAACATGAATTGGTTCGTGTTCATTTGAATAGAAGAACATTATTATTCCTAAATATTCAAAAATTTTTGGCATTCATCTTATTTTATACAAATTTAATAATTTCCTGTTAAATCGTATTTAACCCAAGATCGCTCCGTTACTGCGCCTTCATATCAAGTCCTGACGCCCGGGGTTTGCATGGTCTGAGCGAGACCCGTCTGAATGGCTAAGCCTGCCTAGGGTCGGCAGACAGGCAGGGCAGGCGCTAAGACCAGTTGTGGGCGAGACGCACCATTGGATTGTTTTGCCATACTGACGCAAGGTCCTTGCCGTACAGGTTCCGGATAGTTCACTTCATTCCAACAGCGGTAAAACAACGATCGTTTCCGGCTGCAAGTGACCTTGCTTTGGGTATAGGCGGTGATGTGGAAATATATGTGTTACGAGCGGTGAGTTGCAGGATGAAACTAAATCTTCAAAACTCTACAAGCCCTTTTTCAACCGTGATTCGTACGAGACCTGCGGTATTCCTGACGTTCAGTTTGCTCAAAAGATTGGCGCGGTGTGTTTCAACGGTACTCAGGCTGATAAATAGTTTCTCCGCGATTTCGTGCGTTGTGTGTTCATTTACAATCAACTTCAAAATCTCTTTTTCGCGACGTGTGATCTTCGGAAGCAACGGATTCGAGCTTATGGTTTTTCCGGGCATCATGCTGGAAATAAGAATTTGAGTGACTTTCTGACTGTAGTATTTTTCACCCGAAAAAACAGTCGTAATAGCATCAATTAATTCCTGCTTGTTTGAGTCCTTGAGGACATAACCGCTGGCGCCGTTTTTAAGCATCCCGGAAATAAAACTGCCTTCCCCGTACATTGTCAGGGCAAGGATCCTGATTTCAGGATAGTTTTTATGAACCAGTTTGCAGGTATC
>CAZIKB010000272.1:0-2247 GCA_964539665.1 uncultured Cytophagia bacterium
GTGAAAATCCGGCCAATAACAAGGTGTAATTGATTTCCTGCTGGGTAGCGGAACCAAGATTAGTTGGCGCAAGCAAATTCGTGGTCAACACATTACCCACGTCAAAAACTGAGGTAATTTCAGCATTGGCATTGCCGACGGCGTCAAACAACGTCTGCCCACCGTTAGCAATATGCTCGCGCGCCTGTGCAGCAGCCAGTGACGTCAACGGGGTGATATTGACGGTAATTTCACCACTTGCTGGAACCTGTGCGTAGGCTTCCAGCTCCTCGCCTGGCGCCAGGTTAATCGTACCAGCCGTTGCTTCATCAATATAACTGCCGACAGTAGCAACCAGGGCGACGAATTGGCTGGGAGCTAGCGACAAGCTGAAATCGCCGTTTGCATCTGTGGTGGTGGACGTAATTGCAGTCGTGCCGCGGCTTCCATCCGTATTCACCGGAAAGACAGTGACAATCGAATTGACCAAGGCTCCCTTGGCGGCGCCACCGCTAACACTGACCGAGGCCGGCGCAGAGGAATTTGAGCCACCTCCGCCGCCACCGCACGCAGTAAGGACGCTGGTAAATAGAAAGAAATAAACAAAATAGGCGAATACCGAGGGCCTATTGCTTTTAAGATCCATACTTTTCATTTACTCACCGCTCCTGAAACAATAAATACTGTAAAAATTTCGCTGCCGCCTGCAATATCTAACCTAATAGTTCTCACGATACCTTGCTCAACTCATTCAGCTAGATACAGAAAAATCATATTGGAACACAGACGCTTTGGGTTAATCTCTGGCTGCCAATTAGTTGTCATTACGCTCCCGATAGACGGAGCAGGTAATGCTAATTTTCAGTATAATTTACACTTATTGTGAATGGTAGCAGATAATATGCCAAGACTTCTGGAAATCTTCGAAGGTACAATCAGGCAAATAAACATCAATATAATATTACTTATATTCAAACTGTTATGACTATCGCATCCAAGGCGAAGAAAACATCGCTGAGCGCAAACAACAACCCCCCAGCCCCCTACAAAAAAATAATTATGTAAATTATACCGACACAAGATATTCGCCCCTTAATGGTCTGGCACTTGTTTCAGGACGAACTTAAAATGAACACCAGGTTGAAAAAAACAAATTCCGCTATTTTTCAGATAGTAATACTTGATGCCCCACAGACCGGAAGCTTTAATCCTGCAGAGGTTCAAAATCTCCATCCTCATCACGCTTAAAATACTATTGTAAAATTTACCGTCTTTTATCAGCCATAATAATGTTTTTGCATTATTGCTCGCCCCAAATACTCCAAATTTCGCCAAGATATTATACCCTTTCTAATTGTTTTTATTGTATTTATAATATTTATTCGTCATCTTATAATCAGGGTCCGGAGATTCCGCATGCAAGCCCGTACTTTGCAATGAGCGAATTAAGTGTAAAGTTATTCGACTTCTCTCATTATCCGCCGCTCCATTTGCTTTCAAATCGATCGAGCTGTTCCGGGCTGTAAAAATGACGGGCATATCTGGATGTATACATTTGGCGAATATAGTCCTTTGGCACAAGAATGCTGCGTTTGAATGCCTTGTAAAGCGGCGCATAGGATTTCTCCTCGCCCATATTGGTTCGTAGCAGTCGAAAACCATCGGTTGCCAGAAATTCCATGAATGCTTGCTCTGCGCATTGATCAAGGTCATCAAGCCTGATGATCAGCAAATCCACCTCTTCAACATTCAGTATCTGATAACCCTTTTGCTGCGGAAATTCACAGGCGAAAATATCGATATCTAATACTGCCTTCACCTCATCGTCAAAATAGCGCAACGGGCGATCATGAACCAGTCGCTCAAAAAACAGCTCGATTAGAGGCGCGGTATTATCAAGCCTGATCTCTACATCAAATCCGTAATATTCCGATTTCACAAAATACTTCTCCGGATCCCAAGTTCTTTCTACCTCAAGATGCTCGAAAAATGTTGATATATTCCTGGCAATGGGCTCTCTTACCAGTGTAATAATTTTCCATTGCCGATTCCTTTTACGAATCTCCTCGTACAAAAACTCTGACAGCCACGGCCTTCTTAAATAATTGTATCTATCTGTTCTAAAGTAGCACTTCCGCTGTAACTCGATCTCCTTCACTCTGGACGGATTAAGGAAGTGTACGTGATAAACCGGATGATCAATTTTTAACGCGTCAAGTGAAGCCTGAACAGTGCTTGAACCAACCTTCCCCATCTGATAATTAATAA
>CAZIKB010000273.1:0-2211 GCA_964539665.1 uncultured Cytophagia bacterium
GCTTTGAATTAAAGGGTGACCGGATAGATATTCTTGCGGAAAAATTTGAAAATGTCGCCGGTCGTTTTGAAAAAGAAATAAGATTGTTTATTGAATTCCTTCGCAAAGAGCTACAGTAGTATTTATATCACGATCAATGCAATATAGGATGATTTCATATGAAAACCGCCGTTATCCATGAATGGCTTTTGAACTATGCAAGCTCCGAACGGGTTTTATGCTCAGTATCATAAATGTTTGCGTAATAATCTTCGTTCCCGCGAAGGGCATGCCTACCGTTAGGCATGCCCCTGACCTGTAATTAAGTATTTCCCGAATAATCCTTCTATTTGTTATCTACCGTCTGGAACTCACCTGACTAAACATACCCAGTATAAATTTCCTTGTGATTAAAGAAAAAGTAGTCATAGGGGCCACTTTAAATTTTTCATAAACTCTGCGAAGTGTTCCAACCGGATGTTTAAAAACACGACGCATAAAAGTCCTGTTTGTTATATCTACTAAATCTTTTGGACTAAATTCAGGCGTTTGAATTTGACCGATTCGGGGCGACAGGCTGCCGATATTGAAATCTTCAATAAAAAACCCGTTCTCCTTACATTTTTTGTACAAATCAGTTCCCGGATATGGCGAAGCAATTGAAATTATGATCGAGTCAACATCCAGATTCTCTGCAAACTTCATGGAGCGCTGAATGGACTCCATTGTTTCACCCGGTAACCCGATAACAAAAAAAGCATTAGTATGAATTTTCAATTTTTTACATGTTTTTATAATAGATTCGACTTTGTCGAGCCGGAGCGGTTTTCTAATTATTTTTGTAAGTGTGTCAGGATCACCAGACTCCACGGCAAGGGTAAGCCGGCGGCAACCACTTTCTTTTATTAATTTAAGAAGGTTATCGTTTAAAGCCCATATAGCTACACCGTTAGGTGCCGTCCAGGGAAAATGATATTTCCCAAAAATCATACCCTTAAAAATTGACATGGCTCTCTCACGATCAAATGTAAGATTGTCATCTTCAAATAACAGATGATTAATCCCATATTTTTCTCGAAGTTCCTGCAGCTCATCCAATACATATTTCGGGGAATGTCCCCTGAACTTATGTCCCCAAACTGAATGAATTGAACAAAATATACATTTTGCCGGACAGCCCCTTGAAGTAATAAGTGTAGTAGCACGCACCCCTTTCCCGGGAGATCCATGCAGCCGGCCAATTTTTATGTATCCTTCCATATTAAGGAGATGTCTGGCAGGACGGGGTAATTTATCAATATCTTCAATAAACTGCTGAGACGTAGACTTAATTTCTCCATGTTCTTTCCATGTAAGATTATTGACTTCATCAATCTGCCTTTTCTTTTCAAGATGCTCAACAAGTTTGAGAAAAGCGTACTCACCCTCTCCCCGTATTACATAATCAATGAAGGGTTCACAAATCAGTTCCTCTGCCATGACAGTGGCATGGGTTCCTCCCAGTACAATTTTTATTGCTGGGAATTTTTCTTTTATACATTTCGACAACTCTCTGATAATACTGTCAAGCGTTGAAAAAATAGCTGATATCCCGACAATATCAGGTTGATATGTTTCTACGATACGAATAATCTCTTCATGAGATAATCCATATGTTATAGTCCCGTTACTGACTTCAGTTTCAGTATCGTATCCTTCTATAACACAATCAACTATTTTCACCATATACTTGCTATGTTCAAGCACTGCTGCTATATATGCTAAACCAAGGGGGGGGCTGGCGGTTTTCACCTCATCAGGAATGAATGGATAAGGAGGGTTAATAAGTAAGATTTTCATAAAACAGTCCTTTTTACTCTTTGAATAACAGTCCCCTTATTGACGCATGCTCGTTTGGATTGTATATATCTATGAAGTCTGAATCATAAAGCAGAGGGATGAAAAATGAGGCAACTCACACCCCCACCCGCTTCTCAAGCGCCTCAAGTTGTTTCGTCTCACCCATGGCGATGAGTATATTGCCCTTTCTGATGACACTCGTCGATGTAGGATTAAATTCCATATGGCCTGATTCACGTTTAATTATAAAAAACTCAAATATTTTTTTCTGCAGTTTTAAGGATAGTATAAGGTTTCATAGCTGAGCAGTCTGAACCATCTCGCCAGACGGCCGAGCATTGAATAAGCAATGAATTTCGTAATTCAGCGATTCATTACATATTCGATAATGAA
>CAZIKB010000274.1:0-2138 GCA_964539665.1 uncultured Cytophagia bacterium
CACCTGCAGCCCGCCCTCCTGCCAAGCAGAGCGAGGCGGACGGGCGTAGCAATGGAGGACAGGTTACACGGATTACACTGTTTTTGGTTTTGTTGTTGTAATAGAAATGCAGGCACCTGAATTTCTATTACGAACAATCCTTCGGAGACTGATGGGAATACAGTAAAGAGAAGCGTTGTCACTTTAAGCGGCAGTATTTCCACCGTGACATCACAGGGCCTTTGCTAATTTTTCTTGTCGAGTGATTTCTCCAAAATATTTACGGGGATTGCCGCACATCCAACAAGAACACCCAGTGTTGTTTTTTGAAAGATATCCAGGATTCTTAACATGCCACCATCCCCTATGAACCCGCTCATACCGTCTGTGGATGATCCTTCTTCGATGGTGTCGCCGAACCGATCTCATTTTCGAGTTTTCGGGAATATCCATTTAATTATTGGTTTCTCAGTTTTTATTGGTCCGGAGGCTTGAAGACCTCTTTAAACATTTTCCATTAACAGTTTTGGATCGTATTCGCATGAAAATAGAGACTGTAAAGGAAATTTCTTAGTTGCATCCAAAATTTCAATTCCTACAATTTTCCCGTCTTCGGTAAGGTCCAGATTGACACCTTCTGAAACCTCTACTACCCCTGTTGCTTGTTCATCTGACATCTTGAGATAGGCTGCGTCTACATTTTTATCGTAATATATTTTCATTTCCTCAGTCCCCTTTTCAATGGGTATGCTGTAATGATAATGATTTCTTTCTCTTCACGAGAAAATACTACTTTGATGGGGTACCCGCTCGTAAGAAAAAAGGGGACAGTTATGATTTTATGCGTTTCTTTCCACTTTTGGTATATCAGATGGCAGCGAAACATGCGAGAGACGCGAAAAAAAATTCATTCTGCAAAGAAATAATTATGAATTGTTTAGAATAATGGCTTCTTTTATTACTTCACTTATAGACGGTCTTTTTTGTGAAACTATTTTGTCAACAATGTGCTTGTGATTTGGAAATGAATCTAAATCGGGGAAATGCGGTGTATTGTCAAATCGAAATATCATTTTATTCTCAGAATCTTGTAAATGGTATCGGTAATTGAGGTGTAAAAGTTCATCAGCTTTAACAATGACCGCTTCGTTAATTTCAAGCAAATTCCCAGTTTCAAAACGAACTCGAATTCTAATATTTACACGCTGAAAAGTTAATATCTCCTCTTCAAAATGTTCGATGTAAGCATCATCAATGGTGTCAACACAAGATTCAAGTTTACGCAGGTAATTTGATAAAGTTTCATGCAACATGTTTTAGCTGCTTTTCCAAGCCACTGCGAATCGCAATAAAATGTTGATAATCATTTGACCATTCAACAAAGTCGACTGTATCATCAAGATTTCCTTTTGAATAGCTATCGAAAAAATTTTCCGAAGACATTTGATATTTTGATTCATGTTGACTTAGACGTTTTGCAACTGCCACCAATGCGTCAACGTCAGAATTGTACTCTATTTTTTGCTTTTGCATTTTTACACCTAATTGTTAATTGTTGAATCCGATGAGAACCCACATAATGGGGGACATAATGAGTAAAAAGGGGGACATCCTATAATCGCTTTGTCAAGCTTTTAATGTAGAAATTTTAAATATAATATTTTCAGCATGCTATGGTTGACGCTTTTCATAGCGCGCACTTCTCCTAACACATAATAACGTTGGTGCTTTTGATGCTTTAATTTCCAATATCTTTCAAATCTTCATATTTGTCATACCAGTGAAACAGGTCACCGCACCCAGTATTGACCGTCCTATTAATGCTCATCGTCTAAGAAGTAACCTTGCATTATGTCAGAAAAAATGGTTTCACCCCAGTACCATCTGCCGGAGCTACAGGGCAGGCGGCACAAGAGCGCTTTTTTACCCCGTGCTGCACCACGGCTTGCGTTTTCCCGATTGATAGACAAAGCCCGTCCAACCTCAGAAGCGCTGTAGCCCCCCAGTGAAGTAGTTCTTAAACCCAGCATATTTACTTCATTGATTTTCATCAGTGATTATTCTGCAGTTCGATTGAGATAATGGGTATGCTTCACGGGGCAGGCATATCGTTAATGGCCAAATAAGAGATCATAGATCGCGCCTCACTAATTTTACGT
>CAZIKB010000275.1:0-2134 GCA_964539665.1 uncultured Cytophagia bacterium
AAATATACGTACTTAATTAATAATATGTTTCATATTAAAGGATATATTTCAAAAAATAAAGCCGTAGAGTAGAGCCTGATTGCCTTACTGCAATTCTCAACGAATATAATAAAAACAATCAGCGTCCCCTTCATCAAACCGTGCATGAAGTTTTCCCTCACACAGCCTGTCCCGTTTTTTTCGGGGTTTAATACTATTCCATCTATAATCACCCCACCCCTATGACTCCGGTAGTTTACTGCAATTCATCCAACTGTTTATCCTTGCAGTATAGCAGGGTTCCAGACCGTCAAAACTGTCCCCAAATCTACGGTTACACATCTCGAAGCTACTATGGGTTCACGATTGCGCATTGCGGCTTGTACCGATTGCTATCGGTATTGAAAGAACGAAGCTTCAGCGAATTCCTCACGAAACCTGCTGTTCGTCTTTCTTCAGGGTGAACAGTCAATTGCCCTGGTTGGATTTCCACCTACTGGATTAGTACCACTTCGTGGCACACCAACGGTTAGTATAAGCGGGCGTTTTAATGCTGGTTATACAATATGTGAATACACTCTTTTCATCCATTTCGTGCCAGGTTGTCTGTAATTCTCTGAATCCGCAAAAATGAAATTTTGTATTGCGTAAGGCAGTGTCTTATGGCCGACGCTTGTGCCCTTATTTTCTATAATAATTTTTTCAATAGTCAATATCATTCACCAAGAAAATGATGATGTAAATTAATTGTTAGTTTAGATAAAAACTTGTCAAATCTATTTAGCAGATTTTACCATTAGTTTGGTATACACATTTTTCATCACTGCTGTTTTACCTTCATCTTCGGCTACGGCAGAAGCTGTAAATATCATCACTCCGCTAGATTTCCCGGCCAGTCCACCCTTCAGAACAGTTTCAAATTCCACATTGGAAATGATACCTGGGTTATTATATGCTTGAACGATAGGCCATACTTTTGGATAAGAATCCTTTCTTATATTTAGTCGATTGCTAAACCAGTTTATATTCTCTTTTACCCAATCGGGCTCTCTTCCAATTCTTCTATGATATACCATAGGAGAAAATACATCGATAGTTTTTTTTAATAGATCATAGTCGAGTCCCAGTATGCGACGTCTTGCACCATTAAATTCCTGATCGTTCCATGGACAATGATAAAGTCCAAGGAGCGCCTCTGGTTTGATTTCCTTGATAATGCTTTTTATTTCATAGGTCCAATCATAAATCACCTTGCATCGCCAATTACGCCATGATTTATCATGGTTATTCAGTATCCATAGTGCCTTCTTTGAGGTGATTCCGTCCGGTATTTTGATCCCGGAATCTTTTGAAAAATCATCAAGACAATGATCACAAAAACACGTTTCAGGCAAGATGGGCTCAGGTTCTTCAAACTGTGCATGCCAATGCACATAGTCCATCCAAACACCATCCAGGTCATACTCCAAAAGTAAATCCCGCAGCTGGCCAAAACGATATTGACGGAAACCGGGTTCGGTAGGACAAACCCCCATAAACCAGGATGCAGCTTGCACTTTTTCACCTTTTTCATTGATTGCCCAGGCTTCAGGGTGCGTTTCTACATAATTTTTACCATTCAAGGTGGCAAATTCAGCAAATAACATTAATCCCTCAGACCTGGCCCTGTTAACCATATCATGGTTGATCGATCCGCTGTGGACAAAAATAGCATTAATCCCAAGATTATTGAGATTGAATCCTTTATCCCAGAAAGGTTTGGGATTTCCATAAATACCCCTGACCTCAACGGTTTCATCAGATTTTTGCTCACAGGATATAAATAATAATGGACATAAAGTAGCATAAAGTAAAATAAATCGAAAACAGAATTTTATATTTGAATTCATGTTAATTTTCGTTTTGCACATAACCGGCAAGTATATGAAAAGTAAGCGATTTCGTAGCACAAAACATTCAATTTACAAGAAAGTTCAATCGGGCTACAAACCTTGATACTATTACTGTCTCGCTTATTTTTTATATACATTATTATCCAACGTAATTTACCGTTTTTATGTGTTCCATCTTCAATAGTGTAATATTCAATTTATTAGTTCATAATTTCAATTATTTTCCAAAGCTTCCTGAATAGCATAATATGCCGGTTTTGCTA
>CAZIKB010000276.1:0-1992 GCA_964539665.1 uncultured Cytophagia bacterium
GTTATCCCGCCTGGCGGGATTTAGTTCAACAATGTATATAAAAAATAAGCGAGATAGTAATATTATCAAGGTTTACAGCCCGTTTCAACAATCTTGAAAATTGACAGATTTGTGCTTATTTTCATATACGCACCGTTAGGTGTAAATTTTTCCCGCCACAAAGTTTGACAGCACGGATATATTTTGTTCATTTGTACGTATATAAAGTTTGGGCCTTTGGGCCATGAATACAAAATTGACATTGAAGCTTGATAAATTTGTAATTGACAGAATAAAAAAATATGCTTCATCACACAAAAGAAGTCTTTCACGGATGATTGAATTGTATCTTAAATCCATAATTGATAAGGATTCACCAGAGACCGATGACGATATCGAAATATCCCCATTTGTTAAAAGTTTGGCAACAGGAGTTAAGTTACCGGCAGATTTCGATTACAAAAAAGCGTATGGTGACTACTTGTCTGAGAAATTCAAATGAAAGGTAAATTATTCATTGAGAATGATACACTTGAGAGAGAAGTTGAGGAATGGCTTCAAGAAAAATAATATCATGAATCGATTATTAGTCCTACTCCTATTCATTTCCTCTTCTCTGTTTATTGGTTGTGCTTCTGTATCAAAAGCTCCATCAGAAAAAAGTGAAGCAGCGAAATCATTTAAAGCCCCGGAAGATAGAGGTACAGTTTATCTTTATCGAACAGGAAGGGCAGTTGGAGCAGCAGGTCAATTAAGTGTAATAGTGAATGGTCATGAGGCAGGAGGAACTGGGCCCGGAACCTTTTTCAAATGGGATTTGAAGCCTGGTATTTATACATTTTTATCTTCCACACCAGAAAGTTCTGCAACTCAACAGATAGATGTAAAAGCTGGACAATTGTATTTTATTCGACAGGATGCCAGATTAGGTGTTGGGAGTGGAAGAGTGACAATGAAAAAGGTTGATGACAAAAAGGGGAAACAGGAAGTACAGGGCTGCAAATTATTAATAAGTTCCTACATCCCAGATTGAAAATAAATTATATTGATTTTTAATTATTTCAGCTTCTATTGGAAAACTGTTGGTAATAACAGGCAAATCTCCATAGTGGTAAATCGTATGCTGACATTTTAATCTTATTAACTAACATTAGCCTACCGCGGACGATTTACCTGTGGAGAGACCGCCACGTAAGTTTGCCTGCAAGCCGTTGGCGCTCATTGAATAAAAACCAAATGCATTATAAAAAATCATAATTAATATATTAACATTTAAATCAAAACGTATGAAAAAAATCACAATTCTAGTTGCAGTTATTGCAATGCCATTTATTATGATGGCACAAAAACAGAACAAGCCCAATATATTGGTAATTTGGGGAGATGATATTGGACAGTCCAACATCAGTGCTTACACAATGGGAATGATGGGTTATAGAACCCCAAATATTGATCGCATTGCTAAAGAAGGAATGATCTTTACCGATTATTATTCAGAGCAAAGTTGTACTGCGGGGCGCTCTACATTTATATTGGGACAGAGTGTTTTTCGTACCGGTTTAAGCAAAGTTGGTTTGCCTGGTGCTAAAGAAGGGATTTCTGAAAAAGACCCCACTATTGCCGAATTGTTGAAACCACTGGGTTACAGAACTGGCCAATTTGGTAAAAACCATTTGGGTGATAGGGACGAACACCTGCCTACCAATCATGGTTTTGATGAATTCTTTGGAAATCTCTACCACTTGAATGCCGAAGAAGAACCAGAAAGTGAAGATTATCCTGATCCAATGAAATATCCAAATTTTAGAAAAAAGTATGGCCCTCGTGGTGTAATTCATTCCTATGCAGATGGTAAAATTGAAGATACGGGGCCATTGACTAAAAAAAGGATGGAAACTATCGATGATGAATCCATCGAAGGCGCTAAAAGATTTATTCGTGAAGCTGTTAAAACTGGCGAACCATTTTTTGTATGGTGGAATGGCACCCGTATGCATATGTGGACCCATGTAA
>CAZIKB010000277.1:0-1980 GCA_964539665.1 uncultured Cytophagia bacterium
AAATCGAATTTGTAATTATCCACATCAATATTTGGTTCATGCCATACACCGTAATTTCCGGCCATAATCAATTTTTGTATATATGACTTTACTAAAGCATCCGTACATTGATTGTCATACCAACGAATATCAATTTTCGAGCTTGTTTCATTGATTGCTCCTAATAATGCTGATAAAAAAGTCTGGCGATTTTCAGTATCAGTATTGATCTTACAAAAACCTGCTTCAATTAATCCTTCGATCTGATCCCAGTCAGTACCAACAAAATCTAACCATTTTTGTTTTGACTTGGTTGGATCGTTCATTTTGTCTAATTGCTCAACAGCATATTTGACAACTTCAGGATAAAGCGTGGAAGCTCCGTGAGCAACAAATGTTATTCCAAGATTTATTTTATCTGCAACTGCAAGTAACTCATGCGCCAATTTAATATTCAATTTAACTTTTGTACCGGGTTTACCTTTGTTTGGTCCGTGCATAGTGCCAATTGTCGGTGCCAACATCAACACACCGGTGTGTTGTAAAAATTGATCTAATTCATCAGGATTTGTATAGGTAGAAAATTCTGATTTCGTATCCTCATCTTCCTCACCGGCGAGTACGCCCAGCTCACCTTCGACCGAAAGTCCAAGTGGGTGAGCCATCTCAACAACTTCTCGCGTCAAATCGGCATTATCCTGTAACGGCATGGCTCTCTTTGCTGCTTTGTCGGTGGAATTATCCGCCATTACGCTTGTCAAATGCTGAACAGATGCCTGCACAACTCGTCGTCCTGCATCGGAAATATAATCTCCGTGATCTAAATGAGTGGCTACTTTAACGGATGATCTTGCCGCTTTTTTAGCGATGTACTCAGAAGCAACTTCTAATCCATAAATTGCATCACCTTCACCAAAATGTTTTAATGCCGAATTTGAAACAGCCAAAAGTCCTGATGAACCTAATAATTCAAATGCTCTAAACGCGGCATTTATTCCTTGAAAATGTGTTATATTAAATGCCGGAACTGCATACCGTTTACTTTTATGATTTCCCTTTTCACCATTTTTAGCCTTTAAGCATAAGGCATGAGCAGTCATCATATTTGTTGGAAATATTCTGTCTGCATTTAATTTAGGGGGCAATTTTTTCATTTTATCTCCTATAATTTTTTATCCCCCTCTTGAGAGGGGTGACTCCGACGAAGTCGGAGACGGGGTGTGTTGTCCAATTGATTTCAATAATGTTTGAAACCATCCTTGTTCAATATCAAATTCTCTTCCGCCTTTAATTCTTTTAAAATCAATAAGTTTTAGCTCATCATTAGCCTCATAGTCCATTCCTACAACACCGTTTTCACCGGCGATTGCACATTCGGCTGCTAACATTGCTGATCCTTTAATTAATGCTAAATCGCGATCATTTGGCACAGCGGAACGAGCAAAATAGCCACTTTTTTGCACTAAAGTTCTGTCTGCTTCTAATTCCTTTGAAAACTGTTTTGCAAACCATTCACCGGGATTGATTGTGTCTAATTTTACGTGGCCAAAAGCGTCTTTAGGTACTTCCCCCCCACTAGCTTCTAATTCAGTGACTATTTCCTCCTTACCTGCACCTTCACTCAAAAATATGTTAACGCAATCTTTCTTGTCCATTAATTTTCTTAATCGTTTCATTTCCGATTCCATATCAATATGTAATTCAGGTATATAAACAGCATCAATGTCCCATCTCTCTTTTGATAGCTGTATCTCAGGTAAAAAGGTTCGTTTATTTAAACGATGCCGATAGGCAACCGCCGTCGCGGCTGTAAGCCACCCGCAATGGCGACCCATAACTTCATGAATAATTAACTGACGAGTACTTGTTGTATTTTCATTAACAATATTTTCAAAGAAGATGGCTCCTTGTTCAGCAGCGGTTAATGCACCAAGAGTTTGAGTGATTGGTATCACATCATTATCAACAGTTTTAGGCATACCAACAACAGTTAAATTGTAA
>CAZIKB010000278.1:0-1879 GCA_964539665.1 uncultured Cytophagia bacterium
ACATCGAAAGAAAAAAATGACTAAATTAAACGAAGTTGCGCAGTAGTGTTATATAGTCCTTAATTTATCATTCAACCTTAAAAATTCAAAATCGTTTTCTCTGTCCCAAAATCCCTTTAGCTTCTTTCCTACGACCCCAATTCTCAAAGAAACTTATAAACTAATGTACGTACTTTCCCAAAAGCGTTCATCAAGGTTTGACCCCGAATCCTCAAAAATCAAGGTTCACCCTGTTTAATTTTTCGCAGAAAAGGAGCTAAGCGAATTTAACTGGGATTTGAGCCCATGCCCTACTTTAAAAATGAGTCAATTTTGGTTTTCCTATCGGGTAAACATTGAATCCGATTTCAAATAATTTTTGATGATTGACAATATTTCTGCCGTCAAAGATAAAGGCTGGCTTGATCATGGACCGGTAAATTTTCTCATAATCAAGATCCTTATATAAATTCCACTCTGTGACAATGGCGATGGCATGACAATCATTTGCAGCCTCATACGGATCTTCAACAAAAGTCACCTCTCCGGAAATCTCTTTCAGGTCCTCTTTTGCGTTCTTTAATGCCGCAGGGTCCGAAATTATCAACTCGGCCTTTTCTTCGATCAGTCGTTTGGCAAGAAAGATCGCTGGACTTTCTCTTGTATCTCCAGTATCGGCTTTAAAGGCGAAACCCAAAAGACATATCCTTTTTCCTGCCAATGTGTTGAACATGGCGGTCAGCATATTAAGGACAAACCGTTTTTTCTGATACTCGTTTATTCTTATCACTCCTTCCCAGAATTCGGCTACTTCATTCAAACCATAATTTCTACAAAGATAGACGAGGTTAAGAATATCCTTCTTAAAACACGACCCACCAAATCCAACACTTGCATTTAAAAATCTGTTTCCAATTCGACAATCCATCCCGACTGCTTGAGATACGTTTGTGATATCGGCATCGGTCTTTTCACAAAGGGCGGAGAGCGAATTTATAGAGGATATTCTCTGGGCTAAAAATGCATTAGATGCCAATTTGGAAAGCTCGCTGCTCCAGATGTCAGATGTGATAATCCGGCTTTTTGGAACCCAACTTTCATAAACCTTTACCAGCTCATCTCTGGCCTTTACCCCCTTATCCGTTAGATGAGACCCGATGAGAATTCGATCCGGATTCATCAGGTCATTTATGGCGGTCCCTTCAGCAAGAAATTCAGGGTTTGAGAGGACTTCAAATTGATCGCCATTTCCGTTTGATTTGAGTATTTTTTCCATGGCTTGAGCAGTTTTTACAGGCAGTGTGCTTTTTTCAACGATAATTTTGGGAGACTCCGAACATTGCAATATTTGTCTGGCGGTCTTTTCCCAGTACTGCAAATCCGCAGCCATGCCGTTTCCAGCACCAAACGCTTTGGTTGGGGTGTTGACGCTCACAAAAATAATATCTGATGCTTTGATGCCTTGTGCAATCTCCGTACTGAAAAAGAGGTTCCTGTTGCGGGCTTTTTTGACAATTTCGTCGAGCCCGGGCTCATAAATAGGGAGTTTGGCTGAATTCCATTCGGTTATGCGGGTTGGATTGATATCCACAACTGTTACTCTATACTGCGGGCATTTATATGCGATCATGGCCATCGTAGGTCCTCCTACATAGCCTGCCCCAATGCAAAGGATATTCTTCTCAAATATCATTTTTCTACCCTCTCATCACGCCGTTTGTATAGCCCTATTTCTCCATTCCCAGGAAAAAACAATCAGTTAATCACAAATCAAGGTTCACCCCGTTTAATTTTTCGCAGAAAAGGAGCTAAGCGAATTTAACTGGGGTTTGACCCCGAATCTTCCGAAGCATATGTATGTCAAAGAGCATCCCCGCCTGGTTAATGAAATACCAAGAGG
>CAZIKB010000279.1:0-1836 GCA_964539665.1 uncultured Cytophagia bacterium
GAAATCGGCTAAAGTCAAAGCTGACCAGGTCAAAGCCATCGATGCCAGAATTCTGTTGTGTTGATAGCCCGCGAGAATTGTCATACCCAATACTCAATTAAACAATTTGAATGACCATTATAAAATGGGTGTGGAGGTTAAGTTTCCAAGTTCAATCGTTGCTGATGGATTGGTGCAGCAGAGAAAAAAGTTTCCAGCATTTCTTTACTTTGTTAGAAGCTATTTCAAAACCTCATTTTTCGCTTTTGGTTTTCCAGTATTGCTATTATTCATATCATTATAGATACTTACCTGTTGCTTTCTAATCGCCATCATCAGAAAAACCCCTGTCCGGGTGCAACGGATTTCCTGGGATTTTCATTTCTTTAATTCCGCTTAATCATAACCTGGCCTCATCAGTGAAATCACAGCCTGTTAAGGATCTAGACGGGCTTGATCACTATCTTTAGATTTTTATTTGACATCTTATCCTACATTGTGGTATTTATTACCGATAGCACATAGTCGTATATAATCGTAGGTATTCTGAGAAAAAACCCAAAACCCGCATTTGATTAATTGAATTGAATGGTTATAATAAATTAAAATTTTCGTTTAAGATAATTGTCTGGAATGGGAGAAGATATGGGAAGAAACGCTTCGAATAATTCGAATAACCGGAACAAAACAATAGACAAGATTGACTGTCACATTATTGAAATGCTGCAAAAGGACGGTAGATTACCCAACACGGTGATTGCCAGGGATTTGGGTATTTCCGAAGCAACGGTCAGAGCCCGTCTAAACCGTCTGATCCAAGAAGAGTATATACAGATCGTCGCGGTAAGCAATCCGTTGAAGCTCGGCTTTGAGATTCTCGGCAGCATTCGAATCAATGTGGACATTAAAAAATTCGATACAGTAATCAGCAAACTGAAGAAACTCAAAGCCTGCCCGTTTATCGTTCTTACTACGGGCGACTCTGATATTTATTTGGAATTTTTAACCAACTCGATTGATGAACTCAACGATTTGATATTTGAAAAGATAAACAAAATCGATGGCATAATTCGGGCGGACACCCTTATGATTTTGAAATTTATTAAAAGGCGTTTTGATTATGGCACCGGATCCCTCTGTGCCAGTGAAAATGAGCCACCTACACCTTGAAAAATTAGTGTAGGGCGGGTAGGAAGTTTTTTATTAAAACAATACAATTGACATCACCAGACAGCGACCAAGTTCAGGTTTCAGAGAGGGCGACCAGAGGTTCCCTATGATTGACAGTCGCAATTTGTTCGTTCCCCCACAGTCGGACCCAGAAGTTCCTTAAAAAAAAGCCGCGCCGTAAATTCACGGCCAAATACAAACTTCAAATTCTTGCTCAATCGGATACTTGTACACGACCGGGACAACTGGGCGCTTTTTTTGCGACGTGAAGGGCTTTATTCGTTAAACTTGACCACATGGCGGCGTCCGAGAGATAAGGGTGTCCTCAAGGCAATGACGCCTAAAAAACATGGCCGCAAACGTAAAGATAACAATCCTTTGGCCAAGCAACTCGCGAAGCTCTAAAAAGAGAACAGACGGCTTCAACAAAAACTTAAAAAGGCTCTCCAGATCCTAGATTTTGGGGTTAATCAAGTAGTTGCGCGTTTTCAGTTTTCGCAGCACTATGTCTATCATTCCTCTCAGGTGCCAGCCTTGATTGAGTGCACATTGTCAGAAGAATACTGCAGCCCTACCCTTTCAATGCATTTGCACCTATTCAACCTTTTGGATTTGTGGCGGTTTGTCAGGTTATCTCCCTATGGATCCATCAATAATAGGATTTAACGCCATTATCGCCTATCCAAT
>CAZIKB010000280.1:0-1706 GCA_964539665.1 uncultured Cytophagia bacterium
TATGGATTTTGAATTAATGAGTGACTGGTGGGGAAATTTTCATAGCAATTTCTTCTACCGGGTAAATTTATTTCTTGGCAATCTTTCCATCAGACCCTACGGACAGGTCAAGTACAAAAGTGCTGATTATAACAGTACTTATTTTGGCCTGAATCAGCGACATGTAACCGGCGGATTTGATTTTTCGGTCGGATATGAGGCCGGTTTCCAGGTTTATAAAAATATTTATTTATACAGCGCTGCACGATTGACCTGGCTGGATCGTAATTCACGAAATCTCAGCTATGTTCAGGATAATTTTAGCGGCGAGTTTTTTCTGGGTGCCGGACTATCCAATGACCGCACTGCAGCCAGAAAGAAGAAACTGGATAATAAACCGTATGTCCGTCTGGCCCACGGTTGGGCGTCAACAAGTGACTGGATTCCCCTAATCCTGTTCCAGATTGAACTAGACACTGTAAAGAATCAGATGACCTCTGTGTTCTATGGTCATCCGCTGGCAGATGAGATTATCGGGCTACCTTTGCATTTGTATCTGATTGGCGGCTTTGCCTGGCACTGGAAATCAGCATACCAGCCTAGCTCACAGGAAATTGTACTCGGCGTAAAATTTCATCTGACAATTCCCTGGCCGATTCGCTGGCGGATTGGTTTTGTCGAAGGAATATCCTATGTAAACGAAATTACCTATATAGAACAGAAAGAGATGGATCGTAAAGACTACCAGGCCAGCAACCTGCTGAATTATCTCGATTACAGTCTGGATATTGATCTGGGTTATTTCATCGGCGGTGATATTTTCCAGGATTTATGGCTGGGATATAGTATTCATCACAGATCGGGAATTTATGGTTCCGCGCAACAATTCGGACGTATTAACGGTGGCAGCAATTATCCGTCAATCTATTTACAGAAACATTTCTAATCTGATCTGAATCATAACGTAACGATGCTGCAATTAAAAAAAGAAGTCCACGGATTTCACTGAATAGCACGGATTAAAACTAAAATAATAATTTTTAAAATGAAATCCGTGTCAATTCGTGTAATCCGTGGATAAAAGTTTTTTAAAATTTTGCTTAAATGACGAAGTTTTTGCTTGTAATAGCATGATTTTGATTTTGTTTTGAGTTATTTTCGCTTAAATTAACTGCAAATCTTCAAATATTTGATTTATTTCCGATAAGCATTAACTCTGGATTTTAAAGGGGGATTATATCATGATCGATTTAAGAAAACTAATGTTGATGATTCAGGAACAGAAACAGATGAATGCCAACCTGGCCCTTGAATTTGAATGCGATGTCGATCATGATGATCCAAAGCCGCTCATCAAAGTAATTAATTACATCATCAATTATCTGGCACCGTTATCTGAAAAAGCGATCGAAATATCACTCAACGCCTACCGGGAAGGATCTATGTTGAGTTTTGCCTTATTTACAGAGGGAACAGAAATTCCGCCCTTAAGCGATCAACTGGATGATGCCCTGAAGACGTATAATGCATCACTGGAATTAAAACATGATGAGGGAAAATTTGTGCAGATACTTATCACTTTTGAATAAATATTTGAGCAAACCTGATTAGCGGTATTCACAATCCCCATATATAATAATAGCCATGTAAGTTGTTGATTTACATGGCTTTATTTATATCTTGTGTTTGACACTTACACCTTAAAATCCCCTTTTTGAGAATCGCAA
>CAZIKB010000281.1:0-1623 GCA_964539665.1 uncultured Cytophagia bacterium
TATTCAGAAGAGAGTTAAATCGTCGCAGCAACGATGCGCTTTAGCGCTTTTATGGTTTTGGCCTTTTTGTGAACAAGAATATCATCATTGATTTTCAGTACGACTCCCTTAATAAGGGCGGATGTGCTGTGTATTTTTGTGATCTTTTTAAGGGCACCAAATTCCTTCGCTACAAGGCGGCCTTTAACGGAAATTCTTTTTTGAGACTTGCCTTTGGCCAAATCACTTCCAAGGTACTTCGAGATTCCCCGGGGAGAAATATCTTCAGTGGACAAAGAGTGAATATAGAATTTAATCAGGCCTGGTACAAACTCGGTGCTGCCGCTAATTTCGACACTGGCAAGGTTCAGGATATCCACCATATGTGCCGGAACACGACTTTCCAGTGAGCGCCGGCGAGTTTCCAGCTGCTTTCTAACCACGGGCGTGGATTGATGGGGCAGAACAGCTACAGAATTACAACAATCACAGACTCCAACGAGGACGTTCTTGACAATTCCTTTACCGTCACTAAACGGGACATCTCTCAATTTGAAAGTAATGTTTTCAAATTTTCTGCACCGGTGACAGGCAGCTTTTTGAGTATCACCCACTTTTACAATCTTCATGACCTTCCTCAATGATGAAAACTAATAAATACACTGTCAGGATCCAAAAAATACCATTTGATATACCAGTTCAGACCCCAAAACGTAGTCTTAATCACATGCACACCGATATCAGCATCGAAATGATGAGGGGAACAGGAATAATTAGTACCACTTGATCGCCCAATGACCTGTGCAGCCTCTTCTGCAGAAATCAAGCCAGTCGCCAACAGATTTTTTATATCAATGCTGTTTCGCTCTTCGTGAAGTACATGACCAGTAGCCAGGCAATTCAGAACCCTGGTTTTTGCGGCTTTGAATCCCATTAGATATCGCCTTATATTGTACGACAAATTGCGTACAATACAAGGGAAAACCAATCTTTTGTAAACTTGCTTATAAGGGCAGCATAATGAGTAAACGGCACGTGATTGAATAAAGAATATGACACGAAGCCAAGAATTAACCATCGCTGTCCCAATTATAATGGAGGAATTCGGTGATTGTTTGTAGGAAAACTTCTTTTTGCAACAAAGCGGCCGGATACATTTACTTGGACACAATGTTTTTACTACAGTTTAGAACTTCACCACTTTCGCATTCCCGACATGTGTGAACCGCCCTGGCGTGCAGGTCAGGATGATGATTTGGCATTGCTTTCCTGCTGCAGCAATTACTGCACCCATCGCCTCTAAACGACTTGGGTCAGAAAAACCGAGGGCGTGTTGCAGCAAATGTGATTTCACGCTCCTCTGCATCATCGGCTTCGGTTTGCACTTCGGCCACCGACAGCGGCGGGGCCAGTTGGATACTGACGACACCTGGAATACGCATTACCAGCTCGGATGTTACTGTGTGTAATTGTTTCCGCCTTACCCAGCTGAATGGTTTCATCATCAATCAGGTCCGTGCGGACTCTATTGGCATCGTTGGCCGCCTTTTGCAAAGCCCCGGCTGAAGCCAGTTCTTTTTCTTTCGCCTCGACCTGATCTTTCAGAGATTTGATGGATGTCCAGTCTATTTCAAGTCTATTTCA
>CAZIKB010000282.1:0-1610 GCA_964539665.1 uncultured Cytophagia bacterium
TAGCGCATTAGAAATTAGAAAATGTTAGTTATGGAACAAATCTTAAAAAACCATCGAATTTTTGTTTTACTGTTAATTCTCTTGCTTTTTTCTTCAGAAAAATTGCAGGCACAGGAAAAATCAAACAATATCAAGGTTCTCAAATATGTAAGATTATATGCGGATTCAACTGGCGAATCACATTTTGAGGATTTAACAATTGATTTGAATGAAATTGAATTCGCCCCTCCGGCTCCACCTATTTTCACCTCCGATTTAAATCCTTCATCCAACTATGGATTCGCGAGTGTTTTGCCTGGATGGGAAAGTGAATGGCATCCGGCCCCTAAAAGGCAGTTTATGATTTACCTTTCAGGTACAATTGAAGCTGAAGCAAGCGATGGAGAAATCCGGCAATTTGGACCCGGAAGTATTACACTTGCTGAAGACACTATTGGGAAAGGCCATAAAAGCCGTGTAGTTGGCAGTGACCTGGTTATTGGTGTTGTAATACAATTGGAAAAATGATGTTTAATTAAAAGGATATACCAATTTATAAGATGCTATCATGGATATTTACAAAAGTGTTTTAACAGCAATTTTAATTCTACTGCTAAGCAGTATAAATAATTTCCTTCAAAGTCAGGAAACAGATTTAAAATCTGAAGAAAATTCAGAATCATTCTATTTTAAAAGTGAGTCGCTTTTTAAGTGCAGCATTAAACTGCCCGATAATTATGATTCCCAAAAGAGTTATAAATTAGTTATTGGTTTGCCTGTGGCATTTAATGATTTTAGTGCTATATGGGATGGTTTTAAAGTCGATTTTATTTATGCAACACCACAAGCTCAGTACACTAATTTAATGGATAATAAAATGATATCTGACTGGGCTTTTTGGACCTCTTATGATTCCAGTACAATAGCCAGGGCAGCTACTCTCACCGCAGATTACATGGCCGATTTAGTCGTTGAATTAAAAATGCATTACAGCGTCGATGAAATTTATTTGATGGGGTTTTCTCAGAGTGCAATTTTTACTTACATAGCTGGAATACAGCGTCCGGAACTTTATAAGGGTATCATTTGCCTTTCCGGACCAGGAATTAATGAACCGCTAAGAAATCCTTTTGCCGGTGAATATACCCCTGACTGGTTAGAAGAGAAATATTTGGAACCGGCAAAAACATTAAGGGTTTTTATAGCTCATGGGACGAAAGATCAAACCCCACCATATGACTATGGCGTGAAATCAAAAGAAATCCTTAGCAGTTATGGCTACGATGTTAGCTTTCACTCTTTTGATGGTGGGCATACTATTGATCCGGAAATTTTGAAACAAGCATTGGAATGGATAAACAATCAATGATAAAACTATAAAAGGGAACACTATGGAACGAATAAATATATTGGTTTTCGATACAGATTATGGATTAGGAAATGTTAGGGAAGAATTGGGAGAAACAATTGAAAAATGGATTAAGGAAAAGAAATAACGCGCTATAACAACAGGCAAATCTTCATAGCGGTTACCCTGTTTTCTGACTTTTTAAACATATTAACTAACTTTAGCCAACTGTGGACAACTTATCAGTGGAAAGACCGCTACGTAATTTTGCCTGCAAGACGTT
>CAZIKB010000283.1:0-1506 GCA_964539665.1 uncultured Cytophagia bacterium
TCTGAGTTTCCCGTTCGATAGTAACATTTTCCTTTGCCTCTAAAGCCTGATGCAAACCTTCGCTGTAACGTCGTCCGGGTAAAATACGTCCGGTAAATTCATCAACAATCAATACTTTTCCATTTTGTACGACATATTCAACATCCTTTTCATACATTGAATAAGCTCGTAACAACTGATTGAAATTATGTATTTTACCGCTTCGTTCAGCATGAAGTTGATGTACTTTTTCTATCTCACGAGCTCGCTCGATTGCTGATAATCCAGTTTTATTATCTATATCATTTAATAGTTCGCCTAAATCCGGAATAATAAATGTCTCCGGACTATCCGGTGAAAGTATCTCTCTCCCCTTATCAGTAATATCTAATACATGCGATTTCTCGTCAATACTAAAATATAAATCATCATCAACTTCGTGAAGTTTTTTATCTCGTAAAAAGTTAGACTCGATACTCCGCATTAGTTTTATCATTCCAGGTTCCTGAAATAATTTCATCAAACGGGGGTGTTTTGGCATACCACGATTCGCCTGCAGAATTTTTAAACCGGCTTCGTCATCTTTACCATCCTTTAATAACATTTCGGCTTCGCGTACTAATTCAGAAACAAGGGTATGTTGCTTACGGTATAGCATTTGTACAGCCGGTTTAAGATCCTTATACGAACTATCAACCGGAGCATCAACTGAACCGGAAATAATTAATGGAGTCCGTGCTTCATCAATCAAAACACTATCCACCTCATCAACAATTGCAAACGCATGTCCGCGTTGCACTTGGTCTTCAGGTGCCAATGACATATTATCACGCAAATAATCAAATCCAAATTCATTATTCGTACCGTAAGTAATGTCACAATTATACGCTGCACGACGTTGAGCATTGTCCATTGTATTTAATATATAACCTACGGACAATCCAAGTCGTTTATATATTTTTCCCATCCATTCAGAATCGCGTTGTGCTAAATAATCATTTACGGTGATTAAATGTGCACCTCTACCGGTGAGTGCGTTCAAATACATTGGCATTGTGGCTACAAGCGTTTTCCCCTCTCCCGTTTTCATTTCTGCTACTTTACCGCGATATAAAATTATTGCGCCAATTAATTGCACATCATACGGATCCATTTCCCAGGTAATTTCTTGTCCTACAACTCGCCAAGACTGACCAATTAACCGACGACATGTTTCTTTAACAATAGCAAATGCTTCCGGTAAAAGTTCATCCAGCTTTTTTTGCTCTGTTTTAAGAATTTGTTTTTTGGCTTCATCTTTATCAATTTTTTTAGCGGATAATTCTTGCTCAACTTTTTCGCGTACAGCGATCACTTCGGAACGCATCTCTTTTGTACGTTGAATAAGATCTTCATCCGATTTGCTTTTTATAGCTTCAGCAATTTGTTTGATTTCTTTGACGATAGGCCAAAGTGATTTTATTTCACGATCTGATTTTGTGCCAAACGCTTTAGTTAGTAAACTCATTTATAATTTAATTATTAATT